>JAZUPB010000001.1:0-26837 GCA_045604965.1 Acutalibacteraceae bacterium
GTAACGGCGTTTTTGGCATTATCGCCAAAAGCGCCGTTTAGCACAATCATATTAGCTGACTTACTCAGCAATTCTGTTAATAGTATATCTGACCTCGATTGTTTCCTTTGTAGCAACATCTTCTACCAGGAAAACAGCAACAACAGGCTGAGTAGGATCGGCAGCAGGATCGAAGTTTACGGTAAACTGAAGCATAGACCAGCCGATATTATCAACTACTGTGCCGCCGGAACAGCTGATGACTTCCTTGATTACTGACTTATCGAATTCGCAGTCGTCTTTTACATCAAGAATGAATGTTCCGGTAGATTCAGATACAGGAATAGATGCGCGGTTTTCCTTGCCTGCCTTAGGCGGCTCATTCTTCACAAATGAACACTTTACAGTGATTGTGTCACTGCTGAGCCAACCGTCAGAGCAGGTGAGAGTGATTGTCTCCGAGAATTTCTTGTTAAGTTCCGGATTAACACGGATAAGAACCTTGGAAAGTCCGTCGCCATAAGAGATATAGTTGCCTTCCGGAGTTCTGCCGTCGTCGGACAAAGTGGTGGTAACATTCCAGTTGAGGATATCGCCATCAGAATCGATGGAAGGAAGATTGAGAGTATACCAGCCGTTTTCGCCTGCATAGCAAACAAACTTCTGGCTGTAACTTTCAGACTGAATTATGTTGTTGTGCAGTGAGATAGTATATCGATAAGGAACCGAAGTAAGGCTTCCGTCAGACACAGTAAAATCAAATGAAGCTGAATGACCTCTATAATTCTCATCGATGAACAGCATAAAGCTTCCGTTGGGAGAGAGGGTAACATTGCAGTCGGTCTGACCTGTGAGTGTATAGGTCAGATGATCGCCCTGTTCATCAGTTGCATTGAGGGTGCCGAAGAGATATCCGGAGTTGCTTGGTGTATGAAGAACAGTGGAATAAAGCTGTGAAGGATCAGCATAATAAGGCGCACTGTTCAGAACAATAACAGGGATAGAGGTATCAGTAGTCAGTCCGTAACTGTCGTTGACAGAGAGATTTATATTTCCGATTCCCACAAATCCGTTGGAGGTGTTTACAGTCATAACATTTTCGCTGTCAATGTTTACTGTAATGTCCTTCGAATCTGAGACTGCAGAGATGCTGTAGGTTCTGTCAGTGGGAAGGATCTGATTTAACTCAACAGTCTTGGAAGAATCGTGACCGAGAGAAATTTCAGCAATGTCAAGAGAGGGAGAAACAATTGCCTGACCGTAAGACGTAACTATCATACCGGTCTGGTTTCCCGAACCGTCAACAAAATAGAATGTGCTGTCGATACCGACAGGTGCACTGATCGAATAAGTGCCGTCAGGAGCTTTTAATATGTCAGCAATATCTGCTGAGCTGACGTAAGATGAACCGTCACAGGTTTTAACATCAACCCTGATAACATTTGAATTATCATTATGAGTGTTTTCAACAACGGTAACTATAGGAGAATAGGGAATCTCACTTCCGATGCGGAAATGTCTGACGACATCAAGTCCGCCGGAGCCTTTTATATTGACTTTGTAATAGTTTTCCGAGTTAACCATCATAACCCAGTATTCATCGCCGCATTGATAAGCAGATGAAACCGAAGAAGAGTATTCGGGAGAATAGGTTACACTGGAAACCAGCGAACGGTCAGGACCTGAAATATAGACTCTCACAGGAACACAATCCAAAGCTGATTCTTCTGCCTTAAATTCCACATCAATAAGACTTCCGTTGCTGGGAACAGGGACAGCGGAACCGGAAGAGCTGTATGCGGGCGACTTATCAGAAAGCAGATCTGCAGGATCATTCCATATAAAGTATATGGCGGCACAAATAAAGATAAGGACAATTATCAAAACTATTCCGGATTTTGTACCTGTATACATAGGAGCATATTTAGGAGTGATGGAGTCAGCTTTTGCACATGCCTTGATGATTATTTTTCGCTCAGACTCCTCACTGGGCGGATAGATTCTGAAATGCTCCTTGGAATTATCATCATCCTCAAGAAACTCGTCGAGGATTTGATTAGCATCGGGAGCATTATCAAGCATATCACGCTCTTTCCTGCTGAGCAGAGGACGCAAAGTAAGGTCTATTGCAGTTTTTTCGTTTATATCATTGTCATCTGCATCAAAGTGCTTCTTGTTCTTGAGTACAAGAAATAAAGATTTAGCTGCAAGTCTTTCCGATTTGTTATCATCGTGAGTGGCCGTCAGCGCCTGCATATATGCATACTTTGCGTTCTTTTCCGCAAATTCTCTGAAGGATGTAAAATCCAGCTCGCTACTGAATTTCAACGGCATAATATCACCACCGGATCAAATTGTAAAATTATACAACATAATGATACAACAAAAAAACATATAAGGCAATAAAAATTTAAATTAAGTATTGACACTGACGTTACGTTATGGTCTATGATAGAAATGCGGGAGGGATAAAATGCTTACAGTAAGTGACATAAGCAAAAGGACAGGTATCAGCGTGCGGACGCTTCACTATTATGACTCAATCGGACTGCTGACGCCTGCAGGATATACGGAGTCGGGCTACAGGGTGTATGAAGAAAAGGAGATGAAGAGGCTTTATAATATTTTGCTTCTGCGTCAGCTGAAGTTTTCTCTTAAAGATATAAAGAGAATACTTGATAATCCTGAATATGATATCAGAGAAGCACTGACAATGCAGATTGAAATGCTGGAGATGCAGAAAAAACAAATAGAAAAAATGATCATTCTCGCAGGAGAGATCAGAGATAAAGGAGAAACAGATATGGGTTTTGATGTTTTTAATAATAAATTTGACCAATACAAGGAAGAAGTAATAAAAAGATGGGGAGACACCGAGGAGTACAATGAATACATAAGCAGAAGCGGCAATAATTCAGAAAAAGCCGGGGAAGGTTTGATGTTCATGTTGGCTCAAATAGGAAAGGATAAGGAAAAAGATTCGGGCAGCAAAGAGATTCAGAATAATATAAAAGAACTGCAAAATTATATAACCGAAAACTTTTATACCTGTTCAGATGAAATTCTCGGATCACTTGGAGAGATGTATGTAGGAGATGAAAGAATGAAAGAGAATATTGATCGGGCAGGTGGAGAGGGGACTGCAGAGTTTGTCAGAGAAGCAATAAGAAAATATTGTGCGGAGAAAACCGAATAATAAAAACCTCAGTGTGACTGATAGTCATACTGAGGTTTTCTGTCAGAGCTTAACTCTGTATTGATTATGTGAGTTCGTTATAGTTTTATCGTACTGTTAACTTTATTCTGTTAAACCATCTGTTCCCTTTTTGATAAAGAAACATTTCGCATATAGAAAATAAAACGAAATAAAGAATTAAAGAACATACTGCTATATTTGGATATTTCAGGAACGGAACTGCCGGGAACGGAGAATGAAGAATAAACATTGAATTAACAGAATTTGCTTCTTCGACAGACACTAATACCTCAAATACTTTATTGCAGTATAATCCTATAACATACATCATAATTACAGAAATAATTATATGAGTCATATTCTTTAGCAGATCTACTTTGATATGACCAAAGGCAAGGATCAGCAGTATATTAAACAGCAAAGTTGCATGAGCAACTATACTCTTGGTAACTTCATAATCCTTTAATGACGGATTGTTTATAAAATCTACATTCGCAAACATTCCCACAAGTGTTGAAAAAATACCAAACCAAAACAGATAATCAGCTAAAAAAGAAGCAGCTTTAGATTTTTTGTTTCTCATCAGTCCATAAATCAGACATCCCCACATAACAACATTGCAGGGGTATATCGGTAAAATCAGATTAGGATTTTCTTTTAAATATTCCGTTGTCGGACCGTCAGTAATAAAATGATATATATAAGTACTGTAATGGAACAAAATGGTTAACAACGCTGATAACAGCAATACTATAGATTTCCCTTTTTCATTTTTTACGTACTTTTTAATAAAAAACAATCCAATAAAAATAATCAATAATAAAATGCAGTTAAAAACGATCAGTTTAATCATAAACTTAACATCTCCAATTTCTCGGCAGAATTCAAATTTATTGTTTGCAATAATGCTATCATAAAATATACAGCAAAGCAAGCCGCGACAATCAGTGTTGTCGCGGCTTGCAGATGTTTTAAAGTGTGTGTCATATAAATTAGAAGTGTTCTATTCCTTAACCGCAGCAGAACTCAAGGAGGTGACCATAAGTTTCTGACTTAAGACAAAGAAAAGAATAAAAGGAACAGCAATTAGTAAAGCACCTGCTGCAAAGGTCGTAAATTCATTCTTTTTATCTGTAACAAAAGAGAATAAACCGAGAGCGAGAGTTTGTTTTTCTGCAGAACGGAGGGTCATTTTCGGGAATATAAAATCCATCCAGGGTGCAGTAAAGCTGGTTATCGCAAGAAAAGTAAGAATAGGCCTTGCGAGCGGAAGAATAATTCTGAAAAATGTCATAGAACCGCTTGCGCCGTCTATGCGAGCGGCTTCGTCAATGCTTTTTGGAATGGTATCCATATAATTTTTGACTAGCCAGACGTTATACGGCACATTGCCTGCGACATAAACCAGCACAAGTCCCCAAAGTGTGTCGAGAGCGTTGAATCGAAGAAGGATCACATAGATAGCTATCATCCCGACAAAAGACGGGAATATCTGCAATACAAGAAAGCTGAGCAAAAGCCCTTTTTTGAAAGTGAATTTATATCTTGAAAAAACGTAAGCTCCCAGTGCCGCAACGAGAACAGTAAGTGAAGCGGTAAATATCGCAATGAGAAAGGTGTTTTTGAACCAGGTAAGATATAAAGTGTTATTGAACAAATGACGGAAGTGTTCAAAGGTAATACCGTCTGAAAACGGTATAATATCAAGTGAGGCAATGGACGTTCCCGGAGAAAAGGCAGCACTTACTACATAAACAAGCGGATATATTACAAATATCGAGCTTATTATAAGAAAAATATATGTGAAAGCTTTTATAAGAGAACGTCCTATATTTTGCATTGTCATATTTCACCCTCCTTGAAGGATCTTGTTCGAATGAAATTAAAAATCGCAACCGGAGCCAGAACGAGAAAGACTAGCACAGCTAACGCAGATGCGTAGTTATATTTAAGCAGACTTACCGTAAGCTTATAAATCCAGGTTACAACGATGTCGGTGCCTCCTGCGCTTGTAAGAGTGGTGTCGCCTGTAACAGGTCTTCCGCTGGTAAGAAAATAAATAGCGCCGAAATTGTTGATGTTATGAGTAAAGGACATAATGATAAGAGGTGCGGTCTGATACAGAACCAAAGGAAGAGTGATTTTCCTGAAAGCAGTGAGTTTGGTTGCTCCGTCAATTGATGCGGCTTCGTAAACATCAGGAGAAATGGAAGTCATTGTACCTGTGATCAGAAGCATAAAATACGGGAAACCTGCCCATAAATTTACAAGAACAAGCACAAACCTTGCAAGAGCAACTTCTCCGAGCCAGGGAATAGCGGAATCTATGATTCCGAGAGCCATAAGCGTTCTGTTTACAGTACCGAAGGTTCCGTTCAGAAGATTCTGCCACACAAGCATACTGACAATAGAGGGGACAGCATAAGGCAGAATAAATATTCCTCTAAAAACAGGAGCAAAGCGTATTTTTTTATCATTGAGTATTGCGGCAATGACCAGACCGCCGAAATAACAGGTAGCAGTTGCAAGAATACCCCATAGTACTGTCCACAGTGCAACACGTCCGAGTGCAGAGGTCCATACTGCATCACCGCCGAACATATCTCTGAAATTGTCAAAACCTACCCAGTCAACCGTGTTGGAAGGCGGGATATGAGAAGGCGAGGAATAGTTGGTAAATGCCACACAGGCAGAAAAAACAAGAGGTACGACTACAAAAATTAGGACGAGAAGAACAGAGGGGGCAAGTGCTATAACAGAAAACCCCTTATCAGCAAGCTGTGAAATTATTTTCTTGTTTTCGGAAAACTTACCTGTTGCCTCATAGCTTTTGTAAGAAGTGACCGCACTGCGAACAGATATATAATAGACAACGAAAAAAACAAAAATCACAGCAAGAGCCATGATGCCGTCGATCAGCATATAAATTGAGTTGTCGCGCTGAGTTATTGGTAATTCGGGAGTGGGAGAGCCCAGAGTTATCATATCCCTGAGCTTTCCGAACAGTGAGGGCAGAGTGAAGAGGAAAATTATCTCCAAAGAAGCAAAGAGAGCACCTTTTATCCATTCTTTGAGATACAGAATGTGTGAAAGCCCCATGAACAGGCAGGCTGTCAAGCGGACTTTTTTCTCACTTGCAATTCCGATAGATAAATTCATAGGGCTTTGTCCTTTCATTTGTTACGCGCTGGTAACAGATTTGAAGCAGGCGTCAAGTTCCTTTTTGACATCTGCACCGTCCCAGATGTTTGCACTTGCGGAATTCATTGCATCCCAGAACTTACTCATAGCAGGAATGGAAGGCATAGCGTATGAATATTCAAGCTGCTCCATAAATCCGTCAATGTGTTCGTCGTCAAGCTCAAGTTCTACAGACGGAATTGCTTCAGTAAGCTCGTAGCGAAGCTTCTGCATTTCGTCAGACATGAGAAATTCTGCAAAATCAGCAGCCTCATTCTGATTGTTGGAATATGATGAAACAAACATTGTTCTTGTTCCGGAAAAAGAGGCAGGAGGAGTATCTTCACCGGGGAGAGAAGGAATGGGAGCAACGCCGAAATTTATACCCGCATCTGTATAGGTTGCCACATTCCAGGGACCGGTTATATGCATTGCAGAAGAACCGTTTCTGAATGCTTCATCTGCAACGGCAGTAGTAAGGTCGGCAGAAGGAACATCAAGTATGCTTTTTCTCAGATTCTGAAAGTAAGTCATTCCTTCTACAGCCTTGTCATTATTTAATCCTATAGAAGCTGCATCGGTATCTGAAAGAGGTCTGTTTCCGTCCTTTGTTGCAAAGATAATTGTATAATAAGCGTTTGCAACGTCGAACATCAGACCGTATTTGTCGCCGTTATTGTATTTTTTGCAGAACTCAATCAATTCATCAAACGTTTCAGGGGGAGAAGATATAAGGTCCTTGTTGTAAAAAAGTGCATAGGTTTCTGCGGCAACGGGATAGCCGTACATCTCACCCTTGTAGGTTACAGCATCAGCGCACACATCGAGTGCTCTATCGCGGATAAGCTCAGGATTACGGGCCTTCTGAATGTGACCGCCCTCAGCGAGCTGACCGATTTTATCGTGAGGAGCGACAAACAGATCCGGTCCTACTCCGGCAGGGCCGTCAAGTGCGATCTGTGCAGAAGTGTCATCAAGCTCAACGTTGACATACTTTATCGTAACATTCGGATTTTTGTCTGTGTACCGCTGACCTGCCTGACGAATAAACTCATCGGGTCCGCCGGTTGATTCCCAGACAGTGAGTTCGATTTTTTTCGGTGCAGCGGTATTTCCGCCGTTATTATTGTTGTTATCTGTTTCTATCTCTTCCTCCATACGGCAGGAGCACGCAGTTAAGGATAGGACAGATATAAGAACTGCAAGAAGTATGCAAAAAAATCTTTTCATAAAATTAACCTCCGTATGATTGTTTGCGGTTTTATTGTAGGTAACAGAGCGAACAATATCCGAGTTAATTTTTTCTTAACAAATTAAATTTCAATAAAGATGATAAAGTTCTTGTAATAAGGGGTACATATATGATAAAATAAACAAGTTAAAATAAAGCGAAAGAGGGATATACCTTGAGCGAGAACAACAAAGAGCTTGAACTTGAAAACACAGAAGTAAAGGAAGAGGTTGCGGCAGAGAACGATCCTCCCGTTGCACAGGAGCTTGTTCCGAACCCCGGAAAGAATCTCGAAATAGAGACTTCTACAGGAAAATACGAACGTTATCCCGTAAAGACAAACATTGTTATGTCTGGCGATAATCTTGAGGAAATACTCAATAAGTATGCAATGCCCCATATAAAGGAAAATGACTTTATATTTATGAGCGAAAAAATCGTCGCTATCAGTCAGGGAAGAGCATTTAAACTTGAGGATATCAAGCCTTCAAAGCTTGCAAAATTCCTTGTAAAATTCGTATATAAATCCCCGTACGGCATAGGACTTGGCAGTCCCTGGACAATGGAGCTGGCTATCCGTGAAGTCGGTAAAGTGAAAATCGTATGCTGTGCAATAATTGCAGGTATCTGCAAAATTTTCGGAAAACGCGGCGTATTTTACAATATGCTTGGCGAGCAGGTTCGTGCTATTGACGGTCCGTGCGATTATACAATTCCGCCTTATAACAATTACGCAAAAATGGCTCCGGCTCGGCCCAATGAAGTAGCCAAGGAGCTTACAAAAGCACTTGGGCATAAAGTATATGTTGTTGATGCAAACGATATAGGCGTAAACATTCTCGGAAAGCCCGATGATCTGCTTACCGATGAGCAGCTCGGTGAGATTTTCGGAGATAACCCCCTCGGACAGGCTGCACAGCAGACCCCGGTGGCAATAATCAGAAAAATTGGCTAATAAAAAAGATTATGAGATCAAATGATCTCATAATCTTTTTTCGTTATTTTGTATGATTTACACACTGCCGGAAAATTCATCAGAAATGTTTTCCTCGTCTTCGGTTTGCGGATAGAGTTCATCGTATGAGCCTACTGACATACCGTCTGTGGCATTTTTTGCGAATTTATATATTGCATCAAAAGCAGACTTGGATGATTTCCACTGATTGCTGTTTGTGAAAAAGTCAGGACGTTCAGGCGCTGAATAATACTTAACAGCAGGGAACACACGGTATTTGAGGTATGTACTTTCCTCAGAATAGGTATCATCTCTGTGAATGTATATCGGATTACATACAGCCTTTGTTATTTTTGCCTCGGACTCATCAGATTTTCTTTCAATAGTGAATGTAGCAGACATACTGTAATATTTTTTTGCGGTCTCGCCGGAATCCGGATCAGCAAAAAGGTTACCCATAGAGTAGAAAACGTAAGAGTACTCATCACTGTTTTTAGGCTTCTTTTTAGTGATCTTTTGAGTATAATCAGGTTCTGTACCGATTACGATATCGACGCCTGCATCGATGAGATCCTGAGCCAGAGAATTCCGGTCATCGTCGGTATGGTTTTTAGATTCAGAACCGCCCCAGTTGAGGAGAATGATGATTACTTCTGCACCCGCTTTTTTCATATCGGAAATATCTTCCTCAATAACAGGGACTATAGAATTGTTGGAGTACTGATTGATACAGAATGAAAGTTCAGCGTCAGTGGTGCTGACTTTTTTCTGATCTGACAGAGCAGCATCGTAAGTTTTAGGGTTGGGGCAATAGTATGTGCCAATACCTATTTTTATCTGGTTCTCTTCAATTACATATACACTTTTAAATGCCTCGGGATCAGTATAAGTGCCAAGAGCTTTTATGCCGCGCTGTTCCATTTCAGTCATTGAATTCTTGAGTCCGTTAAAACCGAGGGACAAAGAATCCTTTGATGCATTCATAATATGTGTAACACCAATGTTTGATAATGTGTCAAGAAGCTGTGTAGGGTAGTTGTAATTATCAAAACCGCGCACATAAAGATCGTTTTCGGTTGTCGCAGCACTTCCGAAAAGGGACACAATATTTATATCGGAAGTAAAAATCGGACTGAGCTCAGAAAGGTAATTGTTGAAATCGTAGCCTTCGCTGTTTCGAGCGGCGCTGAGAATCTCTTTATTCATCTTGACAGAGCCGCCGAAGGTAATAGTAACCGAACAGTCAGTTTCACTGGGATTAACAGCAGGAGTCTCAGAAACGACAGGAGAAAAAACTTCAGTAGGACCGCCGGAGGGAGTGATAGCTGCTATAAGCAGAGCGATGCCAATAACGCCAATTATGGAAAAAGATGCAATGGTAAAAATTTTTTTGAATTTCTGCTCGCCGCCTACAGAAAAGATTCTTCCGCCGGCGTGATGTGCAGTTGTCACAGAACGTGAAGCGGAAGCGGAACGGTGAGTCCTGTGAGCATCGGAAAGAGCAGTGCTTCGTGTTGAGTCGGCAATTACAGAACCGGAGCGCTGAACTTTACCAATTGCGTTTCGGCTGCTTCCGTCTTCAGAAGTGGAAACAGAACGTTTTTTTGAAAACAGATTTTTAAAAAAGTTGCGTATGGAAATAATTATATCTGCCAATAGATCAAGAGCGCGGTCAAGAAAACCGCGATCGCCATTGTTTTTATTATCAGACACGGTTAATCCTCCAGTTATTTATTGCCGTAATTATAATATATATTGATGAGGATTTCAATAAGTCCCTGTCTATTAAATTATGGGATAATCTTATGGAATGTGAATTATCGTCAGAGTATTTGCATATTTATTATCATAAAAAGACAGGAGGCGATTGCGCGTGTTTATATGGTCATTTAAAACCTCGAAAAAGGAATTGGTTCTGCTTATTGTAGGAATTCTGCTTTTTGCTGCTGCGATAGTTTATGTTCTGTGGCCTAAAGGAGAACGAGAGACAGCTTTTCTTGTGCAGAAGGGGTACAGTCTCGAGGCTGAAACGGCAGAGGCAAGGATAGGCTTTGCTGAACAGTTCGGCTGGAATATAGAAAGTGATCCGGTAGAAGTGCGGGAGGTTATTATTCCATCGCAGTTTAGTGATGTGTATGAAAATTACAATAAAATTCAGATTGAACAAGGCTTTGACCTTGCTGATCATAAAGGTGAAAGGGTAAAGCGGTGGACATATAAAATAACAAACTATCCAAATAATCCCGATACAGTTTACATAAATATGCTTATCAAGGACGGAAAAGTCATAGGCGGAGATATCTGTTCTGCATCACTGAATGGATTTATGCACGGCTTTTCTGCAGAAGCAAATGCAGCAGAAATTTCTGAAGCAATGAACAGCATCTATAATTCCGATGTTGAACAGGACAGGATACTTTCAGGCATAATACCCGAAAATTCTGATATTCCCCCTGAAAATGACGAATAGCTTAAACGGCAGGAACTCCTGCCGTTTTGTTACATTAGGTTCATATTTTTATACGATATAAGTGGTATGATTATGTGTGCTGAAGGAGGTAGAACATATGAAAAAACTTGTGGCGTGGATTGCGGTTCTGATAATCCTTGCATTGCTTGTGATATGGATCATATGGGGAAACAGTGCACTGATGGTAAGTGAGACTGTTATCTGCAGTGAAAAAATACCGGAGAATTTTTCAGGGTTCAGAATCGCTCAGATATCGGATCTGCATAATGCGCAGTTTGGGGATAATAATAAAAAACTTATAAAAACGCTGAAAGATACAAAGCCTGATATTATTGTGATAACAGGTGATATTGTTGACTCGCAAAAAACAGATATTGATATTGCGGTTGAATTTGCAAAGGAATCAGTCGGGATTGCGCCGACTTATTATGTTACAGGAAATCACGAGGCCAATATATCAAATAAAGAGTTTGAAAAGCTCAGAACAGGTCTATTGGAAGCAGGAGTAACAGTGCTTGAAAACGAAAGCGTAATAATTGAGCATAACGGAAGTTTTATAAAAATTGCAGGAGTCAATGATTATTTCTTTAATGGAAACTTCGAGCAAAATATAATGAACCTGACGGAAGAAAAGAATATATATACTGTACTTCTGTCCCACAGACCGGAATATTTTGATTTATATGTAAAAAGCGGAGCTGACCTTGTTTTTTCGGGTCACGCACACGGAGGACAGTTCCGAATTCCCTTTGTCGGTGGTATCGTAGCCCCGGGACAGGGAGTGTTTCCAAAATACGACGGAGGCAAATATACACGGGATAAAACTGAAATGATAGTAAGCAGAGGACTTGGCAATAGCATCATTCCATTCAGAATAAATAACAGACCGGAAATAGTGGTTGCGGAGCTGAAGCACATATAGAAATTCATTTACTTTCTGAATGACGGCGGATATAATATGCATAATAAAGGAAGTGGAATTATGGATCGTATAGACAAGGTTATAGCTTCACAAAGCAAACTGAGCAGAAAGGAAGTCCATAAGCTTATATGGACCGGAAAAGTTCTGATTGGCGGCAAACCGATAGACAAAATAGATTTAAAGGTAAATCCGGAAGAAATAAGTATATCTGTAAACGGAAAAGAGCTTACGTATAAAAAATATGTATATATAATGCTGAATAAACCCAAGGGATGCGTATCTGCAAGCACCGACAGCACCCAGAAGACGGTGATCGATCTGGTTCCGGAAGAACTGCAAAGACCGGGACTTGCACCTGTGGGAAGGCTGGACAAGGATACAACGGGACTGCTTATTATCACAGATGACGGTGCATTTTCGCACAGAGTAACATCTCCGAAAAAGAAAATATATAAAAAATATAATGCGATGCTTGACTTAAGTCCCACAGAAGAGGAGCTTGATATACTGAGAAAAGGCGTAACCATAGACGGAGGGGAAGAATGCCTGCCCTGTTTTGCAGAGCTTATTGATGACGAAAATCACATTGTTGAAATCAGCATATGTGAAGGAAAATACCATCAGGTGAAAAGAATGGCTGCTGCGATAGGGAAGAAGGTGCTGGATCTCAGACGGGTATCGATCGACTCGCTGATTATGGACGATGCACTTTCAGAGGGAGAGTGCCGTGAGCTTACTGAAGAAGAAATTAGTATTTTCAAAAACTGATGGTTTTGTGATGATTGACTCTTTTTACGGTTTTATGTTATGAAAAGACTGAAAAAACGCTGTGGTTTAGTTATCTTCAACAATAAATGAGGAAAATTTTATAACGTTGAATACTTGCTTATGTAAATTCATTCTGCTATTATATAATACGGCAGAAGCCACGGGTTGTACAAAGATTTGTCGACCCAAGAAATGATTAGGAGGCAAAAATTATGGCAAGCGTAACCTTGAAAAACATTTACAAGCGTTACCCGGGCGGCGTTATCGCTGTCAACGATTTCAATCTTGAGATTCAGGATAAGGAATTCGTAATCCTCGTTGGACCTTCCGGCTGCGGTAAGTCCACCACCCTTCGTATGATCGCAGGTCTCGAAGAGATCTCCGACGGCGAGCTCTACATCGGCGACAACCTTGTCAACGACGTAGCACCTAAGGACAGAGACATCGCAATGGTTTTCCAGAACTATGCTCTTTATCCTCATATGACCGTTTTTGACAACATGGCATTCGGTCTTAAGCTCAGAAAGTATCCGAAAGATGAAATCAGGCGCCGCGTTGAAGAGGCTGCTCAGATTCTTGATATAGCTCACCTTCTCGACAGAAAGCCGAAGGCTCTCTCCGGTGGTCAGCGTCAGCGTGTTGCTCTCGGCCGTGCTATCGTCCGTGAGCCGAAGGTATTCCTTCTTGACGAGCCCCTTTCTAACCTCGATGCTAAGCTCCGTGCACAGATGCGTACCGAGCTTGCTAAGCTCCATATGAGACTGGGTACCACCTTCATCTACGTTACCCACGACCAGACCGAGGCTATGACCATGGGTGACAGAAGCGTTGTAATGAAGGACGGCTTCATTCAGCAGGTTCACACTCCCCAGTTCCTTTATGATAAGCCCTGCAATATGTTCGTTGCTGGCTTCATCGGCTCTCCCCAGATGAACTTCATCGATGTAACTCTTGAGAAGCGTGACGACAGCATCTATGCTTGCTTCAACGAGTTCGCAATCAAGCTTCCCGCTTCCAAGAACAACAGCGGCAAGCTCGACGAGTACATCGGTAAGGAAGTTGTTCTCGGTATCCGTCCTGAGCACGTTCACGACGAGCCCGAGTACATTGAGAGATATAAGGACAGCTGCGTAACCGCAGACGTCGAAGTTACCGAGCTTATGGGTAACGAGACCTTCCTTTACATCAATGCTGCTGGTAACTCCATTACCGCACGTGTTGCTCCTACTTCCAAGACCAAGGCAGGCGAGACCATCAAGGTTGCATTCGTCAACTCCAAGATCCACCTGTTCAACAAGGAAACCGAGCAGACTATCGTCAACTAATGACAATTCAAAAAGCCCGAAGCGAAAGCTTCGGGCTTTTCTTTTATGTTTAATTATTGAGCCTTTGTAAGTGTCTGCTTCTGTTATAATAAAAAAAGAAATACATAACCGGGACCTTTGTCGCATCAAAACAGCATATTTAACAGGCTGTTTTATCTGTCTGCCATAAAGGATACAAAGACTTTATCCATAAGAAATCCCCCTACAAAAACATCTCCACAAGTATTTGGATTGCATTATCCGTCGATAACAGTGTCAATGGAAAGATATATCGACATATAATGTAAAAGAACAGAAGGAGGAGGTATCGGAAATGATGTGAAAAGTCTTATTTGGTATTATGATCCCGTTTATCGGTACAGCGATCGGTGCGGGCTGTGTACTGTTTTTAAAAAGGCAGCTGTCAGATAAAACACAGAGAATACTTTCCGGTTTTGCCGCAGGTGTAATGGTAGCGGCGTCAGTGTGGAGTCTTTTGCTGCCTGCCATAGATTATGCATCTGATATGGGGAAGCTTGCGTTCATCCCTGCAGCAGCAGGTTTTTTAATTGGTATTTTATTCCTGCAAATTCTCGACAGGATAATTCCCGTACTTCAGAAGCGTACGGAAAAATCAGAAGGACGAATGGATAAAACTATTATGCTTGTATTGTCAGTGACACTTCATAATATACCCGAAGGTATGGCCGTAGGTGTCGCGTATGCAGGATACTTATCGGGAAAATCAGAGTTTACGCTTGCTGCAGCGTTAGTGTTGTCTTTGGGAATAGCTATACAGAATTTTCCGGAAGGCTCTATTATCTCAATGCCGCTTAAGGCTCAGGGAATGAGTAAAGGCAAGGCACTTTCGATAGGTATTCTGTCAGGTGTTGTAGAGCCGGCAGGTGCACTTTTGACAATAATAGCAGCGAGTATAGTCGTTCCCGTGCTGCCATATATGTTAAGCTTTGCCGCAGGTGCAATGTTTTATGTGGTAGTGGAAGAGCTCATACCTGAAATGATACAGGATAAGAGATCAAATACAGGAACGCTTGCGTTTACTGCAGGCTTTTGTGTAATGATGATGCTGGATGTAGCGCTGGGATAAATAATAAAACCGCCGAAAAGGCGGTTTTATTATTTATTTTTCTCTTATAAGTTTTCGAACGATCTTACGTGTAGCAGATATTATTTTAGAGCGCTTTTCAACGTCAAATTTTTCACCGGTGAAAGCAGTGCAAAGAGTTGATAATCCGTCTGAATACCCAAGCTGCATTCTTTTTGTAATTCCTAGGTTTGAAAAATCCAGAGTACCGGAAATAAAATTGCCCTGATTAGTAGATGGAGTTATGTTAACAATATTTGCATCGGGAAACATTATCGAATTTTCCATAACAGAGACTTCATTGTCGTGAGTGAGCCATACAACAATAAAGTTGCGATACCCTGCCTGATAAAGAGGCTTTACAGGGCAATTGTCAGATAATCCCCCATCATAATAGGAGTTTCCATCTATTTCTTCAGGACCGAAAATAACAGGAATAGCAGAAGAAGCAAGCAGAAGGCTTTCGATTTTGCTGTTGGTATCAAGGGTATTGAGTTTGATATATTCTGCATTAAGTGTCCTGCGATTGAAAAGAGTTATGTAAAGTGGTGTGTCTGATTTTCTTAGTGCATTAAAGTTTAAGTTATCAGTTATGATTTTTGAAAGCCCGGAGCGCGAAAAAAGACCTGTTTTGTCTATGCTTGCAATTCTGTTGATATCTTTGATAAGAGAGTGGAGAAATCCACCGCGATCGGAGTTGTCGTCACTTTCAAAGGGGGTGAGAATATCATCTTGCTCAATGGAGTTCCATAGTTTTACGGTTTTGTTGTATTCTCCGGAAATAAAAAGCGCACCGTTGAGCGCACCGACAGAAGTGCCGGAAACAGCGCCTATTAATTTATCTGCACCTATCTCACGAAGTGCACGCCACACACCGATCTGATAAGCGCCTTTTCCACCGCCGCCTGCTAAAACAAGAGCGTAATTTTTCATATAGCAAATCTCCTTGAATAATAAAACACATACATAGTTTAGTTTTGGATAACAGGATTGTCAAGAATATGTGCTTTACAATAAAATAAGTCGTGTTATAATATTTTATGTTGGAAGATAAAATCTGTTTATTATTATAATATACCAAAAACAGGAGAAATGACACAATGAGCAGCAGTTTTATGGCAATGATGTCGAGGATGAAATATATATCACGATGGGCATTGATGAGAAATACAAGACAGGAAAGTCTCAGTGAGCATACCCTTGAAACGACTATGATTGCGCATTTGTTGTGTGAGATAAGGAATAAACGCCTTGGAGGAAATGTTAATACCGGAAATGTTGTTCTTTTGGCGTTGTATCACGATGCGGGCGAAATTATAACAGGGGATATGCCTACACCGGTAAAGTACCACAGTGACGAAATGAGGCAAGCATATAAGCAGGTTGAAATTATGGCGGCAAAAGCGTTGTCAGAAAAACTTCCTGAAGATCTTAAAAGTGTGTATGAACCTCTTCTGTATGAAAATGGAACAGCAGAGGAAATGCGCATTGTAAAAGCGGCTGATAAACTCAGCGCACTTATAAAATGTATTGAAGAGAGAACGGCAGGAAACAGTGAGTTTAGGGTAGCAGAGGAGAGCACACTCGCATCAATAGAGAGTATGAATATGGAGGAAGTGGGTATATTCATAGACGAATTCCTGCCTGGATATTATCTGACTCTTGATGAGCAGGGATAAATAATAAAGGGTAGCTTAGGGGAGACCGTAAGCTACCCTTTATGAACGTGAAAGGATAAGTATTGACAATCAAATTATTGAAAGATATAATAATTTGGTCAAATGAACGTATTTAAAAGGGGAGTATAAACATATTACCCTCTCCAACCTGCATTGTTTCCTTTTGTTGTATTTTCATAATTAAACTGTATATCCGGGTCCATAGCTCAGCTGGGAGCCCTAACAGTGCAGTTTACGCCCAATTTGTTTACTTCCCTGAGTTTTGTCATTTAATTAAGAATAAATTTAATATTGGGGCCCATAGTTCAGCTGGGAGAATGCCGCGTTCGCAACGCGGAGGTCGAGGGTTCGAATCCCTTTGGGTCCACCAAAACAAGCAAATCCGAACCTGGTGCCGATTGGCGCTGGGGTCGGATTTGTTTGTTTATATCAACGGGAAAAAATGGCAAGGCTTTCCACTTTGACACTCTTTTTCTATGCAGCATATATTTTTATCGGTTATAAACTCAATCTGAAAAGTAACAAAAACGCGCATTAAACTATTTACAGTTGTTACATTGAAATCCATAATGCGATATGATGAAAAAGACACGTGTTCGTGAAATTACATTGAAATAAAAATACAGAAAAATTACTGATGGATATTTTTTTATTTCAATTTTCCTGTTTTGTCCATATTATATGAACACCTATATTATCCTTAATAAAATACTGTCAATAAAATACTGTCTGCAGTACATCCTTTTTAAACGTTTAACGTGAGTTTCAATTCGATCTATTTATTGCGTATTGTGCTAATGCGCTAAAGTACACAATTCAAAAATATGCACAAGGACGAAATTCCAAAAACCCGTTTTCTACATTGAATTATTATTTTGTAATATAGTATAATTATTTTGTAACTTCTCATTATCTATATTGGATGGGTAATGATATCATATCTGAAAAGCCAGAAACAAGAACTGCAGAAAAGGGGAATCTCCATGAAACACGGCATTTCCAGAAGATCGAAACCAATAAGGATTCTTACGGCATTCCTGCTGATCTTTTCGCTTACATTTTCAAACGTTTTTATCAATGTTTCCATTGCCGCTTCCGCAAATGCATCGACAGAAGTATCCTCATCAGACTTTTCCGATCCTATATCAGTATCGGAGAACTCCGCAGAAGGCATCGCTGTGTCATCCGCTGACGGAAACAAGGAACCATCATTGTTTCCTCTTGATGATTATAATGTCGCGCCTGTTGAAGGCGGTGCTGTGTCATCTGCTGACAAAAGCAACGAATTGTCAGTGACTCTCCTTGACAATGTCAATATCACACCTGTCGTGGAAGATGTCACTCAGACTCCTCAGAATGTTGCAAGCACTTTATCTGCAACAGTTTTTTCCACATCTCCTGCAACACTGAAAATCTATCAGGGCCGTAAAAACTCCCAGTGCGACAGATACGGCACCACTGTTGTAACCGACTCACAGGGCAATGTTGTTGCAACAAAGACCGGAAACAGTACTACTACATATTCCGGCGCTCTCGGTGATTTCCAGATCAATGACGAAACCGGTGCCGTCACTCCCATGGAGGAAGTTTTCACCGTTACCGTTACCGCTCCCGATGGTTATTACATTGCTTCGGTCACTTCTACAACTGCTTCTGCGCTGACTGCAAAGGATGACTACGATTTCAGCGATCCTGTTCAGGAATACACTCTTACCGGCTTTACTTCCGATCAGACCGTGTATGTCACCTACAGTGCAAGCACTCTGACCCTCAAGAATCACAAAGGCGGCGACACTCTGGCTTCCTTCTATTCTGCCGGGGTTACTTTCGATGTTTCTGAAGGTGCAATAAACAACAGCAGTTCCTGGACAAAAGCTTCCAATTCCACCGGACAGATTGTTTCCACCTACATTGCATCCATCAACGAGGGTTCAAAATTCAGCACTCTTACATTGGATACATCCGGTATTTCCTGTGAATATGCTCTTACTGATATCAAGATTACTAAAGATGGGGAAGAGTGGGATATCCTTGATACCGGTTCTTTGCCTTTTGAGGACGATGGTACTGTTGTTCTTAACTTCAAAGACAATGCAGTTGTTGCAGCCGACTCTGCAGCAAGTGATATAGTCGTAAATCTTTATTATACTCCTCAGAATTCCATTATCACCATCGAGCACGACCACGCAGGGCTGAGCACATCCAACTATAACCGTGCGGATGTCAAGCTCACCGTCAGTGAAGGCACCACCCAGGCAAAAAATTCTGCCATCTCCGTCCCCTATAATTCAGCTACTCCTTCATTTACTGTAAAAACCGGTTCTGTCCTTTCATCCCTGTCACTTTCCGGTTATGTATTCAACGACGCATCCGGTCTCGGCGTTTCTGACATTACTGTCTACAAAAATGATGTCGAATGGGATGTTATCGACGATTCAGCTATCACTTATCCCATAATTGATCCTGCAACTATCCCCTTTAAAAGCAGCACAATTATGCCCGAAGACAATATCAGGGTTGTTCTCAGCTATGCACCTGTAAACGGAAAATTCGAAGTTGTTCAGCAGAACGGCGCAGGTACAGTTGCAACAACTTCTGCATCCAGGGTTTTCATAAACTCTCTCGGCTCTTCCTCTTTGCAGACTGTCAACAACGTTTCCTCAGCTTCAAACACTGCTTATCTTTTTGATTCTGAAGGAGACGGAATCACATTTTCTTCAATCAAGGTCACTGCACCCAATTTCAGATATTTCGAATCCATAAAGCTTTATGTTGACGGCGTTGATAAGTCCTCTTATATTGTTCAGCCTGACCCCGGTGTTTCCACTTTCAGTCTTGCTGACGGTTTCTCCATTGCACAGAACTCGGATGTAAAGCTTGTAGTAACATACAAGAGCTGGAACACCATATCTGTAATCAATCATTATGATGATTCCGTAACCTCCCCTCCCGACAGATATGCAAGATGCACTGTATTTTCCGCCTCCGGTGCATTCTCTTATAACAACGGCGGTCCTTACAACAGTTTTACTGCTGCTGCGGACAACGTTTCCACAAGTGTACTGCTTAAGCCTGATGTTACTCTTCATCGTATACTTATTGACCCTCAGCCATACCACTCAGTTTCTGAGGTTTATGTCACTGTCAACGGTGTCAGAAAAGACGGAATTCTCCTGACTGATGGCCTTATTCCCTCCACAGGCAGTATTACCGTATATTTTGCAGATAACACTTCATTCTCTATTGATGAAAAGGTGGAAATCCATATCGTATGCGATGACTGGGATTTCTTCAAGCTTACTCAGAAATATGTGGATTCATATGAAAATCATCCTTCTTACTATGGATCTGTAACTGCATATTCCTCTTCCGGCGGTTTTGTTTACGGCAGCGGCGGTCCTTACAACAGTGTTTCTCTTACAGGTAACGAAACTTCCAAGGAAGTTATTATCAAGCCGGGCACTGACTTGTCCCGTATTGTTGTAAATGTACCTCAGAATCAGACTGTGTCCAATGCATATGTCCTTGTAAACGGCGAAAAGAAGGATAACGTTCTTGACACAAGTGCTCTTCCGACCACAAATAATCCGACTCTCTATTTTGCAGATGACTTTATTGTGTCTGCAAAGGATAATATAGAGGTTGTTGTTGAGTACAGCGGCTGGGGTTCAATCGGTCTGAACCATAAATATGTTGACAGCTATCAGAATCCTCCCGCTACCCTCGGTTCATATATACTTTACTCCGAAGGTGGTGCTTTCGTTTACGGCAGCGGCGGTCCTTACAGCAATATTTCCCTTACAGGCAATGAAACTCACAGGGAAGCTATCCTGAAACCTGATTCTGTGCTTACACGTATCCACATCAATCCTCCCGAAAACCACACTATTGCCGATGCATATATTACCGTCAACGGTGTGAGAGTGGATGATGCCCTTGATACCGGCGCTCTGCCCACTACAAACAGTATCTATCTGTACTTCAAAGAAAATTACAGTATTCCCGCAAGCGATCACGTTGAGATTTTTGTTGAGTACAGCGGCTGGGGTTCAATCGGCCTGAACCACAAATATGTTGACAGCTATCAGAATCCTCCCGCTACCCTCGGTTCATATATACTCTACTCCGACGGCGGTGCTTTCGTTTACGGCAACGGCGGTCCCTACGGCAATATTTCTCTCACCGGCAACGAATCTCACAGGGAAGCTACCCTGAAGCCTGATGCTGTGCTTGATCGTATCAGCGTTTCTCCTCCCGAAAACCACACCATTGCTGATGCATATATTACTGTCAACGGTGTGAGAGTGGACGATGCTATTGATACCAGTGCTCTGCCCACTACAAACAGTATCACTCTGTACTTTAAAGATAATTACAGTGTTCCCGCAAGCGATCACGTTGAGGTTTTTGTTGAGTACAGCGGTTGGGGCAAGTTTGCTATTCACCATAAATATGCTGACAGCTACCAGAATCCTCCCCCTACTCTCGGTTCTTATGTTCTCTATTCCACCGGCGGTGCTTTCGTTTACGGCAACGGCGGTCCTTACGGCAATATTTCTCTCACCGGCAATGAATCCTCCAGAGAATGTATTCTGAAGCCTAATTCTGAGCTCAACCGTATCAGTATCTCTCCCCCTGAAAACCACTCTATAGTTGATGCTTATGTTACTGTCAACGGTACTGTTGACGAAGATGCTCTCATCTGGCCTGATCCCGTTCCTACCAGTGGCGGTATGACTCTCTATTTCACTGAGGACTATATTATAAAGGCTGATGATTTTGTTGAGGTCTTTGTAGTTTACGGTGGATGGAATGAGATGTCCATTCATCACAGATTCGCCGATTCCGTTGAGAATCCTCCCGCTACTCTCGGTTCTTATGTTCTCTATTCCACCGGTGGTGCGTTCGTTTACGGCAACGGCGGTCCTTACGGCAATATTTCTCTTACCGGCAACCAGACTTCCAGAGATACCATCCTCAAGCCTGATGCTGAGCTTGATCGTATCTCCATATCTCCTCCCGAAAACCACTCTATAGTTGACGCTTATGTTACTGTCAACGGTGAGGTGGACGAGGATGCTCTCATCTGGCCTGATCCCGTTCCCACCAGCGGCGGTATGACTCTTTACTTCACTGAGGACTACATCGTTTCCACTGATGACAAGGTTGAGGTGCATGTTGTTTACGGTGAGTGGAATGAGATGTCCATCCATCACAGATATGCTGATTCCGTTGAGAATCCTCCTGAAACTCTCGGATCATATATACTCTATTCCAACGGCGGTGCTTTCGTTTACGGCAACGGCGGTCCTTACGGCAATATTTCTCTTACAGGTAATCAGGCTTCAAAGGACACCATCTTAAAGCCTGATGCTGAGCTTGACCGTATCAGCATTCCTCCGCCTTCCTACTACTCCGTTGTTGATGCTTACGTTACTGTTAACGGCGAGGTAGATGAGGACGCTCTTATCTGGCCTTCTCCTTTCCCAACCAGCGGTCATATGACCCTCTACTTCACTGAGGATTACATTGTTTCCACTGATGAGAAGGTTGAGGTTCATGTGGTTTACGGTGAGTGGAATGAGATGTCCATTCATCACAGATATGCTGATTCCGTTGAGAATCCTCCCGCTACCCTCGGTTCATATGTCCTCTATTCCACTGGCGGTGCTTTCGTTTACGGCAACGGCGGTCCTTACGGCAATATTTCTCTTACAGGTAATCAGGCTTCAAAGGACACTATTCTCAAGCCCGATGTTGAGCTTGACCGCATCAGCATTTCTCCGCCTTCCTACTACTCCGTTGTTGATGCTTATGTTACTGTCAACGGCGAGGTAGATGAGGACGCTCTTATCTGGCCTTCTCCTTTCCCAACCAGCGGTCATATGACTCTCTACTTCACTGAGGACTATATTGTTTCCACTGATGAGAAGGTTGAGGTTCATGTGGTTTACGGTGAGTGGAATGAGATGTCCATCCATCACAGATATGCTGATTCCGTTGAAAATCCTCCCGCTACCCTCGGTTCATATGTCCTCTATTCCACTGGCGGTGCTTTCGTTTACGGCAACGGCGGTCCTTACGGCAATATTTCTCTTACAGGTAATCAGGCTTCAAAGGACACCATCTTAAAGCCTGATGCTGAGCTTGACCGTATCAGCATTTCTCCGCCTTCCTACTATTCCGTTGTTGATGCTTATGTTACTGTCAACGGCGAGGTAGACGAGGATGCTCTCATCTGGCCTTCTCCTTTCCCAACCAGCGGTCATATGACTCTCTACTTCACTGAGGATTACATTGTTTCCAATGACGAGAAGGTTGAGGTTCATGTTGTTTACGGTGAGTGGAATGAGATGTCCATCCATCACAGATATGCTGATTCCGTTGAAAATCCTCCCGCTACCCTCGGTTCATATGTCCTCTATTCCACCGGCGGTGCTTTCGTTTACGGAAATGGCGGTCCTTACGGCAATATTTCTCTTACCGGCAATCAGGCTTCCAAGGACACTATTCTCAAGCCCGATGTTGAGCTTGACCGTATCAGCATTTCTCCGCCTTCCTACTACTCCGTTGTTGATGCTTATGTAACTGTCAACGGCGAGGTAGACGAGGACGCTCTTATCTGGCCGTCTCCGATTCCCACCAGCGGTTATATGACTCTTTACTTTACCGAGGACTATATCGTTTCCACCGATGAAAAGGTTGAGGTTCATGTGGTTTACGGTGAGTGGAATAATTTCACCATTGAACAGAAGTATGCAGATTCAGTAGATAACGCACCCTCCACATACGGCTCTGTTATCAGCTATTCAACCGGCGGAGCTTTCGTTTACGGCAACGGCGGTCCTTACTCCAACATTTCACTGACTGTCAACAATGCTTCCGTTGATGCTGTTCTTAAACCTGACTCTAAACTTAACCGCATCTATATTCAGCCTCCTGTAAATCATTCCATTGTAGATGTTTATGTGCTTGTCAACGGTGTTGAGGATGATGACGCTCTCAAGTGGCCTTCCTCTGTTCCCACCAGCGGCTCCATGACTTTATACTTTGCCGACAATTACATTGTTCCTGCAGGCAATGATATTATGATCTGTATAGAGTATGGTGACTGGAATAAGATAACCATCAATCAGACAAATCTTGTCAGCTCTGAGCTTGGTTCAATCAAGCTTTCTTCTGACAGGAGAAGCGCCTTCATTGTCGGTAATTCCAGATACACCACATACACGGTGAACACTGAGTCCCATGAGTCTGTAATCCATCCTGATGCGCTGGTAAACGGGCTGGTAATTACACCTCCCGGCGGACTTTCCATTATTTCCGCAACTGCAACAATCACTGATAAGAACGGAAATACATCTGAATGGAAGACCAACGGCAGCGATGTCATTACCCTCAACGATGACGGCACGGTGACATTCACTGAGGCAAAGCCCACGGGTGATGTAACCATCAATGTCACATATGGCGCAAAGCTTTATATAAGAACAAACAATGAAGGCTCCGCTGTTATTGATGGCAAGGATATACCCACTGAACTTACTTTCCTCAGCAATATCACCTCTGATGAGCTTACACTTGCTCCCACTGCAAACAGCGGATGGAAGATCGAATCTGTTCTTTACAGCACCAATGCTTCCATGCTGCCTACCGTAATAACTGCTGAAAATGGTGAATACAAGATTTCCAATATTGATTCGGATGTCTATGTTTATGTGAAGACTGTTCCCGATGAAAAGAACATCACTGCCCGTCAGGATGGATCCGGAAAGGTTACACTCACATATAACGACAATGATACTGTTCTCAGCGGTACTGCAGCAGATATAGGCACTGCAGCTATCGGAAGTGAGGTTTTCTTCACTCTTACAGCAGATGCAGATACGAAGATCACAGATGTTACCGTAAACGGTACGTCCATCGGTACATCCGCCTCGTTTACAATGCCTTCTGCTGATGCTGAAATCGTGGTTTACACTGATGTTGAGCTTCCCGATACACTCTGGCTTGCTGCCCGCAAGACAGGCAGCGGTACTGCGCAGGCTGTTTACGGCGACACAAAGGTCACTCTTGAGCCCAATGCGCGTATACTTGCCACAAGACTTGAATCCGGTAAGTACACTATTGAGGTTATGCCTACAGAGGGCAGCCGCATCGTTTCTGTATCTATCGAAGATACAGAGCTTGAAACTGCGACACTCGGTGCATATGTATACCATCTTGATCTTGTCGACGACAACGTTACTGTTACGGTTGAAACTGTCAAGGATTCTGAATTTGTGGTATACGCAAAGATAAATGTTGATGGCAAGGCTTCTGTAAACGGAACTGCTCTCAGCACTGATTACAAGTTGATTACTGAAGCTGCTCTTAACGGAACGGTTACCGCTGAGCTTTCTCTTGAAGCAGGATATGTTCTTATCGGAGCACGCTGCGGCATCGACAAATCTGCTCTTACTGCTGTCGAATTCACAGACGGCAGGTATGATATCAGCAATATTACTTCTGATATGTATCTGGATATCTCCGTTGCACGCAAGCCTGTAATCACTGTAAATCGTACCGGAAACGGCAGCATTTACACAAATTCCGGCTCAACTGACGTATCCAACACACGTTACGAAGTAATGCCGGGTTCTGACCACACCTTCGAGTTTATTGCAGACAGCGGTTATGAATTGGTCTCTGTTACCGTAAAGCGCGGCAGCGGAGAAGCTGAAACCGTTTACTCCAAATCTGCAGAAGGAATTATGACTCTTGCTGCTGCAGACTTTGAGTATGCAATCAATGATGTCACAGAGGATTGTGAGATAACTGCTGTGTTCTCTCAGGTTGCTCAGTCCTACACCCTCCATGTAATAAAGAAAGGCAGCGGCAGCGGTAAATTCACTCTCGATTCAGATGAATATACCGATTCCTTTGCAATTATTCTTTCCGAGAATACTGCTCCTGTCCTTGGAATTTCTGCCAACACAGGCTCAAAGATTGTTTCTGTAAAGATTGGTGATTCCGCCGATACCGCTGCAGAAACCACTCTCAGCAGCGGTATGCTCAGCATTCCTGCAATGACAAAGGATGTTTATGTTATTGTCGAGTTCAGCACTGTCGGTACTCCCGACTCGCTGGGCGGCACTCCCGACACAGGTGATGACAACGGCAGCACTGCTGCACTGATCATTATGATAAACAGTTTTGTTATTCTTGCTCTTATCGCAGGCGCACTCTATATTCGCCGCAGAAAAAACAGCGAATATTAATATAGGTGCATAACCTGTCGATACGGATTTACACGCTTGCAGCTATTTGAGCTTCTTTATTGCATTTGTTGTTTATCTTAACGTATATTCTCAGCGATAAAGCGACACGAGCAATGGTGAAAACCTCGCTTGTGTCGCTTTAATATTACTCTGTTAATATCAGTTCGCAGAGAGCGTAACTTTCGGTTGTTTTTTGGAAAAAAGCATGGTATTATCGTAGACAAGACGTTTTCGCATTGCTGAAATGATAAATTGACTTGGAAGGGTGGATTAAATGTTTGATTTCAGAAACAAGGTCGTTGTTGTAACGGGCGGAGCACGAGGCATAGGAAAGTGCATCCGTGAGAGCTTTGAAGCTGTGGGTGCGGCAGTCTGTGTGATAGATCTGCTCGATAATGATTATTTTGTTGGAGACATTGCAGACAAGCAGACTCTGGAATGCTTTGCGGAGAAAGTGATTTCAGAGCATAAAAAGATAGATTGCCTTATAAACAACGCAGCACCATTGATGCGTGGAATAACAGACTGCAGCTATGAAGATTTTGAGTATGCTCAACGTGTTGGTGTAATTGCGCCATTTTATCTTTCAAAGCTGTTTGCACCTTATTTTTCAGATGGAGCAAGCATTGTCAATATATCATCGTCGCGGGATCGTATGAGTCAGCCTGAGACAGAGAGCTACACGGCAGCAAAAGGCGGCATTGCAGCGCTGACCCATGCAATGGCAGTCAGCTTTGCGGGGAAGGTGCGCGTAAATTCGATTTCCCCCGGATGGATAGATAATGATT
>JAZUPB010000002.1:0-6492 GCA_045604965.1 Acutalibacteraceae bacterium
AAAACGAAAAAAATAATTCAGTACCCGAAGATCCATCTCCCGAAGAGAAATAACAGTAAAAAACACGCCTGTGAACCACAAGATTCACACGCGTTTCTATTATGCTTTATCAAACTTTTTTCTTACAGCGAATATTCCGCAGGAAACTGCGGCGAATGGTATAATGTATGCAATAAGGAACAGCGGATAGCAAAGCACATCGGGATACAGCATATTGTAAACAGGCAGTGTGGACGGTTCGCCGTATCTAATAAAAAACATATTGAATGTTTCCTTGAGTCCGGAAAGCTCAGCCCAGAGATTCAATCCCTCTGCAATGGCCACCATAACCAAAAATACAATCACAGCCCCTGCTGCAGATTTCCATTTAAGCTCAAACTTTTTGCAGATAAGCAGATAAAGACCTATGACCATCTGACTACCGTGATGGAACATCGTCTGAATGTTTATACCGATCATTCCGATGAATGCTGTTGAGGGATACGCCATTACAAGTACTCCTGCAAGCAGTCCGAAAGTACCGAGATATGCAAGCAGTGCATTTTTTAATTTTCCGTCCTTCAAAAAGCTTGCAACAAGTGCCACATACATCGGAGTCGAACAAAACTGGAACGGAAATGCATACCATTCAAAATCCCAGTTCGTCAAGCCTGTTTCGGGATAGTAATCAAAGCTGTAAACGATCTGTTTGTAGATCTCGAACAGAATACATATAAGCGAATAGATTCTCAATATTCTGTTAAGGCTTTTGCCCTGAGCATTTCTGCAGAATCTGCACAGCAGGAAAACAGCTATCGCAGACAGAACAAGCCACATAATATGAAACCACCCAAACAGCTGAGGCGTTTCCATCTTTCCCTGCAACAAATGGATGATCTTCTCTATAGAATTCACCGAAATACACTTCTCTCCTGTATATTATCACTTTCGATTATATTAACCGGGCTGTTTTTGTCAATTACAATTGCCCTTTCGTAAACTTTTTGTAACCGTCTTGCACAAACGCAATTTTTATAATATATTTATAGTAGGAGGCGGTATATATGGAAATAAACGAGCTTCTTAAAGCTCGCCGCACAGAGCTGGGTCTCACCTTAAAGCAGGTCGCCGACGCAGCCGGTGTAAGCGAAGCCACTGTCTCCCGTTGGGAAAGCGGTTCTATCGGAAACATGCGCCGCGACAGAATAGTCGCGCTGTCTCATATACTGCGGCTTTCCCCTGCACAGCTTGCCGGAGGTGAGCCTCTGGAAAGCATTTCGGATGTATTCTCGCGCTACGGTCTCTCAGATGATGAGTGTCTTTTGATTGAGCGGATCATTCATCTTGATCCATATAAACGTAGGCTTGCTCTGAAAATGCTTGCGGCTCTTTCAGATGAACAGTAAATTCTACAAACCCCAAAAAGGAGTATGATTAATATGAAGAAAAGAGTAATAACCGTCAGCAGACAGTTCGGAAGCGGCGGAAGAACCATAGCAAAGAAGATCGCAAAGGATTTGGGACTGCCTTATTACGACAAGGAGCTTGTGGCAAAGATCGCTAAGGAAACAGGCTATGCTGAGGAATATATCGAAGAGATGGGACAGTACGCCTTCTCCAGAAGAAGCTTCCTCTTTTCCCTTGCCGTTACCAATTCCTACACCCACAATCCCGGCGAGCTGTCTGTCCCTGATAAGATCTACATTATGCAGAACAACATAATCAACGAGCTTGCAGAAAAAGAGGAATGTGTAATCGTCGGACGATGCGCCGACTACATTCTCAGAGAACGTGAGGACTGTCTCCACACCTTCTTCTTTGCGGATATGGATTTCAGGGCAAACCACATCGTCGAATACTACGGCGAAACAGATGTCCCTGCCGAAAAGCGCGTCAAGGAAAAGGATGACAAAAGAAGAGTCTACTACCGTCATTACACCGGCCGCGAGTGGGGCGATGTCAAAAATTACCACGTATCTCTTGATACAGGCGCAATAGGTCTCGATGCCTGCGCCGATGCCGTAGTCGCAATATACAGAAACAGCAAATAGGCTATAAATTTGAAAGCCCCCATTCTCAAAATGAGAATGGGGGCTGTTTTGTTATTCTTCCGATGCTTCCGCTTCAGCGGTTTCCTCATCGTCATTTATTATGATCGCAGTCTCCACAGGCTTCGGATTATTCTCAAGCCAGCGTGTATGTGTGACAATAAGGAACACAAGGATTCCTACACTTATCCACTGAGATGTTGAAAGTCCCAGCCAGATTCCGCGATAGGTATCTCCGCGCAGAAATTCGTCAAAGAATCTGATGAGCGCATACGCGCAGAAGTAAATACGGATAAATGCACCCGAACGCCACTTCTGCCAGAAAAGATAGAACATAACCACAAGCACGATACTGAGCATCAGGTTAAGTCCTGCCTCAAGAAGCTGAACGGGGAATCTTACCGCACCGTTTGCAGCAGCTACAAGTGCGTGCTGATGATAGAAGCCCCACTCACACTCGATGCCGTAGCAGCAGCCGCTGGCAAAGCATCCGACTCTGCCGAAAACGTGGAACAAAGGTATCGCAGGAGCACAAACATCAAGGTATTCGCCGAGATTGAAATGTGCTCTCTTGCTGTACCACCAGGCACCTGCAACACCGCCGAGCAGACCGCCGTAGAAAACGATACCGCCGAACATATTGCCGAACAACTGAATCGCTTTCATTGTGCCTTCTCTTTCGACAATTCTGTCCCAGTTCTTAAACAGCACGATCATATCGGGAATATTTGTTATGGCATAGAGCAGCATAGCTCCGAGAAGAAGTCCGATAAGTGCAGGCAGCGTTGCGCTGAGCAGTGTGTCTGCGGAAACAGGACGTTTTGAACTAAGCCCTCTTTCGGTGTTTGTTCTGTATGCTTTGTGGGTTATACAAGTCATCCACCAGGCAAGCGTACCTGCAAGAAGGAATCCTATAACGGACAGAAGAGCGTATACCGATACTTCTCTGCCAAAAACAGAAATTGACGGAAACATATTCAAAACCCCTTGTTTCAGATGAGAATATAAGCTTACGGGCGACTCATAAAGATCGCACCGATATCACTGTCGGACAATCCGAGATTTACTTTTACATATTTGCAGGCTCTGCCGATCTCGTGTTCAGATGTGTCAACGATACATCCGAAAGCAGAATACAGACCGTTGCACGCACTAGCTATTATGCACGATATTATTGCTATGATGCCCAGCGCATAAGCGGCAGTTGCAAAGGCTCTCATTCCAACACCCTCAGGTATCTCATTTCTGCATCTCGAAGAAAGGAATACCGCCACAATCGCAACAACCAGTCCGATAAGGGACATAGTAGCCGCTCCTTCTCTCAGAAACGCGCTTCCAATGCACAGGCCCATAGACACTACTGCGATAAACAGGGATACACAGCCCATATATTCGGGCGTCTGCATAAATTTATCAAGGGTCATTTTATTGTGTGTTTTGGGATCTTTAAGGTAACAGCCGCATTTGGGACAGTGCTTATCACTATCAAAACAGGCCGTTCCGCATTTGGAGCAGTATTTCATAACAATTTACCCTCCTATCTGCATATTACCGCAGAAAATTCCTCCGCCAGCTTGCAAAGGCATCCGCCGACACTGCCTACGCAGGCAGCTAAAGCTATAGATGCAATGATTATAAGCATACAAACTACATAGCCGAGAGATGCAAGAGTTCTCGAATAGGGCAGCGAGCCGCCGCGCTTTCTTACTCTTGAGCACATAAACAGACCTATCCAGGCGAAAATTATTGCCGCAACAACAAGCAGAAGCGAGAAAACGACCGTCTCAATAAGCATAACCGCACCAACCAGACAGCCGACAGCTATTCCTGCCATTACCAAAGCACCGAAGCCCGATTCCTTATGTTCCGGTTCAAGCTGTATATAGATCTTTTCATTATCAGACATTTCTCACAACTCTTTTCTTTATATTCTGGAAAGCCCTATAAGCAAAGCTTTTAAATTATTATATCAAAAACAGGAAGTCAATGGAAGAGGCTTTATTATATTTTTCCTCTTTGCATTTATTAAACCACACATAAAACCCACACAAGAAATATTTTACCCTGATAATATTGTAAAGTGTAAAGTTTTATTGTATAATATCTGTGAGTATAAGGCTGAACTTACAGCCTAAAGATTGGAGGATATTTTATGACATCACAAGATCTGGCAATGTTCAATGCTTTTGGCGCTCTTTACAACGGAATAGCTGTTTTTGCCGCACTGCTTATGCTTTCGCAGGTGGCTCTGGCTCTGTCCGTCAACTCAAGCGCTAAGGCTCGAAACATTGCAAACCGTCCCCTTTTCGTCGCAGGCACTCTCTTAGGTGCTGTACCTGCTGCGATTATGTACGCCTGTTCAAGGAAAAAGCTCACCCGTACCGATGAAGTGAAGGGTTCTGCCGCAACCTTCTGGCTGGTTGTTGCGATCATTCTTGCTGTCGCTGCAATTATCAGCTATGTTGTAACCTTTGTCACATACGCAATGAGTGTAACCTCTGCTATGATGTATTAAGAAAGGGGTATTGTTATTATGTCAGCAATGAGTATTGGTATGTTTTTTGTCTCTTATATTTCCCTGTTTCTTGTTTCAGGTCTCGCTATAGTCAGCCAGATTCTTCTTGCTGTGGCTATAAATCGCGATTCTATCGCGCTGGGACTTCCTCAGGGAAAAACTTTCACAGTTCTGACAGCTTTATTCGGCGGCATTCCTGCAGGTGCATACTTTATCTATCGCGCAAATAAAATTGTCAGCGAGGGCGATGCGAACTTCGCTCCCTCATCCAAAATGGCTCGCACAAGCATTATTCTTTATGTGATAAGCTGTGTTCTGTCCATTGCGGTTCTCTTTGGTTTATTCAATTCTATGCTTGATATAATGCAGGCATCTATTTATATGTAATGCTCATCAAAGCCGGCAGGCGGCCGCCTGCCCGCTTTTTTATCTGTTTTCTCTGCCGAACAAGGAGATATGTGATATGGACGAAAATGAATTTTTAAGACTGAAGATCGGAACAGTGGTCGGTAACAGAAACTCCCGATTCTTTGTAATCTATGATGATGACCATATGGGAACTGCCCATCTAGGAAAAGAGCGTACAGTTTATGCCGCTTCATCTATCGAAAAAGGTTCTGCAGAAACTATACGCATAGACAGTGCCAACGCCCAGTTCTGGGATATTGCAGGCTATATGAAAAAGGAAGACCTGGAAGAACTGCTGTACAAATAAAATTCTTAATTCCAGAAGGAACATCAATATGGATATCACACAGAAATTTTATAATAATTTAGCCCCTCAGTATGACAAGCTTTTTCTTGACTGGCAGGCAACAACCAGAGAACAGGCTTTGCTCCTTGACAGGCTTTTTAAGGACAACGGATTTGATAATACCGCTCGGATCCTTGACTGCGCCTGCGGAATAGGCACTCAGTCAATCGGGCTTGCTTCGATGGGATATAATGTAACCGCTTCGGATATAAGCGAAGCTGAACTTGTGCAAGCAAGAGAACGTGCTGCAAAAAACAACGTAAATATTCGCTTTGAATATGCCGACTTCTGTGCTTTATCGGACACCTTTTCAGAGCAGTTTGACATAGTTATTGCTATGGATAATGCTTTACCTCATATGCTTTCAGAAAGTGCGCTGGAGTCTGCCGTCAGGAGCATCACAAGCCGCATTGCACCGGGCGGAATATTTGTCGCCAGCATCAGGGATTATGATGCTCTGCTTATGGATAAGCCCCCATATTCTCCGCCCTATATTCATAAAACTGAGAATGGTCAGAAGGTATCCTTCCAGACCTGGCACTGGGACGGCGACCACTATAGACTTATTCAGTATATAATTGATGATGAGGAAAATCTGCAAGTAAGCAAGTTTGAATGTGAATACAGGGCAACGCGCCGAGCGGAGCTGACTGACCTGCTTATTTCCAATGGCTGCAGAAGTGTTTTGTGGAAGTTCCCTGAAGAAACAGGCTTCTATCAGCCCGTTGTAATTGCATCAAAATAGCCTGCATCTGTTGATATATAAAAAAGGGAAGGCAATAAGAGTTGTACTCTAAAGGACAGTATAACAAAAAATGAAAACACCCGTAGTTAAAAAAACTATGGGTGTTTTTAATATTCTCTTTCTTTGTTAGTCAAGTTGTGCTATAATACAACTAACCGATAAATAAGAATTTGACGGTCAATTTTCACCCCACTGATGGTTGATTTCTCTCCACTCAACCATCGGTTCGTGTTCTTTGTTACCCAAATTTTCTATACTGAAAGCGAAAGGAGGTAACATATGGACCAAGTAAAAATTGGAAAGTTCATTGCCGAGTGCAGAAGAAAAACAAACTTAACCCAAATGCAGTTGGCAGAAAAACTGAACATTACCGACAGAGCAATATCAAAATGGGAAACTGGCAAATCTCTGCCCGACTCGTCTATTATGCTTGAACTTTGTGATGTTCTGG
>JAZUPB010000003.1:0-13476 GCA_045604965.1 Acutalibacteraceae bacterium
GTGAAGAGGCTTATGAAATGACCACAAAGGTCATGGCATACACCAACCACACCGTCATGAAAGAGGCTCTCGAGTGCTGGTGCGTGGAACTCTTCAAGGGTCGTATCCCCAGAATCTACCAGATCGTTTGCGAGATCAACCGCCGCTTCTGCGCAGAGGTTCTCGAAAGCACCAAGGATCAGGCACTTGTCGACCGTGTTTCCATCATCCACGACGGCTACGTCAAGATGGCAAACCTCTGCGTTGCTTGCTGCCACCACGTAAACGGTGTTTCCGCTCTCCACAGCGAGATCATCAAGGACAACGTTTTCGCAGACTTCTACCGCATCTCCCCCGAGAAGTTCACCAACGTCACCAATGGTATCGCACACCGCCGCTGGCTCTGCCAGTCCAACCCCGGTCTCAACGGTATGCTTACCGAGCTTATCGGCAAGGGTTTCGTTACCGACGCTTCCGAGCTCAAGAAACTTGAGGCTTTCAAGGACGATTCCTCTGTGCTTGAGCGCCTCGAAAAGATCAAGAGAGAGAACAAGTGCGTTCTTGCAGATTATATCAAGAAGAACAACGGTATCGTTGTTGACCCCGATTCCATCTTTGACGTTCAGGTAAAGCGTCTCCACGAGTACAAGAGACAGCACCTCAACGCTCTGCACATACTTGCAGAGTACCAGTGGCTGCTCGATAATCCCAACGCTCACTTTGTTCCCAAGACCTACATCTTCGGCGCAAAGGCAGCAAGCGGCTACTTTATGGCAAAGCAGATCATCCGCTTTATCTGCAACCTTGCAAACACCATCAACAATGATCCCAGAGTCAAGGATAAGCTCAAGGTAGTATTCCTCGAAAATTATCGTGTTACCGTTGCAGAGATGCTTATGCCCGCTTCCGAGATCAGTGAGCAGATTTCTCTCGCAGGCACCGAGGCTTCCGGTACAGGTAATATGAAGTTTATGATCAACGGTGCAGTCACCCTCGGCACCGAGGACGGTGCAAACGTTGAGATTCATCAGGCTGTAGGCGATGACAACATCATCATATTCGGTATGAGCACTCCCGAGGCTGTCGCTCTCAAGAGAATCTATCAGCCCGGCAGCTACTACAACAACAACGCAATGCTCAGAAATGCCATTGACGCACTTTCTCACGGCTTCGGCGGAGTATCCTTCGGCGATATTTCAAACAATCTCCTCACCAACGACCCGTATATGGTTATGGCTGACTTTGCTGATTACTGCCGTGCACAGAATGATGCTTCCCGTCTTTATGAAGATCGCACAAAGTGGAATCAGATGAGCCTTATGAATATTGCAAACGCAGGTATTTTCGCCGCAGACAGATCCATCCGCGATTACGCAAACGGTATCTGGGGCGCAACACCTCTTTCAAAGCTCGGCAAGAAATAATCTTGCCCTAAAATCAAGGTTACTGTCTGCATCCTCTCCCCTATCGGGTGCAGTTCGGTAATATGTGGCTGGCGCAGCAGGCTTTTTGGTCTGCTGCGCTGATTTTTTGCATCCTTGTATTTTTCAGATATCCGTTTTGTCCATATTCAATTCATAGAAAATCTCTTTGTTTCGCCATCATTTGATAGTAAATTTTGCTTTTTGTCCATATTGCACAATCACAACCAGTCGGATAAGTACAATATTGCCGTGTACTTTTATGTTGTAATGTGATATAATATACGTTAGAGAAATTTGTGCTGTTTTAGGACAGCTATAATATTTACTGTGAGGTATCAAAGCATAAAGATGAGAAGAACCAAGATAATATGCACCCTTGGTCCTGCAAGCTCCAGTGAGGAAATGATCGCAAAGCTCCTTAAAGCAGGCATGAATGTCATGCGTCTTAATTTCTCTCACGGCGAGCACAAGGAACACAAGAAAACCATAGAGCGTTTCCGCAAGGTACGTGACGAGCTCGGAGTACCCGCCGCAGTTCTTCTGGACACCAAGGGTCCTGAGATCCGTCTTATGAAGTTTGAAAACGGTAGTGCCGAAATTACCGCAGGCACCACCTTCACCCTTACCAGCGAAGATGTAGTCGGCAACAGTGAAATAGCTTCTGTTTCCTGGAAACCGTTTCCGTCATATCTTCACGAAGGTGACCGTATCCTTATAGATGACGGACGAATCGTTCTCTCCGTCCGCGAGACTAACAAAAAGAGAGCTGTGTGCGATGTTATCAGCGGCGGCACACTCAAGGACAGAAAGAGCGTAAACGTCCCAAATGTCAGCCTTCCTATGGAGTATCTAAGCGATGCAGACAGAGAAGATCTTCTTTTCGGCATAAAGCAGGAGGTCGATTTTGTTGCAGCTTCGTTTGTAAGATGCGGCGACGATGTACGTGAGATGCGTGCATTCCTGCGCGCCAACGGCGGACGAAATATAAAAATCATTTCTAAAATCGAAAACAGTGAAGGCGTAAGGAACTTTGACGAGATCCTTGCTCTTTCTGACGGCATAATGGTCGCACGAGGCGACCTCGGCGTTGAGGTTCCCTTCGAGGAGCTTCCCGGTCTGCAGAAGCAGTTTATCCACAGCTGCTACAGTGCAGGAAAGGTCGTTATCACCGCTACTCAGATGCTTGAGTCAATGATAACCAACCCCACACCTACAAGAGCTGAGATCACAGACGTTGCAAATGCTGTTTTTGACGGCACATCGGCTGTTATGCTCTCCGGTGAAAGTGCAGTAGGTGCTTACCCCGAGGAAGCAGTCAGAACTCTTGCCCAGATTGCAACTCAGGCAGAGAACGACGCTTTCAGAATGAAGATGTACAAGTCCCTTGCCTTTATCAAGGGTGACAAGCACGATATTACCAACGCTGTCTGCGACGCAGCCTGCATCACAGCAAAGGATCTTTCCGCAGCGGCAATTATCGCAGTCACTCAGCTTGGCGGAACGGCCAGAAACGTTTCCAAGTACCGTCCCGAAACTCCGATAATCGCAGCAACTCCCGAAAAGCGCACCTATCATCAGCTCGCCCTTTCCTGGGGTGTTCTTCCGGTTATGACCAAATATCAGCGCACATCCGACGAGCTTCTCAATCACGCAGTAGAGTGCGCAAAGAAAATGGGCTATGTCAATGACGGCGACTGTGTTGTCACTGTTGCAGGCATTCCTCTTGCCACAACAGGCAGCACCAACCTTCTCAAAGTTCAGATAGTTGGCGAAAAGAACTAAAAGTTACCCCCTAAAAAATTCTACGATAAGGGGCCGATAGTATGAGTAAAAGGCTAAAATTAGGACTTCTTGTAAGCCATTTGGAAGATATTCATACCAGAGAGCTTTGCCGCGGCGCTACTATCGCGGCAAAGGAAATGAACATCGATCTCATCATTATTCCGGGTCGATATCTCGACCCTCCTTCTCACAACCATCTCAACGATGTCCTCTCAAGCAACTATTCCGCAGTTTTTCTCCTTGCCCGCGAGCTGAGCCTCGATGGACTCGTTGTGTCTGCCGGCACAATAGGATGTCATATCAGCAGTGAAAAGCTCGAAAAGTTTCTTCAGTGCTTTGACGGGATACCTATGGTCACCATCGCTGTAAAAACAGCAGGCAGACCCTGTGTCAGTGTCAGCGCTCAGAAGGGCGTTCAGGATGCACTTGAACATTTTATCAAGGTGCACAATGCAAGGAAAATCGCTTTCATTTCAGGCCCCAAGGGCAATCCCGATGCTGAGATGCGCCTTGCTATATATAAGGATACCCTTATCCGCAACGGAATCCCATTTGATCCGAGACTTGTTCACTACGGCACCTTTGCACGCCACCGCCAACTCGCTCTTGAGCAGTTCATCGATAAATGCGTAAACAATGTTGATGCATTCTTCTTTGCAAACGACGAAATGGCTGCCGCCGGACTTGACTATGCGGAAAAACACGGCATTGCCGCAGGTCGTGATATGCTGCTTGCAGGCTATGATGATATTCCTGCTGCCGCAAGCTTCACACCTTCTCTCAGCACCGTATGCGCAAACCCGTCGCATTTGGGCTATTACGGCATCAAGCTTATGCTTGATACCCTTTCGGGAAATTCTTCAAGGGATATCATTCTTCCCTCGAAATTCATCATTCGCGAAAGCTGCGGCTGTCACCCCTCCGAAGGTGTAGTCACAGAAGAACGCGATCCCGAAAAGCTTGCAGATTCGTTTATGAGCGATCTTCTGGATATTTATGCCGGTTCTCCTATCGCAGAACGCAGTACCGCTCATTTTAAAAAGACTCTGTCGGAATTCTTTACTGTGTTTAGCCGTCCCGGCGCAGAAGGTGTTACCCGCGATCTTATTTCCCGTATTTCGGTCTGTCTCACGGAATCTGACCGTCTGTTCCCCATACCGGCTCCCAGAATGAGCGAGCTGTGCACAAAACTTTTCGCTCTTGCGGAGAATATCACTCCCGATGAAGAGGCCGCACATCAGCTTCTTCTCGCAAAATGCGAAGCTATGCGCATCGTATCCAAACGCGCCGCGCACATCGAGTATGAGCTCAACAACAAACGTGCAAATATGCAGGTTTTCTCCAACAGTATGCTTCAGGATTTTTCCAAATCCCGATATTCTGATATTTATGAAGATGTTTTCGGCGAGCTTTCTGTTGCGAATATAAGCTCCAGCCGACTTTATATCTACCCCACACCCTGTGAAAGCAACAGCTTCTGGACCTGGAAATATCCGAACGCAATGCAGCTTTGCGTAGCATTCGGAAAACGCTTCGGAATCCAGCTCGATTCCACCCGTTTGGTTCCCCTGAAATGTGTATTTGAGGAAATGTGCGAAAGCCGTTCTTCAGGGGAGACTATCACCGTCCTCACCCCCATAGTACACAGCAACACCCATTACGGCTTCCTTATAACCGAAGCTGATTTCAATGAGTTCTACTACATACAGGATGTCACAGTAAAGCTTTCATCATCGCTCAGAATTACTTCTCTTATCGGCAAGCTCAACGAACAGCTGGAAGAGCTGAACCACGCAGCCGATACTATGAGACTTATTTCCGTCACCGATGACCTTACAAGACTTTATAACCGACGCGGATTCTATGAATGTGCCGGCGATCTTGTTCACGATCCTGCAAATATAGGCAAGCGTGCTGCTATATTTTATGGCGACCTTGACAATCTCAAGATAACCAACGACAAATTTGGTCACAGCACCGGCGACGAAGCTCTTCGTGCGGCAGGACGCTCTTTGAGTATCCCCCGTTCTATGCCTACTGTCAGCGCACGAGTTGGCGGCGATGAGTTTGCAATGTTTACTCTGCTTGATGACACCGAGAGCGCCGATGATGTACTCTGCAGCATAAAAGCCTTCCAGAGTGATTATAACGAGACCTCCAATCAACCCTATAAATTGGAGATGAGTCTCGGCTACTGTGAGTTCCTGTGTACTCCCACTGTTTCCCTTGCAACACAGCTTACTGTGGCGGATAAAAAGCAGTACGAGAACAAGGAAATGAGAAAAAAGGCTCAGAAATAATTATTTGCAACCACAATATATTGTGGTGATGTTTTAAAGCAAAACTCTGCATCTGATTTTCGGATGCAGAGTTTTTTATGCTTTGCAATAACAAACACCGTCAAAAAACGTAATTCATCGACAATATATTACAGGATGTTTTCAAGTTGTGTCGAATTCACCAAATACTCACTATCCTGTCTGTATGATGTGCTGAATAAATTTTGTTAACACAATATTTTGTGTTTTCCACTTGAATTACACCATATGGTGTGCTACACTATGAGACGTTCCGAGCCTTGACATCGGATTTATTTGTGCAGGAACGAAACAAATAAAGATTGAGGAATTGATACGTAATGCTTAAGTTTATCAAAAAGCGAAACGGCGAAACCGTAATATTCAATACGAACAAGATATTGGAGGCTATCCGCAAAGCCTGCGAAGCTACCGGAGAGACTGACATTACCGTCGGTCAGCTCAAAACACTTACCGAAACTGTTATCAACAAACTGCCAATCAACGTTACTCCTACCGTTGAAATGGTTCAGGACTGCGTAGAAGAGACTCTTATCGAAGCAGGTCTTACCAGAACCGCAAAAGCATATATTCTCTACCGTGCTGAGCACGCAAAGACCCGTCAGACCGAAGCTGACCTTATGCAGGTATTCTCTGACCTTACCTTTACCGATGCAGCCGATGCTGATATTAAGCGTGAAAACGCAAACATCGACGCTGACACCTCTATGGGTACAATGCTCAAGTACGGCTCCGAAAGCGCTAAGTATTTCGTCGATCACTATATTCTCCCCAAGGATATTGCAGCTGCACACCGCGACGGTGATATTCACATCCACGATAAGGATTTCTATCTCCTCACCGAGACCTGCTGCCAGATCGACCTTTTAAAGCTTTTTAAGAACGGTTTCTCCACCGGTCACGGCTTCCTTCGTGAGCCTCAGGGCATCGGCAGCTATGCCGCTCTCGCCTGCATTGCTGTTCAGGCAAACCAGAACGAAATGCACGGTGGTCAGAGTATCCCCAACTTCGACTATTCTATGGCACCTGGTGTTGCCATTACATTTACAAAGGAGTACTGGAAAGCTTTCCGCCGCTTCTTTGAATATCGCTTTGACGCAGACACAGCAGAAATCGATTCTGTTATTGCCGATCTGAAGGAAAAGCTCGACATCGTTCCCTCGCTGAGCAACAAGGAAGAGTTCGGCGCAAAGCTTCTCACTCTTCTCGGTGATAAATACGATGCAGAAAAGATAAACAAGACTCACGCTGTAGTATGGCAGACTGCCTGGGAAGAAACTGACCACGCTACATATCAGGCAATGGAGGGCGTTGTACATAACCTTAACACAATGCACTCAAGAGCCGGTGCTCAGGTTCCTTTCTCTTCCATCAACTACGGAACTGACACCTCTCCCGAATCCCGTATGCTTCTGCGCAACCTGCTTATGGCAACAGATGCAGGTCTCGGCAACGGCGAAACACCTATTTTCCCTGTTCAGATTTTCAAGGTCAAGGAAGGCATCAACTACAATCCCGGCGATCCCAACTACGACCTGTTCAAGCTTGCAATGAAGGTCTCTGCAAAGAGACTGTTCCCGAACTTCTCCTTCCTCGATGCTCCCTTTAATCTCCAGTATTACAAGGAAGGCGATTACAACACCGAAGTAGCATATATGGGCTGCCGTACCCGTGTTATGGGCAACGTTTACGATCCCACCAGAGAAATCACCTGCGGCAGAGGAAACCTCAGCTTTGTTTCCATCAACCTGCCGAGAATCGGTATCGAATCCGAAGGCGATATCGGCAAGTTCTATGCTATTCTCGACAGCCGTATTGAGCTTTGCTGCCGTCAGCTTCTCCACCGTTACGGCATCCAGTGCTCCAAGAAGGTCAGAAACTATCCCTTCCTTATGGGTCAGGGTGTATGGATAGATTCTGACAGCCTTGATATCGATGACAGCGTAGCCGAGGTCCTCAAGCACGGTACATTCTCAGTCGGCTTCATCGGCCTTGCCGAAACTCTCGTGGCGCTTGTCGGCAAGCACCACGCAGAAAGTGAAGAGAGCCAGAAGCTCGGTCTCGAGATCATAGGACATATGAGAGAATATCTCAACAACAAGAGCCAGGAACTCAAGCTCAACTTCACTCTCCTTGCAACTCCTGCAGAAGGCCTCAGCGGAAGATTTGTCCGCATCGACCAGCAGAAGTACGGCAAGATTGAAGGTGTTACTGACAGAGATTACTATACCAACTCTTTCCACGTTCCTGTATATTATCCCTGCAATGCATACAATAAGATTCAGCTCGAGGCTCCTTACCACGCTCTTACCAATGCAGGTCACATCAGCTACGTTGAGCTGGACGGCAATGTATGCAACAACATCGATGCATTTGAAAGTGTTATCCGTTGTATGAAGGAAGCAGGCATCGGATACGGTTCCATCAACCACCCCGTTGACCGCGACCCCGTATGCGGCTACACAGGCGTTATCGGCGATGTGTGTCCTCGCTGCGGCAGAAAATCCGGAGAACCTGTTGATGAAAACAAGCTCCGCGAACTTCGCAAGCGTTATCCCAATATGCCCCACCACGTAGGGCTCGAATAATTGATTTGATAAATCCAAAAGGAGGCTTTAACAATGAACGTTACAGTTAATGAAAATAATGTGAAGCAGGTCGGCGAAGGCGTCGATTTTGAGAGAATCCGCAGAATCACAGGTTACCTCGTAGGTACTATCGATCGTTTCAACGATGCAAAAAGAGCTGAGGAAGCTGACAGAGTAAAACACACCCTCTCCTCTGCAAACTAAGAATAATATTAACAGCCCGCCGATTTCGGCGGGCTGTTTTCTTCTCCTCGTTTCAAACACGATATACAAAAAACTGACGGTCAAATCTGCTCCGCATTATTGCCGAACCGACTTGACCGTTGGTATTTTTATTTGTTGCTGTTCATTATTTCATAATCTATCGTAGGATCTCCGCCGATAGCCTCTTCTATATTGAATGGCACCGTTCCATCCTGCATAGGAGGCAGAGCAGGCGGAATCTGCGGCATTGCCTGATTTGCATCGCCCTGCTGTGAATAAGCCTTGGCAGCCTGCTGTCTGCGCTGTCTCAAGCTTTGCTTAAGGGCTCTTTTTCTTCTGTCTGTCTCTACTTTCGATACACGATATGCAAAATATGGCATAAGTATCATTGCTACAGCTGCCGCACCGACTATCAGTCCTATCGCAACCCATATGTTCCAAGGGATCACAGCCTTGCTTCCCTTATCTTCAGTCTGTATTTCCTCTTCCCCTGCATCAGCTTCTATCTCAGGCAGGGCGTCTGCCTCGATCTCGGTGACTCCTGAATTTCCGAGATCGGAAATGACTCTCAGCACAGAGGAATCGGCAGAAGTTTTCAGTGTGCTTCCCTTTGCCAATTCTATCTCTGACCATTTTCTTATACCGTTTTTATCTGATATCTCGAGACACACATCATCACCCAGTATCTCGATATCTATCTGAGCGTCCTTATCGGAAGTGTGCACAGATTTTACAGAATCTCCGTACATCAGAGCATTCTGGGGATCTTCGCTGAATGAAAATCCATCGTCCGAAAGGATTATTGTCTGGTCATCGGTATGCACTGTGAGCTTTGCCTTGCCCGAAATACTTATTTCTGTCGGCTTATCCTCGCTCTTCTGCTCGTTTCTGGATATCTTTTTCGATATTCCTTCGGCAAAGCCCGATGTGTCTGCCTTACCAGACAGTATATTGCACACAAGCTCTATGCAGTCTTTATCTGCTGCAAGAGCAAGGGCATCGCTGTTTTCAATAACATAAGGAGGACGTGCAGATTCGAACCTCATAGCTGCACTGGAAAGGTTTGTAAGTCCGTCGCCGTCAAGAGAGGTTGTTACTCTTGATATTTTGTCGTCCTGTACGGCCACAGACTCCACCGTAGCCTTACCTGTTCCTGCAACGATATACGCACCGCCGAATTCGCCGCTCTGTATGATTTTATATACGTCCTTTAGAGCAGCGCTGTCAGTTCCCTTTACAAAACTGCTTTCAGCTCCTGCCATTTCGAGAACCTTTTTTCTGTCAAGGGTGTCTGTCATTTTGCCTGTAAAGCTCACCGAACCTACCTTCGGCTCATCAGGCACGAGAGAATAAAGGGCAGGAAGCAGTGCAGTCATCTTGCTGAGACTTCCTTTTACCGCATATGCGCCCTGAGAAAGCATTCCCGATTCCATAATATAAAATGCTTTTTCCGTTCCGTAGAACGGAGTTCCGAGGGTTATAAGCTTTGAAACATTGTCAGTTCCGTTCTCTGCGATATAATAACACGCCGTAAGACCGCCTGTATTGTGTCCGATAAGGGATACTTCGCTCCAACCGCCGTTTTCGATGACCTTTTCAAGTCCGCTTACTGCATCGGCCGCACTGTATCTCCAGTCCCATTCATAAAGCACCACGTCACTGTCGGAGCACACTTTGCCCACTCTGGTCATCAGGTCTTTATAAACATCTGCGGTTCCGTATTCGCTGTGGGGAATTTTGATATTTGTTTTATTTGTCGCAACGTTATTGAGATTAAGTTCGATATACGCGCCGGATTTCTTTGCCCAACCTGTGTCCGTATCGCTGTTTGAAAGAACCGATCCTCCAAGGCCAGCGATAATAATTACTGCCTTTTCGGGCTCTGTTTCGATGTTTTCCTCAAGAGGCTTTTTATCTCCCCATTCAATAACAAAGCAAAGATATCCGTCATTTGCCTTTCCAACATTCCATTCGTCGGAGCCTCCGCCCATAAGCATATACATCGTGCCGTCTATAGGCGAGGTCTGTCTTGCCCAGTTAAGATAGGTTGCCGATTCACCGTTCTGCCACTTAAATTCCTTATCCGCATTATTGTTGGACATTCCCAGATATGCCGTTTTGTTTCCCAGAGATCTGAGATAGTCGGCAATGAACTTGTTTTCATTTTCAGAGCTTATCGTGGCAAGATATCCTCCCTGCATTTCGCACCAGGTAGCCGCCTGATCCCAGGAAAGCTGCATTGTGACATACAGGTAGTTATGATCCATATATTCCTTTGATTTTGCGAGAAGTTCCTGAGCACTGGCAGAAAGATCCGTTGCAGACATATTGCTTCCCGTGACCTGATTGCCGCTGCTGCCTTCATTTTCCGGCGCAGTCACCACAGGAACAGACGATCCGCTCTCACAGAATGCCGCATTTCCGATAACAAAGGCCGTTTTGTCCTTGTTCGGTGCAGTATCGCCCAGACGTACGGTCACTTCTGATGCACCGCTGATATTCGCCTCAATCTTCACAGGAAATTTTGTCGACGGAGTAAGCGTCTGAGTATATGCCACAGTCTCACCGCTGAAAACCTCCAGCTTTACCGCGAAATTTGAGTCGTTGACGCTGGTTTTGTCAAGGTCGACATACCCCATAAAGGTTGCTGCGGTGTTCTTGACCTCATAGGTCAGCGTAACAAAGCTTGCACCGTCATCGCTGTCTCTGGTGAAAAGAATGTGCAGACCGTTATTATATGTCGCTCCGCTTTTTCCCGTGACAGTGTTTGATTCGGTGACTGAGCTGTGGGTACTGCTGCCTGAATCCTTGAGAACGTTTTTCGGAGCCATTGTATTAAGATAATCTATTGCCTGTGCGCGCACCTGAATACCTGTATTTGCAAATACAGACAGTAATATAAGCATCGCACATAACAAAGCGTAAATGCGTTTATGCTGTTTATTCATTCGGCAAAACTTCCTTTCTGCCGTAAAATTCTTTACAAAGTATTTTACCATACTTTTCTTCATCCTTCAAGGAAAAACGAAACACTCACAAAGTCTTCGATAAGTTTATAATTTATCAATATTTGTTATGATGAAAGTTCATTGTTTTGCCTTGAAATACATATACCTTTCGTGATAGAATTATAAAAGCGATAAAATTCGGAGTTGGTATGTTTGAGCTACGTCACTATTCCATCCTATGAGGGCAACTCGCCCTTTATATATGTCTATTACGCAGAGGATGACACCCGTCTTGCTCTGCCTGTTCTCGCGCGCCTTTATAACGAAGGTATGCGTATGTGGTCCTGGAACGGCAGTGCAAATCCCAACGACATACGAGCAGCTCAGCGTATTTCTGCCTGCTCCGCTCTTCTTATATTCCTCTCCGACAATCTTAACCGCGATATCGACCGTGAATACTTTGAGGCAATGGAAGCACTCCGCTGCAACAAGGTCAAATATTTCGTCCGTCTCTCCGATGTTGAGCTTCCCTTTGACTGGGGAAAATCGGACACGAATGTGGTCATCGATTATGTAAGAAGCAATGAAGCCGCATTCTGGCTCTCAATATACGACAGTGATATTCTTGAACGCTGCCGCGGCTCCTGGCCGACTAAGCCTGTCAAAACAGGTCTTTCGGTCTTTGAGTCTGTTGACAGCAATGAGGTTTCCGATGAGTATTCCGATATTCTCAAAATAATCGGCACACTCCCTGCTCTTGACCGTTCCGGCGTTCCCATAAACGCAGAGGATATCGCATTGTTTGCCGGCACAGGCGAAGAGGACGGGGATGAAGAAAGCAGCAACCGTATTCCCGAATTTGTAGAGGATCTCAATAACAAAAGCATTCAGGATCTTTTCGGTATGCTTGATGAAATCTCTGTTTCCACCCGTCAGAAAGCGGAGGAACTCCAGCAATCGGCAGAAAAACGCCGTATGGAGCAGGAAAAAGCTGCTATGCAGAGAGCTTCTCTTCCTTTCCAGCAGGATGTTGCTCCCATTACTCACTCCGATGAGCCTCCCGTACCTGCTCTGAGCTTTACATTGTCCGCTCAGTCTGTTGAAAACGCAGCTGCAGAAATGTTTGGAAACGAGATAATATCCGAGCAGTATTTTGTCCTGCCCCCTGAGGAGCAATCCGAGGAGCTTCCTGCCGATGCTTCCGATGAAATTAAAATAATTGATATATCCGATATTACAGAAGAAACCGACGTTTCCGAAGAGCCTGCCGAGACTCAGCCTTCTTTTGAGGATTTTATTGATGTCCTTGCAGGCACAGCACCTGTAACTGAACCCGAACCCGAGCCTGTATCACCCGAATCGGATAATACTTCAGATGATACCGAAGTGCCTGATGATGCTGTAATCCTCACTCTTTCCACCAATCCTAAAACAGTGGAGATTGAGGAAGCACCTTCCTCATCACTTCTCCCTCCTGTCAGGGAAAGCCTGTCGGGCTTTATACTCCCCGACGATAAATATATCCCCACCGCTTACCTTGAAAATGAAGACGAAACCGCTGCACCTTCTGCCGCAGAGCGCGCTGCCGCTGCTGAATTAAGCAGAAAGCAGTTTGAATCTGCGCTTGAGAATGCTGCGTACAAGGTAACGGGAAGAATCGTAGCAAGACACAGTCAGGGAATCCACAGTATGGGGCTGAAGGTCAGAAAGCCTAAGAAGACAACTAAGCCTTCTGTCGAATCACGACCCAAAACGATCAAGGTCGTTGCCGCAAAAAAACAGGAGACTGAGAAAAAGCACATCTCCGAGCGTGTTCAGAGCCACAGCGAAAGAAGACGCCGCAGCCGCCGAAAGGGCAATGCTCCAATCGAAGAAATCCCTGCTGAGGAAACTCGCAGAATCAGCGTGACCCCCGAGCTTATGCGCGGTGAAAAGCCCATACAGCAGGCACCTCCCACACCTGCTCCTATCCCTGCACCGCCTGTTCCCCCTGTACCGCCTCCTGCACCGCCTGCAGATACGGCGGTATCAGAAACCTCTTCCTCCGATTCCACCGCTTCCGAAAGCAAACCAAGTGTTCGCAAGAAGAGACATCCCCACAACTCATCAGGTCTGCTGAATATGCTTCGTGAGCTCCGCTCGCAGCAAAACGCAGAAAATAATTCAGTATCCGAAGATTCATCTTCCGAAGAGGAATAACAGTAAAAAAAACGCCAAGTCGGATCGTAGCCAT
>JAZUPB010000004.1:0-2766 GCA_045604965.1 Acutalibacteraceae bacterium
GAGATTTTCTGGGTAAGTAATACAGGTGAGGTATTCCCCAGAGAAATGACCATCGAAAGCAATTCAAAATGGCACGTCTGGAAGGCTCTCAAACAGCTGAATGAAGCGATCCCCACCTCTTGCAGTTTTCTCGGAAGCGAAACAATCAAAGGGCGCAACGGCGTTGTTGTTCTCGATTTTTCCGATGACCTGCTGTTACTGGAGGATTTTGAACATGGCCATCTCGTTTTGCAGGCCATAGCCAATACATACATAGAAGCATATGGTTGGAATGCGATACGCTTCAAGGTTGAGGGCGAATATCTCGACAACACCATCTGCGGATATTCCGAAGAGTTCGGATATACCGACTTCTGATTTAATGAGCCAAGCAGCCCCTGAAATTTTCAGAGGCTGCTTTCATTCATTATTCTTTTGCTTATAGTATTCATTAACAAGACTTCTGTAGCCTAAAGCCTTAATTTCATCATATCTGAAATTAAACCTCGCCTTGGTGCGTTTCCCGGTAGCAAGATAGCGGATACATTCCTGCATATAGGTGTCAATCTCCGCAAGGGTTCTGTCGGTGTTAATAACAGGGAAAAACCACCGCGACCATGTAAGCTCGCTGTAAACGGGATTATCATAGAGCTTTGCATTGAAGCGCTTTACAAATGCACGGGCTGCAGCTTGCCCCGGAACACCCTTTCTCGACGCCCACCGTGCCAGGGCATGGGTTTTACGGCGCATTTTTGCCTTTAGCTTTCCAAGAGAGACCGGACAGATGTCTATTACACCGTTCAAAAACGAAAAGCCAAGAAACGACCACTGCTCTCCCGGCTGTGATATTATTTCTTTTGCTTCGTTGACCTGCAGTCTGCGGTCAGCAAGAATCTTTTTGATGAGTTCAATATAGCTATGCAGTTCTTCCTCTGTCTTTGCAAAAACAATTATATCGTCCGAATATCTCATATACGGTATATTACGCTCGTAAAAGAAGCTGTCCATATCACAGAGATACAAATTTGCAAGGAAACCGGATATCGGCACTCCTGCCATTATCCCTTTTCTTTCTCTTACAAGCTCTCCGTCGATTTCAGCATAAGGGCACTCAAGCAAACTACGGATAAATCCGAACAGCTCAGGCTCGTCACTTAACACCTTACAAAGCTCTGGCATCAGCATTTCAATATCCACGGAATTGAAATAATCACTTATATCAACCTTATATACATATCGGCTGCCCAAATCTTTTACCTTGAGCAGCTCGTTTATTGCGGCCTTTACCCCTGTGTTCTTTCTGAAGGAGTAAAGATTCGGCGCAAAAATACTATCGTATTTCCGCAGCAGAAAAGCAACCAGTTTTAATATGTAGTTTTCTTCTCTGCCATAGGTATATACTACCCTCTTTTTCTTTACCCCTGCCTTGCCTATCAGCTTCTTCTTTGGGGCTGGGAAAGGCTCTTCACGATAAATCCGTTGAACTACAGGCAGATATTCCTCGTTTGCAATAAAGCTGTAAAGGTCCTTCGCGTCCTTTTCGGACATATTTCCCTGTTGAAGTTTATGGTCGTAGTACTGCTCCCATTCTAATCGTTGTGACAGACGCTCAAGTATATTCATAAAAAACTCCATAAAAAAACAGAGAGAAAACAATTTAACATCGCAAATTAGCGATACCAAACCGTACACAGACAAGCTGCCTGCAAAGCGTAAAAAAGTCTGTGCTGGGTTCATCGCAGGCGCACAATGCGTTTCTCTCTGTTTTTTGCATTATTGGGGAATCAGGAAAGATTTTCCCTGATTCTGTTTATAACATAGTCCTCACGGTTCTCCATGCCTTTATAGAATCGAATATACGGTATTCCGTTTGCATCAAGAACACGGTAGGTGCCTACAGCGATCATGGCTCTGCTCTGATTACGGTTCATAACCAGTACGGCAAGAACAGGTGTGCCATTCTTGCGGAAGAGATAGGTAATTGGATAGCATTTCTGATGAGCAGAAGCGTCAAATACACTTGCGTGAATTGAATGTTCAATGGAATATCCCGGAAATTTCTCATCCGAAATAATAGCTGCAAAATGATCGTCGCCGGTATTGTATATTTGTGTGTAAGTTTCAGTTTCTCTGTAAGCGGTCTGCGGTGTCCCATACGAAACTGAGACTGCTTCGGTTGATTCTCCGGTATCCGGATCAAGAAGCTCGGCAATCCCCGATTTGATTTCTTCCTTGATACCCTTTACTATTTTGTCAAATAATCCCATATCCATCCTCCTTTTTTTGATAAACATATTATATAACAATTACAGATAAAAATCAACAAAATTATCCGCGACACAGCTCAATAAATGTTGCATCGCTAACAAAAACATTATGGCTTGCAAGGAACATTATGCAAGCTTTATTGTCGTAAATAAATAGAGAGAACTTCTCTCAGAAAGGAGAAATGTAAAATGCCGTTAAAACTCAGACGAAAAAACGGTGAAATCACAGACTTTATCAACTCAGAGTATCTTCCTGCGTACTACTTCATACCAAAAGAAATACTCGACAAATGCGGCAAGAAGCTGAACAGCATACCGAGGAACATCAGGCAGGTTGTCTGCAGCTGGGATGCCATCGAAACAGTTGAAAGCGATCTGTTCGCCCAGTGCATCATTGATGCCTACGCATATATGGTTTGGCCGTATATGGGACTCAATGCACCAAGAGAGGCGTATTCAGGCTATGAGCCGTCATGGCGGTTTCCTCACTGCCCATCGTACTGGATAGATGAGATGATTC
>JAZUPB010000005.1:0-29302 GCA_045604965.1 Acutalibacteraceae bacterium
GCAGTCCGGTATCGTTATGCTTGAGGATCTTACAGATGATCCCAACCTTACAACGAGTGACGTTGTAAAGGTCGGCGATGAGCTTGAGCTTATGATCATGCGCACCAACGACCAGGAGGGTTACATCTACCTCTCCAAGAAGCTTCTCGATTCTGCAAAGGCATGGGAAGAAATCAAAGAGGCAGCACCGAAGATCGTTGAGAGAAAGAGACGCCGTTTCGACGACGAAGAAGATACTCTTGATGCATCCGAAAACGAGGCTGCTGAAGAGCCTGTTGAGGAAGTTAAGGAAGAAGAGAAAGAGCCTGTTACTTTTGAAGGTGTTGTAACTGAAGTAAATAAGGGCGGCGTTGTTGTTTCCTATAAGGGCGTACGTGTTTTTGTTCCTGCTTCTCAGGCAACCATTTCCCGTAACGATTCTATGGAAGATCTTCTTAAGAAGAAGGTTCAGTTCCAGCTTCTCGAAGTAACTCCCAGCCGCAGACGCGCTGTTGGTTCCATAAACAAGGCTTCACGTCGTGAGAGAGCTGCAGCAGAGAAGAAGTTCTGGTCCGAGGTTGAGGTCGGTAAGATCTATACCGGTACAGTTCGTTCTCTTACTAAGTACGGTGCATTTGTCGATATCGGCGGTGTAGACGGACTTGTTCATATCACTGAGCTTTCCTGGCAGAGAATCAGCGATCCTTCTGAGGTCGTTGCTGTCGGCGATGTAATCGAAGTTTACGTCAAGAAGCTTGATGAGGAAAAGAAGAAGGTTTCTCTTGGCTACAGAAAGCAGGAGGATAATCCTTGGGAAATTATGAAGGTTAAGTATCCTGTTGGTACTGTTATCGAGTCTAAGGTTGTAGGAACACCTGCATTTGGTGCATTTGTTAACATCCTTCCCGGTATCGATGGCCTTGTACACATTTCCCAGCTCTCCAACCAGAGAGTAAATGTTCCTACTGATGTTGTTAACGTAGGTGATACTGTTAAGGCTGTTATCACTGAGGTTGACTTCGAGCGCAAGAGAGTAAGCCTTTCTATCCGTCAGCTTCTCGAGGCAGAGAATGCAGAGGCTTCCGAAGAGGAAACTGCTGAGTAATTAATTTAACCCCCAAAGCGAAATGCTTTGGGGGTTCTGTTTTTCCATATTCTATTTCATAATATTTAAAATATAAAAAAGTATTGAAAAATGATTAAAAATATTTATAATAATTAATAAGCATTATTATGTATTATAAAATAGAGTGGAGTGTTTTCCTTGGGCAGAAAAGACGGAAAAAAAGTCAAGAATTGCAGTATGATGTACAGAATAGTTCCGTACATTATGGATAAAAGATACGATGCTATGAACTCTATAACGGTTCGTTTTCCGTATGAACCGATGCAGTCTTATATAAAGAAAAAGCATAAAGAAGGTGTTGATATAAGCCACCTTTCTCTTATGGTTGCAGCTTTCGTTAGAACAGTTTCACAGTACTGCGTACTTAACAGATTTGTTGTAAATAAGAAAATATATGCAAGAGACGGCATTTGGGTAGGTATGGTAATTCTTCGCCCGGGAGAAACTGATTCAACAATGACTAAGGTCAGATTCGAGCCAACAGACACTATCTTTGATGTCAATGAAAAAATGAATAAGATGATCACCGACAATAAGGCAAAGGGTGGTTCCAATGCTACAGATAAGCTTATGAAGGTTCTTCTTTCCATTCCTGGTCTTTGCAATGTGGGTGTAGGTCTTTTTAAGTGGCTTGACAGACGCGGTTGGCTGCCCAAATCCATTATTAATGCAAGCCCGTTCCACGTTACAATGACGATTTCTAATCTTGCAAGTATAAGGACAAATTATATTCATCACCATATTTACGAATTTGGAACAACAAGTATGCTTATGACAATGGGCAATTCTGAGTATATTCCTGTAAAAGATAAAGAAGGAAATATTGATCTTGAGCGTCAGATGCCTGTTGGTCTTGTAATGGACGAGCGTATTGCTTCGGGCCATCAGTATGCGATCGCATTTAAGACTATGAGAGAAATGCTCAAGCATCCTGAAAAACTTGAATCTCCTCCTGAAACTGTGGATGTTGAGATATTTAAAAAGAAAAAGGAAAGGAAATCCAAGAAAAACAAGGAAAAATAATATTTTGAACACCGCAGTATTATGCGGTGTTCTTTTTATATTGAAATTTTAGAAAATAAGGGTTAAAATATAATTGACTAAACCTCCATAAAGGAGAAAGAATATGGAAAATGTAACAATTTTTACCCACCCGTTAATACAGCATAAAATCACACTGCTGAGAGATGAACAGACAGGAACGAAAGATTTCAGAAATCTTATAGAAGAGATATCAATGCTGATGAGCTATGAGGTTTTTCGTGATTTACCGATGGAAACAATTAATATAAAAACTCCGTTGGCTAAAACAAAATCAAATATACTGTCAGGGAAAAAAATAACCCTTGTGCCGATACTCAGAGCAGGATTGGGCATGGTTGAAGGAGTACTTAAACTCGTTCCGTCGGCAAGGGTTGGACATATAGGCGTGTACAGAGATAAAGAGACATTGGAACCGCAGGAATATTACTGTAAAATGCCCAGCGATGTCGATGAAAGACAGGCGGTTATATTTGAGCCTATGCTTGCGACAGGAGGAACAGCCTGTGCGGCAGTGAATTTCTTGAAACAGCGAAAATGCACAGACATAAAGCTTGTATGCATAATAGCTGCACCGGAAGGTATTGCAAGAATGGGAGAAGAACATCCGGATGTTCATATTTATACAGGAAGTATTGATGAATATCTTGATGATCAAGGCTATATAATTCCCGGTATAGGGGATGCAGGAGACAGAATATTCGGAACAAAGTAAAGAAAGTGAGTGATTTCAGTGACTACAGTAAAAATTGCAATTATACCGTCAAGTGCGGAGGGTAAAACCTTACATACTGTTATTTGGGAATGTGAAAATCCCAGAGCAATACTCCAAATCTCCCACGGAATGGCAGAGCATATAATGAGATATGACTCATTTGCAAGATGGATGAACGAACAGGGTATAATTGTAGCGGGAAACAGTCATCTCGGACACGGAAATACTGCAGAAAATGAAAAAGAACTTGGCTTTTTTGCAAAGAAAAATGGCTGGAAATATGTAGTTGAGGATATGAACAATGTAAGAAATGAAATATCCGGAAGATATCTTGATCTGCCATATTTTATTTTAGGACATTCAATGGGTTCTTTCTTGACTCGTACTTATCTGTTCAGTGAGTATGCAGATGGACTGAGCGGAGCGATTATTTCCGGTACAGGCAATGTATCCGGTGCACTGGCAGGCGCTCTTAAGGGTATGTCATCAGTAATCGGATTTTTCTGCGGTAAAAGACATAGAAGTAAATTTATAAACAGTATGTCTTTCGGAAGTTACAACAAACCGTTCAAACCGGCAAATACGCCGTTTGATTGGCTGACAAAGGATGAAAACATAGTTCAGAAATATATTGCTGACGGACGCTGCGGTTTTATTTTCACATGCAGTGCATACAAGGATCTTGCAACAGGTCTTAAAATTATAAGAAAAAAGAAAAATCTGAAAAAGATGAATAAATCAATGCCGGTGCTGTTTATTTCCGGAGACCAGGATCCTGTTGGAGCACAGGGTAAGGGTGTACAGCAGGTATACGATAAATTTGTTAAGGTAGGCATGGAAGATACTGAGATATGTTTGTTTGAAAATGACAGACACGAAATACTGAATGAACTTGACAAAGAAAATGTATACAAAAAATGCTGTGATTTTATAAACAGTAAAATTAAATAATTCAAGTAAAAGCTGTGTTAGTGTGCTAAACATTAATGCAGCTTTTGCAATATTGTTACAAAAAAATGAAATTTAGGTGAATAAATACCATTATTCGCACACTTGAATTAATTAATACTATGTGGTAATATATTGTCGAAAAGCAATAGGATATGATCTGATTGGAGGAATTGTACTTGCAGCTGCTTGAACAGAGAATCGTTAAGGACGGAAAAGTGAAGTCCGGAAATGTTCTTAAGGTTGACAGTTTCCTCAACCATCAGATTGATGTTGTATTGCTTAATGAGATCGGAAAAGAGTTTTTCCGTTTATTCGGCGATTGTGGTGTTACAAAAATATTGACAATCGAAGCATCTGGTATTGCAATTGCTTCAATTACTGCTCAGTATTTTAATGTGCCGGTTCTTTTTGCAAAAAAGAACAAAACAAAGAATATAAGCGGCGATGTGTATACTGCAAAGGTAGAATCCTTTACACACGGAATAACCTACGATATAATTGTTTCCAAAGATTTCCTCAATGAAAATGACAGAGTTCTTATTATTGATGATTTTCTTGCAAACGGCAAAGCGCTTATAGGCTTGATTGGTCTTGTTGAGGCTGCAGGTGCCTCTATTGCAGGCGCAGGTATTGCTGTTGAAAAAGCATTTCAGAATGGCGGAGAATATATACGCAATGAAAAAGGTATCCGCGTCGAATCTCTTGCTCGTATAAAGAGCATGAGTGAAGACGGAGGAATCGTATTTTGCTGACAGGCGCATAATTGCGCCTTTTTGTGTTGTATAAGAAGCGGTACGCTTTTTATAAAAAGTAAAATTTCAGGAGGAGAAAAAATGTTCAAGAAGTTTTTATCTATGGCACTTGTACTTGTAATGGTCATCACTATGACAGTTGCATTTGCAGGCTGCTCCGGCGAGGCTGGTAATGCAGGTTCCGGCGAATATGCTGATCTTAAGATCGGTGTTATCCTTATCGGTGATGAGAACGAAGGTTATTCTGAGGCTCACATCAACGGTATCAAGACTGCTGCAAAGAAGCTCGGCATTGCTGACAGCCAGATTCTTTGGAAGTACACTATCGGCGAAGATCAGGCTTGCTATGATGCAGCTGCTGACCTTGTAAATAAGGAGTGCTCCCTTGTTATCTCCAACAGCTACGGTCATCAGACCTATATGGAACTCATCGCTGCTGAGTATCCCGATGTAGCATTTGTTGCTATGACTGGTGATACTGCTGCAAAGAGCGGTCTTTCCAATTTCTCCAACGCATTTACCAAGGTTTTTGAATCTCGCTACGTATCCGGCGTTGTTGCAGGTAAGAAGATCGCCGAGCTCATTGCAGCTGGCAAGCTTACCGATGCTAACTATGATGCAAAGGGCAACGTTAAGGTAGGTTATGTTGGTGCATATCCTTACGCTGAGGTTGTTTCCGGTTACACTGCTTTCTATCTTGGCATCAAGTCTGTTGTTGAGAATGTTGCTATGGAAGTTCAGTACACCAATTCCTGGTTTGATCTCACCGGCGAAGGCGAGGCTGCAAACCTCCTTATCGCTGACGGCTGCGTAATCATCGGTCAGCACGCTGACTCCACCGGCGCACCTTCCGCAACACAGGCTAAGCTTCAGGAAGGTACTGTTTGCTATTCCGTAGGTTACAACATTGATATGCTTAATGTTGCTCCCGATGCTGCTCTTACTTCTGCAACCAACAACTGGGCTGTATATTATGAGTACGCATTCAAGACTCATGCAAAGGGCGAGAAGATTCCTACCGACTGGGCTGATGGCTATGCAGCTGATGCTGTTGCAATCACCAAGCTTGGTCCTTCCTGCGCTGAGGGTACCCAGGAAGCCGTTGATGCAGCTATCGCTTCCATCAAGAACGGCGACCTTAAGGTTTTCGACTGCTCCAAGTGGACTGTTGACGGCAAGAAGCTTGATTCCTATAACACTGTTTGGGGCTTTGAGGGCAACGAAATGATCTCTGATGGTTATTTCCACGAGAGTGAGCTTCGTGCTGCTCCCGCATTCGATATCCGCATCGACGGAATCACCGAGCTTAACAATAACTAATCACGCATAATTCACAGGGGAATATCAATCTTGATATTCCCCTGTGGGTCAATTTTCCTGCATCCGCGATATGCGGATTATTTTCTTTATTAGGTTTTAATGTCATATACAAAGGAGAATGCGCATGGAACAGCCGATTGCAATAAGCATGAAAAATGTTACAAAGAGCTTCGGTTCCGTAAAAGCAAACTACAAGGTAAATCTTGATGTTCGTCGTGGCGAGATTCTTTCATTGCTTGGCGAAAACGGAAGCGGAAAGACTACTTTGATGAATATGCTCTCGGGCATATATTTCCCTGACGAGGGTGAGATTTCTCTTTACGGTAAGCCCGTAACTATTCGCTCGCCCAAAGATGCTCTTGATTTAGGCATTGGTATGATACATCAGCACTTCAAGCTGATAGATGTTTTCACTGCGGCAGAAAACATTGTCCTTGGACTCAAGGAGGACGGATTTAACCTCGACCGCAAAACAATTAATAAAAAAGTAAAAACTATCTGCGAACGATATGGTTTTGATATAGATCCAAATCAGAAGGTTTATGATATGACTGTTTCACAGAAACAGACTCTTGAAATTGTCAAGGTTCTTTATCGTGGTGCAGATATTCTCATATTGGACGAACCTACGGCTGTTTTGACACCGCAGGAGGTTAAAAAGCTGTTTGCTGTTATCAGAAACATGCGTGATTACGGCAAATCTGTCATAATAATAACTCATAAACTTCACGAGGTGCTTGAGATTTCAGATCGTGTTGCTGTACTTCGCAAGGGTGAATATGTCGGAAGTGTTCCTACAAGTGAAGCTACAGAGCTGTCACTTACTGAAATGATGGTTGGTGAAAAGGTTGAGCTTGATATTGAACGTCCGGAACCTGTAAACAGAGAAGAGAGACTGAGAGTAAGCAACCTCACTGTAAAGAATGTAGAGGGCAGGGATGTTCTCAGTGACGTATCTTTTACAGCATATGGCGGAGAGATCCTTGGTGTTGCAGGTATTTCAGGCTGCGGACAGAAAGAACTGCTGGAAGCAATTGCAGGCCTTCAGAAGGTTGAAACAGGAAGCGTTGAATACTATGAGCCTGAGACTGCACTTTGCCGTCAGCTTATAGGCAAGACTCCGAAAGAAATCAAGGAGTACGGTGTTTTGATGTCATTTGTTCCCGAAGACAGGCTTGGTATGGGCCTTGTCGGTTCAATGGGCATGACAGAGAATATGATGCTTAAAAACTATAGCGAAGGAAAGCTTCCATTTGTACATACAAAGGACCCCAGACGTCTTGCTATTAAAATAATGGATGAACTTGGTGTTGTAACACCGGGTATCAATACTCCTGTAAGAAGACTTTCCGGTGGTAATGTTCAGAAAGTGCTTGTCGGAAGAGAGATTGCGTCTTCGCCCACAGTTCTTATGACCGCATATGCTGTTCGCGGACTCGATATCAATACTTCGTATACCATCTATCATCTTCTTAATGAGCAAAAGAAAAAAGGCGTTGCTGTAATTTATGTAGGTGAGGATCTTGACGTTTTGCTGCAGCTTTGCGATAGAATAGTTGTTCTTTGCGGTGGAAAGATCAACGGTATTGTTGATGGAAAAACAGCAACCAAGGAAGAAGTCGGACTTCTTATGACAAATTTGAAAGAGGAGGCTGAGACTGAATGACAGGAATAGACAAAAACAATGAGGTTGTAAATGAGCAGATAGAAGAATCTGAAATTACTGTTCGTACTCAGCCTGTATATGAACCTTTTATAAGAATGGTTGAACGTGATGCAATTCCGTTCTGGAAATCGCTCTCCATCAGAATCGGTGCTATTTTCGCATCGCTTGTTGTGTCAGGATTGCTTATAATGGCCTTGACAAAGATGAATCCGTTCCTTGTTTATTCAGCAATGTTCGAGGGAGCATTCGGAACAGACTATCTTGCCTGGAACACAATTCGAGATGCTATGCTTCTCCTTTGTATCGGTATCGGTCTTGCACCTGCTTTCAAGATGAGATTTTGGAACATAGGTGCAGAAGGTCAGATACTGGTTGGTGCAATAGCTTCCGCGGCAATGATGATTTATTTTAAGGACATTAATCAGACCTTGCTTCTTATAATAATGGGTGCATCAAGCCTGCTGATAGGTGCGTTGTGGGGACTGCTTCCCGCTGTATTCAAGGCTAAGTGGGGAACAAACGAAACCTTGTTCACTCTTATGATGAATTACATCGCAATCAGATTTGCTGCTTATTTTGTTACGCTTTGGGAGAATCCTAAAAACTCAAACTCTGTAGGTGTAATCAATCTTCGCGGCCGCGAAGGATGGTTCCCTGAAATCTTCGGACAGAAATACACCCTCAATGTTATTCTTGTAATCGGACTTGCTGTTCTTATGTTCTTCTACCTGAAAAAGACTAAGCAGGGCTATGAAATTGCCATTGTCGGTGAGTCGGAAAATACTGCAAGATATGCAGGTATCAATGTTCAGAAGGTAATTGTCAGAACAATGCTTATTTCTGGTGCAATATGCGGATTTGCCGGTTTTATTGCTGTTGGCGGTGTTGGTCATACAATATCAACAACAACGGCAGGCGGAAGAGGTTTTACCGCAATTATTGTTGCCTGGATGGCAAAGTTCAACACCTTTGTTATGATTGCAGTTTCATTCCTTATTGTTTTCCTTGATATGGGTGCTTGTGAGATTGCATCTCGCTTTAATATGAACGAATATATTTCGGATATGATTACCGGTATTATTCTGTTCTTTATTCTCGGCTGTGAATTCTTTATCAGATATAAGCTGATTTTCAGACATAAGAGCAAGGAGGTTGCATAAGCTGATGGATGCTCTCATAACATATATTCAGGCTGCCGTATCTTTCGGTACGGTTTTGATGCTAGGTGCATTAGGCGAGATTCTGACAGAAAAGTCAGGTAATTTGAATCTTGGCGTTCCCGGTATTATGTACCTCGGTGGTATTTCAAGTCTTGCAGGCGTTTTTGCATATGAAAATGCTGTGGCGGAAACAAATGGATTTTTATGTGTAATCATTGCTTTGATCTGCGGCTTTTTAGGTGCAATGTTTGGTGGTCTTATATATAGCTTCCTGACAATCACACTTCGCGCAAATCAGAATGTAACCGGTCTTGCAATTACAATTTTTGGTACAGGTGTTGCAAACTTCTTCGGCGGTCTGCTCAATAAATCTGCAGGCGGCGTTGGTCAGATAAGAGTTGATGCTACAAGCGCGGCATTCAGAGCAAGCGTTCCGTTCTTGTCAACAAACCTTGGCGTGATTGGAAGAATTTTGTTCTACTATGGCTTTATGGTTTATATTGCAGTTGTTCTTGCAATTCTTATGCAGCTGTTTTTGAACAAGAGCCGTATCGGACTTAACCTTCGAGCTGTTGGAGAGAACCCTGCAACTGCTGATGCTGCAGGTGTTAATGTTACTGTTTATAAGTATCTTGCTACCTGTATCGGCGCTGGAATCTCAGGTCTTGGCGGTGTATTCTTCGTTATGGATTACACCAAGGGAACCTGGAGCAACAGCGGTGATATAGAGGCTCTTGGATGGCTTGCTGTTGCACTTGTTATATTTACTTCCTGGAAGTCAATAAATGCAATATGGGGTGCATATTTCTTTGGTGCTCTTTATTGGCTCAGCACATATATTCCTGTTATACTCAGATCTGTTGATTACAATAAGGATAATAAATTCCTTGACGGAATTATTTCCGGAATAATCAATATGAGCAGAGGCGGTCAGGAGCTTTTCGAGATGACACCTTATGTTGCTACAATAATAGTTCTCGTTATTGTTAGTCTTAGGAAAAAGAAAGAAAATCTTGGCCCTGCAAGTCTTGGTCAGCTCTATTTCCGCGAAGAGAGATAATTTATAAAAATTAATAGTGGATTGTTGCATTGGATGTGATTATAGTTTATTATAATCATATCCAATGCAAATTTTTATTTAGGGGGGTACGTTTTAATGTTTTGCCCAAATTGTGGAACCCGATATGATGAAGAGGATAAATTCTGTGCTGAATGTGGAACTCGTCTGTTTACTGTTGATACAGTTGCTAAGGAAAATATCGAAATAACGCCTGAAACACAGACTGCTCCAACTGTTTCTGCAGAAGGAAATAAAGTTCAGGAAAAATCATTCTGGGAAAAGTTTATAGAATACGACCTGCCGGAAGATGCCGTAATAAAACTTCCAATTCCCTCATATGTACTTAAATTTATAAAGATGGGAATTTGGACATTCTTATTCTTTGGGATTTTTTTCAGCTGGGCATTTATCAGACTGAAATTCTCTCTTATGGACTATTCATTTAACGAGAGCGACAGTGCAAACCTTATTAAAATTGCATTAAATGGAAAATCTTTTTCTGATGGTATAGGTTTTCTTTCATTTGTTGCGATCCTTGCACTGCTTGTAATTCTCGGAGTTATTGGGGTACAGGTTGCAAATCTTTTTATTTCCAGAAAACTTCCTGTGCCTCAGTTAGTTCTTTGTGCTGCACCGGGTGCGATAACATTTTTTTATATGATTTGCGCTTGGATCTCATCAAAGGCTATGATTGTTGGTCACGGTCTTGAATCGATGTTAGAGCACACCAGTGCAGGTCCCGGATTTGGTGCCTGGTTTATATTTGTTTTATCCGGTATTGAAACAGCTGCTTTTTTCCTTTTTATAAGGGGGAAAAAGGATTCACTGCTTAAGGTTTAACTGTGATACATAACCGACCTTAATGGTTTTCCTTAAGGTCGGTTTTAAATTAAAATAAATTGGAGATATATATGTTTTATATTAAAAGATTGTCTATTGAAAACCTTGCGCAAATAAAAGCATTTTTCTTTGAGGTGTTTACAAAAGAACCTTGGAATGATGATTGGGGGGACGATGTTCAGCTTGAACATTATTTGTGTGATTTGGCAGGAAACATAAATTCACTTACATTTGGTCTTTATGATGATAACGAAATAGTTGGACTTGCAATTGGAAGTATAAGACATTGGTATGAAGGAACAGAGTATCACATAGATGAATTTTGTATAAAGACAAGTGAACAGGGAAAAGGTCTCGGTACATATTTTATTAATCAAATAGAAGAAATAATTTGTTCTGAAGGAATAAAACGTATTTTTCTTCAGACAAATCGAGGTCTCCCTGCATATAACTTCTATATAAAAAACGGTTTTATGGAGATTGTAAATCACGTTTCATTGAATAAGAATATTATTAAAACTTGATAAAAAAAGCTCGTTCTGCTTTATTAGCAGAACGAGCTTTTTAATATTATTAAATAGATTTATTTTGCGTAGCTGTCCTTAAGCTCAACCGAACGATTGAATACAAGCTTATCGGCAGTTGAATCTACACTGTCGACGCAGAAATAGCCGAGACGTAAGAACTGGAATCCATCACCGGGCTTAGCAGAAGCGAGGGAAGGCTCAAGTTTGCAGTTGTTGAGCACAGTGAGAGAATTAGGGTTGATGAACTGCATAAAATCAACATCAGCAGCATCGGGAGAAGGAACAGTGAAGAGGCGGTCAAAAAGTCTGACTTCAGCATCAACTGCATCAGCACAATTGACCCAGTGGATAGTACCTTTTACCTTTACGCCTTCAGGAGGATTGCCGCCGCGTGTGGATTCATCATATTCAGCATAGACTTCGACAACGTTGCCGTTTTCATCCTTCTTACAGCCTGTGCACTTGACAATATATGTGCCTTTAAGACGAACAAGGTTACCGGGGAACATACGGAAATACTTCTTTTCGGGAACTTCCATAAAGTCGTCTGCTTCGATATAGAGCTCACGGCTGAATGTGATCTTTCTGGTGCCTGCATTTTCGTCCTGAGGATTGTTTTCAACCTCAAATTCCTCAGTCTTTCCTTCGGGGTAATTGGTGATAACGAGCTTAACGGGACGAAGAACTGCCATTGCTCGGGTTGCGTGTGCGTTAAGGTCTTCACGTAGACAGAATTCAAGGAAGCTCCACTGTACAGTAGAAGGATTTTTAGCTACGCCGATTCGCTCGCAGAAGCTTTTGATTGAGTCAGGAGTGTATCCGCGTCTGCGAAGTGCAGCAAGAGTAGGCATTCTGGGATCGTCCCAACCGCCTACAATACCGTCTTCGATCATTTTGCGAAGCTTGCGCTTGGAGAGAACAGTATAATCGATTGCAAGACGGGCAAACTCGATCTGTCTAGGCTTACTGGGAACGGATACATGATCGCAGACCCAGTCGTAAAGAGGACGATGGTCTTCATATTCAAGAGAGCAGAGGGAATGTGTGATGTGCTCCAATGCATCTCCGATAGGATGAGCAAAATCATACATAGGATAGATGCACCATTCGTCGCCTGTACGGTGATGGGTCATATGTTTGATTCTGTATATAACGGGGTCACGCATATTCCAGTTGCCGGATGCGAGATCAATTTTTGCGCGAAGAGTCATTTTACCATCAGGGAATTCGCCGTTCTTCATTCTTTCGAATAAATCAAGGCTTTCCTCCATAGGTCTGTCACGGTAGGGAGAGGTAGCGGGGGTGTTGTAGTCGCCGCGCATTTCCTTCATCTGTTCCGGAGTGAGCTCACAAACATAGGCAAGCCCTTTTTTTATGAGCTCTACAGCAAACTCATAAGTCTGCTGGAAATACTCCGATGCAAAGCAATAGTTATCCCAGTCATAACCAAGCCAGTGGATATCGTTTTTAATAGCTTCAACAAATTCTTCTTTTTCCTTGGTCGGGTTGGTATCATCCATACGAAGATTACAGGTGCCGCCGAATTTTTCAGCCATTCCGAAGTCTATGCAGAGGGCTTTGACGTGACCAATATGGAGCCAACCGTTAGGTTCCGGAGGAAATCTGGTGTGAACCTTCATACCTTCACAGCGCTGACCAGGTTTAAGATCGTCTATAATTGCCTGCTCAATAAAGCTTTGAGCAGCATTTTCTTCATTTGCTATATTTTTGATTTCTTCAGACATTTGTATGTTCCTCCTTAGGAGAGCTTATTAAGACCTATATTAAGTCTGCGAAGTGATTCGTCCTTACCGAGAATACCGAGGACTTCAACAGCACCGCCGGGTGTAACAGTCTTTCCTGATGCAGCTATGCGTACAGGCCACATAAGGAGACCGTTCTTGACTTCGAGCTTTGCGGCAAGATTTATAAGGCAATCGTGTATAGTATCGGTGCTCCATTCTGCAAGTGATTCAAGTTCGGGTATTGTGACCTCAAGCATCTGCTTGCTGCTTTCAAGAGAACTCTTGGATTTCTTGTTTACAAAGAAATCAAGAGGATAGTCGTCAAGAATATCTATAAACTCAAGCTGAGCGGGAATCTCAGAAAGAACCTCGGTTCTCTGGTGCAGACACTTTGCAATAAGCATTGTATCAGCCTGCTCGCTCTTGACACCCTGACGAATAAAGGGGAGAGCAGTTTCATGGAATTTCTCAAGATCCATAGCGCGAATATATTCAGCATTTACCCAGCGCATTTTTTCGGGATCATAGATTGCAGGAGATTTTGAGATTCCATCAATATCAAAAGCTTCGATAAGCTCTGAAAGAGAGAATATCTCGCGCTCGCCCTTGGGAGCCCATCCGAGAAGTGCAATGTAGTTGATGATTGCTTCGGTAAGATAACCCTTTGCAACAAGATCCTGATAAGAAGCATCGCCGTTTCTCTTGGAAAGCTTGTTCTGTGCGTCCTTCATTATGGGAGAACAATGAACGTAAATAGGCTTTTCCCAGCCGAATGCATCGTAAAGAAGATTATATTTGGGAGTAGAAGAGAGGTATTCACTTCCTCTTACAACGTGAGTAATGTTCATCAGATGATCATCGATTACATTAGCAAAGTTGTAAGTCGGAAGTCCATCGGTTTTAAGAAGGATCTGGTCTTCGAGCTCCTCATTATCAACGGTGATGGTACCAAAGACAGCGTCGTCAAAAGATGTTTTTCCATCTTTGGGCATTTTTTGACGTATAACATAGGGTTCGCCTGCTGCAGCTCTTTTTCTTGCTTCCTCAAGAGGAAGATCGCGGCAATGACCGTCGTATTTTGCAATACCTCCAGCAGCTTCACGTACCTGAGCAAGACGCTCCTCTGAGCAGAAGCAATAATAAGCGTGACCGCTTTCGCAAAGCTGCTCAGCATATTTTTTATAAATATCTCTGCGTTCAGACTGGATATACGGACCATACTCACCGCCTACATCAGGACCTTCATCCCAGTTGAGACCTGTTTCTTTGAGTGTTGAAAAAATAACTTCACAAGCACCTTCTACATATCGGCCCTGATCGGTATCTTCGATTCTGAGAATAAAATCGCCGCCAAGTTTTTTTGTGAGCAGATATTCATAAAGAGCGGTTCGAAGATTTCCGATGTGCATATAACCTGTAGGAGATGGGGCAAAACGTGTTCTTGCTTTCATTGGGCATAAGCACCCTTTCTTAATTTTCAATTACAGCTTATAATACCGCAATATCTTCCGCCAGTCAACAAAAAGAAATCAAAATGTACACATAAAAACTATTGTTTTTTTTATCCCAATGATGTAAAATTATTTACAATATAATAGCGGAGGTATTGCTATGTGGTTTATAGGTCTTGATTTTCCGCAGATCCTTATAGGAATAGCGGTCAGATGTTTGATCATATTCGGCATTCTGCCGATTCACGAATATGCACATGCAAGAATGGCATACGCCCTGGGAGATGACACAGCCAGCCTTAAGGGACGTATGACACTTAACCCACTGGCACACGTTGACTGGGTTGGTGCAGCCTGCATTATGCTCATTGGATTTGGTTGGGCAAAACCGGTTCCCGTAAATCCTTACAACTTCAAAAACAGAGCGCATAAAAAACGCGGTATGGCATTGACTGCCCTCGCAGGTCCTTTGTCGAATCTTATCGTTGCTTTTATTGGTATTATTATTCTCAGACTTCTCTATTCTTTTTCAGGTGTTGTTATCTGGGAGTATACTAAAGGAATGATTCTTCAGTATGCATTTGTTTGGTTCACGGTAATCAATATTTCGCTTGCTGTTTTTAATCTTATCCCTGTTCCTCCTCTTGACGGATCCAAGATTATGGCCGCATTTATTCCTGACAGAATTCTATATAAAATATCTGAGTTTATGAATAAATACGGTTTTATTATTACAATTGCATTTATTGCTCTTATTTATTCAAATGTGCTTGATGCTCCGCTCAGTTGGCTTAAAAACATTGTGTTTAACGGGCTTTGGAATGGTGCTGACTGGCTGTTTGATCTTATTGGGCTCGAAGTTGGAAGTATTGGTTGATAAATATGGATAAGCCAAGTTATAAACTTGAGGTGTTTGAAGGGCCTTTAGATCTTTTGCTTCACCTTATTTCGAAAAATAAGCTTGATATTACGGATATTCCGATATCTGAACTGCTTTCGCAGTATCTTGAGCATATCGAGTATATGCGAAGAGAAAATCTTGATATCGCAAGCGAATTTCTTACAATGGCATCGCGTTTGGTGTATATAAAAACAGTCAGCCTGATGCCGAAATCTCAGGAAGCGGAAGAGCTTAAAAAGGAACTTGTCGGAGAACTTATGGAGTATCAGCTTTGTAAGCAGATTGCTGAAAAACTGGCACTCAGAGCGAATTTTGACTCTTTTGTCAAAGACGAGTCGCCGATAGAGTTTGATAGAACTTACACACTTTCACACGAAGCAATAGTTATTTATAAAGCATATATTGCGGCAGTGGGCAGAGGGAAGAGAAAGCTCCCTCCGCCGGTGGACAGCTTTAAACCACTTGTTGCAACCAGGATCATTTCTGTTCCGGAAAAAGCGATAAGCATTTTAAAGCGACTGTACAGAAAACCAGTGGTTACATTTGATGAGCTGTTTGATGCAGCTGAGTCGAGAAGTGAAATGGTGGCGACATTCCTGGCACTTCTTGAGTTAATAAAAAAGAACCGTATTGAGATTGATGATAATGATAATCTTACAATGGCTAACGGCGGTGGACGTACGTGGAAATCAAAGAACTAAAAAGTGCTGTTGAAGCAATATTGTTTGCCTGCGGTGAACCTGTTGCAGTTGACAGACTTGCAGAGGTGCTTGAAACAGACGAGCAGACCATACACTATGTTTGCAGAGATTTGTCAGAATCTCTTACAGACAATGACAGAGGTATAACTCTTGTTAAGGTTGATGACAGATATCAGCTTTGTACAGTTGATAAATTTGCACCTCAGATAAGAGCTATGCTGGATATACGAAGAAATACGCCACTGTCAACGGCTGCAATGGAAACTCTTGCGGTAATAGCATATAACGAACCGGTTACAAGAAATTTTATTGAGCGAGTTCGCGGTGTCGACTGCTCAGGTGTCGTATCGAGCCTTATTGTAAAAGGGCTTATAGAAGAGTGCGGCAGACTGGAAGTGCCGGGCAGACCGATGCTGTATAAAACAACGCTTCAGTTTCTTCGTTGTTTCGGTCTTGAATCACTGGAAAATCTTCCTGCTCTTCCGGGTGAAACTGCATCAGGGGAGATAGAAGGGCAAATGAGCATTGAAGAAGTTATCCAGCGGCAGAAAGAAAAAGCTGACCTTCAGGAAAAAGAAATGAATGAAAATATGGAGAGTGAGGAATAGGAGGTCTTTCAATTGGCAATCTTTCTGCTGATTCTTAAAATAATCGGCATATTGCTTTTGTCTGTTGTCGGACTTGTTATTCTGATCTTATGCATTCCTGCATTTGCGTATATTGATTTTGAAACCGAACTGACTGCAGATGTAAGATTTTTGTTTTTTAAATTCAAAGTATATCCGTCCGATAAGGAAGAGCCGGGAATAATTGAGAAATTAGTACTTAAATTCTGGAGATATCTTATCGGTGCATCATCAGGAAATGAATCAAATGCGCAGAGTCTGACGGATATTTCTGATGAAGCGGGATTCAGGACTTTGTTCGATGACCGAGGAGCAGTTGGTGCAATAAGTTTTCTTTGGCAGGTTTTGCTGATTATATTCGGTCGATTTGTAAAAGTGCTCCGAGGTGTCGCAGTGTCCAGATTTGATTTGAGCATAGGCGTTGCCGGTGAAGATGCTGCAGATACAGCTCTGCGTTACGGAAAGCTTTGCGGCATAGTATATCCGCTTCTGTCACTGATATTTCAGAATGTGAGAACTTATAAACATAAAATCGATATGGAACCGATTTTTGATAAAGAACTTGACTATGATCAGGTTGAGCTTCACACAACGCTTCGGATTTATCCGATAGTAATTGCTGCACATATAATTGCATTACTGTTTGATCTCATTGTTTCGGAGACAAAACGTCAGGTTGCTGAAAATCTTGCGGCAGCAAATGTAAAATCTAATTAAAAGGCGGTATTTTTATGGCTGAACATCCTATTAACGGACTTATGGATACTACTCTTGAAAAAATAAAGCAGATGGTGGATGTGTCCACTGTAGTAGGAGAACCTATTGTAACAGAAGGGAACTCTATTATTCCGATATCAAAAGTTACCTATGGATTTGCTTCCGGCGGCTCAGATTTTCCGAGCAAATCACAGAAGGATCTCTTCGGCGGCGGAAGTGCTGCAGGTGTAACGGTTACGCCTCTTGCGTTTATTGTTATTACAGCAAGCGGTACGGTAAAAATGCTTCCGATAAATTCTAAGCCTGATGCTGCTGATAAAGCAGTTGCTATGATTCCGGATATTGTTGATAAGATTACTGATATCATTGCAACAAAAAAGCAGGAGAAACAGGAAAATATTCTTTCCGATGAGTAAAACTCAATAAACGGCAGATAATAACAATACAAATTAATGCCGTATTATAATTATTTGGAGGAGAATATGAGTAGAGTTTTCAGATTCATCAGTCTGATGCTGGTGTTGCTGATTAGCATATCTGCATTTTCCGTTAACGTTTTTGCAGAAAGTTCGGATATAGGGACGAGACAGATTATAACAGCTCCTGCAGGAATACCTGAAATATCTTCGGAATCTGCCTGTGTTCTGGATGTTAACACAGGAGAGGTCATTTTTGCAAAAAACGAGCATACTCAGAGACCGATTGCAAGTACGACCAAAATAATGACATCACTTCTTGCACTGGAGAGAGGTAATATAGGTGATGATGTTGTCATCACTAGAGATATGTTGGGCGCAACAGGTACATTGCTTGGTTTGCAGGAGGGATGGCTGATAACACTGTATGATCTTGTTGTTGGTGCGTTGGTCATTTCAGGAAACGATGCAGCCGATGCAATTGCTGTCACCGTCGGAGGAACAAAGGATAATTTTGTGTCTATGATGAATGAACGGGCTGCCGAAATTGGTATGCTCAATACTCATTTTGATACACCGTCAGGACTTGATGAGTTTTCCGATGGTGCTCATTATTCCACTGCATATGATATGGCCCTTTTGGGCGCGGAGGCATCGAAAAACGAAGATCTTCTATCGATTACATCAGCGGTTGAATCTATAATTTATCTTGGAAATCCTAAAACTATCCGATATTTGTACACGCATAATTATCTTGTTTCAACACAGAAATACGAAGGCTGCGATGGATTGAAAACGGGATATACAGATAGGGCAGGGTATTGTCTAGTTTCCCACGTGGAACGTGAGGGTGTAAATCTTGTTTGTGTTACGCTTAACGGCGAAAACCGTTTTAATGATCATAAAGCACTTTATGACTATGCATTGGCTCAATATACAACTTACTCTGTAAATCCTGCAGATAGCAGTCACAATGTATTTGTGATAGGTGGAGAAAAGAACTCGGTGGAACTCGGCGGTGAGATTGCAGATTTTCCTGTAAGAACCGAGTATTCAGATGATATAGAAGTAAAAATTAATGCTGAAGAGTTTATTTATGCTCCTATTGTAAAAGGAGAGTATCTTGGATCCGTTCAGTATATTCACGGAAATAATGTAATTGCAGAATTTCCTCTTACTGCTAAGGAAGAGGTAGGAGCCGCAGATGAACCGTGGCTTACGGCATATATTGAAGCAATAAAATACAAGAACGGAGGGTGATTATATATCGCCTTCCGTTTATCTCTGAAAGGGAAGACGGAAAATGATGGTAAGATTGCAGAAGTTTATAGCAGACTGCGGAGTTATGTCGAGGCGAAAAGCCGAAGAAATGATAAAGCTTGGAAAAGTTAAGGTGAACGGTAAAGTAGCATCGATTGGAGATAAGATTGATCCTGCAAAAGATAAAATAACTGTGGGAAGTAAAAAAGTAATTGCTGCAGAAGCCCGCAAGAATTTTTACTATATGCTGAATAAACCACGCGGTTACATAACTACAATGAATGATGAGCAGGGAAGAAAATGTGTTGCTGAGCTTGTTCGCGATATTGATGCCCGTGTTTTTCCTGTAGGAAGGCTTGACCGTGAGAGTGAAGGACTTCTTATAATGACCAATGACGGCGAATTTGCAAACTATATCAGTCATCCCAGGAGCCACGTGTCCAAAACATATCGAGTAACTGTTCGCGGCAAGGTAGAGGATGAAACTATAACCAAATTGCAGACAGGAATAATGCTTGACGGACAGAAAACGCTACCCTGCGATATTATGATAATTTCCCGTGCTCCCGAGAGAAGTGTATTGCAGGTAACTTTGTATGAGGGCAGAAACCGTCAGATAAGAAGAATGTGCGAGCAATGCTCTCTGGAAGTAATGAGATTAAAGCGCACTATGATCGGAAAAGTAAAGATGGGTATGCTTAAACTCGGAGACTGGAGAGAGCTTACCGCAGATGAAGTGCGTTCACTTACAGCGGCTGCGGCAGCTACAGCGGCAAAAGGAGAAAAGAAATGATAACTGTTAATACACTGCGCGACGAAAAGCGTATATGTGAACTTTCTCAAAAGTATAATCATATTGGTTATGACTATATGATAACGTACGATGGCGGCACTGAAAAAGCGATTGCGGCAGTAAAAACAGATGGAGATATTCTTTATGTTCAGCTGCTCAGTGCTTCCGAAGATGATATGGCTGATATGGCAATACGTTCTGCGCTTGCATATGGCGATAACCGAGGTGCTCTGACTGCTATTGCAGAGAATGTTTCTATTGGTAAACATTTTCAAAAGGTAGGTTTCACTGAAAAAGATGGTGTTTATTCTATAGAAATATGCAAAGTGGTACATTATTGCGGATAAATAACAAAAATACTTGTTATTTTCCAAAAATTGTGATATGATATTATTGCGAGAAATTCGGCTATGCCGATAATAATAGGCCGTAAGTATTAATGATACCGACGGCACGAACGGAGGTTCAAAATGAGTCCGGAAGAGAGGATTAAGCAAATTGAAAGCTATCGCAGCGAAGTATCAAAGTCTGCTGCGTACGCCAAACTGTCAGAACTGTTTGACGAAGGTACAATGGTAGAACTTGACCCTTATGCAATATCTGGTGATGGTCCCGCTGAGGTAATAACTGCTTACGGTTCAATTGCAGGAATTCAGACCTATGCTTTTGCTCAGAACACTGAGGCAGCAGCCGGTGCTTTTTCGCGTGCACAGGCCGCAAAGATTAAAAAGCTCTATTCTTTTGCTATTAAGACAGGTGCGCCTGTAGTTGGAATTTATGATTCCAACGGTGCTCTTCTTAAGCAGGGCGGAGAGATTCTTGAGGCATACGGCGAAATGCTCAAGTGGGTAAATAACCTTTCTGGTGTTGTTCCGCAGATCTCTGTTATAACAGGTGCCTGCATAGGTACATCAGCACTGATCGCTTCCTGCGCAGATGTTGTTATTGCGGTAAAGGATGCAGATTTTGGCATTGATACAGCAGGCAATAATCCTACTGTTTCTCAGTCTGCAGAGTCCGGAAATGTCGGAATTATTGCTGAAACTGCTTCAGATGCAGTTCTTGCTGCAAAACGCCTGATAGAAATGCTTCCCCAGAATAATCTTTCAACAGCGAATCTCTGTGATTTTACTGATAACGCAAACTGTGAAGCACTCCTTGCAAATGCTGCTGCAAATATCGGTAAGTCTGATGTTGCTTATGACATTATCAATGCAATTGCTGATGAAGCAAGCTTTGTTGAAATTCTCAAGGATGCCGGTGTTACAGTTGCAACAGGTCTTGCAACTGTAGCAGGCTCAACTGTTGGTATCGTTGCAACAAGATCTGAGGTTGGAAACGGAAAGCTTGATGAAGCAAGCACATCAAAAGCAGCTCGATTCGTTCGTTTCTGCGATGCATTTTCAATTCCTGTTGTATCTTTTGTTGATACTTTCGGATTTGCATCTGTCAGAGAGTCTGCAATGCTTGCTCATGCATATGCAGAAGCAACAACCGTTAAGGTTTCTGTGATTACCGGTGCCGCATACGGTGCTGCATTTGTTGCAATGGCAGGCAGAGGCGCAAATTCTGATATGACCGTTGCTTGGAATAATGCTGTTATTGCACCTCTTGCACCTGAAACTATCACTGCTATTCTTTATAATGACAGACTTGCTAAGTCCGGCGATCCTATTGCTGACAGACAGAAGCTTGTCGATGAATATAAGGCAACACTTGCATCTCCTTACGAGGCAGCTGCTCAGGGATTTATTGAAGATGTTATTAATCCTGCAGATACCCGCAAGATTGTGCTTTCTGCTCTTGATATGCTCTCAAGCAAGAGAGAACATACAATTGCAAAGAAGCATTCAAATATCAGACTGTAATTACCCTAAACGGAGGATAATAAAATGAAGAATTTAAAAATTACTGTTAATGGTGTTACTTATGATGTACAGGTAGAAGAGGTTGGAGGCGTTGCCTCCGCACCTGTAGCAGCAGCTCCAGTTGCAGCTGCTCCTGTTGCTCCTGTTGCAGCTCCCACTGCTGCTCCCGCTGCAGCACCGGCTCCTGCCGCTGCTGCTCCTGTCGCCGGTGCCGAGAGTATTGATGCTCCTATGCCCGGAACTATCCTTGACATTAAGGTCAAGGCTGGCGACAGTGTTAAGAAGAATGATGTCCTTATGGTTCTTGAAGCTATGAAGATGGAAAATGAAATAGTAGCACCCAGAGATGGTGTTATTGCTGCTGTATGTGTTTCCAAGGGCGAAGCTGTTAACTCTGGTTCTGCGCTCATTTCTTTGAGCTAAGGAGGACATTATGGCTCAGATTAAAATAACAGAAACCGTTCTGCGTGATGCTCATCAGTCTCTCATAGCTACCAGAATGACAACCGAGGAAATGATTCCGATGCTTGATAAGCTTGATAAAGTCGGTTTTCATTCTCTCGAATGCTGGGGCGGAGCTACATTTGATTCCTGTCTCAGATTCCTTAACGAAGATCCCTGGGAAAGACTTCGTACAATCAGAGAGCATTGCCCCAACACAAAGCTTCAGATGCTTTTCAGAGGTCAGAATATGCTCGGCTACAGACATTACGCAGATGATGTTGTAGATTATTTCGTAAAGAAATCTATTGAAAACGGTATCGATATTCTCAGAATATTTGATGCACTTAATGATATAAGAAACCTTAAGACATCAATTGCTGCAGCAAAGAAATACGGCGGACACGTTCAGGCGGCTATTTCTTATACAACCGGTCCTGTTTTCAATAACGAGTATTACTGCAAGTATGCAAAGGCTCTTGAGAATGAGGGCGCAGATTCCATCTGCCTTAAGGATATGGCAGGTCTTCTCACACCGTACGGCACTGCAGAGCTTGTGCGTGATCTCAAGAAGACTGTTAAAATTCCGATTCAGGTTCATACACACTATACATCAGGTCTCGCATCAATGACTCTTATGAAGGCAATTGAGGCAGGCGCAGATGTAGTTGATACTGCAATGTCTCCGCTCGCTCTCGGTACTTCCCATCCTGCAACTGAATCTATGGTTGCTGCTCTTCAGGGAACAGAGTATGATACAGGTCTTGATCTTGTTCTTCTCTCTGAGATCCGCGATTATGTTGAAGAGCTTCGTATGAAGTATCTTGATAAAAACCTGCTCAATCCCAAGGTTCTTGCAGTTGACTCCAAGACACTGCTTTATCAGGTACCGGGCGGTATGCTTTCAAACCTTGTTTCTCAGCTTAAGGAAGCAGGTAAGCTCGATAAGCTCAGCGATGTTCTCAATGAAGTTCCCAGAGTACGTGAAGATGCAGGTTATCCTCCTCTTGTTACTCCTACAAGCCAGATCGTTGGTACTCAGGCTGTATTTAATATAATTAGTGGTGAGCGCTATAAGATGTGCACACAGGAGTTCAAGGGTCTTGTAAAAGGTAATTACGGACAAACACCTGTAGCTATCAGCGATGAGTTCAGAAAGAAGATCATCGGTGATGATAAGCCTATTACAGGACGTCCTGCTGACCTTCTTGAGCCTGAGCTTGATAAGCTCAGAAGTGAAATCTCTGAGTTCTATGAGCAGGAAGAGGATGTTCTTTCCTACGCTCAGTTTGGTAATGTTGCTATTAAGTTCTTCGAGAACAGAAGAAATAAGAAGTACGGTATCGATGGTGCCCATGCTGACATTACTAACAAGGTTCATCCCGTTTAATGATTTCGCCTCGCATCCATTCGGGTGCGAGGCTTTTCTATTGACAAAATGATTATGTTGTATATAATAAATACATATATTGAATGAAACGGAGTTGGAAAGATGCGCAAATAAGCTGTCTGATTTAAAACAGAAGTGATTTGTAAAGGAGTTTTTTCCTTTGCGTTTATTTCTGATGTCAGCAGTTAGATTTGCCGTCTTGCCGATTTGGTTTATTTTTTCCGATAAAATAAGTCACCGCAGGAATGGTATGTCTTCCTGCGGTGTTATTTTATTCAGGGAGTGATTATTTATGGCTTTGATCGAAGTAAATAATCTTACATTTGCCTATGAAGGCAGCTATGATAATATATTCGAAAATGTATCATTCAAGATCGATACAGACTGGAAACTTGGTTTTATCGGGCGAAACGGAAGAGGAAAGACCACCTTTATGAAATTGCTTCTCGGCGAGCACAAGTATGAAGGCAGAATCACTGCGTCGGTTGATTTTGAGTATTTCCCTTACAGAGTCAAGGATGAAACGCAGAACACGATAGATGTTTTCTGTGAGATTTCTGAAGACAGTGAGTACTGGAGAATAAAAAAAGAACTTAATCTGCTTGATGTAGATGAAGATGTGCTTTACAGATCCTTTAATACACTGTCAAACGGTGAGCAGACGAAGGTGCTACTGGCGGCGTTGTTCCTTAGGGAGAACAGCTTTCTGCTTATTGATGAGCCTACAAATCATCTTGATACACTGGGCAGGAGGCTGTTAGGTCAATATCTGTCGAGAAAAAAGGGATTTATACTTGTTTCTCACGACAGAACCCTTTTGGATTCCTGTGTTGATCATGTGTTATCTATTAATAGAGCAAACATCGATGTACAGTCAGGAAATTTCTCATCGTGGTGGGGAAATAAGCAGAGAGTAGACCAATATGAACTTAATGAAAACGAGCGTTTGAAAAAGGACATAAAGAGACTTCGCGAATCAGCCCGTCAGACAAAGGAAAAGGCTGACAGCATAGAAGCCTCAAAGATTGGAGCAGTAGGTCCAAAGGTTGAAAAATCCATAAGCCGAAGATCATACATCGGTGCTAAATCAAAAAACATGCAGCAACGGCGAAAAAACATCGAGCGCAGGCAGGATAATGAGATAGAAGAGAAGTCAAAGCTTCTTAAAAACCTTGAGCAGGCAGACTCTCTTAAAATCACACAGCTTACCCACCACGCAAAATATCTTATAAATATCTGCGATCTATCTATACGCTATGGCAAAAGAACGGTATGCAGCGGTGTAACATTTTCAGTGAGCAGTGGAGAGAGAGTCGCTCTGCAAGGCGGCAACGGCTGCGGAAAATCCAGCATAGTAAAACTTATTTCAGGTCAGGATATTGGATACAGCGGTACCGTTAACATTGCAAATGGAATAAAGATTTCGTATGTGCCGCAGAATGCTTCTTTCCTGAATGGTGATCTGAAAGAGTTTATCTGCGAGAGAGACATTGATGAAAGTCTGTTCAAGGCAATACTCAGAAAGCTTGGTTTCGCAAGAACTCAGTTTGATAAAAGAATGGAAGAGTTTTCGGCAGGGCAGAAGAAAAAGGTACTTATAGCCGCAAGCCTTTGCGAGAAGGCACATCTTTACATCTGGGACGAACCGCTGAATTATATTGATGTTATTTCAAGAATTCAGATAGAAGATCTTATTAGAGAGTACAATCCGACATTGCTTTTTATTGAACACGATGAAAAATTCTGCGAGAACACAGCAACAAAAATAATAGAGTTGTAAAAAACAGCCGCTCTGATGAGCGGCTGTTTTTGTTAATTATTTATCGCGACTTTCATTCATACGGTAGCAAAGAGTCATAAGGCTGTCTGTCAAATGAACATTTTCCATAATAACATCATCGTATTTGAGAGTCAGGTCGAAATGAGAAAAGTTCCAGAATGAACGAACCCCTGCATTATAAAGTATCTCAGCGATGGGCTCGGCGCTTTCATAGGGGAGACAAAGAAACGCACAGTCGGGCTTTGCGTCGATACAATATTTTGAAAGTTCTTTTACATCGCGTACAACGGTAGAGCTTATTGGAGTACCAAAAATTTCCGGATTGTTATCAAAAACCGCATCAAGGATAAAACCTCTGTCAGGAAAAGATATATGACTTGCAACCGCTTTTCCAAGGTTTCCGACACCAATCAGAACGGCCTTGAAATTATTGTTTAGACCGAGTATTTTTCCGATTTCGGAATAAAGCTTTTCAATGTCATATCCGTAACCCTGCTGTCCGAATCCGCCAAAGCAATTAAGATCGTGACGGATTTGAGAAGCAGTCAATCCCATACGGGAAGCAAGCTCGCCGGAGGAGATCCTACTTACACCGGAATCCTTGAGTCTTCCAAGGAATCTGTAATATCTAGGTAATCTGCGTATAACTGAGATAGAAATTTTATCGTTTGACATTTCGGATTACTCCTTGTCTTTACTTACATATTTTCTCAACAGTCTCCATAATGTAATCGCCGAATTCACTGCAGGTGCAGCCGGTATCACGTCCGGTTATAGTAAGTTTTTTCTCTGTGAACATACAGAAGTCAAGGGCTTTTTCGAGATTGTCAGCCTGCTTCTGGAAACCGATGTGAGAAAGAAGCATAACGGTAGCACGGAGCATGGAGCAGGGGTCTGCATACTGTCCTCTGCCTTCATCGATCATTCTGGGAGCAGAGCCGTGAATAGCTTCGAACATAGAGTAACGCTTGCCGTAGTTAGCGCTTCCCGCAGTACCAACACCACCCTGGAATTCAGCGGCTTCATCGGTGAGAATGTCGCCGTAAAGGTTCGGAAGAATAAATACCTTGAAATCACGGCGTCTCTTTTCGTCGATGAGCTTAGCTGTGGTTATATCAATATACCAGTCATCGGTGATGATGTCAGGATATTCTTTACCGATTTCCTTGCATATACGGAGGAATTTTCCGTCGGTTGTTTTTACAACATTTGCCTTAGTAATAATGGAAACTCTTTCTTTACCATTCTTCTTGGCGTATTCGTATGCAAGTCTTGCGATTCTCTCTGTACCCTGAGTTGTGGTAACAGTGAAGTCAACAGCAAGATCATCGTTTACATTAGTACCGTCAGAACCGAGTGTGTATGCACCTTCAGTATTTTCACGGAAGAAAGTCCAGTCAATACCCTGGTCGGGAACTTTAACGGGACGTACGTTTGCAAAGAGGTCAAGCTCCTTGCGCATTGCAACGTTAGCACTTTCAATGTTGGGCCATGGATCGCCTGCTCTGGGAGTGGTGGTCGGACCCTTGAGAATGACGTGACATTCCTTGAGCTGTGCAAGAACATCATCGGGAATAGGCTTCATAACAGCTACTCGGTTTTCGATGGTAAGACCGTCGATGTAACGAAGCTCTACCTTGCCGCTTGCGACCTCGTCCTTGAGAAGGTATTCAAGAACACGAGCAGATTCCTTGGTGATGACAGGACCGATTCCGTCACCGCCGCAAACGCCGATAATAATTTTATCAAGCTTTTCAAAATCGACGAAATCTTCGCCATTCTTCATTCTGTCAACACGCTCAAGCTGCTTGAGCATTACTTTTTCAAACTGCGCAACGGCAGCTTCAATTCTTTTATCCATTTTAAACTCTCCTTATGCGTTTTCTCTTGTATAGTCAAGCAGTCCGCCTGCAAGCAGAATATCACGCTGACGCTCGGAAATGTTGCAGGTAACGGTAAATTCTGTACCCTTGGTGACGTTCTTTACAACTATATCATTGAGACCTACAAGAGAACGTACATCAGAGAGAACAAGCTCGTCCATTTGGTCGATGGTATCGTAATCATCGGGGTTTTTGAATGTAAGTGGAAGAATACCGGCATTAACAAGGTTAGCCATATGTATACGCGCAAAGGATTTGACTATTACAGCTTTTACACCGAGATACAGGGGAACAAGTGCGGCGTGTTCACGAGATGAACCCTGGCCATAGTTGCTTCCGCCTATAACAATACCTTTGCCTTCAGCTTTACATCTTTCAGGGAAATCCTTGTCGCATACGCCAAAGCAATACTGAGAGAGATAAGGAATATTGGAACGGTAGGGAAGGATCTTGGAGCCTGCAGGCATAATATGGTCGGTTGTAATGTTATCGCCGACCTTAAGAACAGCTTTTGCCTCAATTGATTCGGGCATAGGTTCGGTAGCGGGGAAGGGCTTGATGTTAGGCCCGCGAAGAATTTCTACACTGTCCATTTCCTCAACAGAAGCAGGCGCAGTAATCATATTATCATTAATGAGGAATGCCTTGGGAAGATCAATCGCAACAGCGTCACCGAGTTTGCGGGGATCGGTAAATACACCTGCGATAGCACTGACAGCTGCCGTTTCGGGACTTACGAGATAAACCTGTCCATCAGCAGTACCGCTGCGTCCTTCGAAGTTACGGTTGAATGTTCTAAGGGAAATACCCTTGGAGTTGGGGGACTGTCCCATACCGATACAGGGACCGCATGCGCACTCAAGGATTCTTGCGCCGGAAGCAATTATATCAGCAAGAGCACCGTTCTGAGCGAGCATATTGTAAACTTGCTTGGAGCCGGGAGCTATACCAAGGCTGACATCGGGATGAACGGTCTTACCCTTGAGAATAGCAGCGACTCTCATAAGATCAAGATAGCTGGAGTTAGTGCAGGAACCAATAAGAACCTGATCTATTTTCTTGCCGTCGAGTTCTTCAATAGAAATGATGTTATCAGGGCTGTGAGGTGCAGCAGCAAGAGGCTGAAGGTCAGAAAGATTAATCTCATATGTCTCATCATAAATAGCGTCTTCATCTGCCTTGAGCTCAACCCAGACATCTTCTCTGTCCTGAGCCTTGAGGAAAGAACGCGTGATCTCATCAGAGGGGAAGATAGAGGTTGTTGCACCAAGTTCAGCGCCCATATTTGTTATGGTTGCTCTTTCAGGAACAGAAAGAGTTGCAACACCCTCACCGCCATATTCGATAATCTTGCCAACGCCGCCTTTAACAGTGAGAAGCTTGAGAACTTCAAGGATGACGTCCTTGGCACTTACCCACGGAGAAAGAGAGCCGGTGAGATTTATTCTTACCATTTTAGGCATAGTAATATAATAAGCACCGCCGCCCATAGAAACAGCAACATCAAGACCGCCTGCACCCATTGCAAGCATACCTATTCCGCCGCCGGTGGGAGTGTGGAAGTCGGAGGCCAAGCGGTCTTAGGAAGACAATGTCATAAACCAACTCCTTGGCTCACAGAACGACATGGCTACGATCCGACTTAGTAATATAATAAGCCCCGCCGCCCATAGAAACAGCAACATCAAGACCGCCTGCACCCATTGCAAGCATACCTATTCCGCCGCCGGTGGGAGTATGGCTGTCAGAGCCGATAAGTGTTTTGCCGGGGATTCCGAAACGCTCAAGATGTACCTGATGGCAGATTCCGTTACCGGGACGAGAAAACAGCAGACCTCTTTTCTTTGCAACACTTCTGATAAATCTGTGGTCATCAGCGTTTTCGAAACCGGTCTGCAGAGTGTTATGGTCTATGTAAGCGACAGAGAGTTCAGTTTTGACTCTCTCAACGCCCATTGCTTCAAATTCGAGGTACGCCATAGTACCTGTGGCGTCCTGTGTGAGCGTCTGGTCAATTCTGAGTCCTATCTCGCTGCCGACGGTCATATCGCCGCTGAGCAGGTGACTTTTGATAAGTTTTTGTCCGATTGTGTAGCCCACTTCTATTCCTCCGTTATATTAATAATAATTTTACTTATAGATTTTATTTCAAAATACCTCTTTTGTCAAGGTGAAGAGAACAATGTTAGAGAC
>JAZUPB010000006.1:0-86721 GCA_045604965.1 Acutalibacteraceae bacterium
ATTCCATCGAAGGAGGCCTTTTCTTCTAGATATTTAAAAAACAAGTTAAAACTCCCCCCAAATAATTTCATGTTTTTTCGTCCATATATCCATAAATATTTTCCAGTGTACATAAATGAATCAATTATCGTTTTATATAGATCAAAGCTTTCGAATCCCGAAAGAAAAAAAGCAGTTTTATCCCTATAAAAAGGGTTTTCGACAATAAAAGTTTCGTTATGTGTTAATTTGTCAACAAAATCCTCACACTGAATATCCACTTGTCGAAATCTATCTTTAATATCAAGAATTGATTTTTTATATCTTTGAAGCTTTTGCTTGTTTTTTTCAGTGTCGGTAATCCCAAAGCAATCAAAAAATACATTAGAGAAATTCTTCTGATTGAAATTAATTTCACGGGCAACATTCATTGGGTTGTCGACCCATGAATGCCAATTAGGATCATCGTCAAAAAGTATTGGAATAACAATCTTTCTCAAACCTCTCGCATACCCAGCCTCAAATAAAAGCCACGGAGATTTTTTGTTTTCTTTGGTAAAACATAAAACCAGCTTGTCGCATTCTATAATCTTTTGGATTATTTTTTCTTGAACATCCTCTCCTCCGTGTATATCTACTTCAGAAACAAATGCGTTTATAGAAGAATCTAGATTTTCTAAAAGTGACTTTGTTTTGAGTGCATACTGCATACTCTTTGCCTTAGACCAGCTAATAAATACTTTCATTGTTTATGTTATCCTTTCTAGTTTAGAAAACCTTGACAGTAACATATTATTATCGACATCAACCTTACAATAATAAATAGTTATTGTAAGATTGTAGACCCTGAAATATTAATGTTTGGATGATTACTATAGAAGTAATACTAATAAACCATATATATAACACAAACAGCAAGACACCTATTGCGCTCATGTAATAAGTGTCTTGCTGTTTGTAAGGTTATAAAACAATTAGATTATCGATAGGTTACAATAAATTACACAGATTTGAAAAAGGATAAAAAACATAGTTTTCGGCCACTATACAGTGAAATAATATGTTTAAAATTGATAAATGGATCGTGGGGCATATTACTTGCTTATCAAACGAGAGGACTTATTAAAATCGGTTTGGTACAATTGATTGCATTATACATAATGATATATTACATCGCAAAATTTAACAAAAAAATTGTGAGGCTAACTATATTGAAACAAAAACACATGAACAAGATGTATGTTATATTGTTTTATTATATCACATTATACATGTTCTTATGGTATATAATAAAGATGATTAGTATAGAGATTACGAAAGCACTTATACAAAGGGTACAATCCGGGCAAGAAATACGAATTTATACGAAAACTCGTTTTTTTCGTATAAATTCGTATTGACAACTACGCTTTGTAAGAATATAATCAATGTAAAAGATAATGTGGGGTGGAGAAGATATGCAGGATAGTAAAATTTGCTGTTCGCTAAAAAATATAGAGCTGATTATGAAAGTAACAAACACAAATTCTGCAAATGCAATGGCGAAAAGAATAGGCGTTGCTCCCACAACCTGGCATTCGTATCTAAAAAACCCAAAGTCCAACTCGGTAGCTAAAACGGCTTTTTGTAATTATTACGGATTAACTGTACATCAGCTAGAAAATTCCCTGTTAGATGAAAGTTTTATAAGTCAAATTACATCTATAGATATTAGTAGCAACGAAAATATCGAGATGCCATTGTCAGAAATAACTGAAAAGGAATTATACAATAAATTATCCACTTCAAGCAATCCTGAAACTTTTATTGACGAAGAACTAAGAGAGTTAAAGAAAGAACTGATAAAGTATAAGTCATTAGCATATAAAGCTGCAATTTCCGACGCCAACAATATGTTGATGAATGATCCGATTAACGCATACAATATCATTGTTAAGGCATTTCTGAATATGCAACCACAAGATATTTATTTATTGACTCAGTCAGAATTAAAGCTATATATTGACTTGTCAAATAAATATGGTGATATTAATGATATAGAAAATCTTATTGACAGACTAGCCTTATATGACAATTACAAGATCCTTACAGTCTTGTCAATACTTCTTGAGGAAGCTGGATTAATACAATGTGCAAAAAAATGTTTAAAATTAGTTCTGGGTAGGTAAATATCTAACCAAAAAGGAGGAGCTGTGTATGAAATCACAAAAAGCATACACAAAACAAAAAAATGTTTTTGTTAAATTCCTTCAAAACGCAAAGGAAAACCTGAATACAATGTATAATAATGATATAAAAAAATTTATTGTCTTAATTTTGATATTAATTATACTTGTATTTGGGGTTTTGTTTTTATTTGATATTATTCCAGCGATCGCATTGATAATTTGGTTTCCGATTGCTATAGTTAATACTTGTTTCGTTCTTGTAATATTTAAAAATGTATTGAAGCCTTATGCTGATTATATAAGCTATGGTATACTACATCATAAAAAAAATATGGATAGAAAAGACGATAAAGAGATTAAAAAACCCTCGAAAATAAGTTTTTTATCAAAAACGGCTTTACTACTTGTTATAATCTTAAGCTGTTTGAATTCTTATGCAGGTATGGTTGTTGCCATTCCTGCAAAAAACGAGGAACCGGAAAGTGAAATGATCAATGAAGTAATATATGATTTTTCTAACATTCAAAATGAAGCCTACGAATTTGATATATACTTCACGTATGAAAACGATGTAACGTCACTGACATCAAATCTACGTCGTAGCTTTGAAAGTATTAGAATAATTAGTAGTATTCCGTCTGACGTAGAGCTTGAAGGTCCTAATGATTATGGCAACAATGCACTAGTAGCCGTGGAACATGAAAATATGTTGCATGATTTATTAGATAAGAACAACAAATACATTAATGCTGGACCTATACCACTGACGTGCTGTGATACAATAATCGAACATAGAATAATTATGGACAAGACTTATCAGACGCCAAAAAATCGTCAACAAATCATAGACGCCTACTTACGAAAGGGGTATATAACTGGTGATGTTGACTGTTTTGAGTGGGCCGTTAAATATGCTTATGCACGTTTCTACACTGAACTAACATGGGGAATATACTCCGAAAAATCTTTACAAAAGATAATAGAGATGTATGATCACTTAGCTTTACACAATTCAAAAGATAGTGAGTTGATTTTCCAAATTATCATTGCACTTGAGGAGATAAAAAAAGAATACAAGGTATATCCTCCTGTAAGCGATCTGAACTGAGTTATATGAGGTATATATTTGTCAAAAATCTCGTGATAACATATGTTTTATAGCCTAGCACTATTTAGAAAAATGGGAATTTGTGCGTTAATTTTGTCTCATTTAAACTAATTAATTCGTGAATTAAATTATAGGCATAAACGCCATACCAAAAGGATCTGCCACAAATGTAACAGGTCCTTTTGCTTCCATATTCACTTAATTTTTTTCATATCTAAAAACACAGTTTTTGTGCTCCAAATCGCCAAAAATCAATCTGCATCTACGGCAAGTATCAAATTCTAAACTCACACTAAAAGCGCATAAAACCCGCACGGTTGTGCGGGTTTTATGCGTTGCATCCAAATTATCCTTCAAACATGGAGCGGGTAAAGGGAGTCGAACCCTCCTATCGACCTTGGGAAGGTCGCGTTCTACCGATGAACTATACCCGCACTTTTATGGTAAAATTATATGCCCATTTTTACTTTTGTCAAGCCTTGCATTATTTAATTGGGTTAACAAATCGTATTGTATTGAACTTGTAAAAAAAATATAGTAGAATAGAATTAACACAAAGTAACATTTTTTAAGGAGTGTTTTTATGAGCAGCTTTACAGGCTATAAAAAGGGCGTTGACCTCGGCGGTTGGCTTTCCCAGTGCAAGGAATATACCAAGGAACATTTCGACAGCTTTATTACCCCCGCTGACTTTGATGTTATAGCATCCTGGGGGCTTGATCACGTACGTCTTCCTGTTGATTACAACATTCTCGACGGCAAGTACGACGACTGCAATTATATGGGCTACGATTATATCGATATGGCAGTGCGTGAATGCGAAAGAACAGGTCTTAACATCATCATCGATCTTCATAAGACTGCCGGTTTCTCTTTCTATTCCGGTTATTCCGAAGGCGGTTTCTTTGAGAACGAAGAACTGCAGGAACGCTTCTACAAGCTCTGGGAGGATATTGCTGCCCGCTACGGAAAGCAGAGCGACAGAATTTCCTTTGAACTTCTCAATGAAGTTACCGAAGAAAAATATGCAAAGCCCTGGAATGAGATCGCCCGCAAATGTATTGAGCATATTCGTCCCATTGCTCCCGACATTCACATTCTTATCGGCGGCATTTGGAACAACAGCGTAGATGCTGTTCCTATGCTCGACGCTCCCTATGACGATAAGATCGTATACAATTTCCACTGCTATGAGCCTCTCATCTTTACCCATCAGGGTGCTTACTGGATCGAGGGTATGCCCGATGATCTGAGTCTCCCCTATCCCGCTTCCAACGAAGAGTACAAAAAGGTCGCTGCAGAGCGCGTTCCTCAGGTACTTAAATTCTTCCACGATGTTGACGGCGATATTTATTCTCAGAAATTCTTTGAGGATATATTTGCTCCTGCCATCGAATATGCAGAAAAGCACAACACTCCCCTCTACTGCGGTGAGTACGGCGTTATCGACAAGGCAACTCCCGAGGCTACCCTTGCCTGGTACAAGGATATCAATGCTGTTTTCGAAAAGCACGGCATTTCAAGAGCTGCCTGGAGCTATAAAGAAATGGACTTCGGTCTTACCGATGAGCGTCTTTCGGGCGTTATCGACGAATTGAAGAAATATCTCTGATCATAAAAGAGCACTCACCTAAAAAAGGTGAGTGCTCTGCATTTATACTAAAGCTTCTAAAAATATATTCCCTTATTTCTCCGATAAAGCCCTTGTATATATATTATTTATTCCTTTATAATTAAGCATATAACGATGCATAGGAGCTAATAAGAAATGGTGCACAACTGCACCGTTCGACAAATTGGCCATTCTACAACAACGCGTCATAGATTTTTGCGGAACATTCGGCCGGCGTCATAATAGAAGTATCTACCGTTAAGTCGTATTCATCCTTCGGGAATAAGTATGTATATGATGATTCGGCAGACCCCAGACATCTGTTTTTGCGTGCATACTCTCTTTGAATCAACACATTTAAGGGACAAGTTACACGTACGAAATAAATACGATACTGCCCCAACATTGCTGTTAGCTGACGAAAAATTCGTTCACTGGTAATTACGTGGTCAATAATAACGCCTGAGAAAGTTTTCAGAGTTTCCAATGCACTTTTACACATGTCTCCCGATATCTCAAATACATCGTCCTCATATATGGTTTCTTCTGTTGACAATTTCATAAAGTCATCAATAGAAATAACAGCGTACTTTTCATTTCTTTTTTCTTCTATCAGCCCTTGCAATGCTTTGGATAATGTGGATTTTCCGCTGCTAGACGGACCGTTGAGCAATATTATCTGTTTTTTCATATTTTCAGGTCTCCGTCGAATTCTTATTTGTCAGATTGATTATACCACGAAACTGCAGTTTTTCAACCAAGCAAGAAACCTCTCTTGTCTTGGTCGACAAAAGAGGTTTCTTTCGTATGGCGGAGGGGAGGGGATTCGAACCCATTTAGCATCGCACTATAATCCGCTCTATTGCATACTTTTTATGGAATTGTTAGCAAATCCGTTAGCAACACAGCTGCTTGCCTCACCTATTATCCACTAATGGATGAGGTTTTTAGTGTGTTTCTTTGTATTCGGAATAAGTCTTTATCCACTTACTCGCATCTTTTCTTACATTCCAAATTGCCGACTTTTCAATTTCTGTGAGGTGTGTCATTTTATTAAGCGCCCTGTATACCTCTTCTTGTTTTCCTACATTAGCGCAAAGAGCATCGAACAAGATATAGTCGGCGTATTCAACTCCATATTTTTTGAATGCCTTAATTTCAACTCTTTCACCGGCATCGTAGCCACTCTCAGTATTGCCTTTTGCGTACGCAGCAGCAACCTCGTATGCACTCTTGATTGTCGCCGCACGTTCTTCTGCGCTCATCCGCTTATAGACTTTACTGTTGATAAGCTCTTCGATGATCGCATAGGCTGTTTGCCCTCTGTCGATAGCAAATGTCACGTACTCATCGCTACTGAGATAGTATGTCTCTTCATTGCATTTAAACTGTTTCGGTGCGGTATTCGGAAGTACGCTCTCATCACCGGTCTCATCGAAAATCTTTTGTATCTCCTCATCAACAGGCGTGCTCTTGTCGAGCGACCAATATCCGGGGCTGATGAAATTCTGAACAAATCGACCGAATGCTGTGTTTGTTCCTTCTGTGGTTCTTCCCCACGCATCAACGCGTGCCGGAAGCTTCTGTTCAAGTCCAGGAATTTTTGATGCAGTACTACGCACAGGCTGCATAACCGTGTTGCCCCACCAAGATGTCTTATCATTATAGTAAGCGTTGCGTGAAGTGTCATCGATAGTGCGAGCAAGCTGTCCGAGGATCGTCGGCGTCATTTGACCTGCATAGGACTGTAATGCGGATATGAACATATCACTTATTGCACCTTCTGAGCTGTAAGACTGCAGCAGGGATTGTACACCATCCATCATAGACAGCGAGAATATCGGCTCGGAAATAGCTGTCAGAGAATCGAGGAAGTCCTGCATATCCATTTTATCATTGCTGTTAGCTGTCTGGTCGTACAATTCAACTCCGACGAACATAGGCAAAGACATAGGTGCAAGCCAATCAATGGTATATGAGACATCGCCAATTACAACCGACCATTCCTGTGCACCTCTCAGCTTTTCAAATTCGTCTTCATCGTCCTTGTTTCTGCCCCTGAGTATTCCGAGGGATGCAAGTAAGTAACCAAGTCCAAGCACCATTGTACCTGTCATTCCTGCGGCGAGATTGTTTATATACTCTGCGCCGGTGATGTTCCCTTTCTTGAGTTGGAAAAAATCTACTGTCAGTGTGTTGAACAAACCTATAGGCGAGTATTCAATGCCACGTTTAATGATATTTGCAGGTGTTTTTTTGAAAGGCAGTGCGCCTTCCATTGCCCAGTACGCAACACGTGAAAATCCTTTGCCGTCTCTCAGCTTATTTGACGCCTGCGAAAGGAATTGTGAAAAAGCGTTCATATCTCTGTACGTAGCCCTCTGAGCTTCACGGAATGCAAACTCTCTTGCTCTCTGCAAATCCTGCGGATTGGCGTTAAGGTGAGCAACGTTCCATTTATTAGCAGCGCAATAATGTGCAAGCGCGTAGGCGTATCTTTTACGTAGGAACATCGCATCTTCGACCTCAAGCATTCTGCTGTTGAACTCAGAGGCTTTGTTTATTGCTTTTCCAACTATATTCTTTTCGGAGAACACCTTCTGTCGGTCTCTGATCTCATCGCTCGCGTTATACTTTCCGCCGTTTGCAAGCTGTTCCAAGCTCTCCTTCGCGTCCTTAGCCGCAAATTCTTTGATCGCTTTCGAGGCCGTTAGAGACTGGCTGCGTTCATACTTAGGATTGATCGCTTTGACTCCCACCTCCATCACGGCAGCGATTTTACTTTTCAGTGTAACAGTCGGTGCGAATACAGCGTTGCCGAGAATATTGCGGATATGGGTACGAGGATTGCCAAGCATTGAAAGATATCTCCACGCATTGATCTTCTCTGTCCACTTCTTGGGCATCTGATCTGCAACTTCGTCCTTAAGATCGTCAAGCTGCTGCTCAGCAATCTTTTTCTTCTGCTCTGCTTCTTTTCTCAGAGAATCAATTTCGTTGTGAAGTCTTCCCTTTTCATTTGAGCTTTTGATTTCTTTCTCGACTTCTGTAATACGACGCTGAAGATCCTCGATGTCAGTGACCGTCTTCGCATAATCCTCAAGCCGCTCGGAGGGAAGTTCGATCTTTTTAGCCTTCCTGTTTTCATTTTCTCGATTGAGCTTGTCAATGGCTTTCTGCAGAGAATAAAGCTGACCCATAGGTGAAAGCCTCTTTATCATTCGGAATGCCTGTACCGCCTGTCCTGCTCGGGTGCCTTCGGCAGCAACTTCCGCAATAAGACGTACGGCGGTATCGGTGTCGCCCAGTGCAGCAGCTTCCATTATGAGATTTTCTGCAAGTGCAATCTGCTTCTTCGTTGCGGGCTCGGTTCCACGCACAACTGCATCCCATTCTCTGAGTGCTTCTTCGGGATCAGCTTCGATCATTTCCTTTGCGTAGTTGTTTGCTGCCTTGTCAGAAAGAGGAGTATATGAAAATGTGCCGTTGACTATCTCGTGCTCAAGCTCGCCGACAACTTCATCGGGTGTGGCTTTCGCCTCTGAAAAGGTGCGGACTCCCTGACGGACACGGCTGCTTTTCTGAGTACGGCTCGGTACTCCTACATCTCCGCGCGAGTTTACGTCCTCGCCCTGAGGGATAGTGCCGAATCTGTCGCGGAGTTCCTGATACTCTTTGCGGACTTCGGGGTCCTCATTGAGTATAGGTGCGGGTTCAGCCTTAAGCGTTTGGGATTCTTCGGTGCTCTTTTCAAATCTGCCTATTGCATTTTCAGCCGCATCAGCATTGTCGGTGTTCAACTCATCAAAGCCCGTGCCGAGACCTGAGCTATCGGAATCGTTCCGTGACATAAAGCGAATATCATTCTCATCTTTGATGAACGTGCCGATGTTGCCTGTTGCGGATTTGATCTGGTTTGGATAGAATGCGCTGACCTCTCCCCATCCCGTTTCCATATCGCAATACCAACCGTCATACCCAAGTTTTTTCAGTGCTTCTACCTGTGCACGTTTATTGCGCAGCTTGTATATTTCGCTTGGCATATCATTGTAGTCTATGGGGTTACTCAGACTTACATATACCGGCACAACGCGATCGCCGTATGCTTCCGCATCCTCTTTATTTTGTGCAAAAAAGAACGATCCTTCCATTATGCTCATCTCATCATCTCTGAACTCGGTAAAGTTGTCTGATGTTCCATGATACAGAACCTTCGGCGAACCGTCCTCATTGAGTAATACAGGGTTTACTTCGTGGGGATTGAACTTCGGGTCATAATTCTTGACAAACTCAAATAAAGTTGATACACTTATCGTGTCATTGTTTGAGGCGGAGAATGCGGAATTTGACTTTATGATGTCATATTCCTTCCGTGAGAGCGATGACATTTTTATTCTATCAACATTATAGGCTCGGTGCTTATTGTCGTTTCCGTACTCTTCAACAGTGATTTTCGCCAAAAAAGGATTCCCGTTATACTCAACCACACAATATAGGTAGTGCATAAATTGTGTACTGCCTTTTTTGTTTGCCTTATTCTTTTCCGACACTGCAGTATCGAGAAGGACTGCCTTTCTTATGACATCATCAATATTTGTCAGTAGCCTCTCCAGATATGGTTTCTCTTTATTCGCATGGGCGATAGTGTCTTCAAATACATTCCCTGTTACTTGTACGGACCATAATGTATCTTCATTACCGATAAACCTGTTGTTTTTATTTATATTTGCTTTTTTCGGTATTAAAGATATTTTGCAAGGGGATGAATCATACTTTCTCCAATCTCCAAACCAAGCACGGAAGAATGGTGACTTTGTACCGAGCTGCTGCCAGAATTTATAAGCCCACTTCTGTGACTTCTCCGTATCTTCTGCGGTGAAGTCATTTATGCTTTTATGGCCAATGTCTCTGAGAGTCTGAATATCATCAGCGGTTATAGACTTGTCATAATCAGAAAATTTATTGTTATCTCTCCTTGACATAAAGCTATTAAGATTACCGCCTTCGCCGTCGGGAATGTCGCCCCAGTTCCATTCGTGGCGCTTCTTGCGGGCGTGCTTCTTTTCCGCTTCCTGACGGTCGAGTTCCTCATAATAATCACGGCGGCGATCGGCTCGCTCCTGCTGTGCAGCTCGTTCTCTTTCAGCCTCAATGCGATCGATGCGTTCTATCTCACGCTCGATATTCTGAATACGGCGGTACTCTGCCGTGGCTTCCGCATCAGCTCGCATAGCACGGGCACCTTCGAGATGTGCATCACGCATAGCAATAAGAAGATTCTTCTGAGCTATAGTCAGCGCGCTTGCCGCTCGGCGGTTGGTCTTCCCCGTAATTCGTGCGATAGTATCGCCAAACTTTGTAAAGAATCCTTTTATAGAATCCATTATCCTTTGCGCAAGGGTCAAGTCACCTCTTGCGATAAGGTTTGAGAACTGAGGATCAGCTTCTATCACTCCGAGGATCTCCGAGGCATCCATATGCATAAGAGCAGAAAGCTCTTCGGTGAAGAGATTATTGCCTGCAAACAAGGCTGTTCTGTGTGTGCCTGTAAGCTGTCTGCCTATCCACTGAGATATATCAGCTTTGGAACGTGTCAGTTTACGGTAACGGTCGTATGCTTTTACGAGGGCGACTGCAGTCTGTGTATTTGTTTTTCTGAGATTCTCAAACCACGACGCACCGACTATGGCAGTGTACGGACTGTCTGCATTAAGGTTGATGTACAAAGTTCCATCCTTGCTGATAACAGCTTGGCTTTCTGTCTTTACCTCTCTGCCGTTTATGTTCCTTATTTCACCTGTGTAATAACCTATACGTTCAAAGCCCAGGGCTCCTGCGAGACTCTTTCCGGCTGCAATGTTATCGGCGTGAGCGTTTGATAAAGGTATCGTTGATGGGTTTGTTACATACACCATAACTCCATCTGCTACATTCTGATAACCGTATTTGCGCACCGTTTTTATGCTGCCTGTCTTTTTGAGAGCTGATATATTCTGCTTTTGCTCTTTCGCGGTCAGAGGAGATATTTCTCCCTCTTTGTACGGCATATTGGGAACAGAAACAATATCCTCAGGGTGAAGCTTCGAGAGAACCTTCTCCGTGAATTCCGCTCGTCTGGCTGTTGCTGTTTCACCCTTAAGAGTATAGTCCATTTCACGGGCAAGGGTGTCAAGCAGCGCAGAGGGCATTTTCTTAACACGCTCACGAAGTTCGGTAACGGTTATGTCCTCATACTCGATCTTGTCCGAGTCGTAGTTCTGCCACTCTTTTTCGGTATATGCTTCACCGTTGAGTTCGGCGTACTTACCGCTGAGTTTACGCGCGGTTTTGGTGATTTCCTTTGCCGCTCGGCTTGCCGCCTTGGTTCTGTCTCGTCCCTGACGGTCAAGGGCGTCAGCAATGAGCACCTGAATGTCGCTCATCTTTCCTATGATATCTTCTGCAGTCTTTGCGTTGATCACATCCAGAGGCGGTGTGTAGGTACCGCCAAGGGAGCGAATGATAAAATTCTTGATGTTTTCCCACAGTTTCTGAAGGAAGGTCATATTTTTGCGTGAAACGTAACGCATAAAATTTTCATCCTCGAACATCTCTGCGACCTTACTGCTGAAAACTTCCTCGAATGCTCCGTAAGCACGTGCAGTATCAGTCTTTCCATTCAGGACTTCGTTGATCTGAGATATCACATCACCCTTCCAGCCTGCATCTTTTCCAAATTCACGCACGTAGTTATATAAAGTACGCACAAAAGCGTTGTCTCCCTTGGAGTTGCTTTCTGCGATATGATGCAGAAGTCCGCGATAGAATACACTTGAAAGTGCCTTGTCTGAGTTGACATTGAGATACAGTGTACCGCTCGATCTGTGATAGTAGCATCCACCGTTAAGATCTTCTCCATTCTGCATTATCGAAGAAACATACTGCACCTTAGTGCGTGTTCTCTTTGCAATGCGGTTGATAAGATCATACTCTGCAGCAAATCGTTTATTACGGCTTGCTCTTGTCTGTGCGTCCACCTTCTTTATTCTCACCCCGTCACCGATGTCGATATGAGATGAGCGCGACATAAAGGAATTGTTTGATGTATCAGAGCTGCGTATTACTTTGTCATTGAAAGCACCTTGTTCATTACTGTCTCTTCCGATGCTCCCTCTTCCACCATCGCTATCAGCTCTGCTATCACTTCGTTCTCCGGATTTATACTTGCTATAGTCGACACAATCGTGTACCGTGTATCGACGGAAAATTTCCTTTCCCTCATAAGCAGCAATAATTTGGTGCGCATTGTCGTGTCCACGCTGTTCATATTCTACCACCTCATCAATAAAATTAGTTGCTTCATTATCGGATATATCATCAATAATCGCAAGTACCTGTGTGACGACCGGATGCTGAATCGTCCCCTTAATGTAAACCAGTTTATCACTCACGGCATATTTATCGCCAACTGCTATCATATACTCGCTGTTTGCAGATTTAGGATAAATGTATTTTTTTGCTTTTGCTTCCGCAAACTGGGTGTATAGTTTTTTCAACTCTTTACCCGTAAGTATATCATTCACATTGACCCAGCCGAAATCATTATACTGCTTACGTGTGTAGGAGTCAATTTTGTTACGGCTTGCTCTTGTCTGTGCGTCCATCTTCTTTATTCTCACACCGTCACCGATGTCGATATGAGATGAGCGCGACATAAAGGAGTTGTTGACATCGTCAGAAAAATTGGATATACTGGTGTTAGGTACAGGACCGATGGGCGCGTGCTTATCGTTATTCGATAGGGATTCGCCGGATGTAAGTTCTGTATCATTTTTTTGTTCAAAAATGAATTCAGATCCATCAGGCATCAATATCCTATGCACCTTATATTTATTCTTCCCTTCTATTTGAGTTACGACAGCGCCTACATTCCCAACCTTGCCATTTATTACAACTTTTGCCGCAATAGTGATTGTACTATAATTTCTCCCTTTATGATTATCGTGTCCGGATATATCTATGCCTCGCTTTAGCACCGCAGGAACCGTAAGCAATGCAGCTTTTTCGGCGTCATTGTTGATGTAATCAAGGCTTTTATTTATTTGCTTTTCACCTATGTCAATTACTCCAAAATTCTGACGATCCACTTTATACCCGATTTTTTTAAATTGTTCAAGCGCTTTCGCTTTCAGTTCTTTTTTACTTATGGATAAATACTGCATTGTGTATACAGGCTCCATATTATTAAGTTCCCCAATGTGAGCTCTTATTTGATGCTTGATTGAAGAATTGTCATTTTCATTGGCATCGTGATATATGACTGACTCATCTGCAAACACAACATCCTTTCGATCTATGTTCGGACGGGTGTTTTTTCTTTGTTCAGAATTGAGGTCAACACGGCTTCCCGTATCTCGAGCTTCAATTTCGCCTGCGGTCTTTTCGTAGCTGCTTGTTGGATCCCCTTGAACCACCGGCTCAGCGAACTGCATTTCCTCAAGGTTGCGGAACCACTCTGTCAATCGAAGTTCGTTGAGAATCTTGTCCATCTCGTTTTCCGCCTGGCGATACTTTTCTCTTAAGGTCTTATCCTCTTTGAAATTTTCGTCCATTATGATCTCTTCGATCATTTCATCAAGCATATGCATCCGATCAAGCTTGCTTCGTTTTTCACTGTCAAGACCATCAATCATCGCCTTTATCTTACGACTTTTTTCTTTCGTCGCTTGGTCGATGAACTTTTCTTTCCAATATTCCGGGCTTGCGCCTTGGGCGAACCCTTCTATGTCCTGTACTGCGTGCTGTATCTCGTGGACTAAGGTTCTTTTCAGCTGCCGCTCGTTATTTCTGATTCGTTCTTCAACTGAAATTTCTTTTCTTCTTGGGTTGTATTCTCCGAATCTTCCACCGTCAAGTCGTTTGAACCTCAAAGGAATATTCTTGAGCTGCGGATAAGCATTGAACAATTCATCGTGTTCAATGTAGTCCCAAAGGGTTTCCGGGCGAGTTTTTACTCCTTTGAGATTGCTTGTGAGATGTCTAAGTTCATCAATCTCTTTTTCTGTCATCGTATCAGGCAATCTTAACAATCTGTGCTCCAGCTCATTCTTGCGTAATATATCAGGATTACTGAACTTACCGTCCTTGACAAATTGCATCTTTTTATCGTCGATCTCAAAACGCCATTCACCATCATATCCCTTGTGCCATCCGGTTTTCTTTCGGATTATTTCGCCGTCTGCGCCGTCGCTCTCCATCTGCTTTGCAGACTTCAAATCGGAAACGCTTGCGTTTTTCGCCTTGATTCCGGCGTACATATAGGAGTTGACATTGTCGGTAGGCTCAGATATACTATTATCGGAATCTTCCGATAAGCGGGTGCCCTGCACCTTCGGCCGACGATTATTTTCAATCTGAGGGCCTTGCGGCGAGGATTCCTTTTTTTGTTCCAGTTTTACTTCGTAAACAAATTTATTTCCGCTTTCCTCTATGCGTATATTTACGATAACATCGTAATTTTTTCCGTCTATACGCACCTCTTTTATATAATATTCGAAATGCTCCGTTTTTTTGTGCGCGTCATTTTTTTGTTTGTTATTGTTTTTACTGAATCGTTCGTATTTTGCATTCTCTGTCAACAGAATAAAATCACCGTCTGCACCAACATTTATCTTCGCTTTATCCCATTGATTAAGTCTGCGAGGATTCAGCTTGTCGGTGTTTTCTTTTTTTGTGTATCTGTCTATTTCTGCAAATTCGATTCTCCCATTGTATTCAAAACGAATTTTAGTACCGAGATAATGCGGCGATTCCGGATTATAAAAATTCTCCTTGAATCTTTGGAGTTTTTCTGACCAACTTAACCTTTTAATCTCGTCGCTTGTTTCGAAGATATCAACACCTTCGTCAGACTTTCCTCTATACATAAAGGAATTTTCTTCTGATGCAAACATCTCCCTTTTTTCTTTTAAGTATTTATTCAACGCATTTGCAAGTGTCTTCTGTGCAGAATTAAGCTGAGGCACATTCTCTCCTTTAAGTCTTGCAATAAAATCCTTAATAAAGTCCAGAACCTTCTGCGCGAGGGTTCTGTTTTTATTTACAAGGTATTCACAGAATGCAGGGTCACAAAGGCATTCTCCCAGCTTGTCCGCCGCCTGCTCGATAGAAAGCTCGTCTCCAAGGTAGTCGCTCAGATATTTTGTAAGCTTTGACTCTGATTCTTTTCCCATTGCGTGAAACATTTCGTGTCCAAAGACAAAAAGCATCGGTGCATCAGAATTTATGTCTATCGCAATATACTCTCCGTCCGATCCTTTGTGTCTGAATCCATTTACTGGTTCTCCGGAGTGTCCTCTCACAGGTGTGACTCTGCCATCGTAGAAGTATACGTCGAGCCCTCCGGATGCCGCGAAGGCTTCTGCCGCTCTGAGCTGAGACATTACGTTTTTGGAAACGCCGCTGCGGTTCTGCGGCGAGTACTCCGTTATATCGTCTATCGAGATTGATGTTATCGACTGACCGTTACCGATTTCCAGCAATACACCTCTATTATGCATCGAAGATACTGATTTTGGATTCCTTATGCCTCTGTTGAGCACTCCTGCGGCAGAGCCTGCGTTTCTGACTAATTCTGCTCCGTATATATTCTCCTGCTTAACACGTGCACTCTCAAGAGCATCTGCATAACTGTTCTCATCAAGCTGATTAACCGCCTGTGTGTATGGTACAGATGCATCGCCCTCAACACCCTGCTCTGGCAGTTCTGTTTCTATGCTCTGCTGTTCAACATTAACTTCATCGGTATTTTCGTTCTGCGCTATCTGCCGTCTGAGCATCTCTAAGCGTGCATCTATATCATCTTCGAGGGGTGCTCCGATTTTTCCTTCTGCTGCGCTTGCGGCGTTTTCTTTTGCTGCAGTGCTTGCCGCTGCGTTCAGTGATGCTGACACCTGTGTAAAATCTCCATTGAGCGATACTCCTGTCTTGGATTCAAACAGTGTTCTTGATGGATCTGCCGCATTCATTTTCAGCAATTCCTTTTTCTCGCTTATCGTAAGCTGTGTACCGGAATTCACCTTGTCAGCGAGTTCATTTCCTCTGTTTGTGTTTTTTGCTTCACTTCTTTGTGATATTGTGTTCACGGCCATATATCCCGTTGACATAGCACCGCCGGACACTCCTCCGGCTGCAGCTGACTCAAGGGGCTGTATCAGGAAGAAGCTTATATTTGCCTGTTTTTGTGCTTCGTCCAAAGTCAGTCCCTGTTCCATCAGCATTTGTACATATTGCTCGTAATCCGAAGTGTCCCCTCGCACTGCCATATCCATAAGCGTGGTTGCATAGGAGTTTACCAGTTCCTCGCCCGCTTCTGTGCCTGCTTGTTCGAGGATCTCTTTTATTGCCGGTTTAAGTGTTCCTTTTGTTAATGATTTTCCTGATTTAGAAAGCTCGATTAGTTTATCGAAGGGTATTTTCTCTGTTCCCCATTCGATAAATCCTACCATTGTTGCATATGCGGTAGCCTCCTCCTGTGAACTGCCGCTTTGAATTGCATCATTGTACGCATTTCCTCCGGCTGTTGTTGCCATTGCGTATGGGGCAGCATATGGTCCAAACACCGCTCCAATCGTTATGTTGTCTGCTATAGACAATCCAACATTCGCCAAAAACGCTCCCACTTTGCTGTCGTCCGACGTTGCGCCTGATCGAAGAGCTTGGGTTACATTTGAAAGATAGAAAGCTCCACTCTGTTTATCTGTTTCTCCTGTGACCATTCCCGCAAGAGATGATATTCCTCCTATAAGATTGGACGGAATACTGAGAGCACCTGCAGCCAGGTCATTTTCCGCCGCCCAGTTATAGATTGCGTCCATCCCGTTGTTTTCCGCTCTGTAATCTGCTCGGCGCTTTGTTAGCTTCGGCATCAGGCTATGCATATACTCATCAGCCTTTTTGCGTCCCTGGGTCTCTGCATAGTAAGTATATATCAGCTTCTCATTTTCGGTGAAGTATAGATATTCAGGAGTATATATGCCTGCGTCGAGCAATGCCGCTCCGTCCGTCCAGGCGTGTGTGCCTGTTTCTTCCTTTATTTCATCTCTGTATTTTTCTATATACGCAATGGGGTTTTGTAGGGATTCCTCAAACGCCTTTACATCTTCGCTGTAAGCTTTTGTTGAAGCAACACCTCCGCGCCCTGCCGCTCCTGCTCTTACAGCTGCAATATAATTATCATTTTTTAACGGATCCCATTTTTCCTCTTTGCATCGTCCTATGCCAAGCGCTATCTCATAGAATTTTGCATCGTTATGTGCTGAAGTCTCCATTACATATACGTTATGCTCATTCCTTTTTGATTCTTCTGCAGTAAGACGTTCTTTGTATGCTTCCTTCAAGGTCTCTAATTCACGCATTGGGGCCGTAAGGGTGTTATATCGCTCTATGAAGTCTCTCTCATTTTTGTATGCGGAATCATCCAGCATATACGTCTGCTTCATTTGTTCGAATGCAGCTTTCGGGCTCAGTCCATAATTTACCCAATAATTGTACTCGCCGTAATGCTGTTCTATCGAGAACAGCTCCTCCGAGTCAAATTTTTTCTTGCAATCAGATACAATTTTCTCCTGTTCATCGATTGCCTGTTTAATTGTTTTACTTACTTTGTCTGCATTCGGATCATTGTCCCAGTCAACCTCCTGGTTAACATCAAATGTACCATTTTGTATTCTGGATTTAACTGCTGCATAGCTGTTGGATTTTTTCAGGTATTCTTCGTTTCTGAGCAGAGTCTTTGTCTTTTTATCAATCTCAGGGCGGTTTTCGTACTGCACATTTCTTCCTATTCGCAAATCACCCGACATTGGTTTATGCGGTTTTGGATCAGCTTGCGCTCTTGCATCGCTTGAACTTACATCATACTGCATATTTCTTCCTATGCGAAAATCGTTTTGCTGATTACGGTGTATGTTCTGCACGCTCTGCTGTGGCAAATTTTTCTGATTGCTGTTCTCGATTACTCTGGGGGTTGGCAGGCTGCGTGAGATACTTTGTGTGGTTGCACCTTTTGGCAGCAAAGGACTTCGACTTTCGGCAGTGATCTCCTTACCTGCGGTATTATTTTTTTGCAGCTTTGATTTCGTGCTGACATTCTCCTTCAATGCAGGAGCCGTTACCATTTCAGCTATATCACTTTGAAAGTTCGATGCTATTTTTGAGATGTTTTTATCATTATCTCTCGTATCTCTTGTGATATTGGAAATATAGTCAAGAGATATGCCGCCCTTTCGGGCGGCGCTTTTACTATTGATTGCTTTTACAGACTTGATGTAATCAAGAGATATTCCGTGTTTAGGTTTTTCATTTGCTTTATACTCCAATGATTTTCACCCTTTCTCAAAATCCTGCATTCTGAAGTGTGGATTGTATCTGCTCGTCAGAATATCCCATAGTCGACATTCTCTGAATTATGGAATTAAGCTCCGTTTGCTGTGCATTATTCAGAATATTACCGTAGGCGTTTGTTACATACGAACTTCCACCTGAATTACCAAGTCTCTTCTTGGCTGCCTCAGCCATCGCTCTTGCCGCTTTCACACGCTCCTGGAGGTTTGTTCTGTTTACAAGCACTTCCTTGTCAACATCATTGTTTGCCCCTCCGTATGCAGCGTTCAAACGTACGAGGGAGGATTCTGTTGTTCCTCCGTTGATTCCTGTGTTTGCCATCTGCTGAGGCAATGCCTTTATTGCTTTCATATACTTTATCCAATTTTTTTGCTTTGTGTCTGCCACATTTGCGTTGAGGCTGTCAAGCTGTGACTGGTACTCCGCAGCTTGAGCATTTGCTTCGTTGAATGTTTTGGCTGCACCTCTGGAAAATGAATTACTTCGACTTTTGGATGTAGGATTTGAAAGCGTTTCTTCATTTAACTTTTTTAACTGTGCGTTAAAATCGACCCCTCCGGCAGGTCTGTCAGAATCGTAGGTGCGTAAAGCATTCTTATTCATCTTGTATTCACCTCACATATTGTTTCTGTCTGTAGGATTATTCAGTGCGGAAAATACCGCGCACAAAACAATCAGCACAGCTATGATGATATTCTTTGCGCTGGCTCCGTTCTCCTGCAGAAGTTCAAGCTGCGCATATATAACTGTAAGCACTGCGCCCCATAAAACGGGTGATTTGAGTCTTTCAAGGAACTCCTTATTCATAATGAGTCTGCTCCTCTCTTGCAATAAGGTCATCTATGCGCTTGTGTGCAGATTTAACAGCTGCTGTATTCTGAGTTACCTGCTGGCGCAGTTCGACGTACTGATCGTCCTGCTTTTCTTGATGTCTCTTAATGTCATCGACGCCCGATTTTATGTATCCTATTTCAGTCAGTATCACGCCACTTGCTTTTCCTTCTTCGTTGTTGTCTTTCGCCGAAGTCCGACGTAATGTAAAATAGGTTCCTGCGGCACCGACAGCGGCAAAAATAATCGGCAATAGTACAGCAAGAGAAATATTCATCGCTTCATCGCCTCCTTAAGAGCTGCCCTTGTCTTTGGACCGACCTTGCCGTCTTTTTCAAGACCTTTTTCTTCCTGAAAATTTTCGACAGCTGTCTGTGTTTTGTTTCCGAACGAGCCGTCGATCTTATCAAGCTTAATGCCTGCTTTTCTGAGGGCCCACTGCACCCATTTGACGGTCAACCCCTTAGAGCCTTTTTTGACAGTTTCAGTAGGTTCTACCCAAGGGTTGATGACTGCAGATACGCCAAACGAAGCTTTAGCAGGTTTTGTGTATCTGCCTCCGTTATAGTCGCGGTGATAAAAAGTGTCTGTCAAACGTGTATCGACGTGGACACGGTTGCTATAGAGGATAACACCTCTGAATCCTGCCTCGACCGCAAGCTTGGCCATATCCGCTGCTTTCATTCCCTTGACAACGACGTCAGCAGCTCGTCCCTGCATATGTTTGCTGGTCTTGGATCCTCCGACAGATCGATTATGCTTCGCACAGCGATACGCGCTGTTGAGGTTCACGTTAATATCTGCGCGTTCTCTCATATACTGCAGACGATTAACCAATTCTTCATCAACAAGTGTCTTTTTACATTCTCTGTTTTTACAGTGACAATGAAATTCTGATAGCTTGAAATTCTTACTGAGCTGTTTCTGCTCATTTTTACAGTATGATTTTACAGACATATTAAACCTCCTGTTCTATTCGGGTATTTCAGGAAATGTCACATCAAACGGAAATCCTTCCTGCTGAGGAATATCCCTAAGTGCTTGCCTGTACTCAATCCACATAGTTCGCTGTTCGTCAGTGAACGGAGAATCAGGCAGTACAGTGAAATCGCACTGTTTTAATAACGCGTCACGTTCATTGCGTATCTGTTCTGACAACTCTGCCGCAATCGCTTCCGTATCTTCTATCAGCTCGCCATTGATAATTTTATAGAAATGCTGTTTGTTGAAATCGAAGTCATCAGGGAAATCGAACCACTCTCCTTTGATCCCATTATCTGTAATCCTTTCTGTATCAGCTGTAACTATAATTTTATTTTCATTATCCAGCTCGTAATGTTTTTTCATACGGTTACTCCTTGTCAAATTTTATTCCACAAAACTGTGTTATTGATGCTGTACTAATCTTGTCCGCTGTTTCTGATGCAACCGTACTTCTATGGTATTCTACAGTTAATGTATTGCCCGAAATCGCCGCCCTAAATGACCGTCCCGTTGTACCATTCTTACTATTTGCTTCGTATTCGATTTTACTGAATGTTGTGCCGCCACCTACCACATTCGAACCATCATTATGCAGTAGATATGGCGAAGTGCCTCCGCAACAAGCAGTAATCCATTCATAATCAACAATATTTCCTAGTCCTGTACATCCAATTGAGCCGTCTGATTTGGAAATCGTGAGTGTTGCTCCTTTCGCTGTTGACCATGACCCCTCCCAAAGGACCACTCCACCGCTTGGCTCTTTTCCGCTTAATTTCTTTATCTCATCATATACCGCCCCAGAGGTTATAGGATTTTGTGAATCCTGCATCGGTTTATCGTCTATAGGCTGCTCGTCCACATTACCTTCTCCATCACCTCGCAGCAATGCATTTGTTTTAGGTATGACCACTCCAACAGCGTTTGTTATTGCTTCTTTCAAACAAAGAAGGTCATCTATTACATTGTTGATTTGTTTGATGCACGCAAGCGGCAACTCATCAAATTTCGCCTGCATCTCCTTCGCTGACAGTGCGGGAGTATCAGGTAGCGGTGTCACACCTTTGCCCTCAGGGTCTATTTTCAGCGCCTTAAGTTCTATGCTCATAACTCTCACCCCTTATAATTTCCAGTTTCTGTATACTCAAATGCTATCTGCTCGAGTCCGTAAGGTTCGTTCAGCTCGCTGTTGCGAAACCTGAATCCGACCTTATCGATTTTTCTTGCATTCATTCGCTTGATTATGGTCTGCGCAGAAGTGTCACACGAAAACGTCAACTTTGAGAAAGTAATCTGCGAAAAGCGAAAATGTCTCGCTTTTGTATAATCCGAAAACATTTCTCTCCACAATCCGAGTATCCTGCACTCTGCTGTCATTCCTGTTGCTGCAGCAGCTTCGAGTTGCACAGCACAGCGCCGAAAATGCTTATTGTGATAAAATGCCTTTCCCTGCAGATCTGCCGTCTGCCAGTACGCTTCTATTGCGATGCCGTTATCGTTGTAGTTGCCCGCTATGGTTTCGTCTTTTGCAAACGCATATAGCTTGCCGTTTATATCTCCGAAGTAGAGGGTGTCATTAATGGTTGACATACTGCGTACAGGAATATCAGGAAAGTAAAAACACTCATACTGGAAAGTAGCATAAGGCTCATCCTTCGTGTAGTCCTTTGTTGTTCCGTCAAGCAAATACATTTGGTTGTTTATTGCCAGCACATAATAATCTCCGTACACACAAGCTACAGCTTCCTGCAGATTTTCCTCTTTAGTGAGTCGAGGATCTATGTAGTGGCTTCTACGTTGCTCATAACGTTCCTGCGTGAGCTCAGTCGTGGTGATAGCATATATTCCCCTTGCAGTTAAAAACAACGGTTCATCGATAAAGAAGCAATGCGACTTTGGTGCGCAGCTTGCCGGACCTCTTACAATGTTGACAATTGGAAAATTCATTTCATCATTTTCGGAGTCGTAGTTCCCGGCGCGTACATAAACAGTTCCTTCTTTGTGATCCTTGTGGGCGCAAAGATATGAACCAAGAACAGAGTACCCTACTATCGCTGAGTCAGCACCGCCAAGAACGGAATAATTAAGATCAGGGAAATATGTCGCATCGTTGAGTGCTGACCAGAAATCTCGATTCGGATATTCAGGGTTTCCTGAACAGAATATCCTGTTGCCTGCTCCTGAGTCACCGTAAACTGTCGCAACCGTGCATTGCGTTATCTTGGATCTCTTTTCAGATCTGTCAAGGCTCGCTGTTATAACAACATTGTCTTCGCCTTCTACCGGAGATAATCCTGGTGCATTTATAAAAGCCACTACTCCGCTCTCTCTGTCTACGGTAAAATCCGTTTCTTCCTTAAGCTCCTTCCAGGTAACTCCATCAGAATTAAGTTTTTTTGCCGTAACAGGCACATCCGATAGCGGTGATAACGTAAGTTGATATTCAGTGGCATCCTTTGTTCCTGCGAAAGATTCTTTCCAGGAATCCGAAAGCAAATTCACGTCATAATACGCTGTACCGCCTCCGCTCGGTGCTCTGGCGATTATGATAAGCGGGCAATACGCCTTATCCTTGATGCTCAAGAATTGTTTTTCGTCTGCGTCAAGGATCCACATATTCTCGGTATCAAAAAGAACAAAGCACGGTTTTCGGTCGTCTGTTCCTGATTCGCTTGATCGACCGAAAGCTACGGCCGATGATTTCGCATCTGTAAACACTCCGCCCGTATCTTCTCCGTCAACAAACACTTTCGTTCCTGCGTGAATAATCAGCAGACCCCCGAAAGTGTAGATGCCGTTTATTCTCTCTCCGTATTCTCCCTGAGTCTGATAGCCAAGGCGTTTACGCACTTTGCCCGTGTGAGCCCTCACCATATTCGGTGCATCGGGAGACCTGCGCATATCCATTGCTGTCGGAGAGTTGGCAAAGTCTACTCCTAAAAACGTAGATATTCCTGTAGTATAAACTGCAGGCGATGAAGGTGATCTTGCCATTCTACCAATCCACCCCGTATATAGTCTGTATGGGCTCTTTACCGCCCTTCTCTATAGTGCGCAGTACGGATAGTTCTGTACTCAGGCGATTATCTATCCAGTATGACAAAGCCTGTGTTTCATCATTACCTACCGTAAGCGCACGAGCTATATGCAGCGGTATGAGAGCTTCTGCCGCAGATACGACTTCAAGCTCAGTATCGTCCGGTGCATCAGGTGGTACCGTTTGTGCCATTCTCCAGTATCGGAATTCAAACTGACCTTCAGCGTCGTAAGGGAGTAGATATGTTCTTGTTCCTACTCTGCGCACGTCCGGGTATTCACGAAAATGGATGCTGTCACTGCTCTGGTATACTCCGTCAAACTCCCTGAAATCTTCCGGCATTTCGCAGGGAACGTACGGCGCATATATCGGGATTTGCTCTGTACTTTCAAACGCACAAGCGTATAATGCCGGATGCCTGACGATAAATGGATACGCACTTGTTACTGTCAGCGACACTTCGCCGTTTGTGTTAATGTTATCTTTTGTTACAGTGAATGGTTCTCCACTGACTGAGTACTTTGCGATTTCCTTTTCTTTATCCGAAACAGTTATCGTGACGCTTCCGCTGGTCTCTATGCAGAACGATCGTGCATCAGCCTTTGCGCTGTAGCATTCCGTCGGCATAAATCCCTTTGATATAAAGCTGTCGCCTATGAGATTCTTTATGCGATGTCGAACTACAATGTGCGTTGAAGGTATTCTGAATATGCTCGCGAGCCATTGCACAGCATCATTGATGAAGTATGCCGCTCTGTCACGCAAATCTGCTATCTGATCTTCCGGCGTCGGTATTCCGTTGAGTGTCGCTTCATCAAGAACTCTCAGAGTTTTTTCGATGGCTTCTTTTTTTGTCACTGTTTCTCACCTCTTTTAAAAAATCGGGAGCCGCCCACGGCGAGCAGCCCCCGATCAAATTTTAGATATAGTCGCCCTTTTCGAGAAGGTCAGCTACTACGTCGGGCACTTCGACGTGCTTGTTGACAGGAACTCGGTATGTATATCCGTTGATTCCTACTCCCACAGGAGGTGCGCCCTCTGCCGCCTTGATCTTGATCGTACGTTTCGGACGGGCATCGAGGATTGCCTTCATCCCCTTTGCCTCTGAGTCGATCTTTGCATTGGTGAGCTTGTCCTCAGGAACTGCTGCCGGGGCGCTGGCTTCCTCAGTTGCTGCCGCAGGTTCGGTATCTACGGTTGTTGCTTCGGGTGCTGCCGCAGGTTCGGTAGCGGATGTATTTCTTGCTGCCATTTTTATTACCTCCTTATGCTGTTGCTCCGGTTTCGATGCGAAGCATTGCAAATTCATTCAAGCGTACTGCGGTGAAAAGCGTCTTCCAGCCAACAGTCGCCCTCTGATCGATAGGATCCTCGGTACCGCCGGAGCCAAGAGGCTTAATAATGATCTTGGGCTTGCCGCTGCCCTCCACGTCAACAACGCCGTAAGCATCGCTGCCTATGAGGTTTGAGCAGTAGACATCTGCGCCGTCTGCACCTTCGCCCTCCTTGACAAGTGCGTTGGTGGTATCGATAATCATCGCACCGTACATCTTGCCGACTTCGCCCTCTTCGATCTTAGCTCCACCGTTATGCACATTGAAATGCTGCCACATAGGATCATCCATAATGTCCGCTGCAACATCAGTGTGAACAAGGAGAGGGAAATACTTGTTGTTAACGGGGGGCTTGATGTTCTGTCTGCGCAGAGTACGGACACCCTTCTTAATGAGAGCACCTGTCATAATGTTGTTTGCGGCAACTTCGGCGGTAGATACTCCGTTTGCGTAAAGCACATTTGTGCCGGCACAAACAATATCACGAGTAACTGTGTCGATAGTGAGGCCAGCCTGTTCTCCGCAAAGAGTTGCTGCCTCTGTCGCTACCGGGTCAATACCGACCATATCGATTTTGTCGGTAGTTGTTATAAAGTCACCGTACTGTTTTACTGTTCCTCTGACTACAGACATAGACAGTGCGCGACCGGGAGGCGTGATGCCTTCTGTAAGCGCGGTGGTTGCGGCAGGGAGTGCCTCAAATTTTCTGAAATTTATTGTATCGCCGCCGTGCTTCGGAATCGGTCTTTTCTGACCGTAACGCTGGAACACAAGCTCAGGCAGACAGCGCTTGAGGAGTGTTCTGTCGTAAAACTCCTTGTTCTCTTCGGTAAGAGTTTCAAGAGTGTTGGTATTGTGGGTTACCGCTCCAATCATAAGCATAAGCGGAAAAGCGAATATAAGACCTAAAATATGCAGAATTCTTTTCATTGTCGTATTCCTTTCTATCGAGATTACGACTTCTTGAGATCTCCATTAAGTGCTGCGCGATAGACCTTTTCAAAATCTGCATCCGACATAGATGCATACGAGCTTGAATTTCCTGTCGCAGCACCTCCTGAAGAACCGGGGGAAGCCGCTGCATTTGCGCGTATATCCGTAAGCGCTTCCGATTTGGCTTTATTTTCTCTGTCTGCAAGAATATTGGGAAGTTCCTCAGCTATCCTTGCTCGAAGCAGCATTTCAAGCGGTATATCGTTTCCGTTGGCACGCTCATCGCGCTGAGCCTCCAGAAGTTCATCACGATACTGCTCGAAATAGCTTCCGAATACAGGGTCGGTTTTTAACCTTGATTCTTCCTCGCGTAATTGATAGTCCGCAAGCTGAGAACGCAAACGAAAGTTTTCTGCGGTGGTTTCAGGATCTGCGCCTGCATTATCTGCTGCAACCATCTGCAGATATTCTTCGTGCTCTCTTCTGGTTGTTACCTTATTTCCTGTGTAAGGGTTTGTGATGTTCAAGCTTTTGACAAATTCGTCAACCTTGGCATCCGACATTTTGTTGAGCCGTTCGGAAAACGCTTTTGTTTGCGCGTGTGTATCGTTCTGTGTAACGGCGGCGGCACCGTCTCCCTCTGCTGTGTCTCCATCTGCGGCAGCAGAAGCTTCTTCAGCAGCGGTATTATCAGCCAAATAATCTGTATCGTACATATTTGTACTCCTTTCACGTTTTGTGGGCGAGGTTCGGAACGTTACCGTTTTTCAGCCCTATAAACAGGATTATTCCTGATTATTTATGATTCTCTCTATTTTTTCGGTGTGACCACAAGCTTTATTATGGCATTGCAATGTCGTAACTCTCACGATTTCCGTCTTTTCATCAGGTGTATCATCGTGCCTTGCAGTAAGTTTTGAATCCATTATGTACATAATTGCTCCACACTTAGGGCAATCCATTATGCTCCACCTCCTATCGAAGGTATTGTGGGCGCTTTTGGTATTGCAGGAAGCGGCGTTGCCCCTGCTCCTGCAGGATTTAATGTCATACCAGGCGTACCAATTTCATTCTGTGCATTAGACGGTGCGATCTGCTGTGACATCTGCATTGCCGTCTGAGCGATCTGCTGCAGCTGCTGAGGATCTGTTATCTGCTGCAGCTGAGCTTCGATATTTGCTCCACGCTTTTCTCGCATCTGCTTAAGTCTCTCCTTGAAGGGTATAACATTATGCGGTGCCAGCTCGATATACTCATCGGTAGTTATATCTCCTCGCTCCCAGAGCTTGTCGAGAGTAGCCTGTGCGAGGACTTCGCCATACTCAGACGAAGCGCCGACATCTATCTGTAAATCAAACTCACAGTCTGCATATGATGTTCCCGTAAACGGTCTCGTCTTATCGAGCTCATCTTTTTCCGGAGAATCAACCGTTATGTTGCGTTCCGTATGGTAGTACGCTTTGATAAGCTCTTCCCATATTTTACCCACGCCCTGTATACATCTGTAGAAGCGTTTCTGTACTTCTTCGATGGGTGTCTTGGCCTGATTCTGCAGAGCTATGATTGCAGATGCCGCTATACTTGCACCAATAGGCTCGCCTGTACTGACCTCACTTACTCCCGACACGGTTCTCTGCAGGTCAAAAAGAGTGCTTACAAGGTTTGTGGCTGCAGCTGACATTACAGGAGGGTTTAAATAGTAAATACCCTGTCCTGTCTGGCAGTGATCAATCAAATGCTCTCCCGGTTCATTTGTTATCGGCTGATTTAATGCATTTGGTTTGGATACGACTTTAGGCCACGCCACCTGCTGAACAGACAGCACCTCCATTGCCTTGAGGAAATTTATAGCCTTCTGGGTTGGAATAAGATCTACAGCTTCACCTATTCCGAATATGCATTTCTTTCGAATCTCCCAGTTCATTACCTCAATGGGATATATACATATCTTATGAGTTCTTCCTTCCGGAGTGAGGCAACGTTCCTTTATCACATCCACGCCTTTGGTTGCTTTGTCAAAATAAATTGCGCCATCTTCTTTACGATAGTATCGTGTCAGCAGTGTGCATTTTTTCTGACCTCGCATTTCGTGCTGAGCTGCATCATAACCTTCGTCTGCAGTATCTTCGTCGCCGCAGATTTCAGCGACACGCTTACAGCCTTCGGATTCAGCAATCGCTTTGACTTCATCAACAGTCTTTCTCTGAGCTATGATGATATACGGCTGAGACTGCACATTCCTGTCCTGAGGATTGCCGAATATAACATTGAGAGGATCAAGAGTTTCTCCTCTGATCTCTCCTATGTATGGCTTTTCCGTACCGCCTTTCACGCCTGCATCAAAGTAGTAGTGGAATATTCCTGTGCCAAGAGTAGCGGCATCGTCAAGGCATTCTGCGTTGAGTTTGTCCTGCTCGCATCTTCTCCACAGCTGACGTGCATAATCAGAAAAATCCTGCGCACCGTTATGCGCAAATTCACGTTTAAGAGTATCGTCGCATACCTCAGCTACCGTATAATTTATTGAAACAGGCTGATTGAGTATACTCGACCGCTTTGCACGTATGAACATCTTTACGATATTAAATACGGGGCGTGGTAAATGTTTGGTTCGCTCGGTCTTTGGTGCCCACTGATCGCCCTCTTTGAAGCGAATATACATTGGGAAATCAGTATTGAATTTCATTGTCTTCTGGTAGGTAAGTCCGTTCTGATATTCCTCCCAAGCTTTAGTGTCCGGCATTACTCTTCACCGCCCTTAGGTCCGTAAAGGAATTCTCTCAGAATCTCTGATGCTTCGTCAGCTTTTCCCGAAATGTTTGTGCTTTTGAGCGTTTCAACCTCTTTTCGGGCGGCAGCTGCGTCCTCCTCAGCTTTGTCTATCTGAGCGAGCAGTTCGTCCATTTCGCTTGCGTGGATAAGTCGCCATCCCTGTGCAGCAAGCATCTTTGCTGTCCAGCTGATTATTTCTTCAGCATTCGTATTGAGCAGCAGTGTTAGCTGTCCGCTCAGCTTATTAAGCTTCCTGAGCTTCAGCCTTTCGACAACTCTCTTGGTAAACTTCACCAATCTATTATTCCTCCTTGATAAACCTCCGGCTCTCGAAGAGCAGACGGAAGATTGTTCGATTTCTTTTGTACTGTTCGTGCAGCGTATGGTCTTCCTGCGCAGAAATAACGTATCGCATCGGGAGCGTGAGTAATGTCGTGCGGTGTAGTTGCTGCGTCACTGCTTTGCTTTGCGTCATACTGCAGAAGCGGTATACACCGAATCAAGTTCTGGCAATTTGAAGACACCTTTAACCCTGCGGTAGGCTGTCCGTCATTATCGTAATAAACTTTCAGCCATTCTTTCATATCGAGCCATCCGGCAACACGCTCATTACTTGCCTTTGTCAGATATACTCCATTTTCCTGAAATATCTCAGCCACACTTTTACCTGTTTCCTGACGTCTATTCCACATATCAGGCGGTGCAAGGTGCTCGTATATCTCTTCGCCGTCACACATACTCTTTATCGCCTTGGCTGCGTCTGAGATAATCAATCCCGACTGATATATCTCGCGGTACACAAAAGCCTGTCCTTCAGGAGATACTGCAATAAGATAACCTGCAAGCATATCGAGACCGTAGTCCATAGCGAAGTATCGCCGCCAAGTTTGCGGTATCGGAAATGGCTCTGCTATGTGTACTGCCGCTCGCCATTCCGTGAAATACTGTCCAATAAACGAATCCCACTTCCCGTAAAGCCACGCATCACGCAGCTGAGGAGAAAGTGACTCAAGGTTCTTTACGTATTCAGGGTCTGATTCCAGCAAGGCAGGATTGTCATACACTGTCGCTGCTATGAACGTATAATCATCAGGATCCTCGTCAGGCTGAAAATCGCGGTCTATAAACAGGCGTTTCACCCACGCGTGTCCAACATCACCCGGATTGCAGGTGAGATAGATGTGACGCGGAAAATTATTAACGCCTCGTACGCAGGGTTTGAGCTTATCGAACCACTCCCACAAAAACTGCGTAGCTTCATCGATGAAGATTACATCGTATTCGTTGCCCTGGTATCGCCTCAGATCATTGTCATTGTCGCAGTAGCCGAATATTATCTGACTCTTGCCAACTCTCAGTGTCTTTTCTTTATCGTTGTATTTGGCTCTGAATACCTTACCTTCGAGCATATCCCTGAGAGGTTCTATGTGGTTCTTCTGCAAATCAGGGTAGTTGCGACGAAGGATAAGTATTCTGATTCCCTGAAAATAGATTGCCAGCAGTGCTGCTTTTACACGCACTGCCCAGCTCTTACCTCCGCCTCGTGCGCCACCGTAGCAAACGTATCTCTGCTTTGCTCTCAGGAAAGCGTCCTGCTTTTTTGTCGGCTTCGGTATTGTTAATGTCATACCGCGTAATCATTCACTCCGCCTTCAAAGTGGACAGTGACTTCTGTGTCAACCTTTTCTTCGGTGACCTGCTTATCCTTCCACGTATCAGGCTTGCGATTTCCAAGCCAATATTTTTGCGCTGCAGTATCTGCAGGAATATGGACCTCTTCGACACCTTCTACAAGCTCATCCCACTCTCTGATCTTTCGGCCTGTTTCTGCGTCGTATTCTACCCGACGCAGCTTGTGATTCTTCTTTACTGATGCGTTGTAGCCTGTACATTTCTTGTATAGAGAGTTTTCAACGATAATGTCAGCTACTTCGCGTGCGCGCGATAGGGCGTTACTTATGGGAGGATATTTCTTTTCCCACTCCGCAAGAGTTTTTCTGTTTATTCCAATGTTGTGTGCAATTTGTTCTCTGTTTAGTCCGTTCCTCGCCCAGGCCGACAGCTGAAGCAACCCGTCCTCTGATAGCCATATCTCATATTTTGGTTTTGCCATATTCCGCCACCCTCCTTTTATGCAGCGGTCCTCCTTAATCGGAAGCGTTGCGGAAATGACGGCAGGTGTCATAACGCTTCCGATTCCGTAAGGAGGTTCGGACGCAGGTACGCTTCTGCATCCCATATTCACATTAACACGATTTGAGTGTCTGTTATCTGCAAGTTTATATAAAAGCAAAGAGCCGGAATTACTCCCAGCTCTCATAAAATCTCTTACGAATACGGTATATAGTTGTTGCGTCGATGTGATGTTTCATAGCGATCTGAGTAATTGATAAATCGCTCCGTGTCATTGCATCGAACAAAGCCGCTCGATGATCTCCTCCGCATATGGTGCAGAGGTTTAATATCTTATGCCGCATCTCTTCGGGCTGTTGTTCGTAAGTCCAGCAGGTAAACGCTATATAACCTTGTTGTTCGTAAGAAAGATTTATTCCTTTTCGTTTTCGGAAATTCACGTTATCATCTCGCTCTCGGTCACACCTCGCCATTCGGGTGTACATTTGCCGTCCTTATCGCAGCAGTCCTTTGTCTTCCAGTGAGCACAGAAGCGGCAGATGAATGTATATCGCCCCTCAGCCGCTCGGAGGATGCTCTCTATGTCGTGCTGGGCTGTGAGGGAAATAAGTGGGTTGTTTTTGTGGAATTCATTCCATTTATGCACTAACTCTTCGGGAGTCGTTGCTGTGATGCTTATTCCGCATTCAGTACAATACGCAAACCATATACCATCTTCAGGCGAGTTAAATCTTTGGATTGCGTTAGTTGTCGGAGCAGTGCCGCATTTACAGCATGGATGTATTTTCTTTCTCATTTTTCTTCATCCATTTTTACGCAGAAATTTTCCCACTTCTTGTATGCATCTACATAGATTTCGCTTTTGTCTCCGTTATAGGTCAGCTCGTAGTACATGCCGTCATACAGGGTTGTTGACGCCAGTGCCTTATTGTTCTGAAGTGTCTTGCACATCCAGACGATATAAACATCATCTTCGGTTATTTCTTTTGCATCACTCTTGTCAAGATGTTCATTTGCGTACTTTGCGACAATCGATTTGACAATCTTTTCGAAATGCTTTGAGTCCATATGTATTTTCCTTTCTTATTGAATTTACTGAGAGAATGGTCCAGCCATCTTTAAGATAATCCATTATATTCTTTCGGCTACGTTCAATTTTTGCGTTGCCTTGTGCCGCCATAAGATATATGACCTTGTTGGGGTTTCGGATTTTTACACACATCAAGTCTCGTCCTTCAAATCCATTTTCGCACCGCATCCAGGGCAGTGACGGTCTATTTCATAACGAATTACTTTACTGCATTCCGAACACATACAGCTTCCGTCCAACCCTTGAATCCACTTGCCGTGTTTCATCTCAACTACATCGACAGCAGGCGCGGCTTTTATTCGAGATATAACTTCGTGTGCTGCGCACATTTCTTTTAAGATCTGCACAGGCTTTCCTGAAAGCAAGACTGTCGTCTCTATATCTTCCAGCAACGCTTGCTTGTCTATCAATTCACGCATTGTTTTCACTCCTTAAATCACGTCCACATTCGGGACAAAAATTGATAACAAACGCAGAACGAGTAGGAATTCCTTTCCTAGAGCACTTCGCATATGGAGGGCAAGGATCACACTCAACTATAAGCACTCTCTTTTTACCAAAAGCATCAATAGATATTTTCACGCTGTATGTATGTTGATACTCTGTTCCCACTTTTCTGCAGTACTGGCATCCTTTCTTTGACATTTTTCACCTCGTCCACTCCGGCAAGCGGAGGTAATTTATTATCATTTCTTTTGCGGTCTGATGAGTATACGCAAGGCGGACACAATAACCTTCCGCAAGAAGAAGCTTTGAGTAGACTTTCTGCTCTTCCGACATTTTGTTGTTTCCGACTTTCATCTCTATGTACAGTCCGTGATAGCCGTGCCGAGGAATAGGAATTGAAATATCGAGAACGCCTGCACGCACACCCTGCGCTTTGAGTTTTGCGGCTGTTGCCTTATTGCGGTGTCCACCATTTGGTACGTGATGAATGAGTTTAAGCATCGGAAATCGCTCTTCGAATGTTCGGATCCAGTCAAATAACGCCTCCTGCTCTTCTCCTTCGGTCATACCATTGGGGGATAATCGAGGATTACTCATAACACACCGCTCCAATCTAAAGCCTGTCCGCAGTCAGGGCATCGGGTGAAGTTTTCAAAATCAATGAGTGCTCGGCCGCATCTTATGCATTCGCCGTGTGTACCGTCATATTCCTGTGATATGTTGGTGGGCTTTTGCGGAACTTCCTTTTCAATACAGCGGCGCGCATAGTTGATAAAACTAAATTCTTCATTTATCCTGTCTCGTTGCTTCTTGCCGGTGCAGGCTTCTAATTGACACAACAGCTCAAATGCTTTGCCGTCTGCAAACTTAATTGCTTTATCGCTGGTCATTGCTCTCACGCTCCATTCTTTATTGCGCCAACATAGCACCACGACTGCGGCGGTCTTTTCATGCCTACATATTTAACATTTCCGTTTTCGTCATATGTTAATTGTGAAGAATCATTTGAAAATTCGCTCAACTCTTTTGGTTTGTCATAGATTACAAGGTTAGATATATGCCAGCCTAATAATCCCCATTTGCTATTGCCCGAGCGCTCTTCGTAAGAACGCAACTCGTGTTTTGATAAGAAAGATTCTTTCTCCATTTCTTCATCTGAAATGGTCAGTTCTGTCTTTGATTTCTCCGAAAGAAACGGATTTGCAGAGTAGTTGTAGATTTGATCGCAGATAAACTCTCCGATAACTTTACCGTTGAAGATATGATCTTGACTATATTTGCCCGAGGATAGTTTTCCTGTTATTGGCTTGTCCTTTGTGCAATAAATATAAGCCTTAAATGGCACTTCAAGTTTTGGCTTTGTCTTCCTTACCTCTATCGTTTTTTGCCCTGTTGCGATCAATTCGCAATACTTAGGCTTTATGCTTATCAGGACTGCTTTCTTATCAGTAGTCACTCTACAACCCCCATTTCTTTTAAGAGTTTATCGACTTTCTTCGTGGGTATTGCGTAATGTTGGTACTTTTCGTTCATCTGAATGTTGATAATATCCTCTTTCAACCTCTCCGCAAACTCTTTGACGGCTTCGACTCTTGCGGTTTTAATTTGATTTTGCAATTTTGCCGTATAATCCTGTTGTTCAAAAAGTGCGTGTTTTGAATTTGAAACGCGCTCTTGTAACCTCTCAATCTCAGCTTTTTGGCGATCGATAAGGTTAAGTTTTACGGTTATTGTCCTCTTGGCGGTGGGCGAGGTTCTAAGGTCGAGTATGTTGTCTACAATCTTACCCAGCTCATAATTGACCCTTGATTCAATTTCGCCAGAAGCCGCTCGAAGAATGCTTTCTTTTTTTGTGTTAGTCATTGGTTTGTCCTCCTCAAACTATGTGAGTGCCTTCCACTCCGCGCTGCTCTCTTCCCATAGTCCGCTTTCTCAGCCACAGGAGAGCTTCCTCAAGCTTTGTGATGGCTATAGCGTTCTCACGGCACTTAAACTCGCTGTTCTGAAAATGCTCGAGGCGGTCAATGACCATATTGATAAGATCTTCGTTACACACACCGTTTACACCGCACTCCTTAATAGGTCCTTCCTGAAAATAAACCTCACATAATATCTCCTCGTACATACTTTTCGGATTTGGTTCCGACGGTATTACTCTGTAATAGTGTGGTGCATTGTAGTTATAGTTTTCCTCTACAAATGTTCTTGTGTATTTGTTTGTAAGCAAGTCTCTTCTTAATTCTTTCATTTTTCATTTCCTCCCTTGATTTTTGTTCCGCAATGCTGACAATATCTGGCAAATCGGCTTACATTGTGATGGCATTTATTGCACATTCTACTGATTCTGTATTCTACTTCACTTATCGGTGATGGCTCGGGCACCTCAAGATATTCAAGGAAATCCGGTAGGCAATTGTCACAGACAAAACATAGCTTTTTAGGGTATCTTACGCTCGTATGTCCTGCCTCAAATACGATTTTAGCCATATTTCGCTTAGGTATGACTTTCCTGCACAATGCACACGGTTCTCTGAAATTTTCATATCCCATGATTACCCTCCAATCGAACTGATAACCACATTCTTCAGCGCCTCTTTAAGTCGCTCGGCGTCTGCTCCTCCGATTTTATCTGTGAGGAGCAGGAGGTTGAAAAGGTCTCTCTGGAACCGCTCGAAGAGTGCCTGGAACTTCTGCAGGTCTGCATTGCTCTCTTTCTGGTACTTCCTTTCAAGAGCCTCCTTCTCTTCCTGTATCTTCTTTGCATTGGCTTCTGCGGCATCTGCGGTAATGGACATCTGATTTATCTGTGCTTCAAACTTCTTTGCTATCTCTGCCTCAATTGCCGCTCGTTCCTCTTCTGTAAGCTCACGGGGTTTTGAAAGCTCTTCTATCTCCGCTTTGAGCTTAGCTATTTCAGCATCAGCTTTCTTCTTTGCCTTTTCTGCCTTTTCTTTTTCCTTGTCTCTCTGCTGCTGTGCGGTATTTACTTCTGCGGCGAGTGCGTTGTTTTTATCTCTCAGGTTATCAGCTACCTCACGGCTTGCCTTGAGTCTGTTCTCCGCCTCCTCTGCCGCGCTCTCTGCCTCGTCCGCTCTGCGCCGCTCGGCTTCAGCTTCTTCCTTTGCAGCCTTTACATCGGCAACTGCTTTCTGCAGTTCACGAGTGCTCATATCCTCTACATTGTTTTCCTCTACGAATGTTTCGCGCTCATCAGGAGGAAGGGCAAGAAGCTCAAGTGCTTGGGTATATGTAAGACTTCCGAATATTTCAAGGGGAGTTTTCCCCGAGAGCCCTATCTGATTGCCGCCGTATTCACGGTAAAGCTTCATAAGGTTCTGCGCGGTAGACTGACTGTATTCCACATTTTCAAGCAGCCACTGCTCCCATTCTCCGTGAGGAACTATATTTTTTGCCTGTGTAAGCCGCTCACCGATCTCGATAGATGCAGTGAGTAGCGTGCGTGCCGTCTGCTGCTTTATGGTGTTGATCTCCGTCGCCAGACGATCCATCTCTTGATACGCTATTCGATTTTCCATTGTCATTTTCCTCCTATGCTGTTTTTGTTTTCTTCTCCTTAAGAACTACCTTGCTCATCCATTCATCTACGAAGGTCTGTATGAACGGTTCTCCTACAGCCTGACAGGTTCTGTCTCCCAGCGTGTAACACTGCTGAACTTTCTTGTCTTTTAGCTCCAGCGTATAGTAGGGATTGTCGGGATAGTTAATAAGCCGAATAAAGAATATTGCCGTTGAGCCGCTCGCCATTTTATCTACATATCCACCGACGCAGTGATGCAACGTCTTTCCTTCATTGGTAAGCTCATTCGGGTGCTGTGCCGGGCGTATAAGCAGCTCACCGCTTTGATACGACAGTTTGTCCAGCTTCTTCGCTGCCGCAGAAAAAGCGGCTATTTTGGTTTCATTTGCCTTGTATTCAATTTGTGCTGAGGTTCGCTGATGAGCTACGTGCAGATTTGACGGGAAGAGAACTTCTTTCGACGTAAGGTCAAGTTCAAGCATCTCGCATTCTTTTATATAGTCGGAGTATGCGATGTCCGCTATCCGTGTTCCGCTGCGCTCTTGTTTTGTTAGATATTTGAGCAGCTGTTTCAGACTCATATATTCCAAGCAGTTTCCGATTCTGTCTGTAAGCGGAAGTTCCTCAAGGAATATTCGAGTATATTCTTCATTGAGCCGCTCGGGGTATTTTGTCAGCCATTGGGCTGCACGAATCTGTTTTACTCCCCACTGGTCGGCAGGCAGAATCTTAAGGTAATGCAGAGGCATTTTCTTGAAACAAGCTTTCAATGTTTTGCCGCTTTTATTGATAAGCGGTCTGTCTTCTTTCGAAAATCCTCTTATCCATTCTGCTATCAGCTTGTAATATCCGCCCTTTTGCAAGAATTCAAGCAATGGGTATCTGGCGAAATCGAGCATAAAACGAATAACATTTTTGTATTCTCTCGTGTCGTATGTTGTGCATATGTATCCATCTATGTTCGCATAACGTAGTTTGCAGTTCTGTGTTTCTACCCGAACATTATCTGTATAAAATCTGTAGGAGCCGTCATACACTTCTGTACCTTTGGTTCTTGTCCATTCACTGAGTGCGTATCGCTGATGATAGAAGAAATAGTTTTCTTTGCTTTCTTTGAGCCACTTTGCAACTTTATCTCCACGTATGGCGAATCGCTGAAACTCATCGAGAAACTCTGTGATGTCCTTATATTCTGCTTTAGGATCTCTGCAAAGATGCCACTCTCTAACGAATAACGTCTTTCCGTCTGTTCCCATCTGCAATGCAGCAACATTTTGTACATAGCTGGATGAAAAACGGGCTCCATTCTCAAGTACGGAATATACTCGTGCTCCGCAGTTTGGGCAGTTTACTGTAGCACCTTGTCTGAAGCGCTCGCGCATCGCTCTCACTTTTTGTCCGCAGGCATAGCATAAGCCTCGCACGTTGCCTTTCTTATAAACAAGGGTGTAGTCATCTGATATGACTTCCCTGCGAACCCACTGTTCGAATCCGTCAGGCAGCCCCTTTGGACAGAGAATATAATCTTCATCTTCAATCTCTCCTCGTGCCGCTCGTTTAGCGTGTCTTGTCTTTTCTCTTGCTTCATCGCACCAGTCGCACAGTGTTTCCATCTGATGGTTTCGGCTATCTCTGCCTGTCCATCGACGCAGTATCGCTTCTTCACGCTCCGAAATAGAGATATAAACCACAGTTGGGCTATTTACTCTCCTTATCATTTCACTAAGCGTACTTGCTGTTTTGAGCTTATTTTCCTTTGGCGCATAGATTCTGTAATCGCTTTGTTTCTTTGAGCAGATCACGCGGAAGGTCTCCGGATCCGCCATCCAGTGCCGCTCTTTCTTGTATGCTTCGTTGCATATAAAATCTACGCATAAGAACCTCTCACCGTTTATTGCAGGTTGTGTAACCCTTACCTGCCACTGTATAAGGTGGTTGCCTTTCCAGGTATCAGAAAACGGAAGTGTGCGCAGCTTCTTCGGTATCTTCACTTCTGCTCCCTCCTTTGAGGGACGGCCGCCCAATCGTCACAATTCGGGCAATGTAAAGGCTTATTCAATTCCGCTGCTTTCATTGCGATTTTCACATCGTAATAGACACCTTTGTCGCAGGTCTCACATCTGCAGAATGCAGCTCTTCCGTTGGTGTTTACAACGTATTCTTTTGAAAATTCTTCTCTTGTTATCGGCATCGCTTACCCCTCCTAACTGATAATATCGAAGATATTGATAATATTCTGAGGCTCGGCAGTGCCGGATTTGGTTTCCTCGTTGGGCATTTCTATCCTCATATCAAAATATATATTGGCATTGGGGCAGTAGAATTGAACCGCTCGACGATAAAGCTCTATATCGCTTATGCTGGTACCTATGCCTTTTGTAATCTCTAAAAGGCAATCGTTTAGGGTTTTGCCGCTCTCGGCGATTACATTTTCAAATGTATCTGACTGATTACATAAGTCGCACAGCATTTCAAAGGTCTCATTCTTTACTGCGTTAACGTATTTGTTTCTCTTATCTACTGTCTGAAGCTCATCGGTAAGCTTCGCTATTGCTCCTGCCATTTTTTGTATTCCTCCTGTTATTTATAAATTGTTATTTCTTCTACGGGTATTTCACGGGCATAACCTGCTCTCGGTCTGCTGGGCTCCCTGACAAGAAAACTCTGCTCAGCGTCCTCAAGCTCTACGAGTGTGCGTAATCTCTCAGGTTCGTATCGGTGATCTATGCGTTGTATTACGGCTGCTATTCTGTATAGCTTCCCCTCGTACTGGACTATTCTCTCTTTCAGCATCGCTGCTCTCGCTTCAGTGCCGGTCATATTATTCCTTCCTCCTCATTCTTACGTAAAGATAAGCGCCTGCAACGAAGTCACTGTATCTGATCTGACAACTTATGTATTGATCTTTTTCATACATCCGCTCGAAGCGTTCTCTTCTTTCTCCCTCGGAAGCCTTCGCTATTTTTTCTGCCGTTCGCCTCCCTATCTTGTGATCGGCTGTTGTAACCTTCGGCTTGGCGAGATTCTTGCTTGTCCGCCAGCGGCGAGATATCTTTTTCTTATCTTCTTTCGGAGGTTTCTTTTGCTTTCCGAGGTAGTGAGCCATTCCATCAAATCCATATACATCCGGTTGTAAGCGTCGGGACTGTTTTCTGCCTCCCATCTTCCACAGCCGCTCGGCGGTGTCTCTGTCGGGAAAGTTCACTACTATGTGATGATGTATGCGAGTGGGTTCTCCATCTTCTGTATGTGTTTCCGTAACGATAATGTATTTGAGTGGTTCTGATGCAACTCTTCGAAGGCGACGGATATAATTCGCCGTGTCTCTGTATGCCTTCTCTTCGCTGTCGGGTAAATGCTCATCGTCATAGGTCAGGGTGAGCCATATATCCTTATCTGTAAAATTCGCATTAAGCAGCCGTGAAAGCTTCTTGATGCTGTTTCGCTCATTGAGTTCCTCCTGGACTTTTCGTGTTGGTTTTACTCTGGCCGCTCTTGCTGAATCGCTTCGGGTTTTCCATATAGGGAATATCTCCACCTCGGTTATCGGTCCTGAGCGAACTGTCTTTACTCTGTACCCCTTGACTCCTTTTTGAAATCCGAGAGAGTTTATTTCTTTTGTGAAAAGAAGTTCATAATCCTGTGTAGGTAAAATAAAATCACCTCCCTGTGGTTGACTTGTTAATACTGATTACAAGGACGGTAAAGCGCCCTTCGGCGCTTTCGTTGACAAGTCCACATAAAGGTGATATACTATATATGCTATTGGTTCACTTTCGTGTGGACTCTGCCCTCGGTCGTTGGCGCGGCCGAGGGTTTTTATTTTGCTTTTAGTTTTCCGTGATCGATAAGGAGTTGTATGTATATCTCAAAATGATGCCTCTCGGTATCGGACGGAATGGTAATATGTCTTTCCTTTTTCCATTCTTCGTATATAGGCCTGATTTGCGGATGGTTGATATTGATGTGATAGCCGTATGAATTTACACCCGGTGGAATGCGTATCGAGTTGTTTCTTGATGGCATTTTTCTTGGTACAGCTCTGCTCATATGTGTTTGCCATACCTTCTTTTTAAATAGCAAATTCTACCGCCAATTTTCTTTCTCGGGATCCCCGTTATCTGAGCTATTACTCTTGGTGGATTACCCTCACGGTATAGTCTCATTACCTGCTCGGTTATTTCTTTGGTCCATTTAAACTCACCGGCTACATATATTTTCTTAGGAGGGTTCTCGGGTTCAGACTCTGCACTCTTTGGCTCCGGCGGAAGAGTGCCCATTTCTTTTCTCAAACAATACTGGCCATAAGACAATCCATACTGTTTTGCTTTTGCCGCTGTCTCACTGAGACTCATTTGCTCACCTGCTCTGCATCGTATTTTTCGAATATCCTTTTGATTTCAAGTTCTTCCTCTGTGAACTCCACGTCATATAAGTCAGCCTCTATTTTTTCAAGCCGTTCGGTGTGTTCCTTCAGCATAGTTGAGTGTTCTTCTTTGCATTTATTAAGATTGTCGATATTGGCGCAGGCACCGATTACGATTCCACACATTAATGCTGCGACAATAAGAAGTGTTACAATTTCTAATGTCATTTTTATTACCTCCTTATGCTGTTGCTCACTGGCTGCATACAGTTGTACATCTTCTTGGCAACGTCCGCGACGCGCCATCTTTTGCGATTGTTAACAATGTAGTAGGGCACATCCTTGAGCCAGGCTTCGTACGATGAGTGATGTTTTATTCCGAGTTCACGTCCAACCTCCAGGGCTGTCATCATCCCTCCACCGTACCGCTCGCGGAGATCTTCTTCGATTTCTTTCTGTTTCGGTGGTATTAAATATTTTGTTCTGGGCATTGTTTATCCTCCTTTTTTGTTTCCTTTAGGAAACTCATTCGTTAAAAAAAATATCATTCACCTGCTCTGCCGTAAGTTCAAGTACGGTAATGATTCTCTCCATTTCCGCCCTGTCAAACTCTGAAGTTCCATTTAATTTACGGTAAAAGGCACTTCTCTTAATTCGTATTTTCTCAGCAAAAGACTTCATCGAGTAACCTTTTGCAATGACTGTCGCACGTAATTTGTTGGGATTCATTTTTTCACCTCTCTTCCTTTGTTTCCTTTAGGACACCATAATGTTATCACTGTATTCTTGCGTTGTCAATCCCCTTTAGGAAACTTTTTTCTCTTTTTTGATAATTTGTGTTGCAAAAAGGACACACATAATATATAATGACCTTGTAAAGGCGGTGATATAATGAAGTTTGACCTCTACTCCAGACGCAAAGAATTAGGTCTTTCTCTTGAGGAAGTTGGTAGGCGCGTAGGCGTTAGTAAAAGTACTGTAAAAAAATGGGAGAGCGGTTATATTGAAAATATGAAAAGAGACAAAGTCGCTTTATTAGCAGAAGTATTATGTGTCTCTCCTCTCGATATATTAGGAATTGAATATAACCGTTCTGAATCCACTTACAATAATGTTATTCCTCTCCCTTCTACCCGACAGGTACCTTTGCTCGGCAAAATCGCCTGCGGTGACCCTATTCTCGCTGTTGAGAATATTGACGAGTATGTTGCTATGCCCGATACTGTTCGTGCCGACTTTGCTTTGACCTGTAAAGGCGAAAGTATGATAAATGCTCGAATACTTGACGGCGATATAGTTTATATTCATCAGCAAGACGATGTTGAAAACGGAGAGATCGCAGCTGTTGTTATTGATGATGAAGCAACTCTCAAGAGGGTCTATAAGGATCCCGAGCGCGAACAGCTCACCCTTATGCCAGAAAACCCGGCTTACCCGCCGCTCGTGTATCGTGGTGAAGAGCTGGATCATATTCGTATAATAGGAAAAGTCGTGGCTTTCTACAGCCCGAATGTAAAATAGCGCTTGGAGGTGATCGCATTGCTCGGTATCATTGTCGGAATCTTCTTAGGTTCATTAGCTATTGGTCTTTTTCGCCTTTTTTGGGAGATTTTTGGAGATTTTTCCACTTATCAACCAAATAAGGTGCTTTGCAAAAACTGTGAGCTACATTACACAAAACAGAAGCGCAAACGAGGGGTTGACGGAAAATATCGCCCTTCTCAGACGGAGGTCAATCATTATTGTCGTTCTCTGCCTCGAATGCTTCCCAGTGAAAATTGTCGATGTATTCTATCCGGTGATAGCACCCGTTATGAACCTATGCCAGAAAGCCGTGTATTGAAGAAAAGAAGGCGTATCTTTGTATTGGGGCGTATTGCAACATTCTTTATATTTGTTGTTGCCATTGCCTTTATCTGCCGTTTCTGCTTTTCCTCATTAGCTCCTTCTCAAACAAAGCAATCAAGCGCCAGTGCATATTCATCGTCCAACTCGTCGTACGATAGCAATAAACCAGCCCGCACTACCACAAGTACAACAACAGTCAATATTCACTCTCGGCGATACATTATACTTAATACCTCTACAAAGTGTTTTCATTTAACCGATGAATGTTATGCTGCAGATAGAATCGACATTTCCAACTATAAAGAAGTATATGACACTGTTGTAAACGTAGCTAATGACGGTTATTCTCCGTGCGGTATATGCGCCAAATATATTGATTTAGACTAAAAATAAAAAATCCCCTTCCGCCGAGGACCAGTCGACAGAAGGGGTACCACACCAAGAGGGTATGGCAGTGAGTCTCACACAGCTATATCTTAGCATTGCTATGCCCTCTTTGTCAAGCAAGGAGGGTTTTATACTATGAAAATACCAGCAATCAGACAGCTACCGTCAGGAATGTTTTTCTGTCAACTTCGCCTTGATGGGCAGAGCATCAGTATAACAGACGAGGATCCTGATGTGGTCGAAGCAAAAGCGTATGCATACAAGGCAGGCGTACTAAAGGCTCGCAGAAACACCGGTGCCTTAACTATAGGGCAAGCCCTTGACCGTTATATTCGCTCAAGGGAAAATATTTCATCGCCTTCGACGCTGCAAGGATACCACGTTATAAAAAGGAATCGATTCCTGTCTCTCCAAAAGCGTAAGATCAGTGAACTTACTCAGGCTATCGTTCAGAGAGAAATCAATGCAGAGAGCGCTGTCGTATCTGCAAAGACTCTTAAAAATTCCTACTCTCTTATAGCATCTGCAATAGAAGAAGCCGGCGGCGAAAGGTTTGATGTGCGACTTAAGCAGGTTCGATGTGCGGAAAAATTATTCTTAACGTCAGAGCAAATCCCCGTACTCCTTAAGGCAATAAAATCAAGTAAATATGAAATACCGATTTTGTTGGGGCTGTGGTCCTGCCGCCGCTCAGAGATACTCGGTCTGACGTGGGATAATGTCGATTTGAAAAATGGTTTAATCCACATAGAAAAAGCTTTGGTTGGTCAGGAGGGCGGCGGGCTTGTCGAGAAGCCTATGCCTAAGAATAACAGTTCTATACGCAGTATACCTATATGTGCGCAGCTCCGTGAAGCATTAGAGCGGATAGATGATAGGTCAGGCAGAGTAGTGAAGAATTCGCCAAATGCTATTTATCAAGCTGTAAATAGAATATGCAAGGAAAACGATTTACCCTTGATTGGTCTTCACGGTCTGAGGCACAGCTTCGCTTCTCTCGCGTATCATCTTCAAATCCCGGCTAAAACCGCTCGACTTATAGGCGGCTGGAGAAATGACGATACTATGATGAGTATATACACGCATATTTCTCAATCCGATGTTAGCACTGCCGCTGTCGATCTTGCTGCATTCTTTGACTCTGCACACACCCAATCACTCTCTGAGACGCCTAATAATCGGTAAATTTTATTTTGTCCCCATTTAATTTTGTTAGCAAATCCATTAGCAAACATCACGCTAAAGGGTGCTAAAAATCGCATAACACCGTAAACATCTTTTTCCTTTCTCCCCAAAGAAAAAAGTCTTGAATCACGCGTATTTATGCGAAATTCAAGACTTTTCGTGTGGCGGAGGGGAGGGGATTCGAACCCCTGGCAGGTTGCCCTGTCACTGGTTTTCAAGACCAGCTCCTTAAACCGCTCGGACACCCCTCCGTATTCACTTTGCCGAATCATTTTATCAAATCAAACCTCAATTGTCAACAACTCATTTTCAGAAAAGGTGATAATATGAATAAAATTTCTGCTGTAGTTATCTTTTCTTCACCGCACCGCAGCGGCAGCTGTTCTAAACTGCTGGACTGTTTTCTTGAAAAGATCGAGCATCCTCTTAATATTACATCATTCAATGCATACGAGCTTTCTGCTCATCCCTGCACAGATTGCGGATTCTGCAAAACAACACAGAAATGTGCCTTCAGAGATCTTGACGAGCTTTATTATGCCATCGAAAACTGTGAGCTTCTTATTATAGTTTCCTCCATATACAATATGAGCTTTCCCTCTCCTATGAAAGCCATCCTTGACCGTTTCCAGATGTACTATAATGCTCGTTTTTCTCTTGGTATAAGGCCCCCTGTTGAAAAACACAGAAAGGCTGTTCTTCTAGCCTGCGGCGGAAGCCCCTATGAGAACGGTGAGTTTATGATAAATCAGCTCAGGCAGTCCTTCAGCGTTATGAACACCGATCTTTGCGCCTGTGCTGTAATTAACGGGCTTGACAAGTCTCCTCTCGACACAAACGACAGCAGGATCACAGATTGTTCCACAATTATCAACAAAGTTATTGACACATTATCCGTATAGCAACATATTTCCAACACATTCTCATCACATCCCTGTACTAAACTTGTTACAACAAATGTGAATGGAGCTGTATAAATGAATAAACTTAGAATTCTTGTTGCCGATGACGAAGACAGAATCAGAAAACTCGTTGCTGATTTTCTCATTCGCGAAGGCTTTGAAATAATCGAAGCAGCTGATGGTGTCACTGCACTGCAGAAGGCTCTTGACCAACCTGCTCCCGATCTTGTTATTCTTGATATAATGATGCCCGGTATGGACGGTTGGGACGTTCTTGCCGAAATCCGCAAGACTTCCGATATCCCTGTAGTACTCCTTACCGCAAAGAGCACAGAAACCGATCAGCTCGGTGGTTTCAGACTGGGCGCTGATGACTATATCACAAAGCCCTTCTCCCCCTCTCTGCTTGTTGCAAGAGTTCAGGCACTTCTTCGCCGCCGCGGCAGAATAGCTGAAAAAGGGCTCTCCTGCGGCAGTATACACGTTGACGAACTAGCTCACGTTGTGTATCTCGACGGAGAAAGCATTGACTTAACTCCCAAAGAGTACGACCTGCTTGTGTTCTTTATGCAGAACAAGGGAGTTGCATTGTCCAGAGAGCGTATGCTCAATGGAGTATGGAATTATGATTACTTCGGTGATCTGCGCACTGTGGATACCCACGTAAAACAGCTTAGAAGCAAGCTCGGCGCCGCCGGAGAAATGATCGTCACTGTCCGAGGCATAGGATACAGATTTGAGGTGAAGTAATTGAAGCTTTCAATACGTACAAGGATTATTGTAATGCTGCTCGGTATTATCGCCCTGTACGTTGTCATCACCCTTGCAATCAATTCGGCTTTTCTCAAAACGTATTATATGAGCATAAAGCAGGCAAACCTGTTTGATGGCTATGACAAGGTAAGGCAGATCGATTTTTCCTCCGACAAGGACTCCATTGAACTTAAGCTCGACCTTATCGAAGACAGTATGAATATTCAGATATACATTATTGACGGTGATTATACCCCCTATTATATAGGTCACGGGTCTGATGATGTTATATCCGATGTTTCCGATTCCGACGGAAAATACTGGTTTAATTCCTGGGTCCTGCCATACGGCTATTCAGGCGACGGACAGATAAACTCATCTGTATTCAGGGACAAGCCGATTATCACTATTCGCACCAACAGCCGTCTCAGCGCTCAGTTTATTACTATGTACGCAAAGTACAACACTGTAGAAAAAGATACCCACTATCTGATCATCAACACACCGATTTCTGCAATCGATGCCAGTGTTTCCATTTATAACAGATTTTCTTTGTTTGTTATGATGATAGTTCTTGTCATAGGGCTGTTCTTCAGCACAATTGTAACAAGCAGGATAATGGCCCCTTTCCGCCGCATTAACAGAACTACCCGCAACCTCGCAAATCTCGATTTCAGAGACAGGCTTCATATTGAAAGCAACGATGAAGTCGGCCAGATCGCGCAGAGCATAAATCATATGTCCGATCAGCTTGAGGCTAAAATAAAAGAGTTGCGCATCGCCAACGAACAACTCAAAAAAGACATTCTCGAAAAAGAAGCAATAGACAAAATGCGTACCGAGCTTATTTCAAATGTATCTCACGAGCTCAAAACTCCTCTTTCCATTATTCTTGGCTACAGCGAAGCGCTTCAGCTTGCAGATACCGATGACGACCGCGATTACTACTGCTCCATAATTCAGGACGAAGCAGAAAAAATGAGCAATCTGGCATCACGTCTGCTGGATATCGCCGAGCTTGAATCAGGCGGTGCGCCTCTTGATATTATCACCTTTGATCTTTCTTCTCTTGCTGCAGACAGATCTGAAAAAATAAGCTATCTCCTTTCGGAAAACCATATTTCCATTTCCTGTGAAAGCTTCGGTGACTGTATTGTTTCTGCGGACGCAAACAAAATCGAGGAAGTTATAAACAACCTTCTTTCAAATGCATTGCACCACACCCCCGAAAACGGCAATATCCGAGTTACTGTTACCGAAAAGGTTGACGATATTGAATTTATGGTGTACAATTCAGGGAGTTTTATTCCTGAGACAAGTTTGCCTCATCTTTGGGAAAGCTTCTATAAAGTTGATAAAGCCCGCACCAGAAAATACGGCGGTTCAGGTCTTGGTCTCAAGATTGTCAGCAGTATTCTTGATTCTCATAATCTCGAAGGCTGCCGCACTTCCTATTCTGCCAGAAATGTTTCTGACGGTGTGGAATTCTGCTTTACTCTCCCCAAAGCCAAAAGTGAAATTTCCGAAAGGATTGATTCTTGATGAACGACACTATAAACGCCATCCTCTCAAGACGCAGTAATCGAGGTTTTACCGATAAACCCCTCAGCGATGTTCAGATGAGTCTTTTGAAGGAATGTGCTCTTGCCTCCCCCACTGCAAGAAATATGCAGTCCTGGCATTTCTCTTTTGTAAGTGACAAAAAGGTTATCTCTATGGTAGAAACCGAAACTGTCCGCATCATTGATGAAACTGCTGATGAAGTAACAAAAGCAAGAACAAACGCACGTAACCGAAGTATCTTCTACGATGCTCCTCTCGTGGTTTTCATTTCTTCTGACCCTAACAGCAGATGGAGTCAGGTAGATGCAGGCATAGCCGTTGAAAACCTCGCAATTGCAGCTCAATCACTCGGACTCGGTTCCGTCATTATCGGTCTCTGTGCTATGGCTTTTGAAGGCGAAAAGAAAGCTGAGCTTTCCGATGCCTGCGGCTTCCCCGAAGGCTATGAGTTTTCTATTGCCATTTCCATCGGACAGCCCAATGTCTCCAAGGAAGCTCACGAGGTCGGTGAAAACAAGCTCACAATAATCGACTGATTGTACATTAACGCCGCAGACTATTCTCTGCGGCGTTTTTATTTTTCAGGTTATGCCAATTCTTTACAATGTTATTGATATTTATATATTTTGTGATATAATGTCACTGTATTTTGATTTCATTTTTATTACTTTGATTGTGGTGATTATTTGTTGCTTAGCATATATACGTCACTTATTAGTGAGCCCGATGATATTGAATTTTTTGAGTACCTTTATACAAGGTACAAATATGTGCTCATACACGATGCATATCTTATAATCAAGGATCAGCATTATGCTCAGGATATTGTCCACGATGCATTTATCAAAATCGCAAAAAATATAGATAAAATTGATTTCGGCGATAATCCGCTTCCAATACTTCGTACTGTTACGAGGAACTGCTCATTCAATTTATACAACAAGCTGAAAAACGAAAAAAATGTGTATAATATTGACGATCAGCTCTCTATTCCCGACAGCACCGATCTGGTTAGCAATGCGGAAAACAAGAGTGATGTTGAGTTTATTGCAGATTTTGTGGAGTCTATGCCCCACTGCTATGCTGATATTTTTACACTTAGGTATGTAAACGACTTAAGCTGTATACAGATAGCTTCTCTGCTGGATATAAAAGCGTCAACTGTGAGAAAAAGACTTCAGCGAATTCGCGACGCTATTGAAGAAAAATTATCAAAGGGGGATAAATTATGAGCCAATCAGCAACTACAGCAAAGCTTCTGTCCTCGGCAGCCGCCCTGCTGGAAAAACGACTCTACGATGCACCGCCGCCATACGAAGAGCTCAAAGCTGCATACCCTTTGTCTGACGAATACGACAAGCAGATTCTCTCACTTACAAAGATCATTGCATCGAACAAATCGAGAAGACGTTCTCTACGAACGATAATACTTGTTGCAGCAATTATTACAGCGCTTATCGTTTTCGCTATCTGTCTTGGTGCCAAAGAGGGCTTCCTTTCTCATATGACTACGAATGATGTATACAAAAGCGACGGCACACTGAATTATACTGAGATAACAACTGATTTTAAACCTTCTCAGCCTCAAAAAGGTCTTGAAATAATTTTCCCACGATATGTACCCGATGGCTACACAAGAACACTTTCTGAAACCCCACTTGCACTTCGATATATAAACGGAGATAAGTATTTCATTTTATGTACTAACAACTTCGGAACATCAATTGTCAATACGGAAAAATATGAAATGCATCAGCTTCAGATAGGAGACAGCATTGCTTACTATATTGAGGTAAAAAAACACAATTACATATTTATTACTGTTGACTCTCATAGAGGTTGTTTTTATATTCAAGGAAATCTTTCCTTGGAGGAATGTATAAAAATAATAGAAAGCATTGTTAATTGAGACCATTTGTCACATTTTCTTTCTTTTGGCGGTTAATTATTATAGCAGGTCATTTTCCATTAACCGTCAGGGAGGATAACTATGAAAAAGGTCTTATCTGTATTCGTTTGTTTGCTTCTTGTTTTTTCCGCAGTCTCATTTACTGCCTACGCACGCCTTAATTATATTACAAATACTAGTGCAGGTATCAAGATAAGCGGAAGCTACGTAGTCGGTTCAGGATCCGGTCTTTGTGATCCCGATCTTGTTGAATCCTGCACTATAAATGTAACTATCCAGAAACGCACCGCCAATTCTTCCAACAGCTGGACAAACGTTAAAACTTTTGTGGGCTACGGAGATACATCCTGCTCTAAAACCGGCAGTGTACTTTACCAAAGCGGTATGGAATACCGCACAAAGGTTATGGTCACCGCTTACCCATATGATGTGAGCGTCGTCGATTACGCTTACGATTATTCTAACATAATTCGCCCTTAACCGCTTATATGATCTGATAATTTTATACATTACATAATTCGAAATATGATCTGCTAACTGCTTTATCAAATCATTATAAGTCGGTGTTAGAATGCGTAATTATTTATCGGAGATCGAAAATATACTTTATGGTTTTATGTCAACAAGTGTGGCTCGTCGTTTTTCCCGAACAACAACAAGTGACAGTATTATTCTCTGTCTCAGATCACGTTGTGATTTGTCGGTATATCTTACCCGAAATTACATAAGCATAAGCTATGCAGGTGAATACGAAGAGTTTGATATTACCGATATTTCTGACGTTTCCAATGTTCTTGAGCTTGTAGGTTCATTTATAAACGAGCTTGCAACCGGAGCACTGATATACGAACGAATTTATCACGGTCACGTTCAGACAAAATGCAGAGTCACACTGGTAAACCGTATCTCGCATCGCACCATCAGCCTTCGCGATACCGTACTCACCTCAAGATATACGCAGAACGAGCCTAAACTCATTTTGCGTGAAAAGATTTTCTTCGATTAATACATTATTAACGCAGTGAGCTCATAACCGCTCACTGCGTTCTTTTTTATCCTCATATGTATCCGAAGGTGATATGGACTTTTGTTGTTTTATACTGTATAATTAAATAAATCAGGTTTAGTTTTCAGATTTTTACAGGAGGCTGAAATATATGTATAATCTTGAGCTCTTGCGTGCAAAAAAAGGTTTTATTTGCGATATGGACGGTGTTATATATCACGGCAACCGTCTTCTGCCCGGTGTGCGCGAATTCGTCAAATGGCTTCAGGACAGCGATAAGCCTTTCCTGTTCCTTACAAATTCCAGCGAACGCACCCCTATGGAGCTTCGTGCAAAGCTTATGCGTATGGGTCTTGATGTAAGCGAGGATCATTTTTACACAAGTGCTCTCGCAACAGCACGTTTCTTAAGCCGACAGGCTCCCAACTGCACTGCTTATGTTATCGGTGCACCAGGTCTTCTTAATGCACTCTATGAGGTCGGCATAACAATGAACGATATCGATCCTGATTACGTTATCGTCGGAGAGACTTCCACCTATAATTACGACACCATTCTTAAGGCTGTTAAGCTTATCAACAACGGCGCCAAGCTCATTGCAACAAACTCCGATATGACTGCTCCCTCTGAGTCTGGCATAATTCCTGCCACTCGTGCACTTGTTGCTCCTATGGAGCTTGCTACAGGCAAAACCGCCTATTATATTGGAAAACCCAATCCTCTTATGATGAGAACGGGACTCCACAAGCTTGGGGTTCACTCTGCTGATGCTGTTATGATCGGCGACAGAATGGATACCGATATAATCGCAGGTATGGAAAGCGGACTTGATACCGTTTTGGTTCTTTCAGGCTGCACCACTGTTGACGAGCTTGAAAACTACGCATATCGTCCTCACTATGTCCTTGACGGTGTCGGAAGTATTGTTGAAGGCATCTGATTTTCTTTGTGTTATAAAATCCCAGTGTGCGATACACACTGGGATTTTTGCATATTTTAAATCAATCTGCATATCATATCAGTCAGAAAAAGGATGTGATATATATGAATATTTCCCCCGAAGAATACGGCAGACTTGCAGATAAAATGACACCCCCTTCTCCCAGTCCCAAAAATTATCTTAATGCATTCTGGATAGGCGGTGTGATCTGCGTTATAGGCGAGCTATTGGTAAAGTTTTTTGAGCACGTATGCAAGCTTGAGCTGACTCAGGCGCGCACAGCCACCTCCGCAGTTCTTATTGCTGCCGCTGCAGCACTGACTGCACTGGGGATATTTCATAAGATTGCAAAAGTTGCAGGAGCAGGTACACTCGTACCCATTACGGGTTTTGCAAATTCTGTTGTATCTCCTGCAATGGAGTTCAAGCCCGAAGGTCAGGTCTTCGGCATCGGCGCTAAAATCTTCACTATCGCAGGACCTGTATTATGCTTCGGTATTTCCGCAAGCGTTCTGTATGGTGTTATTTACTGGCTTTACAAATTGATTTCAGGTGCATAAAAAAGGCTTGCCTTACGGCAAGCTTTTTTATACTTTATTTTTTCGTGCTTCATTAAGTTTTTTTCTCAGTTCTATGCTTACAATCGCATTTTCTTCTATGTGAACCTTCCTCTTCCCTATAAATACGGTTGTTGAATCGCTGTTCTTTCTTATTTTAGTAATCTCATCAAAATAATAGGTATATTTATTTCCCCAGAAGGTAGTATATTCAAATTTTTTGTCCGAAACAATCCTTATCATCTGATTTTTCCAGCACATCAGCGCCGCCACTCCTATCAGTACGGCAATTGCTGCTGTGACCATCATCCATACTGCGTGCAAAAAGATAAATGCAATAACAAAACCTGCTCCTACACAAAGCATCACAACACCCAACGTCATCACATAATCAGGAAGATACATATCTGCCTTCGGTTTGTTTTTGCGCTTTCTATTGCTAAATATATTATCCAAAATCGTTGAAAGAAAATCTACATTCATATCATTCACCCTTATTAATTATACAGTACCTTCTGTGCAATGTAAATATTTACTTTGAGCTTCTGTTGGTCACAGCGAATATCCCAATTGAATCCGAGAAAGCTAACAACACTATATTTTTTGGGGAGAATATTCTATGAAAACAGGACGCGGAATAATTGAATTTGAAAAGCCGCCTAGGGTCATATCTTGTGCGGCTGTAACCGGCAAAAAGGAAAAAGAAGGACCTTTGGGCCATTATTTCGATCTAACTCACGAGGACACTACTCTCGGCGAGGATTCTTGGGAAAAATCTGAAAGCAAGCTGCAGCTTGAGGCTGTAACTACCGCACTGCAAAAAGCAAAACTTAATTGCAGTGACGTTGATTTTTTGTTTGCCGGTGATCTGCTTAATCAGTGTATCGCTTCCACTTTTGGTCTAATCACTACAGGCATTCCCTTTATAGGTATGTACGGCGCCTGCTCTACTATGGCTTCCACGCTAATGAACGCTTCTATTTTTATCTCAGGCGGAAATGCCGACAAGTGCGCTGCTGTTACCTCATCCCATTTCTGCTCTGCAGAACGGCAGTACCGTATGCCCTTACAGTACGGCGGTCAGCGTCCTCCTTCCGCTCAGTGGACTGTAACAGGCTCCGGCTCTGTTATTCTTGGCAGTGACCAGAGCGATTCTGCTGTGGGTATCACTGCTGTTTGTGCCGGTATAATTAGCGATCTTGGCATAAAGGATCCTAATAATATGGGGGCCGCTATGGCTCCCGCCGCCTGCGACACCATAGAGAGATTTTTCGCTGACAGCAGACGATGTCCTGATGATTACGATGTAATTATGACAGGTGATCTTGGTTTTATCGGACACGATATTTTAGTTGAACTCCTGTCTCGCGACGGTATCGATTGCGGCACCAAGCTTACCGATGGAGGTATGCTTATCTACGATCGCGAGGCTCAGGATGTACACGCGGGAGGCTCAGGATGCGGCTGCTCTGCAAGCGTTCTGTGCGGTTACTTTCTGCCTAAACTCTTAAATGGTGATATGAAGAAAATGCTGTTCATTGCAACAGGTGCACTGCTGTCTCCCACCAGCTCCTATCAGGGCGAAGCTATCCCTGCTGTGGCTCACGCTGTTGAGTTTTCAAGAATTTAAAAAAGAGAGGCTGTCGCCTCTCTTTTTTATTAAAACACAAATCCAACCTTAGGTCGCTCATCATATGGAACTGTGCATACATACAGACCGTCTTCATCCTCTTCCCACTTGCTTTCGGGAAGTATTTCGGGATCGATATCGTGCTCATAACAGAATTCTTCGTAGGTGGGGTATTCTTCTTTATTCCACGTATCAGGGGGATTAAGGCTGGGATTAAGTCCAAAGACCATACAATAATCTATATATGAACAGTATACCATCTGCATTTCTTCGTCCCATTCCGGTCTACAGTTTATATTTTCAGAGGATACTTTTCTTCCGTAATCATAGTACTCGAAAACATCAAACTCGGATTCGTCGGACCAGGAATGAGCCAGAATTTCAAGCCCCAGCACTTCAGACTTCTGACGCATTGTAAGATACCAGTATTCATCGAAATCTGCATCTCTGATATCCTCTTCTGTATACTCGTCGAGATTAATGACAACGTCCTTCTTCTCCTCGCAGTAGGCATCAAGCGACCATTTGCAATCGCCCTCTATCCATACGACATAGTTTTCATCCGTTCCCTCTTCGTGGGTTATCTCTTTGCTGTCGGCAGATGCCATTATTGCAGCCATCATAAGTGCTGCTTTCTTTGTGCCCTTTACGTGTATCTCATAATTGCAATAATTTGCCATTTGCTTTTCCTCCTGTTTAAAAGGGTGCAGTCTTTGCAGACTGCACCCTTTTCTTCAATACACTCAGCCTTCTTTGATAAGAGACTTATACATTTTGATATATGCGTTTGCACTCTTGCCCCAGCTGTTATCAGCTTCCATTGCACGCTTTACAAGGATGGGCCAGCCTTCCTTATTAGCATAGCCTGCAAGGGCACGTTCCATTGCATAGCGCATATCACCTGCATCGTAGCTCTTGAATGTAAAGCCGTTGCCTTCGTTGTCGCCGCTGTCGATTATGGAATCCTTCAATCCGCCTGTTTCGCGAACTACAGGAATTGAACCGTAACGCAGTGCGATCATCTGGGAAAGTCCGCAAGGCTCGCTCTTTGAGGGCATCAGGAATATATCAGATGCAGCATAGATCTTTCTTGAAAGCTCAGGCAGGAAGCCAAAGCAGGCGCAAAGCTTGCCCTTATGCTTTTCCTGCATATCCTTGAAGAAGGATTCGTACTCCCAGTCACCGGAGCCGAGAATTACAAACTGCACATCATTATAGGTAAGGAAATCATCGAGCATTGCCTTTATGAGATCAAGGCCCTTATGACCTACCATTCTCGTAACCATACCTATCATAGGCACATCTGCACGTTCGGGCAGATACAGTCTGCGCTGCAGTTCAAGCTTATTCTCTGCCTTTCCCTCTGCAAAATCCTCAATGGAATAGTTTTTATACAGATGCGGATCTGTTGCCGGATCATAGTTTTCTGTATCAATACCGTTGAGTATTCCGCACAGTTTCCAGGAACGCTCGCGAAGGATCGGATCAAGCTCGTGAGAGAACCATGGGTCAAGTATTTCCTGTGCATATGTGGGACTTACAGTGGTGACCTTGTGAGCGGTCTCTATAGCACCCTTCATAATATTTACGCAGTCATCATATTCGACGATGTGTATCTTATCCTTGGGGATTCCGAGAACATCTTCGCAGATCTCCTTGCCGTACTTGCCCTGATACTGAATGTTATGGATAGTAAATACAGTCTTGATTCCTCTGTACCAGTCATTATTTGCATAATAAAGGTCATAGTAAACAGGAACAAGACCTGCCTGCCAGTCGTTTGCATTGATTACATCAGGCTTGAAATCCAGATACGGAAGCATCTCAAGCACTGCGCGTGAGAAGAATGCAAAACGCTCTGCATCGTCATAATGTCCGTACAGACCCTTGCGCTTGAAATAATACTGGTTATCGAGCAGGTAGTAGATAACGCCGCCTGCCTTTGCCTCGAAAACTCCGCAGTACTGTCTGCGCCACGATACGGGAACAGAAAGACTGGTGACAAATTTCATATTTTCACGCAGTTCCTGAGGAACGCTCTCATAGAGAGGAAGTGCAATGCGGCAGCCAACAAGACGCTGTCTCATTGCCTGAGGAAGGCTTCCTGCTACATCAGCAAGTCCGCCGGAAGCAGCAAAAGGTAGCGCTTCACTGGCAACATATAAAACTTTCATAGGTTATCCTCCTTATCAGACCAAGTTGCCCTTTCCGATATATACCGGATAGCTTTCACAGCCCATAAAGGAACGGCCGCTTCTGACCACTACGTCCTTATCGGCAATTACATAGTTCATAACTGCGTTGTCACCGATCTCGGTGTTCTGCATAATGATGCAGTTGGAAAGCTTTGCACCCTTGCCTACTTTTACACCTCTGAACAGTACGCAGTTTGTTACTTCGCCCTCAATGATACAGCCATCAGCGATCATAGAGTTTTTGACCGAGGAAGTCAGACCGTAACGTGCGGGCATTTCATCGCGCACTTTGGTGTAGATAGGACGCATAGGATTGAACAGATCGCGTCTGGTTTCGCTCTTCATCATATCCATTGTTGTTGCAAAATATGCCTGAACGGAAGAAAGAACGCCTGCATAACCTTCGTGCTTATATCCGCAGATCTTGTTCTCTTCAACACCGCTCTGAAGAACATCTCTGATGAAGCTGTTCTTATTCTTTGCAACAGCCTCTTCAACTTTTCTCATAAGGAATTCACGCTTAAGCACGTAAATACCCATACTCCAGTTGCACTTGCCGTCGGGAGTCAATCCATTGACAACAGCAGTTACCTTCTTTGCTCTGTTGAGCTCCAGGGTAACCTTATTGGGCAGTGCAGCGGGCATAACACCGTTCTTATATACGACGGTGATGTCTGCGTTCTTTTCAATGTGAGCGTTGATTACATCGCTGAAATTGATGTTATAGATGATATGGCAGTCACTCATTACAACATATTCCTCGGAGCAGTGTGCAAGGAAGTTCTTAATGCCTGCGAGAGCATCGATGCGCTCAGCATAAAGTCCATTGCCTCTGCCAAAAGGAGGAAGAATGTAGAGACCTTCTTTTTTTCTTGAAAGATCCCAGGACTTACCTGATCCCAGGTGGTCCATCAGAGACTGATAGTTGCTTTTTGTTATAACGCCGACTTTATTTATGTTGCTGTTGACCATATTGGACAGCGGAAAGTCTATTGTTCTGTAACGACCGCCGAAGGGCAGTGAGCCCATTGTACGCGCACTTGTAAGCTGCGGAATGCAGTCCTCGTGCATATTAGAGAAAATAATACCGACTACGTTTGTGCCTCTCATTATTTCTTCACCTCCGGAATATCCTTCTCTACCATTGCCTTTGCAGGAACAACTGCGTTCTTGCCAACGGTAACACCGCTGCCGACAACAGCTATTCCCCACTTGTCTTTATCTGCTACGTTTTCAGGTCTTTCGCCAACTACTGCGCCTGCTTCGACCACTGCATTTTCATCAAGGATCGCATACTGAACGACGGCATTTTCCTTGATGACTGCGCCGGGCATTATGATGGAGTCTGTGATTCTTGCGCCTTTTTCAACCTTTACTCCTGCAAACAAAATCGCAAACTCAAGGTTACCCTCTACCTCGCAGCCTTCTGCAACGAGAGAGTTCTGGCATACTGCATTATTTCCGATGTAATGAGGCGGCATTACAGCACTTCTTGTATAGATACTCCATGCAGGATCGGAAAGGTCAATGGGAACGTTGGGATCGAGAAGATCCATATTTGCTTCCCAAAGGCTATCGATGGTTCCTACATCCTTCCAGTAGCCCTCAAATTCCCAGGCCATCATAGTCTCGCCTGCGTTGAGCATTGTGGGCAGAACGTTTTTACCAAAGTCGTTCTGGCTGTTTTCATCAGCCTCATCAGCCTCAAGATATGCGCGAAGCTTATCCCAGTTGAACATATAGATGCCCATTGATGCAAGATTGCTCTTCGGTACCGGGGGTTTCTCATCAAACTCGTAGATCGAACCGTCATCATTACAGTTGAGGATACCGTATCTGGGAGCTTCCTCCATAGGTACTCTGTATACTGCGATGGTGCAGGCTGCGTTCTTTTCCTTGTGATATGCGAGCATTTCGGAATAGTCCATCTTATAGATATGGTCACCCGAAAGAATTACTACATACTCAGGATTATAGCGCTCTATAAACTTGATATTCTGATAAATCGCATTTGCGGTGCCCTTGTACCAGTCGCCGCCCTTGCTCTGCTGATAAGGGGGCAGTACGTGCACACCGCCGTACATTGTGTCAAGATCCCAAGGCTGACCATTTCCGATGTAATCGTTGAGCACCAAAGGCTGGTACTGAGTGAGAACACCTACGGTATCAATACCGGAGTTTACGCAGTTGGACAGAGGGAAGTCGATTATTCTGTACTTGCCGCCGAAGGGTACGGCAGGCTTTGCCAGATTACGGGTTAATGTGTACAGTCTGCTGCCCTGTCCGCCTGCAAGCAGCATAGCTATACATTCCTGTTTTGGTAACATTGCTTGTCATCCTTTCTTTAGTTCAAGGTTATAAATTATTATTTACTCTTTTTTCTTGTGGTCTTTGCTTTTTTATCATCAGCAACCGCTGCCGGTGCGGTTTTCTTTGCCGTACTGCTGCGCGGTGCAGATTTTGCTTTTTCAAGGAAAATTACTGAGAGTGCAGGAAGTGTAAGCGAAACTGACTGCTCCTTGCCGTGCATCGGCTGCTTCTTGTCAGCCTTTACCGTACCGTTTGTTATGCCGCTGCCGCCGAACGCCTTGTTTTCTGTGCTAAAAACTTCTTTATACGATCCACTCTGCGGTACGCCTATGCGGTAATTCTCTCTCTGTACGGGACAGAAGTTGCATACTGCAATAAGCTCCTTACCGGACTTGTCTCGGCGAAGGAATGCTATAACGCTCTGCTGGTAGTCATCGTTTGCTATCCATTCAAATCCTTCCCAGGAATAGTCGATTTCCCAAAGTGTGCTGTTTGCAAGGTAGAATTTATTGAGATTCTTAACAAACTCACGGGTATTTCTGTGGCTCTCAAATCCATCAAGAACCCAGTCAAGCTGCTGGCCGTAATCCCATTCCTTGACCTGTGCAAATTCCTGACCCATAAAGAGAAGCTTCTTACCTGGGTGTGCTATTGTATATGCAAGGAAGGTACGCAGCTCGGCAAACTTTTCTTCATAGGTACCGGGCATCTTTCCGAACAGTGAGCACTTGCCGTGTACGACCTCGTCGTGTGAAAGCGGCAGGATAAAGTTTTCAGAGAATGCATAGAAGAAGGAGAATGTCAGACTGTCGTGATTGCCCGAGCGGAACAGCGGATCCATAGACATATATCTGAGCATATCGTTCATCCAACCCATATTCCACTTGTAATTGAATCCCAATCCGCCATCGGACACAGGCTTCGTAACCATAGGCCATGCAGTGGATTCCTCTGCTATCATCAGTGTATTAGGATGTTCCTTAAATATCTGAGTATTGAGCTGCTGAAGGAAATCTATAGCCTCAAGGTTCTCATTTCCGCCGTGAATATTGGGTAGCCATTCGCCGTCCTTACGGCTGTAATCAAGATACAGCATAGATGCTACCGCATCGACGCGAAGGCCGTCGATATGATACATCTCGACCCAGAACATTGCACTGGACATAAGGAAGGAGCGAACTTCGTTTCTTCCGTAGTCAAAGACCTTTGTGCCCCAGTCCTTGTGCTCGCCTTTTCTGTCATCCTTGTATTCGTAACAGGCTTCTCCGTCGAAGTTTGCCAATCCGTGACCGTCCTTCGGGAAGTGAGCAGGTACCCAATCTATAATGACTCCGATTCCGTTCTGATGCATCAGATCGACAAATGCCATAAAATCGCAGGGCTCACCGTAACGTGAGGTAGGTGCGAAATATCCTGTTACCTGATAGCCCCAGGAACCGTCAAAGGGGTATTCTGTTATCGGCATAAGCTCGATATGTGTGTAGCCCATTTCCTTGATATAAGGAATGAGTTCCTCTGCAAGCTTTGTATAGCTGAATGGATTCCCGTCAGGATATGTCTTCCACGATGCCGTGTGAAGCTCGTAGATATTCATCGGCATACTGTAGTGATTTGCTCTTTCAGGACTGTTCATCCATTCTCCGTCAGACCACTTGTAACCGTCGATATCATAATAGCGTGACGCCATATTGGGGCGTGTTTCATAATGGTATGCATAGGGATCTATTTTCTGAACATAGGTATGATCTGCAGTCTCTATGCTGTATTTGTAAATATCAAACTTGGATACATTTTTGATCGTACATTCCCATACGCCGCCATCGCTTATCTTGGTCATAGGCGATGCTGCTCTGTCCCAGTTATTGAAATCGCCGACTACAGACACAGACAGTGCGTGAGGTGCCCAGGTTCTGAACACTACGCTTCCGTTATTGTCCTTATGCGATCCCAGATATTGATATGCCTTTGCATTTGTTCCCTGATGGAACAGAAACAAAGGAATATTATTTCCTTCGTTTTGATTTTTCATATGTATCTCCTCCAATTGAATACAAGGGCAAAAAAGTGATGCCCATTTATCCATATATTATAATAACAAATTATATTGCGTAAATCAAGCCCCTTTTGTTAATTTTCTTACAACAGCAACTAAATTTTTGTAAATATTTTGTTGTATTCTTACAAGTGCTATTATTTATCAAAACACAAGCTGTGTTTTGTACATTTTGCACACATTGTTTTTTGTATTTTGTGCATATAGTAACCCCCTCGTGTGCTGCACGAGGGGGTTCGATTATTAAGCTGATTAAAAATCTCTTGACGTTGTAATAAATCGCCAGAATTCGACACAGGCTACGAGCAAACAAAATTCTGCTTCATCTTCCCTTGCTATGTCGCACACAAAATCTGCACCGGATCTCTTGACAGTCATTATTATCTCATCATCACTGTCAACAAGTTTATAATCTCTGAAAGTCAGTCTTTCTGAATTTTCAATAAACTTGTATTCCGGTCCTGCAATATGTGCAAACTCGACGTGATCGGTTGCGTCCATATCCAGTGAATCATCATAATGTGCGATTTTCTCGTTTCCGATGAAAATGGGATAGCCGAGCATAATGTCATCCACATCTACCGGAGACATATCAACAGTTCCAATTCTGACCTGCGCTTTTGTATACAGCAGGCGTTTCGGACGGGCGTAATCCACCTCTACACTGTAATATCTCAGTTTGTTTTTCTCGTCATATATATTTATGTATTCATCAAATCCGCTTATTTCTCTTTTTAATCTGAATCTCATACAGGCACCCCCGCTCCAAGCGTAAAGTGAGGTTTTTGTGCAAACCATATCAACGCAAGATATCTATTATGCAATAACTATAACACATATATTTGGTTTTGAGAAGATGTTTTTGGAAAATTTATATAATTTTTTTATGTTTTTACTATTCAGAAAGGTTATTCCGTCGTATCAGCATCAGATTCGTCAAAATCATCTTCAAATTCGTCATAGTGAGACTGCACACGTTTATAAAGGTTTTCCTCTTCTGTTATGCCGTATTTGATATCAGAACGAGCCTTTGCACCCTTAATTGCCGAGTTCCATTTTCCCTTTGCTTTTTCTATGAAATTCAGAAGCGAATCCAAAGTGGGAATCATACGGACTGAAAACTTTCCAAAGCCGCCCTTGCAAAGCATTGCACCTGCAACAAAGGATGTAATCGGTACTGTGAACAGAAGTCCGAAGCTGCCTGCAAGCGCACGAAGCAGTTCGCTTGTTATGGTCTCTGCATTCATAACATCTATCATTGCAATACCGTTTATTCTCAGCATCAGAAGAAGATGTATAGCACTGCCGACATATGCCAGTATAAGTGTATTCAACGATGCGCTCATTATGTCACTGCCTATTTTAAGACCTGAAGCTATCATTTCAGAGGCGGTTATTTCAGGAGCGCGCTCACGCATTTCGTCAAGCGCAGACGCAATAGATACACCTACGTCTATCGTTCCGCCGAGAGAACCGATAAGTATTGCTGCAAACATTATGCCATTAAGGTCTATTTCACCGTTGGCAAAATGGAGAGAAAGCATAGTTGCTTCGCTGCTGGTGGTTCCGGTCATATGCAATATACCGTTCATAAGTGCTGTGAACAAACCCGCAACAACCACGCCTCCGAGAGCACCCAGCGCTGCTGCCAGAGTTTTTACCGTAAATCCATATACAAGCACCAGCGTTGTCACTATTGCAAACAGACAGCCAAGCACTGCGGCCAACACAGGATTTACGCCTGAGAGCATCATGGGAAGTATGATAAGTATAATACCTGCGCAGGTAACGATAAGTGCAACAAAGGACTTTATTCCTCTTTTGCCTGTAAGCAGAAGCAGAAGCGCAAGGAATATTACAAAGGTCCAAATAATGGAGGGCATTCTGTGGAAATCGGTAATGGTTCCGTTATCCTGTATCTCGCCTTTATCGTCTACAGTAAAGAAGCAGAGCAGTCTGTCTCCCTCTTTGCAGAGCTCATAGGGATCTCCGCCAGAGGGATTGGATCGGTCAAATTCCGCATAGTGCCGCTCGCCCTTTCTGGGACCGCTCAGCACCTCTACATACAGTGTCTGCTTGCGGGTTATCATATCAAGTTCCATATAATCGCTGTGGCCGATGCTTTCAAGTACCTTTACAACGCAAGTATCTTCATCTGTATTTTCATACAGTTCTTCATCAACTATACCGACGTCAGTAAAGCTCATATCACTGCCGCTCAGTTCATCAAAGGGCTGCAGTGTCGCGTCCGCTCCGTTATCAGCAGGTTCTGTTATGGACGCGAAGTCCATACTTGAATAGTAACACACTCCTGCAATCACTACTGCTGCAAGAAGTATATAGACAGCTGCCTTGAACCAGAAAAAACGATCTTTTTTCATTTTATCATTTCCTTTTTGATGGCATTGTGAAAGTGTAAAAGACATTTGCTTTTACTAAAAGGTTGTATTATACTACATATTAATAAATTAAAAGAGAGGTGTTGGGCTTTAAGCCCTTTATTATGAACGACAAAAACAGAAAACTTATGGTTCGCATTGTTTGCATCATACTTGCAGTTATTATGGTATTAGGCACACTCAGCGTTGCTATTACTGCTCTCGTCTGACAGACGTTCTGTTTTTCGGATAAGCAGTGTACTTATAAAGCCTGTAATTGCACCTGTTGCCGTCCCCACTGCAAGAAGCGGCGCAAGAAGCCATATTATCTGAGCTGTTGATGTGAGCAGCACTGCAATCATTACCTGTGCGGTTATGTGCGCCGCTCCTCCTGCTGCGCTCACTCCTATCGGCGACAAATGCTTTGATCTGTACAAAAGCATCATTACAGCAAGACTCAGTACGCCTCCTGCAGCCGAGTAAGCAAAGCCTGAAAATCCGCCAAACAGCAGAGCAGACAAGGTCACCTTGCAGCCCATCACCGATGCCGCGTACCCTTTTTCCAGTCTGTACAGCGCAAATACTACGGCTATATTGCTTATACCCAGCTTTATTCCGGGAATACTTACTACTATGGGAACCATATGCTCTATCCACCCGAGTATCAATGCCGCCGCTGTCAGCAATGCTGTCAGCGTAAGCCTTTTTGTATTCCTCACGCTGCACTTTCCTTTCTTCTGCAATTTTTATTGCAGATAGTATAATACATCTTTTAAATAATTTCTGCAACATTTTGTTAATTTATATACTCCGCGGTGATTATTATGAGACGATTCGGTGTTTTTATTTTGATTATTACTCTGTGCTTTTCTCTGTCTGCCTGCTCACACAAAGCAGATGTCAGGAAATATGAACGCACAGAGTTTGTTTTCGGCACAGTTGTTACACTTACTGTCTACGCAGAAAATGAAAGTTCCCTTGACGGTGCATTTAGATTGTGCAGAGAATACGAGAATATGTTAAGCAGCACAATCGAGGGCAGCGATGTATGGCGTATAAATCATGCAGGCGGCAAGGGCGTTTCGGTAAATACCGAAACTGCTGAACTTATTTCACTTTCACTTAAATATTCAGAGCTTACAGACGGCGCTTTTGATATATCTATCGCCCCTATTTCAGCTCTCTGGGGTTTTTCTTCAGATTCACCGGCAGTTCCCGATGCGAAAACTGTCTCTTCACTTCTGCCCCTTGTTGATTATGCAAAAATTTCCGTCGACGGAAATACAGTCACAATTCCTGACAGATGCTCCATCGAGCTCGGCGCTATCGCAAAGGGATATATATCTGACAGACTTTCTGATTATTTCAAAAGTTCAAATGTCCAAGCAGCGCTTATAAACCTAGGCGGCAATGTTGCTACTGTCGGCACAAAACCCGATGGCAGCCGCTGGCAGATTGGTATCCGCGACCCGAAGGGAGATTACTCCGAATATATCGGCACACTCTCCATAGGAGAAACCAGCGTTGTTACATCCGGTATTTACGAGCGGTGTTTTGAGGAAGACGGTGTTTTATATCATCACCTGCTGAGCAGTGATACAGGCTTCCCGGTAACCAATGGTATCGTATCGGTAACTATCATATGTCCAAGCGGTGCTGATGCCGATGCTCTTTCAACATCCCTTTATCTTATGGGATTTGAAAAAGCCTATGATTTTGCCTGTGCTTCAGAGGATTTTGAGGCCGTGTTCATTCTCGAAAACGGCGATATTTTTAAAACAGATAATATTGATTTCAATTGACAGTTTATATTCTGATACAAAAAAACAGCGAACGGTTTTCACCGTTCGCTGTTAACATAATTTTCAGTCCAGATCAATAAGTGATTCAATCGGAGTATCAAGAGCCTTTGTAAATGCCACCAGTTCGATGTCTGTTATGCTCCTCTTCATCGTCTCTACCTTGGACAGTGTACAAGCTGTTATCTCAACTCCGTACCTTTTGAGATCCTTTACCAGATCGATCTGTGTCATACCTTTCTTTTCGCGTGTTTCCTTGATTTTCGGGCCAGCCATGTTGCGGCATTCTTCGCCCTGATTTTTACTTGTCTTCATTTAATCATCCACCATTCATCGATTTAAAGAACGCGCAAACAGGATTGTTTCACCTTTTCCCACAAACCATAAACAACAAACAATCCGTCATAACTGCGCACATCTTACGCAGATTTTATCACATATAAAAACTTATGTCAATAAGAAAAGTGTCTTTATTGTTCTCCCAAACTTAATACGTGCTATTACATCTTCCTGCCTCGGCACATCTTTCGGAAATTTGTTTAATTGCATTGTATTCCCTTTGTTTATGTTGTATAATGTTTTCCAATAAATTCCCTATTTTGCTCAAAGAAGGTTGTATTTATGAAACAATATGTTGACAATTTAACTATGCTTACTGATTTCTATGAAATCACAATGGCTCACGGATATCTCAAATGCGGTATGGCAGACACCACCGCTTACTTTGATCTCTTCTTCAGAAAAGTACCGGATAACGGAGGTTATGCTATTATGGCAGGCCTCGATTCTATAATCAGATATATTCAGGAGCTGCATTTCACTGACGATGATATTGAATATCTTCGCAGCCGCGGCTTCTGCGAAGAATTCCTCGATTATCTCCGCAATTTTGAATTTCAGTGTGATGTGTGGGCTATTCCCGAAGGCACTCCTATTTTCCCCAACGAACCGATAGTCAAGGTTCGCGGACCTGTTATTCAGGCTCAATTCATTGAAACCGCGCTCCTTCTTTTTATCAACCATCAATGCCTTATAACCACAAAGGCAAACCGTATAACAAGAGCTGCAAAAGGCAGAGCTGTTATGGAATTCGGTTCTCGTCGTGCTCACGGAGCAAGTGCTGCCATTGACGGCGCACGCTGCGCATACATTGCAGGCTGTATCGGTACTGCCTGCACAATATCCGATGAGCTCTACGGTGTAAAGGCTCTCGGTACTATGGCTCATTCCTGGGTCCAGATGTTCCCAACCGAGCTTGACGCCTTCCGTGCCTATGCTAAAACATACCCCGACAACTGTACTCTCCTTGTTGATACCTACAGCACTCTTAAATCAGGTATCCCCAATGCTATAAAAGCATTTAACGAAGAAATTCTTCCCAGAGGCTTCAGACCTAAGGGCATCAGAATCGACAGCGGCGATATCACCTATCTTACCACACGCGCAAGAAAAATGCTTGACGAGGCAGGTTTCCCCGACTGTCAGATATGTGTTTCAAACTCTCTTGACGAGTATCTTATAAAAGAGATGCTGGCACAGGAGGCTCCCGTTGACTCCTTCGGTGTCGGAGAACGTCTCATCACCGCTTCTTCCACACCTGTTTTCGGCGCAGTATATAAGCTCGCCGCAGTGGAGCGCGACGGAGTCATCGAGCCTAAAGTCAAAATCAGCGACAATGTTGCCAAGATCACTATCCCCGGCGACAAGCGTGTCTGGAGACTTTACGATAACGAAACAGGCAAGGCTATTGCCGACGTACTCACCTGTGCTGATGAGATCATTGACGATTCAAAACCTTATGAAATCTTTGACAGTGAATTCACCTGGAAGCGCAAGCTTTGCGAAAACTTTACGGCAGTAGAGCTTCTAAGGCCTATTTTCAAAAAAGGCAAGCTTGTTTATACTTCCCCCACGCTCGAAGAAACTCGCAGTTACTGCGCTGAGCAGGTAAACACTCTCTGGAGTGAAGTAAAGCGTTTTGAAAATCCTCACGGTTATTATGTGGATCTTTCTCAGAATCTCTGGGATCTGCGTGCTTCAATGCTTGGCAAACCCAAGCACTGAGGTCGGAGGATACTATGAAAAACTGGTATATTGAAAGTGCAGAGGATACTGTCTCTGCGTTTTCCTCGGACGCCGAAAGAGGGTTATGCAGCGAACAGGCACAACGTGCACTTTCATCATATGGTAAAAACAAACTAAAAGAAAAAGAAAAGAAAACTATAGCACAGAGATTTGCCGCTCAGTTTAAAAATATTATGGTGGTCGTCCTTATTATTGCTGCCTTCATTGCTCTGGTAGTTGAGGTAGTCGAAGCTCACGGTAAACCTGTAAATTTTGCTGAACCTCTGATAATTTTCGCTATAGTGATCCTTAATGCCGTACTTGGAGTGGTTCAGGAGGTCAAAGCAGAAGCTTCTCTTGATGCTCTTTATAAAATGAACACTCCCCTGTCAAAGGTCAGGCGCGACGGCGAAATCAAGATTATACCTTCAGAGAATATCGTCCCCGGAGATATCGTCATGTTGGATGCAGGAGACATCATCCCTGCTGACGGACGGCTTCTCGTGTGTGCAGGGCTTAAATGCGACGAAAGTTCCCTTACCGGCGAAAGTATTCCTTCCGAAAAGAATGCAGCCGCTAAAATCGATGTAACTTGTCCTCTCAGCGACCGTGTCAATATGGTATTTTCCGGCTGCAGTGTTTTCTGCGGACATGCCGAATATGTTGTCACCGCTACAGGTATGCGCACCGAAATAGGCAGTATTGCAGGCATGCTGGCAAACAAAGACGAGGAACAATCTCCTCTGCAGAAGAGGCTTGCACAGCTTGGAAAAACACTCGGTCTGGCTTCGCTTATTCTATGCGGTGTGATTTTCATTATCGGCGCTCTTATAACAAAGGACTGGCTGAATACATTCCTCGTTTCTTCAGCTCTCGCCATTGCCTTTATTCCTGAACGACTTCTTTCAACCGCGTCTCTTATTTCAGCTTGCGGCGTCAAAAGAATATATAAGTTAAACACTATTGTAAAAAACACTTCTGTTGTCGAAGCATTTGGTGACGCATCTGTTATTTGCACCGATAAAACAGGAGTGCTTACTCTTGATCAAATGCATTTAACCCGTATTTGGTCGTACGAGGACAATGCATTGCGCAATGCATACGATCTTGACCCAACCGCTGACAAGTCTTGCGTAAACCTTATTCAGCTCGCCGCTTTGTGCAGTGATGCAAAAGTCACCAACAACAAAAACGGCATTAATTCTGAATCGGGAGATCCTACAGATCTTGCATTTGTGCGTACTTTGATGAACCTCGGTCAAGAAAAATGCGAACTCGAGTCTGCGTATAAACGAATCTTTGAGCTGCCTTTTGATTCAGAGCGCAAGCTTATGACTACCGTTCATTCAACCGCGTCAGGAATCATATCAATTACAAAAGGATCACCTGAGGCTGTTCTTAAGAAATGCACAAACACCGATGTTGTTCGTATAACATCGGTATTTGAATCAATGGCTCGCGATGGGCTTCGTGTCATCGCCATTGCCTGCAAAAAGCTTTTGAAAACAAAAACATCCTTCGGTTCTGAGCTTGAGGACAGTCTGACTTTTATCGGTCTTGCGGGAATATCTGATTCTCATAGAGATGATTCTGCTACAGCTGTCGCCGCATGCCGCAGCTGCGGCATACGCACCGTTATGATAACCGGTGATAATGCATTCACCGCTGCTGCCGAAGCAAGGAAACTCGGCATACTCAGTGACGGAGAAGAAGTAATAACAGGTCCAGAGCTTGCAAAAATCAACGATGCAGATCTTTGTACCTCTGTTCGAAAATACTCGGTATATGCTGCTGTCTCTCCATACGATAAGATTCGAATAATCAAAGCCTGGCAGAATGCCGGCGAACAGATCGTAATCACCGGCAGCACGGTAAGCGATGTTCCATCTCTTATATCTGCTGATGTTGGTTGCGCTATGGCTGTTTCCGGTACTGATGTAGCAAAAAAAGCAGCCGATGCGGTTGTATATGATAACAGTTTTTCTTCTCTTGTATCTGTTATAAAAGAGGGCCATCGCACTCTTTACAATATCAGAAAATCACTGCAATATCTTATTTCTTGTGCATTGAGTGAAGTTATATCTGTTTTTGGATGCATACTGATATTTAATGCTCCTCCTCTCGCAGCTATGCATTTATTGCTTATAAATCTCATTGCAAACTCCTTACCTGTTATTGCCCTCGGTCTTGAACCTTCCTCATCTGAGTTCATCCGTCAAAAAGAACGAGGAGTAAGCGTCAATGTTCTTAACAACAATGAGATAATCAAAACTGGCATTTATGGATTTATTATCGGTTTGCTGAGCATTATTTCTTTTTCTGTTGGATATACTCTGAGCGGAAAGGACATTTCTGCCGCTTCCACTATGGCATTCGGTACACTTTTCCTTTCTCACCTTGCATATGTTATGACCCTGAGAACTGATGGAACCGTCTTTTCGCCGAACATCAAATCAAATAAGGTGATGCTCTATGCCCAGGCTATTTCAGTTATTTTTTTCTTATTGACGATGCTTGTTCCCCCATTTATGAATATAATCTCATTTGTTTCCCTTAGCGGTACTATGTGGATATGGATGATTGCTCTTGCTCTTGCAATCATTTTTATAAGTGAAGCAGTAAAACTCGGAGAAAGATTATATGACAAGCACACAGGGTAGGTAATATATTATTGATTATAAATCTTAACGGTTATCTTCTTCAGCAATACTGAAAAAAATAGCAGCCTCCTGCACGGATGCTGCTATTCTTTTGCTTTATTTACTCTTCCTGCCCATAAATAATTCAAGATGTTCCTTTTTATTACATCAAAGTAAACTGCTTCCTACTGCTTTCAATAATTCCTTCTTTTCTCAGTTTGCTTATTTCTGCAGACAGTCCGCTTCTGTCAACTTCCAGATAGTCCGCCAGTTCCTGTCTGTCAAAGGGGATTTCAAAGCTGCTGTTCCCTGCCTTCTTTGCCTGAAACATCAGGTATGTCATAAGTTTTTCTCTTGTTGTGCGTTTTGATGTTATTTCTATCTTCTGATGGAACATAATATTCTTTGTGGCAAGATCTTTCATAAGATTGAAAATCAGCTGCTGATGAAAACCGCAGTTATTTGAACAGGTATGCAGAATATGACCGCAGTCAATAAGCATTACTTCGCAGGGCTCATTGGCAATTATATCAACCGGGATTGCCTGCAGCTCCGCACAGGCGAAGGATTCTCCGAATACATCAGATTCATTGACATTGGATAATATAGTTCTGTTTCCGTAATAGTCCACCTGAATAATCTGTGCCGATCCTGAAAGCATAATGCCAATATATTTTGCAGGATATCCCTCTGCCAAAATGGTGTATTTCTTATCAAATGAAATTGTTTTAGCTCCCAGACACTGAAGCATCACTGTAAGTTTTTCGTCTTCTATAAGATTGAACAGCGAGCATTTTCGTAATGCATTGAAATATTTTTTCATTTTCTTCTCCGTTTGTTGAAAATTCAACAGATTTATTATTCGCATTATATTACAATACAACCAGAAAAACAAGGAGGTTTATATTATGAAGATAGCCTTTTTTGATACAAAACCCTATGACAGACCCTCTTTTGAAAAATACGGACAGCAGCACGGTATAAAGTTCAAATTTTTTGAAACCAAGCTGAATGAAGATACTGTTGACCTTGCATACGGATATGACGGTGTATGCGCATTTGTAAATGATACGATAGATTCCGCTGTCATTGACCGTCTCAGTGAGATGAATGTCAGAATTCTTGCTCTGAGATGCGCAGGTTTCAACAATGTAGATATGAAACACGCTTTCGGTAAAATCCACGTGCTTCGCGTACCTGCATATTCGCCTTATGCAGTTGCAGAGCATACCATCGCACTCCTTCTCACATCCATCAGACGAATTCACAAAGCTTATATCCGCTCGAGAGATTTTAATTTCAGTCTAGCAGGGCTTACAGGCTTTGATCTTCACGGCAAGACCGTCGGCGTTATCGGCACCGGTAAGATCGGTCGTGTTTTTGTTGATATCTGCCGAGGATTTGGAATGAAAGTTCTTGCATACGACAAATTCCCTGCACCGGGACTTGATAACGGCGATACTGTAAAATACGTTGAGCTCGATGAGCTTTTTGAAAAGAGCGACATCATTTCCCTCCACTGCCCTCTTACAGAAGAAACTCATCACATCATAAATGAGGCTGCACTCGAAAAATGCAAGCACGGTGTTGTTATACTCAACACCTCCAGAGGTGCTCTTGTCGATGCAGAGGCTCTGCTGGCAGGTATAAAGTCCCGTAAAGTCGGCGCCGCATGCCTTGACGTTTACGAAGAGGAAGCAGATCTGTTTTTTGAGGATAACTCCGGTCACATAATGGAAGATGATACTCTGGCAAGGCTTATTTCTATGCCTAATGTCATAGTCACTTCCCACCAGGCTTTCCTCACGGAAGAAGCACTTGAAAACATCGCAGAAACCACTGTAAACAACATTGTACAGTTTGCCGAAACCAACCAGTGCCCCAATGAGCTTTGCTTCAAATGCGGCTGCGCTGAAGACTGCAAAGACGGAAAATGCTTTTAAAAGCACAGGAGGATCTTATGATAAGAAAGATAATTAAAATAGACGAGCAGAAATGCAATGGCTGCGGCGCCTGTGCCGCAGCCTGCCACGAAGGTGCAATAGAAATGATAAACGGTATTGCAAAACTCACACGCGAAGACTACTGTGACGGACTTGGCGATTGTCTCCCGGCCTGTCCCACAAATGCAATATCATTCGAAGAACGTGAAGCCCCTGCATATGATGAAGCCGCTGTACTTAATTCGAGGCTGCACAAGGCAGCAAATGCAAAGCTCCCCTGCGGATGTCCCGGCACAAATTCCAAAATTATAAAGCGCGATATTACTGCACCTGCCAGACCATCCGCTGCAAGCAGTCAGCTTTCGCAGTGGCCCTGCCAGATAAAGCTTGTTCCCGTTAACGCTCCGTATTTTGACAATGCAAACCTTCTCATAGCAGCCGACTGCACTGCCTTTGCATACGGAAATTTCCACAACGATTTCATACGCAATCATATAACACTCATAGGCTGTCCTAAGCTTGACGAGGGCGATTATGCCGAAAAGCTTACCGAGATCATTGCACGTAATAACATCAAAAGCGTTAAGGTAGTACGTATGGAGGTCCCCTGCTGCGGCGGAATTGAAAATGCAATAAAACGTGCACTGCAGGCAAGCGGTAAATTTATCCCTTGGCAGGTTGTTACAATTTCTACGGACGGAAAAATTATTGATTAAAATTTATCAAAGGTATGGAAAAAGTATAGAAACCGTGCTATAATTTGACGAAGTAAACATTCAGAGGTGTACAATATGAGAATAACTAACGACATAAAATATATCGGTGTAAATGACCACAAGGTTGATCTTTTTGAAGGGCAATACATAGTTCCCAACGGTATGGCATATAATTCATATGCTATTATCGACGAAAAGATAGCTATTATGGATACTGTTGACGCAGGTTTTACTCACGAGTGGCTTGATAATATCCAGAATACTCTCGCAGGCAGAAAGCCTGACTACCTGGTTGTTCAGCATATGGAGCCCGACCATTCTGCCAACATTATGAATTTTGTAAAGGCTTATCCTAATGCTAAGATCGTCTCTTCTGCAAAGGCATTTGCCATGATGAAAAACTTCTTCGGCACTGATTTTGAGGACAGACAAATCGTCGTCGGCGAAGGCGATACACTCGATCTTGGAAAGCACATTCTTACCTTTGTAGCTGCTCCTATGGTTCACTGGCCTGAGGTTATCGTAACCTATGACAGTACTGACAAAGTTTTGTTTTCCGCTGACGGATTCGGTAAATTCGGCGCTTTGGATGTTGAGGAAGACTGGGCCTGCGAAGCAAGACGCTATTACATCGGAATTGTCGGCAAATATGGTGCTCAGGTACAGAGTCTTCTTAAAAAAGCTGCAGGCCTTGATATACAGATCATTTGTCCCCTTCACGGTCCTGTTCTCACCGAAAATCTGGGCTATTATCTCAATCTTTATAACACCTGGTCCAGCTATCAGCCTGAAGAGGAAGGTATTGTAATCGCGTATACCTCTGTTTACGGTAATACTAAAAAGGCAGTTATGCTTCTCGCTGAAAAACTGAAAGCTCTTGGCTGCCCAAAAGTTGTTGTAAACGACCTGGCTCGCTGCGATATGGCTGAGGCTGTCGAGGACGCTTTCCGTTACAGCAAACTTGTTCTCGCTACTACAACCTACAATGCGGAAATCTTCCCCTTTATGCGTGAGTTTATAAACCACCTGACTGAGCGTAATTTCAGCAACCGCACTGTTGCTCTTATCGAGAACGGCAGCTGGGCGCCTCTTGCAGCCAAGGTTATGAAGGGTATGTTCGAAAAGAGCAAGAACATCACTTTCACAGATACTACTGTAAAGATTCTTTCCGCTCTCAATGACGAAAGTACCGCTCAGGTCGATGCTCTTGCCAACGAGCTTTGCAAGGAATATCTTGCTCAGCAGGATTCTACCGCAAACAAAAACGATCTGACTGCACTTTTTAATATCGGCTATGGCTTATATGTTGTCACAAGCAACGACGGCAAAAAAGACAACGGTCTCATTGTCAACACCGTTACTCAGGTCACAAATACGCCAAACAGAATTGCAGTTACTATCAACAAAGAAAATTACTCTCATCACATCATCAAGCAGACCGGCATTATGAATATAAACTGCCTTACTGAGGATGCACCTTTCAAGGTATTTGAGGCATTTGGCTTTGTAAGCGGCAGAAATGTTGATAAGTTCGCTGACTGCGAACCCCTTCGTTCCGATAACGGACTCGTCTTTCTTCCGAGATATATTAATTCCTTTATGTCTCTTAAGGTTGAGCAGTACGTCGATCTTGACACTCACGGTATGTTTATCTGCTCTGTGACAGAGGCAAGAGTTCTTTCCGACAGAGAAACTATGACATATACCTATTATCAGAACAACGTAAAGCCTAAACCTGATACCGAAGGCAAAAAAGGCTACGTCTGCAAAATCTGCGGATATATCCACGAAGGCGACACTCTCCCCGATGATTTTATCTGTCCTCTCTGCAAGCACGGCGCTGCAGACTTCGAGGAAATCAAATAATTCTTGGAGGTTATATTATGTGTGAAAACAGATTTTATGTATGCGAGCACTGCGGTAATATCGTAGGTATGATACACGACGCCGGTGTTCCCCTTATGTGCTGCGGCCAGAAAATGACACAGCTTATCCCCGGTACAGTTGAGGCAAGTGCCGAAAAACACATCCCGGTCGTTTCAATTGAAGGAAATATTGTTAAGGTTACTGTAGGGTCTATATCTCATCCTATGAGCGAGGAACACAGTATTGTTTGGGTTTATCTTCAGACTGATCGCGGCGGTCAGCGCAAGTGTCTGGCAGTTGACGGTGAACCCGTTGTCACTTTTGCTCTTTCCGATGAGAAGCCTGTCGCTGTTTATGCTTACTGCAATCTTCACGGACTGTGGAAGGCTGATATATAAAAAATAATAGGAGGAAATAAAAATGAAAAAGTATGTATGTGACGTATGCGGTTGGGAATATGATGAAGCTATCGGTGATCCCGATAACGGAATCGCTCCCGGCACAAAATTCGAGGATCTTCCCGACGACTTTGTCTGCCCTCTCTGCGGTGTCGGCAAGGATCAGTTCTCTGAGCAGTAAATAAACCTTACGGCATACGCATCAAATCAGATGCGTATGCCGTTTTATCCTATAAGGAGGCATTTTATGGAAATGGTTTTGCTTACCGCTCTCGGCGTTGGCGGTGCTACTGTGATCGGATCGGTCATAGGCTTTATATTCAAAAAGATTTCCCATAAATTTTCCGATATAGTGCTGTCTTTTGCAGCAGGCGTTATGCTTGCCGCTGCAGTGCTCGGGCTTATTCTCCCGTCTCTTGAATACGGCGGAAAATTCGGACTTATATACACTATCGCAGGCATTTTTGCAGGTGCTCTTTGCTTAAATCTCATAGACAAGCTTGTCCCCCATCTTCACAGGCTTGTCGGTTCGGATTCAGAATCTCACAACAACTCAAATTTGAGCAAGGTACTGCTGTTTGTCACTGCCATTGCCATACATAACCTGCCTGAAGGTATCGCCGCAGGTGTAGGTTTCGGCGCAGGAGATACCTCTCAGGCTCTTATTATCGCAGGCGGTATTGCTCTGCAGAACATCCCTGAAGGTATGGTTATAATCGGACCTATGCTGGCAGCCGGTGTCACTCCCCGAAAGACCTTTATATGCGCTATGATCACCGGACTTGTAGAGGTTGTTGGTACTCTCCTCGGATATTTTGCAGTGAGCGTCGCTTCTGCTGTCCTTCCATTCGCTCTCGCTTTTGCAGGAGGAACTATGCTTTATGTTATAAGTGACGAAATGATCCCTGAAACTCACGCTCACGGCAGTGAACGCGGTGCAACATATGCTCTGCTCACAGGCTTTTGTATTATGCTTATCACAGATGTTCTTTTGGGATAATTTTAAGACCAAAACCAGACCTTTTTGAAAAAATTTCAAAAAGGTCTGGTTTTTTACTTGACAAACCATACTACGCGTCGTATAGTATTGCGTGAAAGGAGGTATTAAATGGACATTCAGCTTAAACGCGGACTTTTGGACGTATGCGTACTTGCAGCCATAAAAAACGGTGAATCATACGGCTACAAAATCATAAAGGACATAAGTCCTTATGTCGAGATTTCAGAATCAACACTTTACCCTATATTGCGAAGACTGGAAAGTGCAGAGCTTCTGACAGTATATTCGGCTGAGCACAACGGCAGACTGCGGAAATACTACCGCATCACATCTCTCGGACTTGATCGCCTTGAATCATTCAAGGAAGAGTGGCGTGAAATAATGTCTATTTATGAATTTATTACAAGGGAGGATACTGTAAATGAATAAGCAGGAATTTTTATCTGAGCTTACAGCAAGGCTTAACGGTCTGCCGGAAGAAGATATCAACAGTTCTATTGAATACTACTGCGAAATGATCGATGACAGAATTGAAGACGGTCTTTCTGAAGACGAAGCCACTACTGCTCTCGGTTCAGTAAACGAGATAGCAGATCAGATTCTTATGGACACACCTATGACCAAACTCGTTAAGGCTAAAATCAAAACCAAAAAGTCTATGAGAGTATGGGAGATAATTTTGCTTATCCTGGGCTTTCCGCTGTGGTTCTCTCTGCTGGCTGCAGCTTTTGCGGTTGTACTGTCTGTTTATATAGTAATATGGGTTATTGCCCTGGTACTGTTCGTTGTGGTATTGAGTTTTGCTGTAAGTGCTGTTGCCCTTGTCGCCGGTGCTGTAGTATTTTTACTCAAGGGCGGTCCTGCATATTTCTTTATGTGTATTGGTGCCGCTCTTATATGCGCCTCTCTAACAATACTGTCCTGCTATGCTGCAATATACACAGCTAAGGGAATATGTCTGCTGAGCCGTGCAATATGGCGAGGCATAAAGAGATGCTTTATCGGAAAGGAGAATGTATAATGAAAAAATTACTTGTAATTTCTATTGTTCTTTTGGTTGTCGGCGCAGTTATCCTTGCTGCTGCATTTGCTTTCGTTAAATTTGATTTCAAAAAGATCAGCTCGGAGGAACTTATGACTAACACATATTATGCTGAAAACTCTTTTTCAAATATAGAAATCGACAGCGATGACTGCAAAGTGACTCTTATCCCCTCCGAGGACGAAGTATGTAAGATTGTATGCACCGAAACAGAGAAGGTCAAATTCAAAATAACCGACGAAAACGGTACTTTGAAAATCGTATATCAGGATAGCCGTTCCTGGGTGGATAGAATAGGTATATTTATTGCCGAAAAGACTGTTGATGTTTATCTGCCTCAGAATGAATATGAAAATCTCAAGATAGGCAACAGTTCCGGCGGCGTGGTTATCTCCGATGGACTTACTTTCTCTGAGATTCAGACAAACACCTCCAGCGGTTCGGTTAAGTGCTATGCTGATGCCGATGTTCTTTCAGTCAAGGTTTCCAGCGGAAGTATAAAGCTTGACGGTGTTTCTGCACTTGAAATCAACCTCGAATCTTCCAGCGGAAGCATAAAGCTTGACAATATTTCTTCCGAAAACATCAATCTTGAGGCAACCAGCGGAAGTGTTAAGCTTGATTCTGTAAATGCTGAAAAAAGCATAACTGTTGAATCAACAAGCGGCAGTGTTGAACTTAATTCTGTAAGCTGCGAAAATCTCAATGCATCTGCATCAAGCGGCAGTGTTAAACTTTTTGATGTTATCGCTTCCGATTCTATGAAAGTCAAGTCAAGCAGCGGTTCTGTCAATCTCAATGACAGCGACGCTTCCGATATAGAAATAAAAACTACAAGCGGTTCGGTCAAAGGCACACTGCTTTCTGAGAAGATTTTTGTAACCGAAACTTCCAGCGGCTCTGTCAACGTACCTGCTTCCTTTGAAGGCGGCAAGTGCTATATAAAAACTTCCAGCGGAAGCATCAATATCAAAATCAGTTCCGAAAACTAAAATCGGCACGTAAAAAGCACAGGACAAAAGTCCTGTGCTTTTGTTTGTTTTGAGGTTAAGGGCGCTGCCCTTAAAACCCGTGAGGGATTTCACCCCTCAACCTCACCAAAGGGCAATGCCTTTTTGAATCCATCAATTATCCGACCTTATTGAACTGCTCCTTGTGATACTGAAGCATATACAGCTGATAATAACGCCCCTTCTGTGCAAGCAGGTCGTGATGGCTGCCCTGCTCTATTATCTCTCCGTGAGATAGAAGAATTATATTATCTGCGTGCTGTATTGTGGACAGACGGTGTGCAACCATAAGCATTGTGCCTACGTTCATCATCTTTTCAAGTGAATCCTGTATAAGCAGTTCTGTTTCGGTATCGATGTTTGCCGTAGCTTCATCAAGTATCATAACAGATGGCTTATGGATTATCGTTCTTGCAAAGGAAAGAAGCTGGCGCTGTCCTGCGGAGAAATTGTTTCCTCTCTCTCTTACCACCTCATCAAGGCCTTTATCCAGCTTTGAAATGAATGAATCTGCATTGACATAGCGGCAGGTTTCCCATATTTCTTCGTCGGTGATGTTTTCCTCGCGAAGAATAATATTGCTTCTGATTGTTCCTGAGAACAGGAATACATCCTGAAGCATCTGTCCGAAATGCCGTCTGAGAGATGATATTTTTATTTTCTTTATATCAATTCCATCAATGAGTATCTGTCCCTTTTGTATATCGTAATTTCGGCATATAAGGGAAAGAATAGTAGATTTTCCCGAACCTGTAGATCCGACAAACGCAACCGTATCATTTGCCCTGACCTTGAATGATACACCCTTAAGCACCCACTCGTCAGGGATATATGAGAACCAGACATCCTTAAATTCAATGTCTCCGCGGATGTCATCAAGCTCTATTGCATCTTCTTCGTCTGCGATTTTAGGCTCGATATCCATTATGGTAAATATCTTTTCCGCAGATGCAAATGCAGACTGCATCCAGTTAAACTGCTCTGCAAGATTCTGGATAGGATTGAAGAACTTGGATATGTAAAGATAGAAAGTTACGATGGTGCCGCTGGTAAGAGTTTGTCCAAGGAAGCTTGTGTTTTCGATATATCCCTTGCCTCCGAGATACAGAAGGCATAGCACCGAGCATATATAAAGCATATACACAACAGGTCTGAAAACACCGAAAACAAAAATCTGCTTCTGCTTAGCTGTTCCCAGTTCTTCGTTCTTTTTATTGAAATCACGCATCTTTTTATCTTCACAGTTGAATATCTGCGTGATCTTTATTCCTGACAGATTTTCCGAAAGGTATGTGTTGATATCGGTAGTTCCGTCCTTGACTCTGCGGTATGCCTTTCGGGAAAACTTTCGGAATATTACGGTAAACAACACTATAAAGGGAACGAAGCACATTACCATAAGCGTCAGCTCATAATTGAGGCAAAACATAGCCACCATTACGCCTACTATGATAAAACAGTTCTTAAGCAGGTTTACAACAAGGTTTGTAAACATCAATGATATTGCGTTGGTATCGTTTGTAACTCTCGTTACAAGCTTTCCAACAGGTATGAGATTAAGCTGTTCGTGTGATAGGCTCTCAATATGTGTGAACAGATCCTCTCTCATTGATGAAAGTATCTTCTGACCTGTCTTCTGAAGGATCATAGCCTGTATGTATGTGCATACAAGCGATACGATCAGTATGCTTGCATACACGCCGACCGAAACAAACAGAACACTGAGTTCAAAGTCACTTTTTACAATTTCCTCTATCTGTCCGATTATCAAAGGGGATATGATATCGTAGGAAATGGAAAACAGCATTATTATGAACACCAGTGCAAACTCTTTTTTATATGGCTTTGCATAGGCAAACAGTCTGCGGATCAGCTCGCTGTCCTTCATATTTCTGTCAAAGCCCAGTGCTTCTTTTTTGTTCTTCATAAACACAAATGCAACTATGAAGCACACTGCGAAGGTGCTGATCAATGCACCCACTACAAGCAACGGATAATACTTATGCATTGTTGTGTTCAGCCCCCTCGTCCTCAAGTTTCTGCAAATCAACCATTCTGCGGTAATCGGAACACACTTCATAAAGCTCTGTATGTGTTCCGCAGGCTACGATTTTTCCGTCATCAATGTAAATAATCTTATCCATTTTTTCAACCGTTGAAATTCGGTGGGCAATGAGAATTGTTGTTCTTCCCTGACGATTTTCACGGAGATTATCGAGTATTTTCTTTTCTGTTTTGGTGTCAACTGCAGATACGGAGTCGTCCAGAATAAGTATGGGCGCATTTTTCATAAGGGCTCTTGCAATAGAAATTCTCTGCTTCTGTCCGCCTGAGACAGTAACGCCCCTCTCACCCATTACGGTTTTATACTGATCGGTAAACTCCATAATGTTATCGTGAACATCCGACAATACTGCTGCTTCCTTTACCGCTTCATCATCAACCTCATCAAAGGCAAAGGCTATGTTGTTTTCTATTGTATCGCTGAAAAGGAAGTTATCCTGAGGAACGTATGCCGATGCCGCTCGCACCGAATGGATCGTCAGGTCATTTACATCCTGTCCGTCTACAAAAACTGTTCCATCGGGAACATTGTATGTACGCAGAATCAGATCGACTATAGTAGTTTTTCCCGAGCCTGTCTTTCCGACGATGCCTACATTTTCCCCTGCGTTTATCTTGAACGAAACATCATTCAGCGCATCGTAATCTCCGTCCGGATAACGGAATGTAAGATTTTTAAATTCTATATTACCCTGTGCATTTTCCAGTTCTTTTGCACCCTCGCGGTCTGCAACGTCCTGCTTTGTATCAAGCAGTTCGCTGACTCTTTTGACGGATGCTTTTCCTCTTGAGGTCATATCGATAAGCTGGGCAATTGCCATTACAGGCCATACTATAGATGTAAAATATCCGATGAATTCTACAAGCTCACCTGCATTAAACTGTCCCTCGTGAACGAGATATCCACCGTATCCAAGAATTACACATATTACAGACTCAACAAAAAGTGTCACTGCTATATTGAGCAGTGTTGAAATACGTGTGTAGTCAACATTTGCTTTTTCATTATCCTTATTGAGCCAACGGAATGCCAGAAGCTCCTTTGTTTCCTTTACAAAAGCCTTTATAACTGCAATACCGGAAAAGCTTTCCTGTGAAAAGTCAGAAAGATCTGAAAAAGCCTGCTGGCGAACCTCCCACTTCATCATCATATATTTTCCGACTATCGCACCCACTGCCATAAGAAGAATCATAGGCACAAGGGAAAGACAGGTGAGCAGTATGTCCATACGCCACATCTTTGCTATCGCCAGAACTCCAAGAAGCAGTGCATCAAGGAGCATCAGTATTCCCGAGCCAAAACAGTCCTGTATAGTCTCAAGGTCATTTGTAAACAGGGACATCATATTGCCGACCTTATTTACCTGATAATACTGACGCGAAAGATCCTTGCAGTGATCAAACATTCTTCTGCGGATATCTGTTTCAAGCTTTATTGCCGAACCAAAAAAGCATATTCTCCACAAGAAACGTCCGATTACCATTGCAACGATAATTATTATCATAGGCAGGCATATTTCATCAAGCAGAAAATCCATATCAAACATTCTCTGCACACCGTCAAGCTCTACCATTCCGGTATTCATTCCGTTGATTACCATCTTGTACAGCTCCGGTATCAGAAGCTGAAAATAATCTACCAGTACAAGTGCCAGTGTACCAAGCAAAAGCATTGGCAGATACTTGATGTAATAGCGGTTAATATGCTTTCCGAATATCAAAGGAATACACCTCTCCCAAACATTGATTTATCGCAAATCACGTAAAAATAATTTTAACACTTTGTTTCATAAATGTCAAAGAAAAGAGAGATGTTCACAAAAACATCTCTCTTCCGATTATTACGGGGCGTACGCCATAAACAGCCAGTACACATACGGATATCCGTCATATTCCCCCTGTGCGCAGGCTACGCAGCCGTATATTGCATTGGGATTGATTATATTTGCCTGATGTGTCGGTGAACTCAGCCACTCTCTTACAACATGTCCTGCTGTTGTCTGACCTCGTGCTAGATTTTCACATACAAATGTGTAGGATATACCTCTCTCTGTAAAGACAGATGCATATCTTTGTCCGTTAGGGCGTGTATGCGAAAATTGTTCCATTGCTTCCATTATTCTTACCTGTGCAGCTGCATTGAGATATTCGTTTCCCGTCTGCAAAGGCGGCAGTCCATTCTGTATGCGGTAGTCGTTGATAAGCTCCATTGCTCGATTTGGATCCATATATCCGTCATCATAAATGATATTGCCCTCAGGAAGTGCCGCAAACGGGTCTTCTGTCGATGTTGTAGTCTCTGCCGTTGTGCTTTCCGTTGTTGTCGCGGACTGCGTTTGGATTGTCTCTGTTTTGTTTTCCGTTACTGTGGGAGACACTTCATTTTCTTTGGCAGATGTACATCCGGCAAATCCGTTAAGCATAAGCAATGCACAGAATAAAAGGGAAACAAGCAGTGCACCGCTTCGGCGTTTTGAACAATCGAGTATATTCTTAAACCTTTTCATAATATCCTCCTTCTTGTAACTCAGCGCAGTGGCAAACGGTATGCGGCTGATGCACATCATATCGAGTATCGTTATGCAGTACTCTCTGCGATATGCAATATCAGCATCAGCAAGTACCGACTCATCACAGGCTGTCTCTAAAGCCTTATCTGCTGTACGCACCATAATCCAGACTACAGGATTGAACCAATGAAAGGCATTCACAACAGCTAAAAGCAACTTGAACAGATTATCACAGCGTCTCAGATGTGTCAGTTCGTGCAGCAACGCAACCTCGATCTGTCTTCCTTCCACTCCATCAGGCAGAATTATCACAGGTTTGATCACTCCCAACAGCATCGGAGGCACTTTATCTCTGCACACATATATCCCTGGACATCTTTTTAAACCTACATTTGTCGCTGCAGCCTCTGCTTTTTGGCTCACTTCTTTTCCTGCTGAACTACTCCATCTCATTATTCTTTTTCTTGAAATCAAGTAGGCTGTAATTTGATGCAGTAAACATATGACTATACCTGCAAGCCAGACAATTGCTGCAGCATCAATTAAATCAACGGTATTCCCGAGCTTTATTTCCGTCATCCCCTTCACCGCATCAGATGCGGCTTCGGATATAAACGTCGGTCTGTTCAGGACATATTCTGATTCTTTAATTACTGCTTTCGATATATTTATCTCCGGCAGCAAATCAGTAAGGCTGTACGGTATCAGTAATCTCAATGCAACAATCAGCCAACATATGCCTATCCATTTTGAGGCTATCTTTCTGTATCTGCTTATGAGTTTTAAACATATCATAAACACAGCAACTATAATGCCAACCTGAACAGAAACACCTGTGAAATCGAGAAATAGGGTTCTAAGCATCGCCCTCTCCCCTCTCTATACTGTCAAGCAGAGCGCGCAGTTCGTCAATATCGTCGTCTGTGAGAGAGTTATTCTTATACATTCCCACCACAAGACTGCTTACGGAATTATTGTACAAACGGTTCAAAAAACTCTGACTTTCAAAAGCTCTGTATTCCTCTGCTCCTATTAATGCGGTGTAAAAATTGGTTCTTGTGGATCGGTCACAGGATACATATCCTTTATCTGCCAGTCGCTCAAGAGATGCCATTAGAGTGGACAGAGCCCAGTTCCGTTTACCCTTTATCCGTTCCAGTATCTGTCCCGATGTTGCAGGCTCTGTTTCATCCCACAAGGCAAGCATTATCTCCAGCTCCGCATCTCCCAGCTTCTTCATTTTCTCATTATTATTCATTTGCACCACCTCGATATACTTCGTTAAAATATTTTACCTTGCGATATCATTATACGTATGTATAATGAATTTGTCAATAGACTGCGATAAAAAAACTGCAGCCTGTCCAGGCTGCACTTTTTTCTTTACTTTCTGTTGTTATGATCTTCGTCTATTTCCTTTTTCCAATCTTCATTTATCGCCTTGCAGCTTCGCATACAATGAATAACATTATTTACTGCCTTATAATTCTTTTCTATTCCCTGGCTGTCGTTTGTAAATGTCACCGCTCTGTCTGCACCGATTCCGTAATTGGAGGCTGTTTCCACAGCATCAATATTAGCACCCAGGAAGATAAACTCCCAGCCGTATCTATCCTTCTGACGTTCTACCATTTTCTTTACCTTTTCCGCATCATAATGGCGGCTGGCGTTTTCCATTCCGTCTGTTGTTATTACAAACAGTGTATTTTCGGGAATGTCCTCTTTTCTTGCGTATTTGTGTATTTTTCCGATGTGATCTATCGCTTTGCCAAGTGCGTCGAGAAGTGCTGTACAGCCTCTTACGTAATATTCCTTGTCCGTCATCGGCTTTACATCGGAAATATTTACTCGGTCGTGTATAATTTCGTCTCTGTCATCAAAAAGCACAGTCGTAACAAAGCATTCTCCCTCAACCTTTTTCTGCTTTTCTATCATTGCATTGAATCCGCCTATTGTATCGCTTTCAAGTCCTGCCATTGATCCGCTTCTGTCGAGAATGAATACCAATTCTGTTAAGTTCTTTTTCATTTCTTTTACCTCCAATAAAAATATGACTGTCAGGTTTCCCTTACAGCCATATTCTATCTCTTTTATTTTATTTTTGGTCGCCTGCCAGGCGACAAATTATCCGCCAAGTAAATTCTGATCGAATCTGAACAACGCCTCGTTTATTTCAAATATGTTATAAATTTTTCTTTCTATAAAGTACTTTACTATTATGTCAAAATAATTTGATCTTGATAGTGCAAAACCCGATTTTTCGAGCAGTTCATCAGTTTCGTCAATATCAAGCTCCAATGCTATCGCAAATGCCAACACCGTAGGTTTGCTGGGCTTATAATGAATGTCTCCTCTTATTTTCGAAAACAGCTTTCTGCTTATATTGGCTTTCTTGTAACACTCAACGTCGGTCATTTCCTTTTCATCTATCTTTCTCAGAAGCATCTGAGAAAAACTTTCGTCTAATTTTCCGATATATTCGTCAAGCTCACATGAGTCCATACAGGGCGGTGCGCAAAAATCAGCCGCTGTCTTATTTGAGCACAAAAGCTCCGCCCTCATAGCCTTCCTGTATTCTATTCTTTCGTCCACATACTCGTCATCGATGTATGATTTGATATCCGCAAAAAGCTTGCTGCCTATCTCAAACATCTTTTTATCATACACAACAATATATACAAGCATTTCGTTGTGAAGAAGAAAATCAGCTATAACCTGTGTTGCAATTTTCAGCGCCTGATCTTTCGGATATCCGAATATTCCAGAAGATATCAGCGGAAATGCTATGCTTTCACATTTATTATCAAGGGCTGTTTCAAGACATTTTTGATAGCACGATTCCAATACTTCTCTTTCGTTCTTTTTTCCTCCGTGCCATCTCGGTCCGACTGTATGTATTACGTATTTACAGGGAAGATCATAGCCTCCTGTGATCTTTGCTTCCCCCGGTCTGCATCCGCCGAGCCCTTTACATTCTTCCAAAAGACCGCGACCTGCCGCCCTATGTATCGCACCATCCACTCCGCCTCCGCCGAGCAGTGACTCATTTGCGGCATTTACGATCGCATCAGCCTGTACCTTTGTTATATCTGCACGTATTATCTGAATAGGCATATTGATCTCCTTTCTCCAGTTATACGTTATTAGTATATCATAGCACGTGCACATTTTCAAACATATATAAAAAAAGAGAAGGAGCCGATAATCATATCGACTCCTTCTCTTTTTTTATTTTTTAGGCCAGCTGCAATCAAAGCTCGGATTGAATGCGTAGAAATTCTTTTCGTTAAGGCTATCCTTTGCTCGCTCAAGAGCTTCTCCGAATCGCTGGAAATGCACGATTTCGCGTTCTCTGAGGAACTTTATGGGTTCAATAATATCCGGGTCGTCAACAAGCCTGAGAATATTATCGTAAGTTGTACGCGCCTTCTGCTCTGCTGCCAGATCTTCATGAAGGTCTGTTATAGCGTCACCCTTGCTCTGGATCGTTGCGGCAGTCCAGGGCATTCCGCTGGCCGCCTGAGGCCATACGCCTGCGGTGTGGTCAACGAAATAGGTGTCGAAGCCACTGCGCTTTATCTCATCTATTGAAAGGTCTCTTGTCAGCTGATGAACTATGGCGCTTACAATTTCAAGATGCGCAAGCTCTTCTGTGCCTATATCTGTCAAAAGTCCTGCAGTCTCTCGCCAGGGCATTGTATAGCGCTGACTGAGATAACGCATACTTGCTCCAAGTTCTCCGTCCGGTCCGCCGTACTGAGTTATAATTACCTTCGCCGCTGCTGCATTAGGATTTTTTATCTTTACAGGGTATTGCAGTCTTTTCTCATAACTCCACACGTTTTATGCCTCCTTTTCCCACGGCCAGGGCTGTTCTACCCAATTCCACGACCTGTTTCCGCCTGCATTATAGAAATTCACAGGACCTATACACGCTTCATATCTGGCAACGACCTCGTCTCTTTTCATTCGAAGTTCGTTATAGGTTTTAAGCGCTTCCACACAAGTAGGGTGGGTATCGAGAAACAGCCTTACATCATCCATAGCAAAGCTCAAACGCGCAAGTTCTTTCTTCAGCATTCTCTTATCTTCCACAGTTATACCCCCTATATGCAGTGAAAGGTAAGTCCAGTGCCTTGAATATTGTTCCTCTTTCCAATGCTTTTTCTACACTGTAAAGATGTTCAAAACACTGCATCGGCACACTGGCTATAGCAAGCTGCAGCTGTGCTTTTTCACAAATCTTTTCCATTTGCTTTCTCCTTTCTTTTTTGCCGAGGTGACTCCTCAGTAACATAATATGAAAGCATTACGGAAATTGTGCACAGCCCTTTTTCTGTCACCTTTTCAAATTTCTCAGCGATGGATTGTCTATCAGTTTGCCGTCCTTCTCAAACCGCGAACCGTGACAGGGACAATCCCAGCTTCGCTCCTGCTTATTCCATTTAAGGGCACAGCCCAGATGCGGACATCTCGGAGCTGTTGGAGTCAGAAGATTTGCTGCAGATTCAATGCCATTTACAAACAGCTGTGGTCTCAGTATACTTCGCGATGGAGAATACAGCTCGCTGAATTCATTCTTCTTCCCTGTTATCATATCCCTCAATATAAGAGACGCTGTCATTGCGCTTGTCATTCCCCACTTGTTATAGCCTGAAGCCACATAGAGATTTGGGATATTCTTTGAATATTGACCAATATACGGAACAGAGTCAAGCGACATACAGTCCTGTGCAGCCCATCTGTACTTTTCTTCGGCTTCAGGATAATATCTTTCAGCAAACTCGGAAAGTTCATTCCAACCACCGCTCTTCTTTCCTGTTCTGTGACCGCCTCCTCCAAGCAAAAGAAGATTTTTATAATTTCGAAACGACAGTCCTTTTTCATCTTCATCCACATACATTCCATTATATTCAGCTGCGTTTTCAAATGCTGTGACATATGATCTGTGCTGGTATAGTTTGAGAAAATAATAACCGTGTTTGTTTATAAATGGAAAATGTGTCGCCACAATAATATTATCCGCTGATATATAGCCTCTGTCGGTTCTGACAATATTATTGTTTATCTCAAGCACCTTGGTGTTTTCTATTATTGTAAGATCCTTTGAAATACCGCTTATGAATTTCAGAGGATTAAACTGTGCCTGATTTTTAAACTCTACAGCCCCCGACACCGAAAACGGAAGCTCAAGCTTTTCTCTGAACACAGCATTTACCCCTATTCCCCTGAGAGCATCACATTCTTTCTCTATCTTTTCTCTATTACTCAATGAATAAACAAATGCACTTTTCTCTTCGAAATCACAGTCGGTTTTTTCACTTATCTTTTTATACTCACGTATTGCGTTTTCGTTCGAATCATAATACATCCGAGCTTTTTCTTTGCCGAATCGCTGCAAAAGCGAATCATATATCAATCCGTGCTGTGATGTAATTTTTGCAGTTGTATTTTTGGTTGTGCCGCTGCATATGTTTCTCGCCTCAACAACTACTGTCTCTATCCCTGCATTGTGAAGCTGATATGCACAAAGTATTCCTGTTATTCCGCCGCCGATTACAAGCACCTGTGTTTTTATCGGAAGCTTTTTATTGATTTCTCTTTTAATTTCTGTGTTCGCGTACCATACCGATTGCATAATTATCACCTGCAGTTAGTATGCCGTCTTTTTGAAAGATAACGCATCTGTGCAAAGAAAAAGGAGCTTGCCATTCAAGCAAGCTCCTTTTATTAATTTTAAAATTATCTTACAAGAGTAAAGATATCACAGACGATTGTCAATACGAAAAATCCGATTGCAAAGAACTTTGTCCACTTTGCAAGGAATGCATCGATTGTACGAGCCTTATTTTTTCCAAGGAAAGAATCAGCTCCGCCTGCAATCGCACCGGAAAGATTTGCCTGCTGACCTTCCTGAAGAAGTACAACAATAATGATTACAACTGCGAAAACAAGAAGCAGTGCGCTTGAAACAACAGCCCAAACACCCATTTTCTACACCTCCATCTGCTGATAAATACACAATTACTGTTAAAGTGTAGCACATTATATTTATTTTTTCAAGAGTGTTTTTTTATTCTGCTGTAATTTTAATAAAAGAGTTTTTGGAACTGAAAGAAATACCTGATTTTAAAAAGAAAATTCTTGACAAAATTATTCTCTTCGTTTAATATATAAACGTTGCAAACGCAACGGATATTTGGGGGTGTAGCTCACTTGGGAGAGCGCTTGACTGGCAGTCAAGAGGTAAGGGGTTCGATCCCCCTCATCTCCACCAATATGCGGATATGGCGGAATTGGCAGACGCGCTAGATTCAGGTTCTAGTGGATTCAACCCCGTGC
>JAZUPB010000007.1:0-9035 GCA_045604965.1 Acutalibacteraceae bacterium
GCACTCGGTCTCTCCCGAGCCGGAGCATATGAACTGCTTCGCTCAAAGGATTTCCCCACTCTCAGAATCGGCAAGCGCATGATGGTCAGCAAGGAAAACTTTATCGGCTGGATCAACCGAAACAGCGGAACGGCCAACGCATAAGAAAGGATGAGCAAATGAAAGAAAATGATTTAAAAACAGAAATGACCGCTCCCGAATCATCTGTTGGCGCAGATGCAGAGCAGTCATCACAAATTAACAACGATAATATTATACCCGATTATGATGAAGAATTCAATACCGATTTTTTCGATGACGATTGTTACAGCGATCTGCGGCTGATAAGAATGTCGGACATCAAGCCGCAGGAGGTTGAATGGCTCTGGGAGCCGTATATTCCACAAGGCAAGATCACCATCATTCAAGGCGATCCAGGCGAGGGCAAGACCACATTGGCACTTGCCCTTGCGGCAAGCCTCTCCACAGGCAAACCGCTCTGGAACGGAATGCCGACCGAGCCTGCAAGCGTTATCTACCAAACGGCAGAGGACGGATTGGCTGATACGGTCAGACCGAGGCTCGACGCAATGGGAGCCGACTGCGGTAATGTGTTCGTTATCGATGAGAGCCAGAAGTGCCTGTCGCTGTCGGACAAGCGTATCGAGGATGCAATCGAAAGCGTACACGCCAAGCTCTTTATCCTCGACCCGATACAGGCTTATCTCGGAGCGGATGTGGATATGCACCGAGCCAACGAGGTTCGGCCTCTGTTACACGCTTTCTCTCAAGTTGCGGAGCGCACAGGCTGTACAATGGTGTTGATAGCCCACATCGGCAAGAAGAAGCAGAACGCTCTCCGCCGCAGCCTTGGCACGATGGATATACCTGCCGCAGCAAGAAGCATCTTGTTTGTTGGTCATACGGCTGAGAGCAGAATGATAGCGCAGGTCAAGAACAGCCTCCATCCCCTCGGCAGGTCATTGACCTTTGGTCTGGACGGCGGTTTCCACATCACCGGCGAATCTAACATGACCGCAGAGGAGTTATGCAACTGCGCTGACAGCGGCGTGGCATTGACCAAGGGGGATGTCGCTGTCGAAAAACTAATCGAACTGTTGAGCAATGGGCCGATGCCCAGTGAGGAAGTGTTCAAGCGTTTTGAGGACATGGGCATTGGCAAACGAACGGTAAGCGAAGCCAAAAAAGCCGCAGGGGTTAAGTCCGTCCGAAAAGACGGCATCTGGCATTACGAACTCTGATCGCTAAGGGGTGTTTGCATCCTTGCATCCTTGCACGCTTAGGGAAAACGGCTTGGTTGTACGAAATCTCTGCAAATTCTAAGGATGCAAGGATGCAACCCTCTACGCAAGACTGCATTGTTGGTAAGTCCTCATTTTGAGGACTTACCACGCGAAAGTGAAGATGCTCATGATGATCATTTTCACTCGCAGGGATAATGCCGTTTTGTAAGTGGTCAACTTGACCACTTACAAAGTCGAATGGCAACAAACCGCCACATCGGCCAATTACGCAGCTATGACCCTCGGAGAGCGCAAGGCATTTTTGATGCGAAGTGTCAAAAGTGCTTTTGCGTTACTCTTGGCAAGAGTAACAGAACCACCAGCCGGAGGTTTTGACCGGCAGAAAGGAGAAAATCACGAAACGAACAATCAGCGCCATGGTTGGCAAAGGCTCGGTAAATCACAACAGCAGAGCGTTCAAGGCAGAGAATGTTGACGGAGAACGCACCGAGCAGAATATCAACTATTGTAACGAAAATATCAGAGAGGTCTATCACGAACTGTTTGACGAGGCTCTGGAACGCTACAATGAGCGTCAGAAACGAGCCGACAGACGGATAGACGATTATTACGAGAAGATACGCACATCTCGTCAGGAGAAACTCTTTCACGAACTGATATTGCAGATCGGCAACAAGGACGATATGGATGCGCAGACCGCAAATGGTCAGCTTGCAAAGTCAATCCTTGATGAGTATTACCAAGGTTTTCAGCAGCGCAATCCGAATCTCCGAGTATTCTCCGCTCATCTGCACATGGACGAAGCAACGCCACACCTGCACATCGACTTTGTTCCGTTCACCACAGGCAGTAAACGAGGTTTAGAAACAAGAGTATCCCTCAAGCAGGCTCTTGCAGCTCAAGGCTTTACCGGAGGCACTCGTCATGACACAGAATGGAATCAATGGGCTCAGTCAGAAAAAGAACAGCTTGCCGCTGTAATGGCTCGCCACGGCATCGAGTGGGAGCAGAAAGGCACTCACGAACAGCATCTGTCCGTTCTCGACTACGAGAAAAAGGTAAGAGCCGAAGAAGTAGCAGAATTAGGTGCGGAAATCGCCGAAAAAAGCATCGAATTGACGACTTTGGAGCGTCAGATAGGAAACTATCAGGACGGAGTCATCGAACTTAAAAAGTGGCAGGAAACCTTAGAAACAGCACCCGAATATCAGTTGCCGGAGCCGCAAGGATTGATGAGTGCCAAGACCTATCGCGCACGGTATGCAATGCCGGTTGTGCTAAAACTGAAGCAGGTCATCGAAACTCTTGTTCATCGGTGTATCGAGGCTTGGAACGCCTACCACAGGCTCAATACCACAAATGGCAAACTATATCAGGAGAACGATTATCTCCGTGCTGAGAATGACCGTCTCACATCAGATATTACCTATCTGACGGGTCGTCTTAAGGAATACAAACTGCTGCACAAAATCTTTGGGCGTGAGCATATGGACAGTATGCTCGAACAGGCGAAGCAAACACAGAGGAATAGGCGAAACAAGGCAAGATAGCAATCCAAACTTGGAAAGCGTCAATTTGGCGCTTTCCCAAAGAACCACTATGCAAAGGCGACATTTAGAGGCATAAAAAGCGCATAGCAATGCGATATTTCAATCGCAAAATCAGCAAGGCAAGGTAATTTGACCTGAACTGCAAAAAACGCACTTCTAAATCCGGATACGAGAAATGACCAGTGGACCAATTTGGTCCACTGGTCAACAAACAAAATAACGATTGGTAATTCATTTCTTCCCCGTAAGATAGTACACCGCCAGCGCAGTGCGGTGGGAGAGATTTTCCTTTGAGAGAATTGATGTAATATAGTTCTTTACCGTTCCTTCGGAGATAAACAGCTTTGCAGCAATTTCCTTATTTGAAAGACCGTCGGCGACAGCTTTGATGATCTCCAGCTCGCGGGCGGTGTAACCCTCCTCGCTGAAGCCGCCCGATACAGCGGGAGAACTCTGCGTAAAGCTCTCCATGATGGACTCTTCCATAACACCCGTGCCGTTGTACACTGCCTTTATCATCTGCTTGAGGTGTTCAGGAGTGTGATTTTTTATCAGATAACCCTTTGCCCCAGCACGCAGAGCATTCTGCACCAGTTCGTCATCATCGAAGGTGGTGAGGATAAGCACCTTACCGAGATTGTGCTCCACTATGTATTTTGTCGCCTCAATGCCGTCCATTTCTGGCATCTGAATGTCCATGAGGAAAACATCGGGAGCAGAGGCTTCCGCGAGGTCTATCGCCTCTCGGCCATTGGCGGCACAGCCTATAACATCGAACTCGTCGTCCACATCAAGAATTATTTTCATGCCGCTGCGGACAAAATCGCTGTCGTCGGCAATTATCACTTTAATCTTTTCCATTACTTATCCCTTTCCTGCAAAGGCAGCAGCATATTGATGGTAAAGCCCATTTCTGTATCGAAATCTATAACGCCGTTTGCCTCTCTTATTCTGCGTCGCATTCCCGAAATGCCCATGCCGTCCACTATCTCACGGCAGCCGATACCGTTGTCTGAAATACTGCACCGCACCATTTTGTTGAGCACACGGACGCTTATGGTAATAGCAGTACACTTTGCGTACTTCATTGAGTTTGACACAGCCTCGTAAGCATTGTCAAGTATTATCTCAAGATACTTTTCGGGTACCTGAGAAAGGTCACCCTCGGCAGTGAGCGTTGCCTCGACGCCCTTCTGCCTGCAATCCTCGCAGAGCTTTTCCAGCTGTATCATGGCAATGCGGTATTTCTTCGGGCGTTCCTTTCGCAGTATTGCCCGAATCTCGTCCATTCCGCCTCTCATCTGGTCAATGACCGCCTGCAGCATGGTGCGTGAAGAGGCAGGGTCCTTTTCGAGCAGCACCTTTATTGCCTCGAGCTGATATATGGAGCCGTTGATGCTGTGACCGAGCTTGTCGTGAAGCTTCTGTGACAGCTGCTCACGTTCTTCCAGTATCTGATTTTCCGTCTGGAGCAGATTTTTACGCAGCTGCTCCTGCATTTCGTGTTCACGCCTGTACATATCGTGCTTGAGATGCTGTTCGTTGACATCGTCCTCCATTGTCTGCCGACGGTAGGAATCCACCACAAAATCGTTTTGAATATAGACAAGAGCCAGCATCAGCACGATGATAAGCTGTGTGCTCAATCTGAGCGGGGTGGAAACAAACGCCGCAGGCAAGGGCAGGCAATAGAGCAGAAGAGAGGGCTTTATGCAGTGGAGTATTTCATAATAAAACAAGATTCCAAGCAGAAAGAATTCCATGCCGAGAGCTCTTACCATTATAATAAGAAGTACTGCCGCAGCGGCAAAGAAAGGGATTTTCATTTTGCCGCTGACAAGCTCTTTGAGCGACATTGCGGCGATGAACAACGCAAGGGGCAGGAGCACCCCTGAGGGTACTCCTGTCACATCCCAACGGGAAAGAACAATATAACCTTCCAGTATAAGCAGCAATCCCATGCGGACTGCCAAAAAGAAATTCTGACGAAGCCGTTCTTCCATTGTCAGCTTCCTTTCGATAAATGTTTACTGTTCCTGCTTCTGCATCTTAAGTCCGACACAGCCGAGACTGATGATGACAAGCAGATATGCGGCTACGGTTAATAATACCACAAGATACCCGCTCTTGTCACCTGTAATGAGCATATTTGCGGCATCAATAAATCTTCTCTGGGGCATAACAGAGGAAACAGCCTTGATCACATCGGTTGCACTGTCCATTGTAAACCATGAGCCTGCCAGCATGGAGGAAATTGTCCAGACGGCATAGATCACATAGTTTGAGCTTACAACATCGCCTACCAGCACCCCAAGCACCATGCCGAGTACGGAGAAGATAAGTCCCTGAGGGAACAGGATTATCATAATGTCAGCGACGGACAGTCCGAAATCGGCGGTTATCATAGTCGAAAGACATACAGCCAGAACTATTGCCTGCAGAACATTTATCATCAGCATTGCGATTAACTTTGCAAAGAAGTATTTGCCTGTGCCAACTTTTGAAAGCATCATACGGGTATAAACCTTATTGTTCTTTTCCTCAATGATGGTGTGGGCAATGTAGAGGCCTGCAAACATAAAGCCCATAATGCAGAAGGAAGAGGCATAGCCCATCAATTCGCTCTGCTCATCCTGCTTGGCAGTCAGGTCAATTCCGCTCTCTGATGCAAGGTTCTTTGTGACCTTCTCAGGCATATTGTCTGCTATTGTTTTGAGCATTCCGAGAACGGCATCAACATCCTCGCCGCACACGGCCTGTGCAGACTGAATCTGTCCTAGTATATCGGAAAGCTCAAGCTCCATCAGCTCCAACCGATCATCGTCAGACACCACGAATATCTCCATGGCATCCTCGATATTGCCATTGATAACAGCTTTGTCAAAATCATTCTTTATATAAAGCAGACAGCCTGCTCTATCCATAAATGCGTCATACTCCGCCTGAGAGATGACTTCTTCCTCTGTCATATCGCTGACATCGGCACGGCAGACAACAAACATTCCGTTTTTTGCAAGCTGACTGAGTGCATACTCGGACAGCTCAGAGTCGGCGGCATCGTACACCTTTATGCTGAAGGCGTATGTGTTGCTGCCCTCCTTGCTGTAATAAACCGAACGTTCGGTGCAGTCTGCAAGCTCTATGATCGAGGCATCCGAATCGCTTACGGTCACCTGGGGTTCGTTTGTCTTAATGCTCAGAATGACTGTGGTGACGACGGGTACTATCAGAAGGAAAAAGAGAAATATCTTGTTCCTCAGCATCAGCTTGAAGGTAGATTTAATTACAGCAATCATGCTTTTACCCTCCTCTTGACATTTTCTGCCGCAACGGCGGCAAGGGTGGACACTGCGAATATTGCAAGGCAGAAGCCTACGGCACTGAATACATAGTCACTCTTTCCCATACAGGACAGCTCAACCAGTGCACGGTTGACATGATATATGGGGGAGATGTTCTTGAGGCTTTCAGGGAAAGATGAATACATATAGGTTTCATAGCTGCCGCCAAAGAAGCACATTGTCCATACGATGGAAAACAGCGGAATGATAGTTGCCACAAGATTATCAAATATTCCGTAGAGCATAAGACCAAAGGCAGATGCGGCGGAAATCATGATAAGCAGGATAACCGCGGAAAGCAGCAGATTGCCCCAGTGAATACCATACATAAGTGCAGAGCAGACGGCGGAAATTCCAAGTGCGACCGATGCTGCAAGCACAATGGGAATAAGTCTGGCGATATAAATCTCAAAGGTCGAAAGTCCCGTGACGACATATTTGCGTCCGATTCCGTACTTTTTCTCACTGCTGAGTACGCCTGTGGCACAGAGTATGCTCAGACAGCCGTACATAACAATAAAAACGATACCGTAGTAGTCGGTGGAGTTTATCTCCGGCATAAATTCAAGTTCTGTTTTAGGAAGAGATATTTCCTGCACCGGTTCATTGGTAATGGTCTCCAATGCCGTGTTTGTCCCCTCTGCCATAATTCTGCCGAGGAAATACTCAAGGGTAACGCCCTCAATCTGGCGATTGTTCACGCGGTGGACAATATATTCATCCGCAGTAAACTCAACAAAGCCTGCAAGCTCGTTGTTTGCGATGATATTTTCAGGCTCACCCTGAGGATATTCGACAAAGGTTATGCCTGCCTCGTTGCCTGCTTCGATTATTGCATCGATATAGTCCTCGGCAAAGCTACCGCTTTCCATCCGGTAGCCGGCCGAAAAGGTATCTGCCGCCTCAAAGGAGCTCATAAGTCCGCTCATGGCACTTGCAAGTACTGCGGTAACAACAAAAGGACCGACTATCAGCAGTATCATGCACCACTTGTTGCGAAGCATGAGCTTCAGGTTGTTTTTAATAAGATAAAACATACTGTCACCTCTTATTCTGCGTAGTCACGAAGCTTCTTGCCGGTAAGGGTCAGGAAGACCTCTTCAAGGGTGATGTCCTTGTCTGAGTCACTTACCATGCGCTTGAGCTCCTCACTCGTGCCGCAGGCGATAATTTTGCCGTTGTCCATAATGGCGATTCGGGTGCAGATTGCCTCAACCTCTTCCATATAGTGGCTGGTGTAGATGACCGTTGCACCGTTACGGTTGGATTCCTTGATTTTCTCAAGGATAAAGTTTCTCGACTGAGGGTCGATGCCGACGGTAGGCTCGTCAAAGATAAGCAGCTCGGGATTGTGACCAATGGCGCAGGCGATGTTCAGGCGGCGCTTCATACCGCCGGAGAAGTTCTTGGCAAACTCACGACGTCTGTCTATCAGACCGACATATTCAAGAGAGCTGTTGACTGCCTCTTTGAGCTGCGCGCCCTTTATGCCGTACAGAGAAGTAAACAGCTCAACATTCTCCCATGCTCTGAGCTTGCCGTGAATTGCAAGCTCCTGCGGAATGTAGCCTATCTTGTGGATAACATCCTTCTTCTGCTTGCTGGGATTTTTGCCAAGCAGCTCAACCGAGCCTGCGGTGGGCTGAACTATGGTGCAGATCATGTTCATGGTGGTGCTCTTGCCTGCACCGTTGGGACCGAGCAGGCCGAAGATCTCGCCTCGTCTGATTTCGATGTTCAGGTTATCGACAACCGTGCGGCCGCCGTACTTCTTTGTAAGGTCTTTTGTTCTCAGGATTACTTCGCTCATAATATATCTCCTCTCCGCATTTGTCATGCGTTGTTTTACAATATGGAGTATATCAGCGTAAAGCAATATGCGGTAGTGAGAAAAGTCCTAATTTAAATATGACTTTTGTCATGTTTTGATTACCGACTGTTCCGCTTCAAGAGAATACAGCTTGACAAACTACTTGGTATAGGTTAAACTTAACACTGTTAAGTTTAACCTATACATGGAGGCGGAGATGGAGAAGAAATATCATCACGGAGATCTGAGGACACAGCTTATAAAATCCGGTTTGCGCATGATACAGGAGGACGGTATTGGTAAGCTGTCCCTAAGAAAGCTGGCACAGCAGTGCGATGTAAGCGAGGCGGCTCCATATAGTCATTTCAAAAACAAGGAAGACTTATTAACTGCCATACAGGACTATGTAACCGAACAACTGCTGAACTGTCTTAAAAATGCTTATGAGCAATCCACTAATATCGATTCGCCGGAAGCAATCTATAACATGGGTAAAGCCTATGTCCTCTTTTTTATCGAGTTTCCCGAGTATTATTCATTCCTGTTTACGCAGCCTTGTCTGAAAATAGACTTGTCGGAAAATAACGGATCGGATGATTTTGAGCCCTTTCGTTATTATAAGGAGAAAGCATATTCAGTATATCGAAGCGTAGGAATGAACGAAGAACGAATCAAGTATGGCGTTATTGCCATGTGGGCAAAGGTTCACGGTCTGGCTTCCATTGCATCTATGAAGGGCGTAAGCAAAGACTTTGAATGGGATGATGTATTAGCGAACATCCTGGTTGAGTAGGTGATAAAAATGCAAAGAAAGAGAGCACGCATTATGATAGTAGTTATTTCTGCACTGATTGCTGTTCTGCTGTTGGTGGGTTTGATTATTTATCCGCCAAGCAAGGGTGATATTCCCCAATTCTATAATGAACATGGAGAGATCACAGAGGGAAGCATCGCCGAAAAATGCTTTCTTGAGGTTGATGGCGTCGATCTCGGAATGATTGTTATAGCAAAAGATACCAGCAACCCCGTTTTGCTTGTTTGCGGAGGTGGACCGGGTATTCCCGAATATCTGCTGGAAAGTATGTATCCA
>JAZUPB010000008.1:0-7536 GCA_045604965.1 Acutalibacteraceae bacterium
CAGGTTGACTGCGGCGCCCAAAGCAAAACGCTTAATGCTGCTCGGTTCCCCGCCTGACATGATTCACGTCGCTCTGTCGCACAGGACCCGGCATCCGCATGCCGCTGCGCAGGTTAGCTGTTTTCAGTAATGGGTATTTTAACATACCATCGCTTCGATTGCAAGTCTTTGCTATGCTTTTTTCGTTTTTCCTGTGATTATATTTTATTTTATACCTTTTTGACCCTTCCAAAACGCAGTTTTCTCAAATCGTTACATTATACAATTGTTTTGCTTTGATGTTTATTTTTCATTTACATAAACACCAAAAGCACCCTTCAGTGTTTAATTGTTAACCTTTTAACAATTATGCATTATATACATAAATCATCAATTAAATATAGTTAAATAATTCATCCTTATAGCTCTATTGTACAAACTCCGTGCCAAAAAGTTGTTGACATTGACGGAAAACGTGCTATAATCAAACCGTAATCAAGAGGGAGCCACGAGAACCCCGATTACATACTCGCAGGATTCATACGAAGCATCACAATTTTGAGTGTATATGTGGAAAGGATGATCCTAATATGAGAAGCACAGTATGGTCTCTTAACAATGTTGAGGTAAACGATTTTATGAAGATCGTTGAGGAATGCAAGGGCAATATCTACCTTGTAACTCCCGAAGGCGATAAGCTCAACCTCAAAAGTACTCTCTGCAGCCTTATCGGCCTTGCAAGCATTATAAAGGGCGGTATCGTTGCAAATGCATCTCTTGTATGCGATAAGGTAGAGGACGAAAGCCTTCTTCTCAACTACAAGCTTTACAAGAAGATCGAATCTGTTCAGGCAGCCCCACAGGACGAGGCATCTGACGAGAATTCCGACGAGTCCGTTGCATAATATCTGCGGACTTCCAACGTAAGTCAATTTATTGACCTGCGAGTAAAACTAACTTACGTCAACAACAATCACACGCGAAACGAACCTGTTCTTAAACGTGTGTCTATATATACATATATGTTTCCCTAATCATGAATTTTTGCCTATAACCTTTTCTTTTTCATCTTCACACCTTTTTTAAAAGCCCTCCTTTCGGAGGGCTTTTAAATTTTGTCAATTGACTGAGAAAACTAAAAATGATATCATTTTATCGAAAGGTGTTGAGGCATTTTGATCGAAAAAATAAAAGCTCTCTGCCGAAAGCTTCTTACCCGTGAAGTTATATTATATCTCCTTTTCGGAGTTCTTACAACCGCGATCGATTTTTTTGTCTTTTTCTGCGCTTATAACTTTTTTCATATAGACGAGATGATCGCTACTGCTGTCGCCTGGTGCTTCGCAGTTGTTTTTGCATACATCACAAATCGCATATTTGTTTTTGAAAGCAACGAAAAAGAACGCACAGGCATAATTCGTGAAATATCACTATTTATAGGTGCACGTCTTCTTTCTCTCGGGATCTCTGAGCTTATTGTTCTGGTTATGATGAAGTTACTTGGGTTTGACGGCAAAATCGGCAGCATCGTCACAAAACTTGTCTGCGCAGTTGTGGTTGTCATTTTCAACTATATCGCAAGCAAGCTCTTTATCTTCAAGTCAAATGACAGCAAAAATATTTCGTAAGATTTTATGATTTCTCTCGACATCTCATAACATAAGTATTATAATATATTCATAATTCTTTTGAAAAGGAGTCATCAGCACTATGTCATTTGACGCAAAAGACATCCTCAACACTGAGGACACAACCGCATCTATGGATGCAAAGGACATTCAGGACAACAAGGGTATGACAATCCTTTCCTACATAGGACCCTTTGTTTTCATCCCCTTCTTTGCAAGAAAGAATTCTCCCTTTGCTCAGTATCATGCAAAGAGAGGCCTTAACCTGTTTATCCTTCAGGCTATCGTTTCTGTTGCTCTTTCCATCCTTGGTACAATCCTTGGCTTTTCCAAGATTGGCAGCATCATTAACTGGCTTGTGTCCACACCCATCAACCTTGCTATGCTTGCTCTTTCCGTTATCGGTATCATTAACGTTGCAAGAGGCAAGTGCAAAGAACTTCCCGTTGTCAGCGGAATCAAGTTCATTAAATAAGTAATTTTTCAGGAGCATCGGTATAATTCGATGCTCCTTTTTACTGCAAAACCCCTTATACAGTTTTCTGTATAAGGGGTTTTCTATACTATTATAATGTCTCCCTCAGAGATAAAGTAACAGGAAGTGTAATCATTCCGCTGTTTTCTCTCTTCTTTTCTATAATATCAATCAAAGCCTTTACCGCAGTACGGCCTATTTCCTCCAGCGGCTGACGTACAGAGGTCAGCTTCTTCATACTTATATTGCATATTTCAAGATCATCAAAACCTGAAATAACAATATCCTTGCCAACTTTCATTCCTTTCTGAATTGCATAGTTCAGTGCACCTGCCGCGATCTGATCATTTTCTGCAAATATTGCTGTAGGCGGTTCATCGAGACAGTTAAAATATTTCATAGCTGATCGTCCTGTCTGCAGTGAATGAGAACCATAAAAATAATACTCATCGCTGTGCTTTATTCCGTGCTCAGACAGCATATCTTTATAGCCCTTCTGCTTAAGAATAGACGATACAGGACGATGTCTCATCGCAATATAGCCTATGCGTTTATGCCCTGCTTCAATCATCCTTCCAACAGCCATTCTCACACCTTCGCGATAATCACAGGTAACTGTAAGCAGTTCGGATTTTTCCACCTGTTCACAGCACAGAATAGTAGGTATCTGTGCATTTATCTCATCAAGCTCGTGGCTATCAAAAAATGTCCCCATAAAAATAAAGCCTTTTACAACATCCTTAAGCAAGCGCTTGACGATGGTTTTTTCATATTCACTGTCATCATTACAGGTGCTTATAAGCAGAGAATAATCATTTTTTATGGCTTCCTGCGTCATCGCGTCGACTACACTGCCGTAAAAACTCGAAAGCTTATAAGGTAAAATAACCATTATTGAGTTATTTACTCCGCTCTTAAGTATTCTTCCTGCCGGATTTGGTGTGTACCCTAATTCCTCTATTGCAGCATTTACCCTTTTTCTTATTTTTTCCGTAACATTGCTCGAATTATTTATAACTCTGGATACCGTTGCAGTAGAAGTACCTGCCAACTTTGCAACATCCTTTATTGTTGGATTCATCCATTTCGCCGCTTTCTTTTTGACTTTTTATTATTTTATCATATGTAAACGCTTTTGGCAACAAAAAGCACTCTATTGTTAATCTGATACAAATGACCTCGGAAAATCATTGTACACTTCGAACCAAAGGATCCTCACTGTTGTACCGGTTTCATAGCCAAACTGTCCGTTTCGCTCTGCTATTGAATGATACTTTGTAACACCCCACAAAACAGCAGAATACTCAACTGTTCCACCGTCCTTATAACGCATAGATACTGGAACAAGCAGAATTACTGCGGTTAAAACTGCCGCAATAATAATTATCATCTTCTTCAAACCAACTTCTCCTTTCAGCATATGCCTCTTCTTGTGCCTTCTTCTATTAGCTTTGGCTGTATCAGAGGATATGTCCATTTGTCAGGCAGCTCATCAAGAAAGTATATATTTTCTATCTCGCTGTGCAGTTCTTTTTCAAAGCGAAAAATATCTGCAAAATACAACATTCCAAATGTTTCTCTTCCATTAAAGTCATCAGGAGATATTACAGAGTAAACACATATGGGACGAATATCAAAATCCACAGCTCCCGTTTCTTCATACAGTTCTCTTTTTGCTGTTTCAAATATATTCTCCCCTGTTTCTCTGTGTCCTCCGGGAATTTCAAGAGTTATTCTATCTCTGTGCCTGCAAAACACCCATTTACCTTTGTGTTTTGAAATAATAACAGCAAATTTCAGCAGACTGTCGTCAACATTATCATAGAATTGAATGATCATAGCCAACTCCAAAATTAATAATAACCAGATTATATCTCAATGTTTTACATTATTCAACTTAAAAACCTCGTTATGTACAATCGAATCATATAAACAACAAGGCGGTACGCTTGCGCGTACCGCCTTATCTATTAAGCTATAACTGAAGCTCTATAAAATTAGCCCTCGTTCTTGCCGTAAAGAGTCTGGAGCTTAACCAGATGCTCGTAACGTGCAACGGAAGCTTCCTCTGCCTGAGCAAAGAGCTCATTAGCACGCTCGGGGAAGGAGCGGGTAAGTGAGGAGTAACGTGCCTCATTCATAATGAAGTCACGATAGCTTGCAGTTGCAGGCTTGCTGTCAAGAGAGAAGGGATTCTTGCCCTCTGCCTTGAGTGCAGGGTTGTAACGGAACATATTCCAGTAACCTGCGTCAACAGCCTTCTTCATCTCAGCCTGGCAGTTTACCATACCGCCCTTGATGCTGTGCATCCCACAGGGAGCGTAGCCGATGATGAGGGACGGACCGGGATAAGCCTCAGCCTCCATGATTGCCTTGAGGGTCTGGTTCATATCAGCGCCCATAGCGATCTGTGCAACGTAAACATAACCGTAGCTCATTGCGATCTCAGCGAGGGACTTCTTGGAGATAGCCTTACCTGCAGCAGCGAACTGTGCAACCTGACCGATCTGAGAAGCCTTGGATGCCTGACCACCGGTATTGGAGTAAACCTCGGTATCAAATACCATAATGTTTACATCCTGACCGGAAGCGAGAACGTGGTCAACACCGCCGAAACCGATGTCATATGCCCAACCGTCGCCGCCGAAGATCCATACAGACTTCTTGGAGAGGTACTCGCTGTGTGCGAGGATATCCTTGCAGGCAGCGCAATCGCAGTTGCAGCTCTTGAGAGCCTCAACGAGAGCCTTGGAAGCGTCTGCATTCTTAGCGCCGTCGTTGATGGTTGCGAGGTAGGTCTCAGCAGCAGCCTTAACGTCAGCATTGGAGGTGTTCTCTACGATTTCCTTAACATCGTTGATAAGACGATCGCGGAGAGCCTTCTGACCGAGGTACATACCGAAGCCGTGTTCAGCATTGTCCTCGAAGAGGGAGTTAGCCCAAGCAGGACCGTGGCCTTCCTTATTGGTGGTGTAAGGAGAGGTAGCAGCAGGACCGCCCCAGATGGAGGAACAACCTGTTGCGTTGGAGATGTACATTCTGTCGCCGAAGAGCTGGGTGATAAGACGTGCATAGGAAGTCTCTGCACAACCTGCACAAGAGCCGGAGAACTCGAGGAGGGGCTGCTTGTACTGGCTGGAGATAACGTTCATAGTAGCAGTTGTCTCGGGCTTCTCGGTAACGTTAGCAACACAGTAATCAAATACTGCCTGCTGAGCGTCCTGAGTCTCACGAGCAACCATCTTAAGGGAGTTGGTGGGACATACGCCGATACATACGCCGCAGCCCATACAGTCCATAGGAGATACTGCGAGGGTGTAGGTGTAGTCAGTCTTGACAATGGGCTTCGGAGAAACCTTCATATCAGCGGGAGCAGCAGCCTTCTCGTCAGCATTCAGAGCGAAGGGACGGATGGTAGCATGAGGACATACAAATGCACACTTGTTACACTTTGCACAGGTCTCAGCATTCCACTCGGGAACGGTAACAGCAACGCCGCGCTTCTCGTAAGCGGAAGCACCGTGCTCGAAGGTACCGTCAACGTGATCAACGAAAGCAGAAACAGGAAGGAGATCGCCGTCCATCTTGGAAACGGGCTTCATAATGGTATCAACCATCTTGACGAGCTTAGCAGGACCGTTCTCGGTAACTTCTGAAGCAGCGTCAACAGCGTCAGCCCAATCAGCAGGAACATCGATCTTAACGAATGCGGTAGCACCTGCGTCGATAGCCTTGTGGTTCATATCAACGATATCCTGACCCTTCTTGAGGTAGGACTTGGTTGCAGCGTCCTTCATATACTGGATAGCTTCAGCCTGGGGCATAACACCTGCGAGGGTGAAGAATGCAGACTGGAGGATGGTGTTGGTACGCTTACCCATACCGATCTCGATAGCGAGGTCGATAGCGTTGATGGTGTAAAGCTGAATGTTGTTCTTAGCGATGTATCTCTTAGCCTCAGCATTGAGATGCTCGCCGAGCTCTTCAGCAGTCCACTGGCAGTTGATCATAAAGATACCGCCGGGCTTAACGTCGTTGACCATTCTGTAGCCCTTCTCAACATAAGAGGGGTTGTGGCATGCAACGAAGTCAGCCTTATTTACATAGTACGGGCTCTTGATGGGCTTATCGCCGAAACGAAGATGGCTGATGGTGATACCGCCGGTCTTCTTGGAGTCGTACTGGAAGTATGCCTGTACATACTTGTCGGTGTGGTCACCGATGATCTTGATGGAGTTCTTGTTAGCACCAACAGTACCGTCGCCGCCGAGACCCCAGAACTTGCACTCGATGGTGCCTGCTGCTGCGGTGTTGGGAGCGAGCTTCTCTTCGAGAGAGAGGCAGGTAACGTCGTCGTTGATACCAATGGTGAACTGAGCCTTGGGAGCATCCTTAGCAAGTTCATCATATACAGCAAAGATGCTGGAAGGAGGTGTATCCTTGGAACCAAGACCGTAACGGCCGCCGATAACGGTGTCGATCTTCTTGCCTGCAGCTGCAAGAGCAGTTACAACGTCCATAAAGAGAGGCTCGCCGAGGGAACCGGGCTCCTTGGTACGGTCGAGAACTGCGATCTTCTTGCAGGTTGCGGGGATAGCGTCGATGAAGTGCTTGGTGGAGAAGGGTCTGTAGAGGCGAACCTTGATAAGACCAACCTTCTCGCCCTGAGCGGTCATATAGTCGATGACTTCTTCTGCAACGTCGCAGACAGAACCCATAGCGATGATTACGCGCTCAGCATCGGGAGCACCGTAGTAGTTGAAGAGTTTGTAATCGGTACCGAGCTTAGCATTGACCTTGTCCATATACTCCTCAACGATACCGGGAACAGCATCATAGTACTTGTTGCAAGCTTCACGATGCTGGAAGAAAATGTCGCCGTTCTCATGGGAACCGCGCATTACAGGACGCTCGGGGTTGAGTGCACGCTTACGGAATGCAGCAACTGCATCCATATCGCACATTTCCTTGAGATCCTCGTAATCCCAGCACTCGATCTTCTGGATCTCGTGAGAGGTACGGAAACCGTCAAAGAAGTTGATGAAAGGAACGCGGCTCTTGATGGTTGCAAGGTGAGCAACAGCACCGAGGTCCATAACTTCCTGGGTGTTGGTCTCAGCAAGCATAGCAAAACCGGTCTGACGGCAAGCATAGACGTCAGAGTGATCGCCGAAGATGTTCAGAGCGTGGGAAGCAACGCAACGAGCAGAAACGTGGAATACAGAGGGAAGAAGCTCACCTGCGATCTTGTACATATTGGGGATCATCAGGAGAAGACCCTGAGAAGCGGTGAAGGTGGTGGTAAGAGCACCTGCTGCGAGGGAACCGTGAACGGTACCTGCTGCACCTGCTTCAGACTGCATTTCGGAAACAGTAACGGTGGTTCCGAAGATGTTCTTCAGACCCTGTGCGCCCCACTGGTCGACATAGTCAGCCATCGGGCTGGACGGAGTG
>JAZUPB010000009.1:0-4498 GCA_045604965.1 Acutalibacteraceae bacterium
TGTGTTAGGCACGCCGCCAGCGTTCGTCCTGAGCCAGGATCAAACTCTCTAAAAAATTGTATTTACACAGCTTGCGCTGTTTAAATCACTTTTCTAGAGCTTGATGCTCAAAACCGTCATTGCTGACGTAAAAGTTAGTTTAAAATATTCGTGTTTCTACGAGTACGTGTGCAATTTTCATTGCACTAACTCAATTAGAAATTACGGGTACTTCTTACTTCGTTGTTTAATTTTCAAGGAACATTCTTGCACTCTTCAGACCCGGCGGCGTTTGCCCCCTCGCTTGAGTGCTTGACTATAATACCATTACAAAACTCTTTTGTCAACACTTTTTTTCATTTATTTTTAAATTATTTTTATCCACCTACATATTGTGGAAACACTTTATTTTATCCACTATTTCACTTTACAATGTGTAATAAAAATTCTGCAAAATACGAGTTGTTTAGTTATTCTTCCTCACTTATATATAATAGTATATATGCATATCACCATTTACAAATTTGCTTTCAAAAATTCCCATACAAATATTTTTCCTTTCGGGATAAAATATCAAACAGAAATATTCTGAAAGGATGTTTTTGATGTATATCAAAAGGAGACAGCGTGTTTTTGCAGCTGCAACTCTGCTGTGCGCTGTTTTGATAAATATTTTTAGTGCAATGGTCAGCGAAAATATTGCATCCCGTTCGAAGGATGTTCTGTCAAAATTCGGTTCCACAGGCCAGGAAGTGCGCAGTATTCAGAAAAAGCTGAAGAACTGGGGCTACTATAAAGGCGATATAGACGGCATCTACGGCTCAAAAACAAAAGCTGCGGTGGTGTATTTTCAGAAAAAGAACGGTCTTACCGCTGACGGTGTGGCAGGTCCGAAAACTCTTGCCGCTATGGGCATTTCGTCGGGAAACTCCGGTGGAGGTTACTCCTCGGGAGACGTCGAGATGCTCGCCCGTATGATTTCAGGTGAAGCACGGGGCGAGCCTTACACGGGTCAGGTTGCAGTTGGGGCGGTTATACTCAACCGCGTGGAGCACTCCTCATTCCCCAATTCCATTTCCGGTGTGCTCTATCAGAACGGAGCCTTCGATGCACTTACCGACGGACAGTTCAACAAGCCTGCCACAGAAAGTGCAAAACGTGCTGCACGTGACGCCCTCAACGGCTGGGATCCTTCAGGGGGCGCTATATACTACTATAATCCTTCTACCGCCACAAACAAATGGATCCGCTCGAGACCCATCATCACACGAATCGGCAAACACGTATTCTGTTCCTAAAGAGAACCCCTGCCATCAGGAAATTTCGATGGCAGGGGTAATTTTAATTTGCACAGGGCTTCTTATGCCCTTTGTTTGCAGTAAGGCACACCATAAGTATCAGCAGAAAGTACGGTACATCAAGAAAAGCTTCACTGAGCACGTCTCTGACAAAATTGAACACTATGACAAAGTGATTCAGATGCACCTTATTTTCAATAATAACCTTTCCTATTTCCAAAAGCACTGTCATAGGGAAGCATATCATAAGCAGATTCATACAGACTGACGAAAAATTCGGCATTCGTTTTCCGTGAGACAGCTCGCCGATAAACATACAAATCAAAAACGCTCCGAAAAGGACCGCTTCTATTATATGTTCTCCTGCGGAGAACTTTTCGAGAAATGATGCGGTTTTATTTGTCAGAAGAAATACGGTTTCGGCGATGATAATATATAGCTTTACCACCAGCAGAAAAAAGTCGGGAATGACAAGGCGCTCGTACCTGACCTGAAGAGCTATAAGCGTGGCCGTTGAAACATATATGGCAATACAGATCAGATCAACGATTTCAAGGGAAAAGTCAAAAACCACAGTACCGTTTTTATATGCGGCGCTTGTGCCTGAAATGACTTTTTCCAGCGCAAGCATAATAAACATCAGAAATGTCGCCGTTTTCAGACTGCGCTGTCTTTTTTCCGAGGCGAAAAAATCAGAGAACAGTTCAAGATCCATAATAAAATCCTTTGTACCTTAATAGATAGTTTATTTTATCACATCTGAACTTTTCTGTCTATGCCATATTCGTCACCGAACAGCATAATTTCAGGAAACATCTTCTCTGCTAAGGCACACTCCCTGAGTCACAGCGCACACTCCCAGCGACACAGCCGCCAGATTATGGTACAGCTGGACATTTTCTGACGCCAGTGCCAGTATTATTCCCGTCGCCAAAACAGCGGCGGCAAGGTAAATTATCAGCATTCGCTTTGTTTCCATTTTCGGAAGGCATATCATAATTGCCACAAGCGCCGCTGTAAGTGCTGCTGCAGAAATTATGCCGTATGCGTTTTCCGCAGAGACCATTGAAAAAAACGTGACCATACCTGTAATTGCCATATCTCCGAGCACAGGCATACTCATCCATATTGCGTGTGTTCTCTTTTTTGCTCCGTACAGCAATACCAGTACCGATGCGGTAATAAACAGCCCGAACACTATCGCAAAATCCCCTAAAGCGATAACTAATACCGCTATTATCGACCCCAGTGACAGCTTTTCGGAACTTGCCGCCAAACTCTGCTGCTTGCTGACTATAACGTCCTTTGCGGTGACTATGCAGTTTATTATGCCGTACAGTACTATGAATGTGCTTAAAATTATTGATAATATGAGAAGTACCTTCGTAGCTGCGTTATGTTTTGCACTTTTCATTTCGGTGCTTCCTCTCGTTGATTTTTTCGCACTGCTTTTGTCTGAGGGCTTTGTTTCTTCCTGCTTTGCTCCGCAGACCATACCTATAATTCCAAGCGCCGCCGCGATGCAGTCCGCACTTGAAACAAAGTTGATAGTCACCATCTCAAACATCAGATTCAGCACCACTGCTGCTCCTGCAATAAATATTACTGCCGCGCCTTTTTTCTCCATCTGAGTAATGAACACGGCGAGAAGCACAACAGATATACAGGCAAAGGCTGTAAGCACTATCGGGATAAGCTTTCCGTTTGAAAAAGCAAAAGATATTACGGTGAGATACAAATACTCTGCAGCCATTACTGAAAGCGGTCCCACACACAGCGCAGCAGTCAGTTTTTTCTTTTCATTGCCTTTTATAAGCACGATCACAAATGCTGCCGCCAGTGCTGCGCACATCAGAATCTGAACGGTATATATGACGATCCTATTTACATCGAGGCGGTTGGGTATACTGTCAGTCAGCATTTCTGCGATCTCTGCCGTATAGTATATTCCTCTGTACAGGCAGAGTACGGCGGCTATGATCAGCAGTGCAGCAGAGACACCTCTGTATCTAAGCTTTTTCATTTACATCTCCCCCATAATCCGCGTTTGATCACTCTTCAGATTCTATGGGTTCGTTTTTTTCAGGCTCTTCGCCGCTCTGTTCAGCCGCCTTTACAAATCCGCCGATACACAGCGCCATCGCCAGTACGTCGAGAGAGCTGTAATAATATGCGTTTCTGTATTCGTCGAAGACGAAAAGCACTGCTGCCATAATTACAATAAGAAGTGCCAGAATACGGTGGCAGTTTCTTTCCGGGTATTTCAGCCATACAAAAAGGACAACTGCAGCGGCAATTACAGAAAGTGACGCAGCAATAAACGGCAGACCGCAGATAAATGCGTATTCAAGCATATTGACTGTGGTTATCAGGCACATAACTGCGAGACCTGCTATATAGAATATCGGAAATATTTTTCGGTTTTCTGTTCCCTTTAAAAGGAGAATCACTGCCAAAGCTGTGAAGCATGCGACCGCCGCTGTCAGCAGAGCCTGTGTGATTATCGTTATTGGGTCAGGCTTTGATGACATCGCATTAAGATATGAGGTGTATGACATCAAATCACCGTACTCTGTTTCGTCTGCGGTAAGCTGTGCGCCGAATGACTTTATAAGTTCTATGAGATAGTATATGCCTCTGTATGCTCCCAGTGCCGCTCCGATTATGAGCATTGCTTTTGTTATTCCGCTATATCTGAGCTTTTTCATAATTTACACCTTCCCAATAATATAGTGTTTTTATTATATCAGAACGGAAAAATGCCGTCAATTAAAAGTGTTTCAATATATTTTCTCTCCCTCCTGCGACTTTCCGCTTCCCCTTTTGGATTTCTCAAGCAGAGTGTGTCGCGTGTAATGATAGATGTTTCGGTACAGTGAATTTGGTGTTGTTTAAAATCCTAAAAAGGAGTTGCACAATAATTTTTTTCGCTCACTGCTTGGGAGAATCCAAAGAAGGATTACCCTCTTTGGTCGTTTAGGGTACAGGGATTCATAAGGGGGATAGGGGGATCGAAACCCCTTCCCCCTTATGTAATTTCTTTGGTTCGTTTCTTTGTTATCAAAGAAATGAACATATTTAAAAACAATACCACACTGAATAAAACCACAATGTTCCCTAAGCCTTGTGCAGGACATCCTTTTGTGTGGACAAAAGGATACAAAAGCCACTTAAGAGGGGAACATTATCGAATTGTTCCCCTCTTAAGGATCACCCCTCAA
>JAZUPB010000010.1:0-12411 GCA_045604965.1 Acutalibacteraceae bacterium
GACATCAAGGCTCTTGCAGATGCACAGGGCAAGACTGTTGAGGACATCAAGAACCTCATTTCTTCCCTCCACGAGTTCAACCCCATGATGGGTCACCGTGGCTGCCGTCTTGCAGTTACCTATCCTGAAATTGCTAAGATGCAGACTGCTGCTGTTATCCGTGCAGCTATCAATGTTAAGAAGGCTCATCCCGATTGGAACATCGTTCCTGAGATCATGATCCCCCTCACCGGCGAAGTCAAGGAGCTCAAGTACGTCAAGAACGTTGTTGTTGCTACCGCTGACGCTGAGATCGCTGCTGCAGGCGCTGACCTCAAGTACGAAGTAGGTACCATGATGGAGATCCCCAGAGCTTGCCTCACCGCTGATGAGGTTGCTTCTGAGGCTGAGTTCTTCTGCTTCGGTACCAACGACCTTACCCAGATGACCTTCGGCTTCAGCCGTGACGATGCTGGTAAGTTCCTCGGTGCATACTATGATGCAAAGATCTACGAGAACGATCCGTTTGCTAAGCTCGACCAGACCGGCGTCGGCAAGCTCATGGAGATGGCTGTTGAGATGGGTAAGAAGGCTCGTCCTTCCATCCACTGCGGCATCTGCGGCGAGCACGGCGGCGACCCTGTTTCCGTTGAGTTCTGCCACAAGATCGGCCTTGACTATGTATCCTGCTCTCCCTTCCGTGTTCCCATCGCACGCCTTGCTGCTGCACAGGCTGCTATAAAGGATGGCAGGAAATAAGAACCCGACCCACTAACGCAATCGGAGATTGCGAGCGGGTACCCCGGAACCTTGTTGCTGACGCAATAAGAACCGAACCTGCTAAACAGGTCGGAGAAACCTGGTTTATGTTCGCTCAGTTCACATTGACCAAGGAGGATGCAAAGAGGTACTTATACTCAAGCTCCACCAAACGCCGTGTGCATAACTGGGACGACATAACCGTCAGGTTGTTTATCTGAGGCAAGCGATCCCCCTGTCGAGTAATCGACAGGGGGATTTTTGCGGTATAACGCCCATATAGTGCTGAGCTAAATCACATAAAAGAGTGAAAATGTGAGATCTTCCAAGATTTTTATTATTCTTACCTGCATCTTTTTGCAAAAGATGCAGGTAAGAGCTATTGACATTGCGGTTGGGGTAGTGTATACTACCAGTAAGATCAAATAGTGGAGGAGGCTGCATATGCTTAAGATGATAAAACAACGGCAAAGTGATTATAATGCAAACACCTTCATAAATGAACTTTTCGAAGCTTCAAAATATCTTGGTGTATTAGAGGCGAAAATCAGCGGATATCACTTTGACCAAATATTGATCCCGCTGCTTCATAAAAGAGAAGCGCAATCCACAATGTACATTGAGGGCACGCAAACTACTATAAGTGATGTCTTTGAAGACGCTATTCGAACTCAGCCTAATAGCGATAAGGTTGTTATGGAGTTTAATAACCACACGCGCAGTATAATATATGGTTCAGAGTATTTAAGAGGCAACGCGTTTTCACACTCGTTTATTAAAAGCCTTCATAAGAGTATTATGGATGGCGTTGTTGCGCCAGAAAAGCAAAAAACGCTTGGGCGGTATAAAACAGCAGACAATAAAATTGTAAACAGTGCTGGTACGTTGATATTTACTCCACCTCCTTACACGGAAACAAAAAAATACATGGATGAGTTGATTGCGTACATGAATAACATGAATGATGGAATTAACCCTCTTATCAAAGCGGCAATTATTCATTCACAGTTTGAGTCAATTCATCCATTTGAAGATGGTAACGGCAGAGTCGGGCGACTGTTAATCAGTTTATACTTATTCAAGGCAAAAGTAATCAACTGCCCATTTTTTTACATGAGTGAGGCCTTGAGTCAAGATAAACGCGTTTACTACAATATGCTTACATCATCAAGAGGGGAAAGCTATGATGAATGGATTAGTTTTTTTCTTAAAAAGTGTATAGTCCAGGCGCATATTCATATTAACTATATCGATGCATTAAATGAACTCTATGAAAAAACCAAAAGAGATGTTCAGGATGTTATAAACTCTCCAAAATTTGATCAGATCCTCGAATGCCTCTTTACTACACCGATTCTTACATCAACCTATTTAGCTGATGAGTTAGGTGTCACAACTGGACAGTCAAAGCGTTACCTTGATACGCTTGCGAGCATTGGAGTACTGCAAAGCGATGACCGAAAGAGAGGCAAAACATACTCATTTATGGATTTACTTGATCTAGTACGACGCAGTTAAGCGTTCGATACACCTTACATCGAATAAAAAGAGAAAAAGAGAAGGACACCATGAAGCCACGGTGTCCTCCTGAGTCGACAAAAGCATATCCAATCTGGTTGCTCTAGTCTAGTAGCATTTTCTATTGTAACCGATTGAGTGGCGAGATGCAATAGTTGCTTGAAAAATAGTAACACAAAAATGATATTTGTCGGCAGAAAGTAAAATCGGGCTTTTTCTCCTTTTATATATTAACTTATAGAAAGGAGAATTATTTATGATTCTCGACAAAGCTATTGACGGGCATCCTATGCCCAATCGCCCTGGTGATGATGATCATCGCCCAACTCATCCGGACAAACCTTCTCCTCCGCCAAAGCCGGACCACCCGAGTAAGCCTGAGAAGCCAATTACGGTTATTGTCAATGGTACGGAAAAGGTGCTTCCTGAAGGGACTCGTGTGCTCACCTATGAAGATGTGGTGAAACTCGCCTACGGTACATATAACAGTTCCGAAAGCGTAATTTACACTGTCGTTTTCTCTAACGGACCTGTCGAAAACAAGAAGGGAACGTTAGTAAAAGGTGATACAGCTCGTGTGAAGGAAGGGATGGTGTTTAATGTTGGACGCAGTGATAAATCTTAACCCAGACCTTAAAAGGCTTCAAGACGAAGGCTACGAGATAGAGGTCAAAGATGGCTGTGCAATAGTACACAACATCCCTTATCTTGACTCTGATGGCATTGTTAACAGAGGTGTTATGGTATCGCCGCTCGAAATGAGCGGCGATCGGGTGCAATACAAGAAAAACACTGGTCGGCACGTAATGTACTTTAAGGGTACAATGCCACACCGCAAAAACGGTGAACCATTAAGGGGGATTCTTCACAGCAATTCGAGTCGCCAGTGGGCCGATGTAAGAACGGATATGGTCTTCTCCAATAAGCCTAACGGCGACTATGCGGATTATTATGATAAATTCACCCGATATATCCAGATATTGTGCGTAGAGGCTCAGGCTGTAGATCCCACCGCAACAGCAACAACCTTTAGGCGCATAGTGTCCTGTGACGATGGTGTGTTCAACTACTCGGATACGAATGCGTCCAGAGCTGCTATAATGGATATTACCGATAAACTCAAACACCATAAAATCGGCATAATCGGTCTTGGCGGTACAGGCTCTTATATCCTTGACCAGTTGGCTAAGACTCCAGTTGCGGAGATTCATCTGTTCGACGGAGATGTCTTTTGTCAGCATAATGCATTCCGAGCGCCTGGCGCCCCGGGGAAAGATATTTTTGAATTGCAGCCGTTCAAGACAGACCATTTCAAGGACATTTACGCCAATATGCATCGACATATTTACTCACATGCATACTATCTTGATGCAGATAATGTATGTGAGCTGGAAAAACTTGATTTTGTGTTCCTTGCAATGGACTCCGGCACAAGCAAGAGGATTATTGTTGATTACCTGAGGTCTAATAAGATCAGCTTTATTGACACAGGGCTCGATATAAATCGTGCAAACGACGCGCTTGTAGGCCTAACGAGATCGACTCTTTCTGTTGATGGAGATACAGAGACAGCAGATCAACATATCTCATATGCGGAAGCGGATAAGGATTTGTATCAGAGCAACGTTCAGACCGCTGATCTCAATGCTATAGTTGCGATTTTTGCTGTTATTCAGTGGAAAAAACAGCTTGGGTTCTATGTGGACAACATTCGCAAAGAGCAGTGTGTCTACACTACGAACGATGGTGAACTCACATGGGATTAACGAAAATGTATATACAGGTCGTTCACCGCGTTCCGGAAGAATTGACCTACGGATGTCTGTATGTGTGCTTCGATTGCAATGTGATCGTTCACCTATGTGCTTGCGGCTGTGGGGAGAAAGTCGTTCTTCCCATTGATCCGGATTTTTGGAGTGTTCGATATGACGGGGAAAACATTTCATTGACCCCATCGGTTGGCAATTTTCAGTTTCCCTGCAAATCGCACTACTGGATCAGAGACAACGACATAATCTGGGTTGATGACTCCATAAAAGAACTGCCTAAGCCCGCAAACAAAAAACGCAAAAAGAAAAGGCGTTTATGCGAGCGCCTTAAAAAGCTCTTTAACTAAGAGCAAATTTATCCGAGGAGTCCAACATCAGCGGTTGGGCTCCTTGGCTGTTTTTTATTAAGTTCACAAAACAAATAAAAGGGGATTGTAAATGAAGTATATAATTAAGATAGAAGACATTGTTAAAAAGCACCCATTCATATATGAAGTAGAAGGAAGCCTATATTACATAGGAAATGGGGTTTTCAGGTCGTGTAATGATCCTATATCGTACACGTACTATGAGAATTACAAAAAATATATTGATGTTATAGGCAGAGAAAGAATAGCCGGCAGTAAACTTAATAATGACGAGATAAATAATTTACTTTATTATTTTAAGAGAATACTAATGCGTAGTGATTTTGATAGGGCGATAGACGAGCCTATTCAAGCACGAAAAAACACACTGCAATTTCTGTTAGACTTGTCTGAAGAATCATCTGCTGAACTAATAGGGCAACTCGAGGATTTTGTAGTTATCTACAAATATTACTATAAATGATCAAATAGAAAAATTTATCCGCACATTCGCACCTGCTGCTTTCTTTTGGTACAATCCAATCGAAAGGCAGGTGCATTTTTTATGCCGCGATTTATTGAACAGTTCTACTACGGAAATATTGAGCCGCAGGAACGCAGTACGAAGATGAACAAATCGGTGCAAAAACAACTGGAGATCATGATGAAGTGCGAGGATTTACTGACCGAGGCTTTCACTGATGAGAAAAAGCAATGGTTTCTCGATTATGTTGACGCATGGCATGAGGTCAATAGTGAATCCAACCTCGACAGCTTCATCATGGGTTTCCGCCTCGGTGCAGGCTTTGCCTACGACACCTTTGTCAGCACAGATGCACCATTTACGGATTTTTCAGAGGGGTGACGAATATGGCAAAGAAGATAAGCTTAACACTCAACGACCACGAGTACAGAATCGTTATCAATGCAATAAATAATATGCGAAACAGGCTTATACAGGAGGGACGCTACACTGATGCCATTGACGATCTACTGCTGAAAGTCGTCAACACGCCAACAAAAAGAATCAAAATGTAGGAGGAACAGGTATGGAGAAATACATAACCGACGAACGCACGGGTCTGCGCTATGAACTCATAGGTGACATCTACTACCTCGCCGGAGACGACCAGCCGGAAGAGGAATGTGAGCCAATCGGCGTTTGGGGGAAGCGTCACCTGCGGTACATAAAGAAGCACAAGCAGGCATTGTACTCCGAACTGCTTATGACCGGTAAGCTTAACAGACACCTCGCAGACATCGACAGTCAAGCGGAGGATATGCTTCTTCGACTGGTGGAAGAAATGGCAGAAAGCGAAGGAGTAACCGAACAGCTAAAGGCAGAGAATCCGATGGAGTGGGTGCAGAGAATGAATAATATTCGCAATAGGGCAACAGAGATTATAAATGCCGAGTTGATCTACACCTGATTTTCTGTGATATCATTTTTCAGATATAACAATCCCGTAGAAATCCGACAAGGTTTTCTACGGGATTAATCATATCAGTCGTTAGTATGCCTTTACATCGCCATCGTGTCGTCTTTGAGTGTCTCGGTCAGGTCCATACTGCAGATCTTTCTTGCGCCAAGCCAGTAAGCCAGTGCAACAAATCCGATTATCGCTACAAAGAATACAATTGTAGGAACAAGAGGCATTCTTTCGGTGACGAACTCCTTTGCGGAAATACCGCCTGCATCAAGCATAAGCACCATAAGCGGAATGTTTATTAAGACTGTGAGCAGTATTGGCCTTAACGCAACTATAGCCGCTTCTGCTGTAAGTATGCGTGCTGCACCATTCGGCGTCATTCCGATTGAGAAGTAACGGGCAAACTCTCGCTTTCTCTGATGAAGCTGACCAAGCGTGGACGCAAATACATTTGCTATGCCAATGCTTGCCATCAGACCTGCAAACAGATAAATCAGCATACGAAGACCCTGCTGCATCTGTGCTTCGTCTTCTGCCTCTTCCAGACGCCCCTCAACGGTGCAAGAAGGATAACCCGAAACAAGCTCGTTCAGTTTGGTCGAAATGCGCTCGTGTGCGGATTCGTCATCAGCCTTGGCTGTGAATGTTAGACCTTCAACGGTGGTATCCGGCATCAGCGATGCGTAAGTACTTTCGGACATAACCAGTGAAAGAGCATAGTGTTTGAGTTCCTCACGCAGTGAAGGAAGCTCCCCGGTGAAGCCTGTCACCTCAATCGGGGTATCGGATACGGTGAGTGATATAGTTGCACCTTCGTTCAGAAAAGGAATATAGCTGCGTGCAGTACGCTCGGAATTGACGCTGTCCCAGATGATATTTACTGCTACAACAGCATTTTCCGAAGCGTCACCGCTATATTCAGTAAAGCTGTGGTCGTCAAGAATATATATCGGTACACTGACATTGTATGCACCTGATTCATCAGCTGTAATACCGCTGATATTTTGGAGTCCAACTGCTTTCACCTCATTGCTGAGGAATTCCTGTGGAAGCATAGTCGAACTGTTGAGCATGCGGTGAGTGCTGCATCTATCCACTCCGTCGATTGATCGGATTTCATCCAGCAGACCGACACAATCATCAGGGCTTTCTGCGGTTACAAGGAAGTCCCATTTATCCTTATAACGCTCGAAGTATGTTTTCTGTGTGCTGAGATTTGATATGCCGAACATATTGAGCAGGGATATAAAAGCAAAAACCGCAAAAAACAGCGATAGCGTGCCAACCCTCATAGCTTTGCGGCGTGCGTACATTGATTTGCAGGCAAGCTCCCCGTGTGCGCCCAGAATCGCTGACATCAGTCTGTATTTGCGTACTCTCCTGATCGGTGTTTCATCGCCTGAGCGGATGGCTTCCAGTGCAGTCATTCTGCCAAGCTTTCGGGCAGGTATCCATGCGGAAACAGCGGCTGTAAACAGAGAGAAGAATACTGAGCCCAGGAAAACAACAGGACTGTACACGAAGGTAAGTGTGTAATCACGCAAATCGGCAGTGGAGTTGATAATGAACTGCATGAATCCCCAGCATATAAATATACCGACAATATTTCCCGCAATTATTGCAGGCAGTGACACCGCCAGAACTTCGTTAGTGAGTGCTGTTCTTATCTGCCGTGGAGTTGCACCCACACTCTGCAAAATCCCCAACTGATGAATACGGGAGGTCATTGTAGCTTCAAATGCGTGGTGAATCATCAGTATAAGTGCAATACTGGCGGCAGTAAATACCACAATGTATGCAATTATGGCAGGCGTTGCCTCAACGTGTGATGTTCCTGTTTTAGCTAAACTCTGCTGCACTTGATCCATCCAGAAGTTATAGAACATACCGCTGACTGTTCCGAGCAGCATAGCGGCAAGAAAGGATATTATGAACACAAAGCGGTTTCCGCTTTTATTGTGCTTAAGATATCCGAGGCTGTAAGCTTTCCACATAACTTTACCTCCCCTCAGTGAGTGCGTTCGTCGGATACGATTTCACCGTCGGCGATTCTGATTATGCGGTCGGCCTGCAGAGCTATATTCTCGTCGTGAGTTATCATCAGCAATGTCTGTCCGTATTTCTTATTGGAAAGCTTCAGCAGTTCAATGATCTCCTGACCGCTTTTGCTGTCAAGGTTGCCCGTAGGCTCGTCTGCAAGAACTATTGCAGGAGCGTTTATTATCGCTCTGCCTATGGACACTCTCTGCTGCTGTCCGCCGGAAAGCTGGCTGGGCAGATGTTTTCTGCGCCCGGTCAAACCAAGCACCTCAAGCAGTTCGTTTACCCTCTCTTCATTGATTTCCTGACCGTCAAGGCGAATCGGCAGCACAATGTTTTCCACGACATTCAGCACAGGGATCAGATTATAAAACTGATAGATAAGTCCAACCTGACGGCGGCGGAATATCGCAAGCTGTTCTCTGTTTTTCTTGTGCACATCCTGTCCGTCTACAAAAACATGACCTGATGTGGGTTTGTCCACTCCGCCGATGATATGAAGCAGTGTCGATTTGCCCGAACCGGACTGTCCGACTATTGCAACAAATTCGCCCTTTTCAACGCTGAAAGACACATCATTAAGTGCCTTAACCTGATTGTCACCCTTACCGTAAATCTTGCTAAGATGTTCAACTTTTAATATTTCCATAACTCGCCCTCCAGCAACTAATTGTAAGTATATTATAAATACGTCTTGGCTCCGATACGTGACTTTTTCATTACAATTCTGTCACATATGAGAACAAGGGCACCTAAATGGCACCCTTGTAAAACTTTATTGTAAATTGTGCGCCGCCGCCCGTGCGGTTCTCAGCTTTGATCGTTCCGTTCTGCTGTGCAATGATCATTCGGGCAAGATTCAGACCTATTCCGGCACTGCCGCTGACGGCATTGCTTCCCCGATAGAAACGGTCAAAAAGGTGCGGAAGGTCTTCTTCGGCAAAACCTTCGCCATTGTCGGAGATAATTATCTGCGAGTATACAGGATTTTCTTCGGCTTTTATCTCTATTGTTCCGCCCGAGCAATGCTCAATACAGTTTTTTATTATATTGCCGAATGCTTCTACCGACCATTGTCTGTCTCCGACATACGATGCACTGTCCGGTATATCCAAAGACAGGTTCACATTACGAATATCCATAAGCAGTTCGAGGGGCGCAGTTGCCTGCCTAATTACTTCGGCAATACTTATAGTGTCTTCAGCAAAACTGACCGTACCCGATTCAAGGCGTGCGATTTGCAGAAGCGTGGCAATAAGCCATTGCGTGCGTTCAAGCAGATTGTCTGCGTTTCGTGCGTCCTCAAGCCTTTGCTCGGGTGATAAATCATCCTGCTCCAGACGAGGGACTATCATACGCACCGAGGTCAGCGGTGTGCGAAGCTGATGGGAAATATCTGCCAGCGAATCCCGCAGGTATTCTTTGTCCTTGCTGAGCTGTTCTGCCTGCTCTCTGAGCCGAAGTGTCATCTTGCTCAGTTCGCTGCTCAGCACAGCCAGTTCGCCCTCTTCGTCAGGGGTAAGATTTATATTGTATTCTCCATGCAGTATGCTGTCCACCTGACTGCTCAGTCTGGAAATATCCTTGTGTCTTTTGTTTGTGTACAGAACAAAAGCTATAAGGCTGACCGCTCCGAATCCGAGCAACAATACTGCGGCAACTCTGCTGATATATGCCGCACCAACAGATGCAGCCAATACGAACAGCGTATACAGAATTACAAAACGCTTTATATCCTTGTTTCGCATCAGGCGCATATCAAACACCTACCTTGTAGCCTCGTCCGTGAACCGTCTTTAGTATTTCAGGATTAGAGGGATCTGTCTCGATTTTATCGCGCAGACGCTTGATGTAAACAGTCAGGGTGTTGTCATTGACATAGTCGCCGGCAATATCCCATATTTCGTGAAGCAGCTCCTGCCTTGAAAGAACCTGACCGAAACGGTTGAGGAACACGAGAAGCAATCGGTACTCAAGTGCGGAAAGAGATATTTCCCTGCCGCCTTTTGTTACTACAGCTTTGACGGCATCAACGTGCAGGTCACTAACCTGAAAAACTGCCGGAACTCTGCCGCTCTTGCGCAGAGCATTTCTTATGCGGCACACCAGCTCCATCGGCTTGAAGGGCTTTGTGACATAATCGTCTGCACCTAAATTGAAGCCTGTAATGATACTCGATTGATCCGTCAGTGCTGTCAGAATGATGACCGGAGCGTTAGTCTGCCGTTTGACCGCTGTGCATATGGAATACCCATTGCCGTCCGGCAGGTTTATATCAAGGAGAACTAAATCAAAACTCGCAGATTCCAGTGCCGAAAATGCAGCCTCTCTGGTTGCTGTACTGCTGATCTCATATCCCTCGTTCTCCAGTAAAATGGTCAGGTTTTGGGTAATGTCCCTATCATCTTCGATTATCAGAATCTTTGCCAAGGCTTGATCCTCCTTTCCGCTTGGTATTTTTACAATATCATCTTTTTGGCGTAAAATCAATTGGATGTTAAGAATGCAACATGAAAGCAAAATGGTAGACATTGATACCTAAATTTTACTACAGTTACTTTAATAGATAAGGATATAATTATTAAGATTAAAATCAATAATGGAAATAAAAAATGTGCTATAAACAGGCGGCAATTCCCTTTGCCGCCTGTTTTGTCGCTTAAAATGTATTTCGTATTGCCATACTAATAATATGCTAATAATTATTAGTATATTATTAGTATGATTATTAGGTTAAGTGTTTTGACTGGTGCAATCACCCTACGACTCTGTATTTAACCCTTGTGCCGTATTTCGTTGAGGTCAGCAATCCAAGTTCTTCAAACTTAAGGACAAAGCTTCTGATAGTCGCATACGCTGCATTGCCGAAGTCCCTCTCAAGCTGCTTGGTTGAAAATTCACCTGTACCGTAACAGGAAAGCACAAACTGCCAGAGTTGTTTTTCTTTTTCGGTGATTCTTCCGGATTTATGTGCTTCTTCATAAACAGCTATGGTATCGACCGAGGTTGCACCGTCGCTCATTTTATTGTATACATTATTCACGAAGTACATCACAAAAGATGTCACATCAACTCTGCCGCTCAGCTTGCGGTTTTCTTCTATCAGAGTATAAGCATCATAGTACGCCTTGCGGCTCTTTTCGATATTGCTCGAGAATGGAATAAACAGAGCCGACTGATATCCTTTCTGAATAAGAAACCACAGATGCAGAAGACGTGCCATTCTGCCGTTTCCATCAAAGTAAGGGTGAATATATGCAAGGCAAAAGTGGATAATTGCCGCCTTAATAAGATCGTTAATGTCATCATCTGCATTGATAAAATCAATCAGCGATTTCATATATTCCGGAACTTTTCTATAATCAAGTCCTGTGTGCTCCACTTCAGTCCCGACAACATACACCGTGTCATGACGATAGAAGCAACTATCTTTCAGCCGATCATCGCCTGTGAGAAAATCTCCGACGGTCATCATATAGAGCTGATATAGATTTTCCTCGGTTATGCGATTTGAGGTATCCGCAATGAACTCAAGTCCCTTTTTAAGGCCAAGGATTCTGTTTTCCTGCTCATCCTTTGGCGCCAGTCCTTTGAGGATGTTGCGCACGCTGTCACGACTAAAATCGATGCTTTCAATTGCCGATGTGGCAATAATCTCATCCTCTGCAGCCTTTACGCCATAATGCTGGTTCTGAGACTGCAAAAGCCGCTTGACAGTTCCTTGATTAACCGCAGCGTGATTCTCGATAAACACAAGCGGTGCACCTGCAAAGTCCATAACAGGCAAAGGCTTATAGTAAAGCTCTGCAAGTGTATCCATAAACACATCAAAATCCTCGATGTACTTGTATTTCAGCTTCTTATAGTCGGGAAAGTGTTTGTCTTTGAGTATCGTTGTAAAAAGCTTAATGTCCACAAAAACACCTCTGATAGTGGTTAGTATCAATAAGTATCAGTATACCTTTTCGGTTCTGAAATGTCAAGGGAGACTATGTTTTTTATTCTAATCTGTGTCAAAATATAGTACGTTAATTAACGACATAATATTGACAAAGTCGTATTACGCAATATATAATAGTTTGTAAGCTAACTAACTTACAATTATTAGCAAGGAGGTGGTTTTGTTGCAGGATACTAATTTATTTGACGACTTAGAGATGCTAAGTGCAGACGACTCAACTGAATCGTTCTCGTTCGGAATGTATTTAAGGAGCGTTCGCAGAGCAAAGGGCATCAAACTCAGACCACTCGCAAAAGCGGTTAATAAAACTCCCACATACATAAGTGATATTGTATCTGGAAACAACAAACCACCAGACAAGCCTCAGTTGGATTTGATAATTTTTGAACTACATATCGAAAGTTACCCCAGGATTATCAACAAACTATATGACTTGGCTGCAAGAGAAAGAGGAGATATACCCGCAGATATTAAAGATTACGTTATGGAGAACACTCAGATTATTACAGCAATTCGGAACATCATGTCCAAGACTAATTCAGAAGATATATGGAAACAAATCGCAAATATGTAAAATGGAGGATGACATAAATGGCAGACACGAAAGT
>JAZUPB010000011.1:0-67689 GCA_045604965.1 Acutalibacteraceae bacterium
CCCACATCTCCACCGGCGGCGGCGCTTCCCTCGAGTTCCTCGAAGGTCTCGTACTCCCCGGCATCGCTTGCCTCAACGAGAAATAATTAAACTGTGTACGGCGGGCGTTTATATCGGCGTCCGCCGTATTTTGCTGATTTACGCAAGGAGGTTTTTGGTTTGTCCGCTAAGAAAAACAACGTTGCTGTTATTGAACTTGAGAACAAACTCAAAAAGGCTCATCTGCTCAATTACATCCTTATCGCTCTCTGCGCTGTACTTATCGTAGTGTGTATCGTAGTTTCCGCTGTTTCATGCAGCAGCGGCAAGGGAACCGATCTTCCTTCAGAGGAGACCGTTACCGTCCCCAATACCGAAAACACTGAAAAGTGCGAATTTACAGGAACCTATCAGTACGTCAGCAATGACGACAGCTATGGTTTCGCCCTGGAATTTGCAGAGGACGGCGCTGTATGGTTCTATGAAGCCACAAAGGACGAAACTTTGCTTCAAGGCTTTGTTGGCGAGCTTATAAAGGATACATCGGGCAGCGATATGGGCTACTATATCCCCCTTTACAGCATCGATTTCACACCCTATACTACCGCTTCTGTTGAGCTTGAGCTCACCGAAAACGGCAATCTGAGAGTCACTCAGACAGACCCCGAGGCACTGCTTTCCGACATGATCACCGTTGGAAGTGCTGTGACCCTCTACCCTGTTGAGAATTATTCCCTCAGTCAGGCTATTATTGCTCTTTATGCCGATGAAATGGCTGAATAAAATTTGGAGGTTAAAATTATGAACAAGGCTAAGCGCGCTGCTGTTATCGCAGGCAACTGGAAAATGAACAACAACCCCGAGCAGACCACTGCTCTTATCAATGAGATCGCTCCCCTCGTAAAGGACGCTGACTGCACCGTTATCTGCTGCGTACCTTTCATCGATCTTCACGCTGCTCTCGAGGCTGCTAAGGGCACCAACATCAAGATCGGTGCCGAAAACTGCCACTGGGCTGAGAAGGGCGCTTTCACCGGCGAAATCTCCGCTCCCATGCTCAAGAGCATCGGCGTTGAGTACGTTGTTCTCGGTCACTCCGAGCGCAGACAGTACTTCGGTGAGACTGATGAAACCGTTGCTATGAGAGCAAGAGCTGCTCTTGACAACGGTCTTAAGCCCATCATCTGCGTTGGCGAGGTTCTCGAGCAGCGTCAGGAAGGCATCACCGCTCAGATCGTAAAGCATCAGGTAATAAAGGCTTTCGAGCAGATCGAAGAAGCAGAGCTTAAGAATGTTATCATCGCTTATGAGCCTGTCTGGGCTATCGGCACCGGTCTTACCGCTACCGATGAGCAGGCTAACGAGGTTTGCGGCATCATCCGTGATCTTCTCGCTGAGCTCTATTCCGCAGAGGCTGCTGAAGGCTTCACCATTCAGTACGGCGGTTCTATGAACGATGCAAACGCTGAGGGTCTTCTCGATCAGGCTGACGTTGACGGCGGTCTCATCGGCGGCGCCTCCCTCGTAGCTGAGAAGTTTGCTGCTATTGTTAAGGCTGCAAGCAGATAAGGAGTTTTAACATTATGAAGAAACCTCTTGTACTTTGCATAATGGACGGTTTCGGCATCAAGGACGAATACGGCAATGCTATCACTGCTGCGTCCACTCCGAACCTCGATAAGATATTCGCTGAGAACCCCTGCACCCAGATCGGCGCTTCCGGTATGGATGTCGGTCTCCCCGACGGTCAGATGGGCAACAGCGAAGTCGGTCACACCAACATCGGCGCAGGCCGCGTTGTTTATCAGGAGCTCACCAGAATCACAAAGTCTATTTCTGACGGTGTATTCTTTGAAAATGAAGCTCTCCTCGCAGCTATGGAAAACTGCAAGGCTAATGATTCCGCTCTCCACCTTATGGGTCTTATGAGTGACGGCGGCGTTCACAGCCATAACTCTCACCTTTACGCTCTTGTTGAAATGGCAAAGAGAGCAGGACTCGAGAAGGTCTATGTTCACTGCCTCCTGGACGGTCGTGACGTTCCTCCGGCAAGCGGCGCTGATTTTGTTGCTGACTGTGTTGAAAAGCTCGCTGAGATCGGCGTCGGTAAGGTTGCAACCGTTATGGGCCGTTACTACGCTATGGACCGCGACAACCGCTGGGAAAGAGTAGAAAAGGCTTATTCCGCTATCGTTTACGGTGAAGGTGTCAAGAACGCTGATCCCGTTGATGCTATCCGCAAGTCCTATGAGACTATCGATGAAGAAGGCAAGCACGTTACCGACGAGTTCGTTCTGCCTGTTGTATGTCTTGACGATGTTTGTCTCAAGGCTAATGATTCTGTTATCTTCTTCAACTTCCGTCCCGACAGAGCAAGAGAGATCACCCGTACTTTTGTCGATCCCGATTTCGCAGGCTTCGAGAGAAAGAACGGCTTCTTCCCTCTCTGCTATGTATGCATGACTCAGTATGATGCTACTATGCCCAACGTAAAGGTTGCATTCAAGCCCCAGAGCCTTGACAACACCTTCGGCGAGTACATCTCTGCAAATGGTCTGTCTCAGCTGAGAATCGCAGAGACAGAGAAGTACGCACACGTAACCTTCTTCTTCAACGGCGGCGTTGAGAAGCAGTATGAGAACGAGGACAGATGCCTCATTCCTTCCCCGAAGGTTGCTACCTACGATCTCCAGCCTGAGATGAGTGCTGTCGAGGTTGCTGCTGAGACTGTTGCACGTATCGAGAGCGGAAAGTACGATGTTATCATCCTCAACTTCGCTAACTGCGATATGGTCGGTCACACAGGTATTTTCGACGCAGCAAAGGCTGCTGTTGAGACTGTTGACGCCTGTGTCGGAAAGGTTGTTGAAGCTGCTTCCAAAATGGGCGGTTATGTTCTGATCACTGCTGACCACGGCAATGCTGATCAGATGATGGAGCCTGACGGTTCTCCTTTTACCGCTCACTCCACCAACCCCGTTCCCTTCTGTGTTGTCGGTTATGACTGCGCTCTCCGCGAAGGCGGCAGACTTGCAGACATCGCTCCCACAATGCTCAAGATACTCGGTCTCCCTCAGCCTGCTGAGATGGATGGCGAGAGCATTATTCTCTGATTATAATATTGAAACAGGCTGTCTTCAGACAGCCTGTTTTTTCATAACAACTTATAAAAAGATCAGCGAAAGCTCAACTGCTCTCACTGATCTTTTTTTATCGGCAATATTCATCTATAAGACTCCGCAAAAATGCCACAGTCTCTTCCTGAGATATTGCGTATTTGCCAGGTATTTCCCTTTCCGCATAGCTTACGAATGCATTTGCAAGACCTGCATTTTCAACGAAGCAATGTGGCATTTCGCTTGTAGCGTGACTCGGGTTGATATTTTCTATCAGCACACCGCTGTCCTTATAGGCCACCATAAGCATATCGGGATCTGCATAATTATCCTTGAGTATATACAGCTTGTATTTATCGTTCGGATCGGATGATCTTTTTATCATCGATTCGATAAGCATTCTGCGCTCCGTTTTGTCAAAGGGAGGAATAAAATCCACGTGGTCTGACAGATTGCCCATAATGGCAAATTTACGCATACCGTCCATTGTGCATACATCCGTCTGGGAATGGATGCTGGATGTTACATCTCTTTCTTTCAGGAACACAAATGTCTGCTCCATAAAATATTCTGTCTCTTCATCATTTTTCGGCTCTGCACCTACAAAAGTGCGGACAAATTTTGCCTTTTCCTCCATAGTGACACGATTCCTCAAATGCTCAAAAGCCTCATAGGGCACTCTGCCGTCGCAAGGGTCCGGCTTAAACAGCACAAGATCATAATGCGATTCCATATTTATAACGTGTGCACTGAATGTCTGGAGCTGCTTTTTTACAATAAGTCCGTTAATATAGAATCTTCTTAGATTTTCGTAGCTTCTCAGGAAAAAGTCGGCAAGTCCGGGATCGGTTATCGCTGCGCACACTGATGCACCTTCATCAAAGAAATTAGTGCACAGCATTTTATTCTCTTTTTTACCGTCTTCTCCGTTCCACGAGTATTCGACGATTGAAAAGTTCTTCATCATACCTTCGGAGGCAGATGCAGTTGTTTCTCCGCACCTTACGCTGTAGTTTTTGAAAGTCAGCAGCGGCAGAAGCTCGTGAAGAGCATTGACGCTTTCCTTGAGATTCGATTCTGAAAAGCCCACAAGATGCTCGATCTCGCAGATATGTCCCTTTTTTTCGATTCTGAGCAGAGAATCCCTTAATTCTGAAATTATATCGTGTCTGCAGCAGTTGACAAGTTTCACCTTACAGGAAAAACCTTCTTTTTCCGATGCCTCTTCCACCATCGCCGCCATATCTCTCAGACTGCGAAGGTATCGGTCTCCATCATAAAAAATAATGTCGCTGATCGCTTTTTCCTCTTCACCTTGTCCTCCGAACAGCATCTCCGTTATCTCTTCGCTGGCTGACAGCGTGTTTTCATCCACGCTCATCAGGCTGGTGTAATAGTCAAATTCAACTATTTCCTTGCCTGTAAAATTCAGTGTTGCAATTATGGCATTTGATATTTCCTTTGAGGGATACTGAGTTCCGTTGAGTATACGGTAAAAGCTCGATCGGCTTATTTTTGATTTGATGAGAAACTCATCAACTCTCATCGCTCTGTCCTTAAGCTTTGATTTAAGAAATCTTCCCAAATTTTCAGACATCAGAACTCACCTTCCTTTATTCGACATTTTTCATCAATATATTTTATGTTATACCAATATCTGTTTATTGTCAACGTAATTCATTTCCATTTCGTAAAGTTCCACGATTCCCTCGAAATAATCCCATACAATCATTGACACATTCCGAAACTTATTGTATAATGGCCTTAAATCAGGTACACGTTTACATATTTATAAAAAACATTGTATTGAATGCGGTTGTTGTGGAACGCCTTCAATACAATGTTTTTCTTTATTTTTTCATAAACTCGGGCTTCGGTTCTATCCTCTTCTTCCAGTTGCCTGTCCAGTAGCGTATTAGACACACAAGCCCCGTAGTTGCCCAGGTAGCGCCTGTTGTCATCCACACTGCCCACCATCCCAGCGCAGGGATAAGCAGGAAAAGCTGTGAAAAAATAACTCTTCCTCCAACCTCAACAAATCCGTTGAACATAGCGAACGCTGCATCTCCGCAGCCATTGAGAAGTGCTCTGGGGACATATATCATACCGAGTCCGAAATAAAACAGGCTGGTTATTCTCAGCGCTTTTGCCGCAATATCGATTACAACGGGATCGTCAACGAAGAATCCTGCAATATCACTTCCGAAGATATAGAAAAGCGGTATAAGAATAAGGCTGAAAATAAGCACTACAACAACCGACTGTCTGAAGCCCTTCTTTATACGATCGACCTTTCCCGCACCTGCATTCTGACCTGCGAAGGTGGTCATTGCCGCTGCAAGAGAGCTGTAAGGCTGCTGGACAAGGGATTCTATGCGTATTGTAATTGTATGAGCCGCCATTACATCCTCGCCGAAACCGTTTACTACTCCCTGAAGCACCATACAGGAAACTGCGATTGTTCCGTTCTGGAGCGCAAGGGGAATTCCTATCTTGAATGATCTGCCTATTATCGACATATCCATCTTCATATCCGCCTTTTCCATTCGGAACTGGGGGATCTTTTTATATGCATACATATAGCAGGTAATAGCGGATATTGCCTGAGAAATTATTGTGGCCAGCGCAACTCCGAACACAGCCATATCAAGCACAATAACAAACAAAAGGTCAAGAACCACATTTATTACGCAGGCGATTATCAGGAATACAAGCGGTGTTTTTGAGTCGCCCAGTGCGCGCAGTATAGCCGCTATTCCGTTGTACATAGATATGGCTATAAGTCCGAGGCAGGTTGTTCGAAGATATATTAGAGTATCGGGGTATATATGCTCGGGAGTGCCCAGCAAATGCAGAAGCCAGGGTGCAAGGAGAACACCCACCGCACTTACGACCAGGGACATACTGATAAGCACGTAATATGAATTTGCAATTGTTTTTCTTACGTTCTTTTCGTCCTTTGCCCCGAAATACTGAGCTACGATAACTCCTATGCCCATTCCGAGTCCGTTTCCAAGGGAAAAGAACAGGAAGTTTGACGATGCACAGGAACCTACAGCCGCAAGAGCATCTTTTCCAACATACTGTCCGACAACGATAGAGTCGACCATATTATAAAACTGCTGAAAAAGGTTGCCTATAAGAAGAGGAAGGGTGAATTTCAGTATGTGTTTGACAGGACTTCCATCGGTCATATCGGTAGTGAAATTTCTGCTCATTTGTCTTCTCCTCATAAGAATTTATCACCTGTTTTTTCAAGAGGATTATAGTTATTTTTCCTCAAATAGTCTACACATCTTTTCAACAGACTTATTTTATCTTTTGAAAATTAATTTGTACACTTCCAACAGCATCACCCTGTTTTTTGCGTTTTTCACAGGTTAAAAACTGTATTTGAATATTGAAATACAATTTTGTTGTGTTATACTATAAATGTATGTTATGTAACACATATCAATCTTTATCATCTTTCGGTACGGAGGTTATTTTATGGGTGCAAATTATCGTTCGGATACTGTTATATATCAAATCTATCCCCGTTCCTTTATGGATTCAGACGGCGACGGCGTAGGCGATATCAGAGGTATAATCTCAAAGCTTGATCACATCGCTTCTCTCGGAGCAAACAACATATGGCTCTCCCCTGTTTATGCAAGCCCAAATGACGACAACGGATATGACATCGCCGACTACAAGTCAATACAGCCTCAGTTCGGCACTATGGAAGATTTTGACGAGCTCCTTGCCAAGGCAAAGGAAAAGGGAATCGGCATCGTTATGGATCTTGTAATAAACCACACCTCTGACGAGCACGAGTGGTTTAAAAAGGCATTGGCAGGCGATGAAAAATACCGCGATTATTACATAATACGTAAAGGTAAAAAAGGCAAAGTTCCAAATAACTGGGGCAATTTCTTTGCGGAGTGTCCCTGGACTCCTTTCGGCGATTCAAAAGATGAATATTATCTGCACCTTTTCTCAAAGAAACAGCCTGACCTCAACTGGCATAACACTGCCGTTAAGGAAGAAGTCAAAGACATAATGCGGTTCTGGCTTGACAAGGGCATTGCAGGCTTCCGCTGTGATGTTATAAACGTAATCTACAAGGACACCCTTGAAAACGGCAAAAAGCAGCTTGCCCTTACAGGTCAGGAGCACTATCTTTCCACAAAGGGATGTCACGAAATTCTTGCAGAGCTGCGAAGAGATGTGCTTGAACCCTACGGGGCTTTTGCAGTTGGTGAAACCGTTTTTGTCGATATCCCCAAGGCAAAGGATCTCTGCGACGAAGAACGCAAAGAGCTTGATATGGTATTTTCCTTCAAGCATATGGAATGTGATCAGAAAGGTCTTAAATGGTTCCCTGCAAAAATGAATCTCAAAAAACTTATGAACACTCTTACCGAATGGCAGACAGGACTTTTCTGGAACACTGTATATTTTGAAAATCACGATCAGCCGAGATTCATCTCACGATTCAATGATTCCGAAGGCTTCAGAGCGGAATGTTCAAAAATGATGGCAGGTCTCATTATGACTCTTCGAGGAACGCCGTTCATCTACGAAGGTCAGGAGATCGGTATGACAAACTGCAATTTTGCTTCTCTTGACGAGATTATGGATATAGAAAGCCACAATATCCACGCAATGGCGAAAAAGCTAGGCATCCCTAAGGGTATGCGCTGGAAAATGATAAAGCACGGAACCCGTGATCACGCACGCACACCGATGCAGTGGAGCGGCGAAAAGAACGCAGGCTTCACTGAAGGCACTCCCTGGCTGAGACTTAACGACAATTATGAATCGGTAAACGCTGAAACGGACAAGGCAGATTCAAACGGAGTATTTGCCTTCTGGCAGAAGATGACCGAGCTTCGCAAAACAAACCCCATTCTCTGCACAGGCTCTTTTGTTCCCGTACTTCAGAACAAGGCAGTATATGCCTTTGAACGTGAGCTTGAAGGCAAAAAGCTTCTTTCTGTTTTCAATATGACAGGTAAAAAAGTATCCCTTCCAAAGGCTCTCCGCGCAAAGGGAAATCTCCTTGCAGCAAATTACGAAAACAGAGATGATAAGCATCTTGCACCTTTTGAATTCAGACTGATTGATTTATCAGATAATTAATTATCTGACTCTCCCCTTTTTAATCCCAACAGAAAGGATGAAAGCAATGGATAAAAAAATGAGAAGGAACAAATTCTGCTTTGGCATCGGCACTCTCGGCAGAGATGCAGTATACACCCTCATAAGTATGTATCTCATCACATACTTAACCGAGGTCGTAGGTCTCTCAGACTATCAGCTTGCAATAATCGGCACCCTTATGGTTATATTTCGTGTGTTCGATGCCCTTAACGACCCGATTATGGGCACTATAGTTGACAACACAAAGAGCAGATGGGGTAAATTCAAACCCTGGATAGTGTTCGGTGCTATTACTTCGGGCATACTTACCATACTTCTTTTTACCGATTTCAACCTGTCAGACAAAGGATATATTGTATTTTTCGCAATCATTTATCTCCTCTGGGGTATGGCATATACAACAAATGATATCTCATACTGGTCTCTCATGCCCGCTATCTCAAAGGATCAGAAGGTACGCGAGGGTGTGGGCGCTATCGCAAGAATATGCGCCAATGTCGGTATGTTTGCTGTAGTTGTCCTTTACACTATGGTTCCCGATCTGTTCGGTATGCCTGCCAAGAAAAGCTATTTCTGGTTTACTGTCATTATCGTTGCGCTTATGTGGTTCTTCCAGCTTTTCACCGTTTTCGGCGTAAAGGAAGACCGCTCTGAGCTGGAAACTCAGGAGCACACCTCCTTAAAAGGTATGCTCAAGGCTCTTATAAAGAACGATCAGCTTATGATCACCGCTGTTGCTATGGCACTCTTTATGATAGGCTACTGCACTACAACATCCTTCGGTGTTTACTATTTCAAGTACGCATATAAGGACGAAGGCACTTATATGATATTTGCCGCAGTTCTCGGTGTGGCTCAGCTTACGGCTCTTTCCATATTCCCCTTGTTCAGCAGGAAGTTTACAAGAAAACAGCTTTACACAGGCTCGATGATAACTGTAGTTGCCGCCTATCTGCTGTTTTTCTTCTCCTTTGAAAAGCTTCCTCTTATCATCGCCGCAGGTCTTGCCCTGTTCTTTGCTCAGGCATTTATTCAGCTTCTTATGCTTCTTTTCCTTGCCGATGCTGTTGAATACGGTCAGTGGAAGCTTGGAAAAAGAAATGAATCTGTTTCATTCGCCGTTCAGCCCTTTATCAATAAACTCGGCGGTGCGATCGGCACAGGTGTTGTAACAATTACCCTCATTATTTCCGGTATCAACAATGAATCTCTTAAAATCACACAGATTGAAGAGAGAATAGAGAGCCTTACCGATCCTGCTGCTATCGCCTCTGCTCAGGCTGAGATAGATGCACTTATAAACGGCGTCACTGGAACTCCGCTCTGGATTATGAAGGGTGCTATGATGATATTCCCTCTCGTATGTATTCTTCTCGGTTTTATCATCTATTCCAGGAAGTTCAAAATCGACGAAAAAATGTATGCTCAGATAATCAGCGACCTCAACGAGCGCAGCAAAAACACTGCCTCCGAAGAATAAGATTATACATGTGAAAAAGGCTGTGGGGTAACCCACAGCCTTTTTTGTTATTCGCTGAGATTAATGCTTCCGTCTTCATTGAGAACAAACCCTACGCTTTCCAGATGCTCTCTTGCCGCCTTGGGATCTGCTTTGGATGGGTCAAGGGTTAGGGGAAATTTCCCTTTTACGCCCTTATATTCCGGTGCATAGTCTATCGCACCAGTTGCTTCGTCAAAGCTGAAAATCTCCGCACTTGGTGCCAGTCCTTCGCTGTATATATAAAATGCTACTTCTCTGTCAGCGAACATCTCAAGAGTTTCAAATGAATAGAGGAAATAATAAACCCCGTCTGTAATATGTCCGTTGGCTCCGCCGTCGCACAGCGAAAATAGATTGACAAACCACGGCTGATAGCCTTCTACAAGGGGAGTTATCTTAACTTCACGGTCCTCATCAAGTGTCATTGGTGTGCCGTCAGCATGCTCGACTGCCACGGCAACGTAGCTTCTGGCCTTATCAACATCGTCCCATTCACTGATGTTTTTGCCGCTAACTATACCCATCAGTGTTATATTGTAGTCTCCTGCCTCCTTTGTCTCGTTGATGATAACTGCGTCCTCGGAAGCAAATGCCTCAGCAAGAGGCTTGTCATCGAAACTTTCCGCAAGCTGTGACGGTGTGAGCAGTCTTACCGCCGCATATGCCGTGCCTGCTGTCAGAACTGCCGCAAGTATGACCGCTGCCAATACTGTAATCAATTTTTTGTTTTTCATATTTTTCCTTTCTGCCAGAAATGAGCGCAGAATCCTTTGAGTATCCTCCTCAAAGCCTTCTCTCACTTCCAGACTGTCAAATGCTTTTTTATACTGTTCTCTGATCAATGTAATCATCTCCTGTCAGCTTTTCTTTCAGCACTGACCTGCCCCGTGCCAGCCGTGTACCCACTGTGGCAGACGGCATATGCAGTATTTTAGATATCTCTTTTATTGAATATCCCTCGTAATAATATAGATGAATCACTGTTCGGTATTTTTCCGGCAGTGCAAGCACCGCTTCCATAATACCTGCCTCTTCCTTCGTACTAATTGCAGGGATATCCTCCGATGCTTCGCTTCTTGCCAGCTTTTTTCGGAGATTTCGTGACATATTTATTGTTACTCTTATAAGCCAGGCTCTTTCGTGTTCCTTGTCGTTGAATTTCCTTTCCTTGCTGAGCAGTTTTATAAATACGTCCTGCACGATGTCCTCTGAATCGGCAGTGTTGTGAAGCACTGTATATGCCGCTCTGAAGAGCGTACGGCTGTATTCGGTCACTATTTCGGAGATGTATTCATCGGCGCCTGATGAAATCATATGTATGACCTCCTCTCACTGATAAAACAATCGGAAATGTCAGTATTTTTCATTTATCGCAGAAATAAATAATGCAGGCATACTGCCTGCATTATCATTGATAAATCAAATTTTTCTAAGCGGTGCACAGCGCCGTTGTTATCCTGCATTCAGAGGGCTTCGGCAGTGTATCGTCAAGAATTACCTCACCTATCGAATCAGCCTTGATAAATCCGCTGATGGGATTTTTTACACTTATTATATTCCCCTTTACTGTTGCCTCCACCTCACTGCGCTCGAATGAAAGATCGGTATCTATCATCTCGCAGTCCTCAAGAACCAGTCCTTTTGCATAGCACAGAGGCTGAGTTCCTATGATTTTGCATCTTACAAGGCGAAGATTTTCAGAATACCAGGCAAGGTATTCACCTTTAATGGTGCTGTCGTACACCGTAACATTCTTACTGTGCCAGAATGCGTCCTTTGTATCCAGATACGAATCGCGTATCACCATATTTTCAACGTATTGGAAGGAATATTTTCCTTTCAGGTGTACCCGATCAAGCTCAAGACCCGCTGTTTTAAGAAAAGGATATTCTCCCTCAAGGGTGCAGTCGGAAAGTTTTATGTCACTGCTGAGCCATCCGAACTCGGGAGAAACCACCTTGCAGTTATCAAGCTTTATGCCTTTACATTCTCTTACAGCCTTTATTCCGTTCAAAATGCTGTTTTTGATATGTATATTCTCATCGTACCACAGCGCGGCGCGGCAGTTCTCTGTCATTTCGCAGGAATCGACTACTGCACCCGTTACGTGCCACAGCGGATAACGCAGATTCATATAACAATCCCTGAGAGTTACATCGGAACATTCCTTCAGTGCGGATTCGCCGTCTGCAGGTCCGTCGAAACGGCAGTTTATTACCTCTGCACCGTGCACTGCATAAAGTGCACGTTCCTCATCAAGGATCAGGTTCTCAAATTTCATTTTTACAACAGTCCTTTTGCGTTCGATAACTTTGTTATTTTACCTCAAACCCGATGTTTAGTCAATATTCTATCACATATTCTACACGCTGTGCAGCGCCTTACAAATAACCATAATATAATTGTCCTTTTTCGTTCTTATGCGTTGATTTTTTTACTTTTTGGTTATATAATTTTTAATTAATTTATAGTATTCGTTTTCGAATGCCGCCAAACAGGAAAATTTTATGTTTTGCAGCGGCTAAACTCATAAAAAGCTGGAGGAAATCATATGTGCTGTCAATGCAACGGACCGCAGAGCGATCTTTCATTACTCAACGAAACACTGAATGAATACGCCGATGTTCCCGGAAGCCTTATTGCAATTCTGCAGAAGGCTCAGGAAATCTACGGCTATCTCCCAAAGGATGTTATGTATCACATCGCAGAGCGCATCGGCATCTCTCCTGCAGAGGTGGTCGGTGTAGCTACCTTCTATTCACAGTTCCGCTTAACTCCTATAGGCAAATATCTTATTATGGCCTGTCAGGGCACTGCCTGCCACGTAAACGGCAGTAAGCGAGTCGGAGAAGCTGTCGCAAAATACCTCGGCATAGAAAACGGCGAGACCACCAAAGACGGACTCTTCACCCTTGAGAATGTCGCCTGTCTCGGATGCTGTTCTCTTGCTCCCGTTATTATGATAAACGGCGAAGCTTACGGCAATCTCACCCCTGAGAGTGCAATTGCCATAATCAAGGATATTCAGTCAAAGGAGGCGCAGTCGTAATGAAAATTGTTATCGGTGAAGGTTCCTGCGGTATAGCTGCAGGTGCCTCTAAGGTACGCAGTGCCATCGAAGCTCTTATTACCGAAAGCGACAATTTCACCTTAGGCAGCACAGGCTGTATCGGTATGTGTTTCTTAGAGCCTATCATTGACCTTTATGATGATGATAAAAATCTTATCAAAAGACTTGTAAAGGTAACTCCCGATGATGCTTCGGCTATAATCGAAACCGCCCGCACAGGCGATCTCTCCTTTGTTGAGAAGCTTATCATTTCTCCTGAAGATGAAGAATTCCTGTCTCTGCAGACAAGAATTGCTCTTCGTCACTGCGGTCTTATTGATCCTACCTCTCTTGAGGATTACCGCGCTGCCGACGGTTACGAGGCATTAAAAAAGACCCTCACCACTATGACCCCCGAGGAAGTTATAGAAGAGATAAAGATCTCCGGTCTTGCAGGACGCGGCGGTGCAGGCTTCCCCACCTGGTTCAAATGGAATGCCGCACGTCAGAGTGCAGGTGAAAACAAGTACCTTATCTGCAACGCCGACGAAGGCGATCCCGGTGCATTTATGGACAGAGCTGTTATTGAGTCCGATCCGCACACACTTATCGAGGGTATGCTTATAGGAGCTTACGCTATAGGCGCCTGTGAGATGATAGTTTATGTCCGTGCCGAATATCCTCTTGCAATCGTTCATCTTGAAGAGGCTATTCGTCAGGCAAGAGAAGCTAATCTGCTTGGCAAGAACATTCTCGGCACTGACTTTTCCTGTGATATGAGAATAAAGGCCGGTGCAGGCGCATTCGTATGCGGTGAGGAAACCGCTCTTATAGAATCCCTTGAGGGTAAGCGCGGTATGCCCCGTCTCAAGCCTCCCTTCCCTGCTCAGAAGGGCTATATGGACGCACCCTCAAACATAAACAACGTTGAGACCTTTGCAAATGTTTCCTGGATAATAAACAACGGCGGTGCAGCATTTGCCGCTCTCGGTACAGAAAACAGCAAGGGCACAAAGGTCTTTGCACTGACCGGAAAGATCCGCAAAGGCGGACTTGTTGAGATACCTATGGGTAAGACACTGCGCGATGTCATTTTCGGCATCGGCGGAGGTATTCGCGATAACAAGGAATTCAAGGCTGTTCAGATGGGTGGTCCTTCCGGCGGCTGTATACCTGCTGAGCTTCTCGACACCGTAATTGACTATAAAGCACTGGCTGCAACCGGCGCGATTATGGGCTCAGGCGGTATGGTCGTTATGGACGAAAGCACCTGTATGGTCGGAATGGCAAAGTTCTTCCTCGATTTCACCGCTCTTGAATCCTGCGGCAAGTGTACTCACTGCAGAATAGGCACAAAGCGTATGCAGGAGATTCTCACAAGAATTGTCGAGGGCGAAGGAAAAGAGGGTGACATCGAGCTGCTTGAGGAGCTCTGCGTTGCTGTTAAGGACGGCGCACTCTGCGGTCTCGGTCAGACTGCACCCAACCCTGTACTTACAACCATCAGATATTTCCGAGATGAATATGTCGCTCACATCAGAGATAAGAAGTGCCCCACCAAGGAATGCCCTGCACTTCGCACCTATTATATTGACGCAGACAAGTGCAAAGGCTGTACCCTTTGCGCACGCAACTGTCCTGCAAAGGCTATCACGGGCAGCGTAAAAGAACCCCACGTTATTGACCCTGCACTTTGTGTCCGCTGTGATCAGTGCCGCAAGGCCTGCAGGTTCGATGCGATCTATATGGACTAAGGAGGCGAATTTAAAATGGATCAGATAAAAATCACAATAAACGGTATTGAAATGACCGGCAAAAAAGGCGACACCATATTAAATATCCCCGCCGCTAACGGCATTGAAATTCCGAACCTATGCTATAATTCAAACCTTAAATTATATGGCGCCTGCGGTCTCTGCCTTGTAGAGGCTGAGGGTGTTCCCAAGCTTCTTCGCGCCTGCTCCACCGTTGCGACTGACGGTATGGTGATAAACACCGAAGGTGACAGAGCGAAAAACGCCAGAAATATCGCCCTTGAGCTTATTATGAGTGATCACGAAGGAGACTGCAAAGGTCCTTGTTCCCTTAACTGCCCTGCAAGAACCGATGTTCAGGGCTATCTCAAGGCTATCGCTCAGGGCAACGATAAAGAAGCTGTCCGCATTATCAAGGAGAAAATTCCCATTCCTGCATCTATCGGCCGTGTCTGCCCTCACCCCTGTGAGGCAAACTGCCGCAGAGCTTTGGTCGAAGAGCCTATCTCAATTGCATATTTAAAGGCTTTTGCCGCTGACAATGATCTCGCTTCCGATGAGCCTTACAAGGCTTCTCCCAATGTTGATACAGGCAAAAAAGTCGCTGTCATCGGCGGCGGTCCTGCGGGCTTGAGCGCAGCTTACTATCTGCGCCTTGCAGGTCACACAGTCACAATATACGATGCAATGCCCGAAATGGGCGGTATGCTTCGCTATGGCATTCCCGAATATCGTCTTCCGAAAGCTGTACTGGCAAAGGAAGTTGATTCAATAAAAGCTATCGGCGTTGAAATGAAAAACGGCGTCAAGCTCGGCAAGGATATAACCCTCGAAGAGCTCAGAAAAGAAAATGATGCTGTACTCGTTGCTGTTGGTGCCTGGAAGAGCAGTAATGTAGGCTGCCAAGGTGAAGATCTTCAGGGTGTTCTCGGCGGTATTGATTTCCTCCGTGAGGTCAATATGGGACATATTCCCGATATCGGCAGGAATGTTGCTGTTGTCGGCGGCGGAAACACCGCTATGGATGCCTGCCGCACTGCTGTCCGCTGCGGCGCAGAGAATGTTTACGTTATCTACCGCAGAACAAGAGCCGAAGCTCCTGCAGAGGATATTGAAATAGAAGAAGCTATCGAGGAAGGCGTACAGTTTAAATTCCTTACAAATCCCGCTGAGATCATCGGCGAGAACGGCAGAGTAACGGCTGTTAAGCTTCAGATTATGGAGCTCGGCGAGCCTGATGCCTCCGGTCGCCGCTCCCCTGTTCCTGTTGAAGGCAAATTTGAGATTCTTCCCATCGATACACTTATCTCTGCCATCGGTCAGAAATGCGATCCTATTGGTCTTGCTGATGTTGAGCTTTCACGCAGAGGCACTGTTACCGCCAACGAAAACAACTGCATAACCAATCTTGAGGGTGTTTTTGCCGCAGGTGATGCCACAAATCGCGGTGCTTCCATCGCTATCGACGCTATTGCCGAGGGTGACAGAGCCGCTATGGCAATAGATGCTTATTTAAGCGGCAAGCCTATGGACTTCCCCGAACCCTATTATTCAAAGAGAAATGTCACCGCAGAGATGCTTTCTGACAGAGAAAAAGCTCCCAGAGCTCAGATGTCCGTAAAGGACGCAGCCTACAGACGCGGCAATTTTGAGTCGGTTATCAATGGATTTACCGAAGAACAGGCTCGCAAAGAAGCGGCACGCTGTCTTGAGTGCGGCTGTCACGACTTTGCTGACTGCAAGCTCATCCGCTATGCTAATCTTGAACCCATCAATCCCGACCGCTTTGCAGGCGAAAAACACAAGTCATTTAAAGAACAGAAGCTTATCACTATTGAACGCGATCAGGGCAAGTGCATACTTTGCAACCTCTGTGTACGCACCTGCCGTGAAGAGGTGGGTTCAGGGCTTTTAGGTCTTGTTGACAGAGGCTTCGCCACTGTTATAAAGCCTGAATTTGAGGACGATGCAGCGGCAAGATGCAAGGATTGTCACAAATGCGTCGATCTCTGCCCCACCGGTGCACTGAAGATTCTGAAATAATAAAATTTATGTCTCAGATTTACGTGCTTTCACCCCTCAGGTATTCCTGCCTGAGGGGTTTTGTTTATCTACAGCTAAGCCAATGTTGACTTTATGTTTTTCCTGATGCATAATTTTAATGGATAATCTTAAATTACGCAGGAGTTCAATATGGATAAATGGACTGCAATTACACAATCAATAATGGGTTCTTCCAAAACGATAAAAACAATTAATGTCAACAATGATGCTGCTTATTTTGCTAACACGAGATATAATCTTTCTCCCGAAAGCACATTGGGAGTTGTCATCAACCATTGCGGCGGTATTGTAATTGATAATTGGATCAGAATTTACGGTGCCGGTGAGATTGATATATGTAATAAAAACGATCTGTATGAAATCGATAATATTATTGCAGAAGATATTATTGGCGGTTTATTCTTGCTGGATGAAAACAGCAAAATTGGTTATTTTGCTCCGGATACATTAGAAATTGAAAACCTTAAAATATCATACAGCCAATTTCTCTATTGGTGTATTCAGGGAGATACCGACTTGTTTTATAAGGATTTCCGATGGAAAAACTGGAAAAATGAAGCCGAGAGCATTTCTTATAACGAAGGCATTTTATTCTATCCGTTTTTATACACACAAGCCGACTGCATTGATGCAAGAGACAGAAAGTTTATCTCTATGTCTGAACTTGTTAATCTGGAACTTGAAATGCAGAGAAAACTACAGGGAAAACATACTCGATAAAACAACTTTAATTTTAGGCGGGAACCAAAGATGGGAAAAGACGTACTTTATAACGGTCAGCTGCTTACATTAACGCGGTTCTGGGCAACCAATGAAGCTTGTCTATGGATTCATAGCCCCGACCAGATCAATATTCCAAAAATGGAGTTCGTTGGCGGACACCCAAATGAATATTGCATATTCTTAAAAAACCTGTCTGCAGAAGAATTAGCCCAGATAACCCTGCCCGACGGTTCGCCTGTAGATATAAACAAGGAGTTAGGAAGCTAAAAACAGTTAAGCCCGACCTAAAAACTCAGGTCGGGCTGTTATTTATGTATTAAAAACTATAATCCCCTGTGCGAATAGCACAGGGGATTATCATCAATATGCAAAGAAGCCGTATTCCTTTTCGATATTCATTATGCAGTAGTGGCCCAGTGTGTCGCTCTTCTCTTCTTCATATCTGCCCGGCCACCACAGCAGAAAATCTTCGGAAAACTCGCTGATCGGGGCATCGGGAGTGAGAATCTTGAATTTTACACTTTCTTCGAGTCCGTACGGATATGATGCAATGTACTTTACTCCATCTTCTATCCATTCCTTATTGACCTCGTCTTTGAGTGCAATTTTGTCAAGCTGCATAGTATAAGTGTAATCATTGACCTTTGTGATATTGGCAAACTCTCCTACAAATTCGCAAATATAATAAGTTCCGTAGGGATAGTCTTCACCTGTTGATCCCATCTCTGAATCGTGATATTTGCCTGTGAATGTGCCGTTGGGATTCAGGGTCAGCTCAGTGCCCCAGCCGCCTGCACCGCTGGAAAAATAAAAATCAAGGGGAAGAAAATCAAGCTCTTCACCGTTTTCTTTATTTTCGTCAGTTTCAGTGTTTTCGGTGGTTTCAGTGTTTTCGGTACTTTCAACTACTTCAATATTATTCTCCGTCTCACCGTTTTCCTCAACTGTGCAGGATACACAGCACAGCATAAGCGACAAAACAATAAACGCACATAAAAGTCTCTTCATAATTGACAACCTCCTCATTGTTTAGATTATCACATCTGCTCAGATAACGCAAGCTCCGTTTATTATGCATGGCTGAAAACTGCTGTTACATTCATTGTATCGCCCTTTATTTCAGCATAAACCTCACCGTTCATCTTATTCATTATGCATCTGCTTATATAAAGTCCCAGTCCGCTGCCCTTTTGTTTTGATGCATTTGAGCCTCTCCAGAAGCTGTCAAACAGGTGTGGCATTTCACTTTCCGAAAGCGTACAGCCTGTATTCGATACCGTCACAAGGCGGCAGCCTTCTTCCTGGGTCACATTTATTTTAATTTCCTTTCCGTCGCCGTACTTGATGGCGTTCTCCATAATGTTCTGCAGGACCTCTATTCCTCTGTCGCAGTCGCCCTTTATAAGGCAATTTGTATATTCAGAGACCGAAAAGTCGGTTTTCAGAAGTCGAAGCTTATCTTTGTAGAAATCATATATTTTACAAAGCATATCGGACAGGTAAAATTCTCCGTCGGCAACCTCGATAGAAAGAAAATCCTCTTTTGATGCTTTGACGATACCCGAAACATACCCCTCTATCTCGTCTGCCTTTTCGTTTATGTTTTCTGCAATTTCAGCCTGCTTTTCAGCATCCTCGTAAAGTCCTTTAGAGAGTGCTTTGGAATAGAGCTTTATAGCTGACAGTGGTATTTTTATATCGTGGGAAAGTGAAAGAATAAGCTTTTTTCTCTCTGCCTGCATACTGAGCTCTGTTTCCTTGTTTTGCTCCAGTTTTTCTCTGAGCATATCCATACCCCATATGAATTTCCCCAAATACCTGTGTCTGCTTTCTTTAAGCGGCATTGTAAGATTGCCCTTTGAAAGCTCGTATGGCATTTCACGAAGAGTCATAAACGGTTTTATCACACGAAAACGCAGGTAAAGAAGCACCAGCAGAACAAGTGCTGTCATAACACCAAGAGATATATTGACTGCTATTATTATGTTCTCTTCTGTTCCCTTTGATGCTGAATAATCAAATCGGTAGTATTTGCCGTTTATCTCCTTGATGAGATAGTCATAATTTCCGCCTGTAATGTCTTCCTTCTTTTCAACGGCGGTCACGGCGATAAGAGCAGGATAATCGGACAGCGTCAGTGCTTCGATACCCTCATTCTGTATTACTGACGAAGCTCGTGAAACATCGACTCTGTGCTGTCTGCCTTCACTCTGCTCTCCAGAGCCCATCCATATATTTACGCCTGCAATTATCACAGCCGAAAACAGTACCGCTATCACAAGCAATCGGTTAAAGGCTTTCATATTATCACTCCGTTTACTCAAGCTCGGACATTATCTGTTCCGTGATCTCAACCGCAGATTCCACCATTTTAGGGCAGAATTCGGTAAACAGTAGATTATTTATTGCATACTCTATACCCTCGTCCGTTCTCACGTCACAGCCCAGCAGTTCGTTACAGATATACGATCCGTTTTTCTCCGCAAATCGGTCAAGCAGCAGGTTTGTTGCAATATTTGCCTTTGCTCTTGTTTCGAGATCCTCCTCCCTGCACTGACCGTATTTGAGACCAAGTGCCATAAGCGCACCGCTGCATGCTCCGCACACTTCGCCCTTTCGCATACCCATACTAAGACAGCCGCCGAGCTTCAGTGCCTGATCTCTTGTTATGCCGAAGTCCTCTGCAAAGGCAGCAAGCACCGCCTGAGAGCAATGGAATTTTCTTGCAAAAAGCTCCCCTGCTATTTCTTTCTTCTCCATTTCTGTCACTCCTCAAACCTGTAGCCTGTTCCCCATACGGTGACAATATGAACAGGATTCTTTGGATCTTTCTCGATTTTTTCACGCAGCCATTTTATATGCACTGTAAGGGTTTGTGGCTCTGAATCGCTGTCAAAGCCCCATATCCGCGAAAACAGCATATCTTTTGAAAGGGTTGTTCCTCTATTTTCCATAAAGAGCTCCATAAGATCGACCTCCTTGGCGGTCATTCTGAGCTCTTTTCCGCCGCATCTTACAGTGCGGCGCACTCTGTCAAGGGTGATATTTCCGCAGGTAAGGCTGTCGCTTTCATATCTTCTTCGGAAAATGCCCTTTATCTTCGCTATCATTATGTCGATATCAAAGGGCTTTTCTATGTAGTCGTCTGCACCGAGAATCAGCCCGTTGAGCTTGTCTTCCTTGGTTATTCTGGCACTGACTATGAATATGGGCGTGTTTTCCTTTTCTCGTATTTTACGGCACACTGCAAAGCCGTCGATGCCCGGAAGCATTACATCGAGAATAACAAGCTTCGCTCCGTATTTTTCGAATGTGGAAAGTGCTTTTTCACCGCTGTCGGCGTGACTTACAGTATACCCTTCCGCTCGCAGAAAATCGCAGAGCAGAGCGGATATTTCTGTATTGTCCTCAACTACAAGTATATCGGTCATTTCCTTATCCCCCTTTATATAGGTTCAGCAGAGGCAGCAATGCCGCCTCTGCTTTGATGATCAGATTATAAAATTAACAAGTGCAAACACAATATGGCAGACGGTGAAGATTACTGTAGGAATGAGTGCTATTGCATTTTTGCGGTCTATGGCAAAAAGCAGAAACGCAAGGCATGGCAGGACAGTCATGCCGAGTATTGCATAAACCGCTGTAATTCCAGTGTAGTACAGCGCCCAGCAGACGTAATAAAGAATCACGCAGGCTGCTGATGCGCACATTGCAGGGGTCAGCGCAAGCTTTTTCCGCTTTGTGTTTATAAACGCGCAGAAAGAGAACACCATGAGCACCTGACACACCGATGCAATCATATCCACTGCCTGAGTTGCCGATTCTGCTCTGAGCACATCATTCGGCGCAGGAAATGCGAACCATATGACGTTCGGTATCATGACTGCAAGGAAAAGCATCAGACCCCACACATCAAAGCCCATTCTGTAGTTTTTCAGCATTCTGCCCTTCCGCCTCTCTTTACCAGCCCATTTCCATAAGCCAGTTTGATATTGCACGCTCTCTGTCACGAAGCGGCGATACGCCGTCGTACATATCAAGATTATACTCGCCCTTTATGTTTCCGTCAACGATGTACATTACTCTCGTGCAGCGGGCGGCGACCTTTGTGTCGTGAGTTACAAGCATTACGGTAGTACCTTCTCTGTTGACTGCACCCAGCATATCCATTACTTCGTCGGATGCCGAGCGGTTGAGTGCGCCTGTGGGTTCGTCTGCAAAAATCATCTTGGGCTTGTTGATAAGGCTTCTGCACAGACAGGCGCGCTGGAGCTGACCGCCTGAAACTTCATCAATACCGTTGTCTGCGGTTTCAATTATGCCCTGCTTTCTCATAAGCTCGCGTCCGCGCTCTGCCTTCTGCTTTCTGCTTTCCTTTATCTTCTTAGACTGGCAGGAAGGCAGGAGGATATTGTCGAGGATATTGAGATTCTTGAGCATATACATCTGCTGGAAGATAAATCCCATCTGGTCAAGTCGGAGATTTGAAAGCTCTTTGTCGTTCATTTTTGCAATGCTCTTGCCGTCAAAGAGAACGTCTCCTGCAGTGAGCTTATCCATGCCCGACACTGCATAAAGGAGAGTAGATTTACCGGAACCTGAGGGTCCCATTACAGCTACCATTTCTCCCTCACTGACAGAAAAGTTTACATTCTTCAGTACATTGTTCTGACGCTTATTAAGTATATAGGTCTTGCAGAGATCCTTTACTTCGAGAATTTTATTCATAACAGGATTATCCTTTCTTTATTCAATACTGGAGGTCTGGGAAGCGGTTATCTTCTTTGTGCTCTGTGCAGCAAGGAATATTGCAGCAAGTGTTGCTCCTATGAGCATAAGGGGATAAATCACGTAAGCCTCAAGAGGTACTATATCGTATTTTATAAAATCTGCACCCATCATCTTGAATATCGGGGTGATGAGAAGCTGAGTCGCCGGAGTGGAAAGCGCTATGCTGAGAACGGTGGATATTATCAGCACTATACCCATCCTCAGCACGTGCCAGCGGACTATGAAGTCCTTTGTAAAGCCTGCTGCCTTGAGCATTGCTATCTGTCCTTTTTCCTTTGCGATGAAGGAACGCTCCATAAGCATTGCGATCAGCATACAAATAATCATCATAATCGGTGTGAGCAGATTGCGGATAGATTCAACCATATCAGCAGAGCCTGTGAAATAGTTTGCATATTCTCCGCCGTCCATAACTCTGGATTCGGGATATATTTCCGCAAGGCGCTCCATACGTCTCTCAAGCTCTTTTTCGTTGGGGGTATCATAGAAGGTTATCTGATATGCGTTGAAGCCTGCTGCCTGAGTATAGTTTATTTCAGCATCTTCATGAAGTCTTACACCGTTGCCCATATTCATCATTGACTGGAATATTCCGACAACCAGCACCTCGCGCTTTTCGTCCATATCGGTGTAGGTCAAGGTATCTCCTATTGTTACGTCAAGGGCCTCTGCCACCTTTGTGGTTATTGCCACTTCATTAGGATTCTGCGGTGCTGAGCCTTTGGAATAAACATAATCTGAAGCCTTTACCCCTGTTCCCTGGAAAATCATTCCTGCAAAGGAATTTTCTCCTGCATCAAGGGTGCTGAACATAAATATTTCGCCGAAAGCATGACAAGGCATTCCTTCTTCTTCAAGGGTCTTTTCTATTTCCTTCAGGTCACGCCTGAAATTGTCTCTGCCCTTTTCCTCGAAATAGTCGACATATGTTGTGTCAACCAGATAAACATCGCTTTCTGCAGCTCCGAAATAGGCTACCAGCTTATCACTTTTCAGTGTGTTTATTGTGTTGATAACAACTATTGTCATCACAAGGCAGAGCGTAAAGGCTGTTATCATTGTGATATAGCGTTTTGCGTTGCTCAAAATATCATTGAGCGACAGGAAGGACACAGGTCTCATTCGTCCTTTTGCAAGGGACAGCGGACTCTTTTTTGAGAATCTCTCACCCTCTGAGCCGTCACGGACAGCCGCTACTGGTGAAAGCTTCTTTACTCTCTTTGTGCCGCCCCAGCAGAATATCATTACTACGAAAACCACCAGTGCAACACAGATTGCATTTACAAAATAAAGTCTGCTGCCGTTTATTATCATTAACTGCGAAGCTTTTTCCAGCAGCATATTTCCGAAGGGAATACCTGCTGCAAGTCCCAGCACAGCACCAACTATAGAAATCGCAAAGTATTTTACGAGGTAAAGACCTCTTATCTTTCTGTCTGATATACCCACTGCCTTCATTACACCAATTTCACGGAACTCCTGAGAAAGGGTGAAGTTGATAGTAAAGCGAAGCACCACTATCGCTATGAGCACAAGGCAGATGCTGACTACAAGAAATACTCCTGCAACTGCCATATCAAGAACATACATCGACTGCATCAGGTCGGAGTCTGCCACCAGAACTGTGCTCAGTCCTGTATCCATGAGCTCTTTTGCAAATTTCTTTGTGTCCTTCGTCTCTATGGAGCAGAGTGCTCCTGCACGCTGCTGTTCCTTTACAAGAGGCTCTGAATAAATCTCTTTGAAATCCTCGTATGATATTATGCATCTTGTTGATCCTACATTGGGCGAGCCTAAAAGTGCATCTTTTATAAAGCCGCCGACAGTAAATTCTTTTTTTGTTTCTCCCAGGGTCACTGTAAGGGTATCGCCGACTTTGATATCGTTCTTGTTTCTTAATTTGACGGGCAGATATATCTTGCCGCTTTCTATCGACTCAATAAGCATATCGTCCTCTGTGAAATAAGAAAGCGATGCTTTTTCAAAAGTGAAAAGAGTCATAGTCGGTGCATTTTCTATCTCTTTGCCGTTTAATAACACATCGTCCGCACTAAGGTAAACAAGCGGCTCGGTGTGATGGGAATCGGCAAGCTCTATAGAACCGATCACACTGTCGAGCTCTTCTGCCTCCGTTCCCTTTGTCATGACAACGTAGTCGCTCATGCCTGCCATTTCAAAGAAATCGTCCTGGGCATTGATTATGGTCAGAATGTTGTTTGCACTGCTCGATACAAACACCGCCGACAGGGTTATGAATACAAGCAGTATGATGTTCATTACCTTATTTCGCTTAAGGTCTTTTTTAAGTATTCTAAGATACATAAGGCTTTTCTGTCCTTTCTATGAAAGTGCTCTCAGGGCGTCCCCCTCCGAACTGTCCACAGTTTAGCACGGCAATTATTAAACAATCCTTAAATGATTTAATATTTTGTTTTTTCTTTATTTTAGCACACTTTATTAAGTAAGAACAGCAAAAAGCGCCTCCCCTTTCGGAAAGGCGCTTTAATAAATAATTGTTCACAATTTATAATTCTGTTTCGGTGCTTATCCCAGACACAAAAGCCGCCCTATGGGCGGCAATGGAGACCCCCGGCGAGGGTCCCCATCGTGAAACAGTCCACCGGACTGTTTCACTTCCCCCCTGCGCTTTGTTTTCAAGGGGGAATTTCGCTCCTTGCGAGGAGCGATTCAAGGGCTTTGCCCATTGAAAATCCCACCAGAAGGGGATGAGAAACTACGTTTCTCGAGCCCCCTTTGGAAACCTGTTTTCTATGCTTTTTTGCCTCTGAGCATAGGTCTTGCTATCTTCTCATTGAAAAGCTCAATGAGCGGTCCCATAAAGAACGCAGTAATTATTGTTCCGATACCGATAATTGTCGGGATCGCTTTCCATTCACCGCCGCCCAGCACAAACAGCAGTGCGCCCGATATTACGCAGACAATATCTGTGCAAATGCGGATATACTTGAATTTCCACAGTTTCCATTTGTTTGCACAGATAAGTGCAATTGCATCGTATGTAGATACACCGAGATCGGCGGTCATATACAGCGACGAGCCAAAGCATATCACTACTATTCCTACGATCAGGCAGCCTATTCTCAGCGGCAGCGACGGTTCATCGAATACCTTCAAAAGCAGACCGTGAGTAAATTCTGTTATATAACCCAGCAGAAAAAGATTTATAAATGTGGCAATACCTATGTAATGTCTGTCGAAAATAAGACTAAACAGCAGAAGCACTGCATTGACGATAACATAGAGCGTGCCGAAGGATATGGGGATGAGCTTATCAAGTCCGCTCATAAGAGACTGAAAAGGATCCACACCGAAAGCCGCTATCTTGAAAACTGCTACACTCACCGCACAGATCACAACACCTGCGGCAGACATTATTATTCTTTTTACAGTATTATTCAAGGCAGATCCCTCTTTCATATGTTTTGTCAGTATTATAACTTCATTGCGTTTCTGTGTCAACAGCGGCTTCTTTTCTGGTTATATAAACAAACCCTCAACTGACTATTTAAAAATAACCAGTTTTGTTTTATCTTCATTATATAACTGAGAAAACGGAGGCATCGCTATGATGACTGTAACATACAAAGTAAAAAACGGCATTTACATCAATATGACAAACCGCTGTCCCTGCGCCTGCACCTTCTGCCTACGGCAGAACAGCGACTGCGTATACGGCTCTGATTCTCTGTGGCTCGATCGTGAGCCGACTGTTGAGGAGGTCTGCGAAAGCATTGCTTCCTACGACCTTTCAAAGGAACAGGAGATAGTTTTCTGCGGCTACGGCGAGCCGACTGAGCGTCTTGATGATCTGCTTGCTGTGGCTTCTTTTATCCGCTCGAAGAGCGATATTCCCATTCGCATAAACACAAACGGACTCTCTGACCTTATAAACGGCGAAAGGACTGCGCAGAAGCTCCGTGGACTCATCGACACCGTCTCAATAAGCCTCAATGCTACAAACAAGGAAGATTATCTGAGCATAGTCAGACCGAAGTTCGGTATCGGCTCATTCGATGCCATGCTAAGCTTTGCAAAGGACTGCACCCTTTATATCCCCAATGTGATAATGACGGTGGTTGATGTGGTCACCACTCCCGAAGAGCAGGAGAAATGCAGAGAGATCTGTGATTCTGTCGGTGCTGTGCTTCGCATAAGACCGTATGAGGAATAAGTGTATTCTGATGCTTTTGTGTTGAATCGCGTAATTTTTCATATATAATTAAATTATACTGATATATAAAGGAACGTGATGCTATGGCAGGACCTATGGGACGCGGACTGGGTCCGCGCGGATTTCTCACCGACGAAGAAAAGCAAAATATGCCGAAGGTCACAAAGGATCTTCTTCTGCGTATTTTAGGCTACCTCAAACCTTACTGGCTGCAGTTTGTATTTGTGTTTGTGGCTATTCTGCTGTCGGCAGGGGTGGGACTTCTCCCCTCCATTATTACAGGCCGAATAGTTGATGAGGCTCTTGTGGGCGAAAATCTTGCACTTTTGATAAAACTGCTTCTTATGGCTTTTGCCACACTTACAATCTCTCAGGTAATCGGCGTACTTGAAAACTACATAAACGCCTGGATATCACAGCGCATCATCTTTGATATGAAGAACCAGATGTACGATCATCTGCAGCATATGCCCCACTCTTTCTTTACTTCCGAAAAGCAAGGCGATATCATCACCCGAATGAACACCGACATAAGCGGTGTCAGCAGTGTTATATCAGGAACACTTTCCAGCATCGTAAGCAATGTTGCCACCGTTGTTACCACCCTTGTGGCACTGTTTACTATGAGCTGGAAGCTCGCTATCGTCGGCATTATCGTTATACCCCTTTTGATACTGCCCACCAAAAGCGTCGGCAAGACCAGATGGAAGCTTCTGACCGAAAGTCAGGCTAAAAACGACGAAATGAACCAGCTTGTAAATGAGACCCTCAGCGTAAGCGGTTCTATGCTTGTCAAGCTCTTTACAAGGGAAAAGAAAGAGTACGACCGCTTCGTGGATGTCAACGAGGAAGTCACTCAGCTTTCTCTCAAGGAACAGCGCAGCGGCAAGTGGTTTATGGTCATTATGGGTATGTTTACCCAGATAGGTCCGCTTCTCATCTACTTTGCAGGCGGCTTACTCATTATAAAGGAACTTGACCCCACTCTCACAGTCGGTGTTATCACCGCAACTGTTGCTCTTATCAACAGACTGTACCGTCCTGTTCAGTCTCTCCTTAACATTCAGGTCGATTTCACACGTTCACTTGCACTGTTTACACGTATTTTCGATTACTTCGACAAGGAGAACACCATCGTTTCTCCCGAAAACGGCAAAAAGCCTCCTGTTGCCTGTGCCGAGATAGATTTTGAACACGTCAGCTTCTCATATTCTCCTGACAAGCCCCTCCTTACAGACATCGACTTTACTGTTCCCGGCGGCCAGATGTTTGCTATTGTCGGACCTTCCGGCTCTGGTAAGTCAACGGTCGTTAATCTCATCCCCAGACTTTATGACGTCTGCGGAGGCAGTGTCACCGTCGGCGGTGTTGATGTGCGTGATTTCGATCTTACATATCTGCGAGAGAGAATCGGCGTTGTCACTCAGGATACATATCTTTTCAACGGCACCATAAAAGAAAATCTGCTGTATGCCAAGGACGATGCCACTGATGAAGAAATCGAAGCCGCCTGCCGCACCGCAAGTATTCACGAATTTATAATCAATCAGCCGGACGGTTATGATACCATGGTCGGCAACCGAGGCCTGAAGCTCTCAGGCGGTGAAAAACAGCGTCTTTCCATCGCCCGTGTCATACTCAAAAATCCCGAAATTCTTATTCTCGACGAAGCTACTTCTGCTCTTGATTCCATATCGGAAAACGCAATCCAGGACGCTCTAGAGGTTCTTATGGAAGGCAGAACCAGCATTGTTATTGCTCACAGGCTGTCCACCATTCTCAAAGCGGACAAGATACTTGTTGTTAAGGACGGCGTTATAGCTGAGCAGGGAACTCACGAGGATCTTCTCGCAAAAGGCGGCACTTACCGCGATCTGTACGAGACTCAGTTCAGACAGATACTCGATTACGAAGCAGAGAAAAAATAAACTGTTAATAACCCTCGTTTGCCGATGCAAACGAGGGTTATGTTATTCTTTTACATTATTCACTATATATAAGCCATCATATTTAAGAGTGTATAAAATTTCCTGACCTTCTCCGTTTACAAGTATTTCCACGCAATCGCTCTTCCATCTGACATTTTCATTTTCAATATAAATTCCGCCTCCGTCATTGTGCTGTGTAAATTTCACATCTGACAGGGTGTTATTTCCTTTTTTCAGTACGAACCTTCCCTGAACTGAGCCAAATGGCCAATCGGGCTCTCCTATCTGATAGACATTGAGTGTATACGAAGAATCGATGCTTTTGAATTCTGCCGCCAGTTCCTTCTTATATTCGTTATTATATATGATGCATCCGACAAACAGCATAACTATTATCAAAACAGCCAAAATAACTGTTCCTATTATCTTAAACATAGTTTTCATTCAATTCCCCCTTCTCTCATTATTGCGTTGTAAATACTGAAATACAGAATTTTATACATTAATCATTATTACAGGATATATATTCATCCCATTCACACATCATTTGATTTTGTGTGAATGGGATGACATTTTAAATTACATTTGTCAGATGACTATAAATGTGCAGCCGCCGGGTGCTATGCTGATATTTCCGCTCTCTGCGGCTGCTCCTGCAAGCTCAGGCAGATCGTCATTTTCATCAAGCACCAGTTCTTTTCCGTTGAGAAGCATTGTACGGCTTCTTATCTTTCCGTTTCCTGTAAGCGCATATACCTTTGCTGCCTTCGGAATCTCTACTGTTGTTGTCTCTGTCCAGGAAGTGTTGATCACAAGATAAACAAAGCCTTCTTTTCCATCCTTGCGTGAATGGACATAAACGTGTGCCCCTTCGCGGTTCTTTTCTCCCGACGCATAAACCACATCGCCCATAAGACGTTTCCACAGCAGTGCTGCAAAATAACTCGGACGGGGTACAAATGTACCGTGCTTAAGCCAGCCATAGTCGGAGGATGCCAGCGTATTATGGAATATAACACCGTCAGTGGCAGATGCAAAATCACCGAACTCGTTGAGGGTTCGCGGAACCTCAAGATATGTCGATGCCCAGGTATGACCGCCTGCACCTGCGTCTCCGCTCTCTGTGACCCACATTTCTCCGCCCGGTACATATTTATCTCTGTACGGAACAAAACATCTTGCGCAGAAGCCCGCCATTCCGAGATATTCTTCAGACATTGCCTTTTCTGCAGGAGTATACATCTGAGGCATTACAGGTGCCATACGCTCCGATATGCCGTTGTAGTAATGATAGCTGAATACATCAGGCAGCTCCTTGCAGTCCTTCATAAGCTCTTCTGTGGTGCAGCTCTTCATAACATCTGCTATGCCTGCACCGCCGGATTTTCCTCTGTCTCCTCCTGTAAGTGCCTCAGCATCGCAGGTGCAGGGACCTACTATAAGGCAATCGGGATAATTTTCTCTTACCCATCTGTGGAAAAGCTCCTGATCGCGGCGGAAATACTCGGGAGTATAGTTCGGAGGAAATCCGGTGATATCCATCATATTGGGCTCGTTGGTAAATTCAACTGCGTTTATGGGAACTCCGTACTCCCTGCTAAATGCAAATATCTGCTCTGCCTGACTTGGATTCCAAGGTTCTTCCGAACTGTGAAGTCCCTCACAGTTTGCCATAGAGATAAGCAGCTTGCCATCTACTGCCTTGACAAATTCAAGCAGATTTATCCACTGCTGCTTTTTAAGCACATTCTGATAGCCCTCAGGGGCAGTTCCTGCAGGATATTTATCCTCAAAATCATAATATGTCTTAGTTGCCCAGGTACCTGATACTCTTATCCAGCACAATCCAAGGTCTTTTGCCAACTTGATAAGACGGGGATTCGTTGTATCTATGGGATCGTACCACTGGTGCATTGCACCGAATCCCTTGCTGAAATCCGGCGGCGGTACCTGCTCGGTACCGTCGATCTGTTCTTCTGTATACGCTTTCCAGAACGTGCCTCCGGTCACTTCAGTCATTTCTATGTTATATGAAATCATTCGCGGATTCACACTGCGAATTTTGGTCAACTTATCGGGATTAATTCTGATTATCTCTGCCATCTTTATCCTTCCTTCGGTTTTATTGTTCTGCCGATTGCAGACATAACTATTATAAACCTTTTTGCTTATTATTTCAATGTGCAGTATGTGAATATTGTTAATGTGCGAATGATTGAAAATAAAAAATGTTCATAACGCATCGGCGAAGATACGTTATGAACATTCTAAATGGTGCCGGTGACCGGACTTGAACCGGTACGATATCACTACCGAGGGATTTTAAGTCCCTTGTGTCTGCCTATTCCACCACACCGGCGAAGAACTTTTCATATGATATCACGTCCACATCACATTTTCAAGTAGTATTTACCAAAAATAATATCCTTCCTCCTGCTGTATTATATCTGTTCAAATCCTGAGATTTGTATATTGAATTGAATTTACTGCGGTTGTATAATAATGAAAGAAAATAAACGGAGATGTTTATATGACCGCTTTATACATCGCACTTGGCATTTTGGCTTTTCTGGTAATACTTACATTCATTACCGCATTTATCTGCTACCGCATATGCTTTTATTCTCCGAAAAGAAAAGAGTACGGTCCCGATGAATATGAGATCCCCGACGGCAGGATCTATGAGCCGTACCGCGATCAGATGATCCAGTGGATGAAAGAGACAAGAGAAACGGATCACGAGGATATTTCGATCAAATCTCACGACGGACTTACTCTCCGCGGAAAATACTACCATCTTTCCGACGGACTTATAACAGAGCTTATGTTTCACGGCTACAGAGGAAGAGCCGAGCGCGACCTCTGCGGTGGTATGCAGCGATGCTTTGCTCTCAAGCGCAATGTACTTATGATAGATCAGCGCGCAAGCGGAAGCAGCGACGGCAGCACCATCACCTTCGGCATCAAGGAGCGTTACGATGTTCTCTCCTGGGTAAATTACGCGATAGAGCGCTTTGGTCCCGATGTAAGAATTATGCTTACAGGTATTTCAATGGGTGCTGCTACAGTTATGATGGCAGGCGGACTTGAACTTCCCTCCAATGTTATAGGAATTCTCGCCGACTGCGGCTATACCTCTCCGAAGGATATAATCAAAAAAGTAATCCGCGATATGAAGCTGCCTGCGAATCTCCTATATCCCTTTGTAAAGCTCGGTGCCAAGGTTTTCGGTCACTTTGATCTCGACGAGGCAAGTGCAATTGACGCAATGAAGAAGTGCCGTGTACCTGTTATATTTATTCACGGCGAAGACGATGCTTTTGTTCCTTGCGATATGAGCCGCGCCTGTTATGAAGCCTGTACCACACCCAAGATGATTCTTACCGTTCCCGGGGCAGGTCACGGTCTCGCTTTCATTATCGGCAACGATGAATATATGGTCTCACTTAAAAAGTTCGAACAGGAGCATTTTGTATGACAGAAGTAGTTGCAGCGCTTATTTGGGATAATGACAGATTTATGATATGTCAGCGCCCTGCTCACAAGTCACGCGGTATGCTCTGGGAATTTGTGGGCGGCAAGGTTGAAAAAGGAGAAACGAAAGAACAGGCTCTTATCCGTGAATGCCGCGAGGAGCTTGACATTACACTTATGGTAAAGGATATTTTCACCGAAGTTACCCACGTCTACCCGGATATCACCGTACATCTGACTCTGTTTAACGCTTTCATATCAGAAGGCACTCCCAGACTTCTTGAACACAACGACTTAAAATGGATCACCGTCAGCGAGATCGACAACTATGACTTCTGCCCTGCTGATGAAGAGATTTTAAAACTGCTGAAAAACAGGTGAAGATATGATTCGCGAAATTATGAAGGACCCACTTTTTCTTGGTCGAAAGTCCGAAAAGGCAACCGCTGATGATATCCCCGTTGCCGATGACCTGCTCGATACTCTCAGAGCTCATCGTGAGGGCTGTGTGGGTATGGCGGCAAATATGATCGGCATTTCAAAGCGTATCATCGCATTTGACTGTGACGGCGAGTATATGGTTATGTTTAACCCCGAGATAATCAAGTGTTCCGAACCGTATCAGACCGAGGAGGGCTGTCTTTCTCTCGTCGGCACAAGAAAAACAAAGCGTTACAAATCGATCAAGGTGCAATATCAGAACAGAGATTTTGCCGTGAGGGTAAAAACCTTTACAGGCTTCACAGCACAGATAATCCAGCACGAGATAGACCACTGCAACGGAATAATTATTTAGCCTGCAAAATTTGCAGGCTTTTTCCAAATTAATACGTAATCTCTCGCCTTCTTTTGCGACTGTATAAATGAAGGGCCTTTCAAAGTCCGAAAACGGAAGGAGGATATATATGGATGATTCGTCAATTATAAAGCTATACTATGAGCGCAGTGAGGATGCGGTTTCTCAGACTGATATAAAATACGGCAGCTACTGCCGCGCTATAGCCTTGAATATTCTTTCTGTTATCGAAGATGCGGAGGAATGTGTAAATGACACATACATAGCTGCCTGGGAGGCTATACCGCCTGCCAAACCAAATTCTCTGCGTGTATTTCTCGGAAGGATAACAAGGAATGTATCCATAAGCCGTTTCAGGAAAACCCGTTCTCAAAAGCGATATAACGGTATGAATTCTATTCTCGACGAGCTTAGCGAATGCATCCCATCCTCTGAAAATACGGAGCAGGTATCTGACAGTATTCAGCTCACAGAGCTTATAAACCGCTGGCTTTATTCACTTAATGAAGATGACCGCGCTCTATTCATACGTCGTTACTGGTTCGGAAGTTCCGTTTCAGAGCTTGCCGCTGAATGCGGCTGCTCTGCCAACACCACTGTACAGCGACTATCACGTCTTCGCAGAAAACTTAAAATCAAGCTTGAATCGGAGGGCATTATAATATGAAATCAGAAAAGCTTTTTGACGGTATTACCGATATAAACGAAGAACTTATATCTGATGCAGAAAAATATGTATTCAAAAAAGGCAGCGCCAGAAAAATATGGCTGTCTGCCGTTGCTGCGGTTCTTGTTCTCACACTTATCGCAGGCGTTATTCTTATCCCCGACAGAAATCCGAAGTTTATATCAAGCGAGCCCGTTGACTCTACTGTCACTCCTCTCTCAAATCTTCATTCCGACTATGCCATAACCGAAGCAAAATATCCTGTTATGGCGCAATATCCTGTTTACGAAAAATATTTTGATTCCTCAACAGGCGAATACAATAACGATGAATATGATCGCGATTTCAATGAATGGTGGGAAAGCCGCCATAATCAGTTGTCTCAGGCTGTCGGCTTCGAGGAGGCTCCCAAGGCTTTCTTTGAAAAAAGTCTCCCTGCTTTCCTTTCAGGCTCAAAGACAGAAAATAAAATATACTCTCCCCTGAATATTTATATGGCGCTCTCTATGCTGGCAGAGATAACAGACGGAAACAGCCGCAGTCAGATACTCAGTCTTCTTGATGCAGACAGCATCGATGATCTTCGCACACAGGCTTCGGCTCTCTGGAACGGCAGTTACATTGATGACGGCTCCCGCAAGACACTTCTTTCAAATTCTGTATGGCTTTCGGACTCTCTCGAATATAATGCCGACACTATGAAAACCCTCGCAGATAAATATTACACATCTTCCTACAAAGGCGTTATGGGCTCCGATGAATATAACAAAGCCCTGCAAAGCTGGCTCAACGAACAGACAGGAGGACTTCTTGAAAAACAGGCTTCCGAAATCGGTTTTGATCCCGAAACAGTTCTCGCACTTGCTTCTACAGTTTATTTCAAGTCGAGCTGGCACGACAAATTCGATGAGGCACTCACAAAGGAAGATATTTTCCACTGTCCCGGCATAAATGATGAGCGCAATGAGACAAACGACATTGTATGCGACTTTATGAATACCATCTCTCATACACAATACTATTGGGGTGACAATTTCGGCGCAGTACGTCTGCCTATGGCTGAAAGCTCGGGTATGTGGCTTATCCTTCCCGATGAAGGCTATACTCCCGATGACCTTCTGTCGGATACCACTGTATCTGATCTTATTTCTAATAAGAACTCCTGGGAAAACAGCAAGTACATCGATGTAAATATCTCCGTTCCGAAATTTGATGTTTCTTCCGACACAGAGCTTCGCGATATACTGTGCGGTCTCGGTGTTTCCGATGTGTTCGACCCTGCCGTTTCCGACTTTTCTCCTATGATGGACAGCACCGACGGCTTTTTTGTTGATACTGCAAAACACGCTGCCCGTGTTATGATCGACGAGGAAGGCTGCAGCGCCGCTGCATTCACTGTTCTTATGGTGGATTGCACAGGTGCACTTGTTGACAGCGAGAAAATAGACTTCGTTCTTGACCGTCCCTTTATTTTCGTCATAACAAACGATGCAGATCTTCCCCTGTTTGCAGGTGTTGTAAACAAGCCGATATAAAACAATTCCCCGAATCCTGATATAAGGCTTCGGGGAATTGTTTTTTAATCTGTCAGTTCATATATTATTTCCGCAATGTACTCTGTGGGAACACTTTCCGTACACCACACCTCATTTTCTGTTATTCCAAACTGCGCTCCGTCTTCATAATATCTTTTTGCATCAATCTTCAGAAGCACAGGCGTACCGTTTCTCCATCTGCAGGCAGACTGCCACGCCTTTTCCCGTGACTGCTGCATATGTACCGCATGGCGCTTCATTTTCATTACAGCACCGCTCGCTCTGATCTTTTCAAGAGCTTCTGCTGTGGTTCCGTGATACAGAAATTCAGGCGGTTCTCTGTATTCCATCTCAGGTATGACCCAGGGGATAGAATGTCCCTGACAGGCTTTTATTTTTGTCTGATCATCATTAAAACGATATCTGCCTTTATTGTCTGTCTTTACTATTTCTCTGAGAATATCCATATCAATCCTGAATTTTCCAAGCTTATTAACTCCGTCAATAAGCTGTTCCGTGCTTGCCCAGCCGTGCTCATCCACGTCGATGCCTATAGCCTCGGGTCTGTGTCTCAGATATCCCGAGATTTTTACCGAAAGGGCTTTCCAGCGTTCCATACGCTCACCTCCTGCTTATTTATTATATATCAAATTTCCCTTTAAAACAATCCTACTGCAAAACTCATTCATTGACATAGTCTTAAATACAATATATTATATTAAGTGATAATTATGTCATTAAGGTGTGATAATAAATGGCAAAAAAGCTTACTTTGCAGGAAAAACTCGAAAGAAAACATATGAAAAAGCCTCCCGCATTGCTTTACGTTCCTCTTATCAAGGTATACTATGCAATGTGCAAAAGGAAACTTGGAATAAAATTCATATATAAAGTCAAGCCCGGCAAGGATAAGAACCCTTATGTCCTTATCAGCAATCACGCTTCCAGAGTTGACTATCTGTACACTGCCCCTGCGGTACTCCCCCACCGCCTTAATTACGTGGTCGGCTACAATGAATTTTTCCGTTCTCATCTGAAAGGGATATTCTCCGTGATGCAGGCTATCCCAAAGCGCAATTTCACCCCCGATGTACACACCATAAAAGAAGTAAAGCGCATTATCAATTCCGGAGGGCACGTATGCTTTATGCCTGAGGGTATGAGCTCCATTTCAGGCGGCAATCAGCCCTGCGCTCTCGGCGGCGGCAAGCTGCTTAAAAACCTTGGCGTTACAGTTTATTATACAAAGATCAAGGGCGGTTATATGACAAACACCAAGCACTGCCTTGATGAACGTCCCGGCAAAATAGAAATAACTGTTGACAGGCTTTTCACTCCCGAGGAGCTTACGTCTATGACCGCTGATGAGATTCAGGATAAGATGAACCGAGAGCTTTATCACGACGATTATCTCTGGAACCGTGAGGCAAGAGTCAGATTCAAGGGCAAGGGCGAAATGGCAAAAAACCTCGGCGATATGCTATATCTCTGTCCTAAATGCGGTGCTCTGCACACAATGAAAACTGAGGGCAATATAATAAAATGCTCACAGTGCGGCAACGGCGCAGAGGTCAACGAATATTACGACATCACCCCGTTTGACGAAAACTGCGTTATCCCTGAAACCATACATCACTGGTACAAGCTTGAGCGTGAAAAGGCACGCGGCGAAGTTTCCGCACAGGACTTTGTCTTCTCCGAGCACGTAAAGCTCGGCACTCTGCCTAAATACAAATATCTCAAAAAGCAGGCAACATCTGTTATTACAGGCGAAGGAACTCTTACTCTCTCCCGTGACGGTCTTGTCTTTGAGGGTACAAACAACGGCGAGCCATTTGAATTCAGGCTTCCCACAGGTTCCGTACCTACCTACGGTATGTGTACCGATATTACACGCTTTTACACCTTCTATAACGGCGAGTTTTTTGAATTCTACCCCGAACGCAATGATACTATGCGCTGGTTCCATTTAACCGAGGAGCTTCACCGTGCAAACGGAGGCAAATGGGTCGATTGCTACAAGGATTACGAATAACAGGAGGATATTATTATGTCGGATATTTTCAATATTATTTCCAAAAGACACAGCTACAGAGGAAAATATAAAAGCACACCTGTACCGAGAGCAGATCTTATAAAAATTATGCAGGCAGGTCTTGATGCACCCTCCGGCTGCAACAAGCAGACCACCAGTCTCATTGCAGTGGATGATCCTGCACTTCTTGCCGAACTCAAGGCACTTATCGATCCTCCCATTGCCGAAACAGCACCTGCATTTATCTGTGTACTTGCTCAGAAGACTATAGCTTACCGCGACAGGACCTTCTACATTCAGGACTACTCCGCAGCTATCGAAAATATGCTTGTAGCCATTACCGCTCTCGGTTATGAAAGCTGCTGGTATGAAGGTCACATAACCGATGTTGACAGAATCGGCAGAAAGCTCGCCGACAGGCTGGGTGTACCCGAAGATTACGACCTTGTATGCGTACTTCCCGTCGGCATTGCCGACTCCCCTGTCTCCGCTCCCAGGAAACTCCCCTTTGACAAGCGCGCCTGGTTCAACGGCTTCAACAAAAAGTAATAACCTACAGTAAAAAGGAGCACATATTATGAAAATAAAAAAAGCGTTATGCATTGTGCTTGCATTTATGCTTATTCTGTCTGTTTTCTCAGGCTGCAGACTGTCACATTACGAGGAAGATGAGATTGCTCAGTGGGCAAAGGAAAATTTTGATGAGCCTGTAAAGATAAGCTCAGATTATTTCACACGCCCCTCAAGCGAAGGTGACTACACCGACAGGGTATGGACCGCTCATCTCAAAAGCAATCCGGATCTTGAATTCGAGATCATCAGTCACGAATACTGGGGTATGGAATCTATTGCTCATTCCATTGAAACCACCTATCACTATGTTTACGGCAAGCATTATTTTGATCTCTATTCAAACAAAAACTCTACCGATTTTGTTCCCTCTTACGATGAGGTCGTCACCTCTTCCTACAGACTAGAAGCAAAATTCGACGACAGAAACGATCTGTCCAACATAATCGATCAGGCAGAAGACATCGGCAAATATATGGAAGAAAAAGGGATCGAAGAATCTGTCAGATTCTTTATTGAATATAATGATCCGCTTATAACCGCCAAGGTAAGCAATGTTTCCGAATATGCAGACTGCAGCTCTTCTCTTGATGATGTTGAGGAAACTCTGCTTAACGATTTCAGGCTCTATGCCGCCGATTACCGCCTCGCACTTGATCAGTTTACTGAAGATGAGATAATCGAAGCTGTTTCAAATTCAAAGTACGGCTTTGCTGTTATCCGTACCGACGGTTCTGAGATAGTCTATCCCGACCTTGCCGAAAGCCGTTTCGGATACGGAATTTCTTTCGGCTGTCTGTATGAGATTCTTGCACGCGAAGGCTTTTATCCATACGGCACTCCCGAGAATTTCACATTTATGGGAATCGACGGCTCTTACTATGAATTTTCATACGATTTCAACGATTACGATTTCGGCGGCAATACAGGTTACTACTATTTCAAAGACGGCGTAAAAATCCCTATGAGCTACTATTTCTACAATCATTTCAGAACGGATTTTTTAAAGAAAATAAGCGGTCTTTCTTTTGATGATATCGACTAATATTGCAAAAGCCTCCTTCGGGAGGCTTTTTGTGTACAGTTTTAGCTTGATATTGCATTTTCCTTGCTATATAATTACATTCACAGCGTTTTTACGGAGGTGTCTCTTATGCATACGCTTATCGCTTATATAAGGATACTATGCTTTTTTATTTCAACTATGCCTGACTTAGGTCGCGCAAAACGTCTTAAGAAAAAAGGCGACAAAGCTTATATCGAACCTCTCAACAGACAGTTTGCAAGAGCAATGGATGTTCTGCCAAAATATCTTGGTGTGACCGTCTCGGTAACAGGAGAGGAAAACATCATCCGCGACAGAGCTGTTATTTATGTCAGCAATCATCAGAGCTATCCCGATCCTGTTTTTATTTTCAAGCCCATAGGATTCGTCTTCCCTGTTCTTTGTAAAAAGGAAGTTCAGAAGTTTCCCATTATCGCCTCCTGGCTTAAGGTGTTCGACTGTGTATTTATTGACCGCGAAGATGCCCGCAGCTCTGTTGCAAGTCTCAAGGAGGCTGCAGAGCTCGTCAATTCGGGAAAACCCATAATGATCTTCCCCGAAGGAACACGAAGCTACGGAAATGAGCTTGGCGAGTTCAAGTCAGGTGCATTCAAGATCGCCGAGAAAACTCGCGTTCCTATAATTCCCGTAAGGCTTCACAATGCCTGCGATGTTATGCGAAGAGGAAGTGCAAAGCTCAACAAGGCTGTTGTTCGCATAGATTATCTCGAACCTATCGATATTTCCGAAATGTCAAGAGTTGAAATACGTGAGCTGCCTTCTAAAATACAGGCACTTATTGCAGAAGGTATGAAGGAGAAAAACGATGAACAGTAAATTCGGAATTTCAGAAAATCTGCTCGCTTTATCCCGTGAGGTCGAAGCCGATCTTGCAAAGCGCTTTGCAGAAATAGATAAAAACACAGAATTCAATCAGCAGAAGGTTCTTTCTGCGTTTATTGAAAACAATGTCACAGAGAGTATGTTTGCCGCCTCCACCGGATACGGCTACGGCGACAGAGGCAGAGATGTCCTCGACAGAGTTGTTGCCGACACCTTCGGTACTGAAGATGCGCTTATCCGCCACAATTTTGTAAGCGGCACCCACGCTCTGACCGTTGCACTGTTCGGTCTTCTCAGACCCAATGACACAATGCTCTGTGTTACAGGCATACCCTACGACACCCTTCAGGGTGTTATAGGCATTCGCCCCTCAAACGGCTCATTGGCTGAATTCGGAGTCAATTATAGGCAGATAGATCTTGTTGACGGCAATGTAGACCTTGATGCTATCCCTTCTGCAATTACTCCCGATGTAAAAATGGTATACATTCAGCGTTCCAGAGGCTACACCCTGCGTCCCTCTCTCTCTGTTTCGCAGATAGAGGAAATCGGAAGAATTGCAAAGAGTGTACGTGAGGATGTTCTTGTAGTTGTTGATAACTGCTATGGCGAGTTTGTTGAATGTGCCGAGCCTGTAAGCAATGTTGATATCATAGTAGGTTCTCTTATCAAGAATCCAGGCGGCGGTATTGCTCCTACAGGCGGCTATATTGCAGGCAAGGAAAAATATGTTGAGATGTGCTCATACCGACTGACTACCCCCGGCACAGGCAAGGAAGTCGGCTGCACCCTCGGCAATAACCGTGCTTTGTTTATGGGCTTCTTCAATGCTCCCCACGTCACAGGCGAGGCATTAAAAACCGCTGTTTTCTGCGCAGGACTTTTTGAGAAGCTTGGCTACACCTGCTCTCCCTCTTCTCTCGAATCAAGACACGACATCATTCAGTCGGTCATTATGGGTTCTGCAGAACCCCTTATCGCTTTCTGCAGAGGAATCCAGAGCGGTTCTCCCGTTGACGCAAATGCAGCTCCCGAGCCTTGGGATATGCCCGGCTATGACAGTCAGGTCATTATGGCTGCAGGTGCTTTCACCCTCGGTGCTTCCATCGAGCTTTCTGCCGATGCACCGCTCCGCGAGCCCTTTGCAGTATGGATGCAGGGCGGTCTCAATTACCACTCTGCAAAAGTCGGTATTCTGCTGGCTGCACAGAGAGTGCTTGATTTATAATAATGCTCATACCGCTTCGGAAAACGAAGCGGTATGTTTTTAATCAGTGACTGCATAAACGCATTTGATTATCTATGAACCGGAAGATTTTCAAGTGCGTTCACATTCATTTCTTTGATGCCCAAAGAAACGAATCAAAGAAACGCAACAAAGGAGGAGGGGTTTCGATCCCCCTCCTCCTTTGCAATCCTCCTCCCTAAACGACCAAAGAGGGTTTTCCCTCTTTGGAATCTCCCTGTAGGTTCAATTGAATGTTCCGGTTGATTTCCTCGTCATCACTGTATCACAAAAATGCCTTTACTGCTTATCTTCGTTGAATTGCAAAAAATTTCCTGTATAATAAATGCAAAAAGCTATTGGGAGGTACTGACATGGAGTATCTTGAACTGTATATTCCCAGTTTGGATGACCTATGGTTCTATCAGAAGATGCTGTCCGACCCTGATACTATGTCATATAACGTCGGCTGGGATGTTTCCTACGATGGCTACCATCGCGATACAGGGTGTATTGATTTTCCAAAATCTCAGTGGGCTGACTGGTATAATCACTGGGTAGGTTATGAACCCGAACGCTTCTACGCATATATAAAGCGTTCAAGCGACGGTACTTGGATAGGGGATGTAAATTTTCATTACACCCCCGATAAAGATTGGTGGGATATGGGCATTGTTATTTACTCCCAATATCGCGGAAAGGGTTATGCCGCACCTGCTTTAAAGCTTATGCTGGAACACGCTTTTCGCAAGTGCGGCATAAGCAGAATTCATAACGATTTTGAAGTTGCAAGGAACGAAGTTGCTGCATTAAAATGCCATCTTACTGCAGGTTTTCGGGATGTGGGCATCATTGATGGCTTCAGACATATGATGATTACGAAAGAAGAATATTTTAAAAATCACCCAAATCTATAATCTTTAATTTTGTCAATACTCCGCCTCCGTCATTCCTGTGACCAGTATACCCAGATTGTCACGGTATATTTCCTCAAACTGTTCTAAGGGCAATGGACTTGTGCCGACACCGCACTCAATGGTGTAACCGGGGCGGTTGAAATCCTGAATGAACCAGTCCTTGTAACCTGCGTAGCCTGAGCTTTCGGGGGTAAGCTCAAGCAGATAACCCGATGCCTCGCTCATCATTACACCTATCTCACGGGAACGAGGAGGTTCGTAATCAGCAAATTTCCAGTATATTATTTCTCCTTGAGTGTGATACGCAAGTATCAGTGCAGGAGAAATATTCTGTGTAAAATCAAATATCGCTTGACTTTCAGGCTCTGTCAGCGGTGCATAGCCTACAAAATCTCTCGGCGCAGGAGTTGTAAAGCCCTGAGAATATTTTATTTCTCTGGCTCTCTCCCATTGCGCAGGAAACTGCAGATTTAAATCGACCCCGTTTATATTCGCCTTCCAGCCTTCGGGAAATCTTACATTTGGATAGCTTCGCGCTATGCGCCGCACCTGATCGTAATAGCTTCCACCGTTAAGAAATCCTGTCACAACGTCCACTCCGTCAGGATTGAGCATTGGTGTTATGTAAAGTGTAACCTGTGAGAAAAGCTGTCGAGCCGGTTTTGATGCTATTCTCCCGTTTTCTGCATATGCTTTCGCATATTCCTCAAGAAAACGCATAAGCACAGGAGTTGTTATCCATTCATTGGCGTGAATAGATGCACTGTAATACACCCGTATCGGTCCTGTACCAATTCTTAGCGTATACAGCTGCTTGCCCGTAACGCTGTTTCCGATGCTTGATCTCGAGATAAACGGATATCTTGCAGTGATTCCCTCAACAGCATATTTTATCAGTTCTGATGTCCATCTGATATTTGTGGGTATTACATCAAATGCAAATGGTACTGTTATTCTTGTTCCTGCTCTGAGGCTCATAGGGTCAATGTCCGGGTTTGCTGTAAGTATGGCATTAACATCGCTGTTATACCGTCTGGCTATTCTGTACAGAGTATCTCCCTGTTCTATTGTGTATGTAGTATAGCCTCTCAGATACGGACCAAGTGCGTTCATAGTAATCGGTCCTGCTATGCCGTCAGGTCTTAATCCGTTGTCTCTCTGAAATTCAATTACACCATTTCGTGTCTGCTGTCCGAATATGCCGTCGATAGCGCCTGCGTAATATCCTGCTCTCTGCAGTGCAAGCTGCAGAGCTTCAACAGCCGCTCCGCGACTTCCCGTTCTCAATATCATTTTACTGCCTCCTTACACACTTTTATATCCATATTATGCATATACAGTTCACTTTGTGTTTTCCTCATTAGTCGCTGTGTCAAATCAATATTGACATTATCGTTAAATTTTTATCCTTTTGGCTAATCTTATCCTATTTTGGTGTTTCGTGTTGAACAGCTTTTGAGCTTGTGCTATAATATGACCGCAGGTTTAGTCGGGCATTTCCACACGGAAGGTGCCGAGATGTCAAAAACCAGATGCTGAAAGGAAGGATTATCAATGTCCAAGGAAGTCAGTAGTTTAGAGCACGGCCCAATAGGCATTATCGCGCTTAAAAGTTGTGCAGCACACGCCGAAGCTGTAAACACTTATCTCTGCAATCTTCGCGGAGAGAATCCCAAAGAGAAGAATTATCTCATTGAGATCGATCAGCCCCGTTTCCAGAACGGCGAAGCAAAAGTAAAAATCAAGGAATCTGTCCGCGGCAAGGATATCTACATTCTTGCAGATATCGGCAACTACAGCTGTACATATCCTATGTTCGGCTACGAGAACCATATGAGTCCCGACGAGCATATGCAGGATATCAAGCGTACCCTTTCCGCTATCGGCGGCAAGGCAAACCGCATCACTGTTGTAATGCCTCTTCTCTATGCATCCCGTCAGCACAGACGCAAGGGCAGAGAATCCCTCGACTGCGCAATGGCTCTGCAGGAGCTTGAAAGACTGGGCGTTTCCACCATCATCACTTTTGATGCTCATGACCCCAATATCCAGAATGCAATCCCCAACACCTCTTTTGAGAATATCTATCCTACCTACAACATTCTCAAGGCTCTTCTCAAGAAGGAAGGCAATGTCTTCAATAAGGACAACCTTATTGTTATCAGCCCCGATACAGGTGCTATGGACAGAGCTATCTACTACGCAAACGTTCTTGAGCTTGATGTCGGTATGTTCTATAAGCGCCGCGACCATTCGAGAGTTGTCAACGGCAAGAATCCCATCGTTCAGCACGAATATATCGGTCGTGACCTCACCGGTATGAGCGCACTCATCGTTGACGATATGATCGCTTCAGGTGAATCTGTTCTTGATATAATTGAGCAGCTCCAGACAAGAAATGTAGACAAGATCTTTGTTGCTTCCACCTTCGGCTTCTTCACCGCAGGTGTTGCAAAGTTCAGAAAGTACTACGACGAAGGCAAGCTCACAGGTGTATACTGCACCAACGGCTCCTATATTCCCGAGGAGATCCTCAACGAGCCCTGGTTTGAGTGTGCTGATATTTCCAAGTTTATTGCAAAGCTTATGCACACCCTCAACCACGATGAATCTATCTCTCCCCTGCTCAATGCAAACCACAGAATCCGCAAGCTTATCGAAAACGACAAGAAGCAGAACAAAAACAACTGATTATAATTCCGATCCCCGAAGCAGATGCTTCGGGGATTTTTTACAATTAGCCTCTTGATATACCTGTCTTTATACTATAAAATATTTCCGATATAGTTTTAGGAGGCTTTTATTATGATTTCACTGAAAAACAGATGGGTTCTGGTTACAGGTGCAACAAGAGGTATAGGCAAGCTCTGTTCTCTTGAACTTGCAAAGCGCGGATGCAATCTTATCATCCATTCCCGCTCGATCTCCGCAAGCGAAGCCGCCGCTGAAGAAATAAAGACTCTCGGCGTTGAGGCAATGCCTGTTGCAGCTGAGCTTTCCGATATGAACGCTGTTTCTGCTATGCTCAAGGCTATCGACGACAGCGGTGTAACAGTTGATGCTGTTCTCAACAACGCAGGTCTTCAGATCGCATACAGAGATAAGATTTTCGATACTCCTGCGCTTGACTATGAGATCAGCTTTGCAGTAAACACCACTGCTCCTATGATGATATGCTATCACTTCCTTCCCAAAATGAAGGAGCGTGGCTTTGGCAGAATCGTCAATGTAACCAGCGGCATAGATAAAGATCCCTATCAGGGCGGATATTCTGCAAGCAAGGCTGCTCTTGACAAGGTAACCCGTGATATCGGAACCGTTTTTGAGGGAACAGACGTTATGATCGGTCTTGCAGATCCCGGCTGGTGCTGCACCGAGCTCGGCGGTCCCAATGCTCCCAACGAGCCTATAAGCGCTGTTACCGGTATTCTTCTCGGTCTTTTCCTTGACGACAAGAAGTGCGGCAGACTGTTCCACGCCCAGGACTTTGCAGGTCTTACCATTGAAGAAGCCGCTGCAAGAATATGACTGTTCTCTATATATCTGTACCCTGCTATAACGAAGAGGAAGTTCTTCCCATCACTGTCAACGCCCTGTCTGAAAAGTTAAATTTCCTGATACGTGCAGAGAGAATCTCTCCTCTGAGCCGGATCGTATTTGTCGATGACGGTTCAAGAGACCGTACCTGGGAGCTTATTTCAGGCTTCGCAGAGAGCGATCCTCTTGTCTGCGGAATAAAACTTTCGGCCAACTGCGGTCATCAGAATGCACTTATGTGCGCACTGATGACGCTCCGTGAAAAGGCAGACGCCGTCATTTCAATTGATGCAGATATGCAGGACGATATAGATGCCATCGACGATATGCTCACCCGTTATGAAGAGGGCTGCGATATCGTTTTCGGTGTACGCTCTGCACGTAAAAAGGATTCCTTTTTCAAGCGCGTATCCGCTCGGGCATATTACCGCCTTCTTAAATGTATGGGCACTGATATAATATACGATCACGCAGATTTCAGGTTAATGAGCAGACGGGCTCTTGATGCTCTTTCGGAATACGGAGAGGTCAATTTATTTCTGCGAGGCATTGTCCCCTCTCTCGGCTACAAAACAGCCTGTGTTCCTTACGAGCGCGGCGCTCGTGCCGCAGGCACCACAAAATATCCGCTGAGGAAAATGCTGGCTCTTGCCTGGGAGGGAATAACCTCATTCAGTACAAAGCCCATACGCTTCGTTACAAAGCTCGGTGCGCTGATATTCTTTGTGAGCATAGCTATGCTTATATATTTCTTTATCCGATATTTCACAGGCCATACCGTTGTCGGTTGGGCAAGCCTTGCGGTATCTCTCTGGGCTATCGGAGGTCTGCTTATGCTGGCCATAGGCATTATAGGTGAATATATTGGAAAGATTTACCTTGAAACAAAGCACCGTCCCCGTTATCATATTGAGGAGATAATCAATAAATAATTCAATCAGGAGTGAATGAAATGTCAGAGGGTATGACTACCACAGAAGCAACAAACAAAAAAGATCACCTCGCTTTGAAAAGATGTATAGGTATCATTTCATTTTTGGTTTTTCTCGGTCTTCTTGTATGGATAACCATAAAGATCGGTATCCCACTTATTAACCATTACTTCGGCGGCACCACAACAGAAACCGCCGACACAGGTTATTTCAGCAGCCTTGTTGAAAATGCCCCTATAAGCGGACGCCTTATATTCCTCGCTATCCAGATACTTCAGGTATTTGTCGCCTTTATTCCGGGCGAAGTCGTTGAGGTCGCTGCAGGCGCAGTTTTCGGACCTATTGAAGGCACAGGTCTTTCTCTGCTTGGTATCGCAATAGGTTCCACTATTATCTTCCTCCTTACAAAATGGCTCGGCATCAAATTTGTCAGCCTGTTTATCAGCGAGGAAAAGATAAACAGTATGAAGTTTATAAAGAACAACCGCAGACTCAATAACCTCGTATTCATAATTTTCTTTATCCCCGGCACACCAAAGGATCTTCTCACCTACTTTGTCGGTCTTACAAGAATGAAGCTTTTCCATTTCCTCGGTCTTTCGCTTGTTGCAAGAATCCCCTCAGTTCTCACCTCCACTCTTGCAGGCGATGCCATCAACAACAACGAATGGAAATCTGCAATAATTATTTTTGCTGCAACGGGAATCGTCAGCATTATCGGAATTATTATTTATAACCTTGTTGTCAGAAAAAAGAACAAGGAATCAACTGAAATTACTGATTCCGACACAGAGGCTATTGTCACCGAAGCTTCACACTAAGCTCATTTACAGTACAGATTTTCGTAAGATAATCTGTACTGTAAAATATTTTCTGAGAGTGTGAAGTGTATTGGCTATAGTCAGAGACCCCGTTACAAATTTCAAAAGAATCGAAAAAAAATATCTATTATCAACCAGACAGTACCTTGGAATAATGTCTGCAGCTGCAGACCGTCTCCGACCCGATGAATATGGAGAGTCTGTTATCTGCAACGTATATTATGACACACCGCATAATGAGCTTATCAGCCGTTCTGTCGAGCATCCCGTTTACAAGGAAAAGCTTCGTCTGCGAAGCTACGGGATACCTTGTATGAACTCTACCGTTTTTCTGGAAATCAAAAAGAAATACGACAAGGTCGTTTATAAGCGGCGCGCTGCGATGACTCTGCAGCAGGCAGAGGATTATCTTTCAGGCAAGGCAGCGCCGCGCATCTCAAATCCTAATACATTAAGAGAATTCAATTTCTTTCTTCGCCGCTACGACCTTAGTCCTGCCCTCTTTCTCGCCTATGACAGACAATCCTTCTACAGCACAGAGGATGATGCACTGCGAATCACCTTTGACCGCAGAATAAGAAGCAGACATTACGATCTTTCCCTCTCAAAGGGAGATTATGGCGAATTGCTCCTTCCCGAAGATGTTTATCTTATGGAAATCAAAGCTGCAGGTGCTCTCCCACTCTGGCTCGTTCACGTTCTGTCAGAGTTGAAGATTTATCCTGTTTCTTTTTCAAAATACGGTCGCATTCATACAAAGCATCTGCTCGATTTACGGAGGGTATAATTATGGACTTTATCAGGAATTTCTTTTCCTTTACTGTAGGAGATCTTGCTCTTTCCGCTATTCTGATCAGAATAATGCTTGCCCTTTTTCTCGGTTCTGTAATATCTGTCAGCTATATGTTCAGCGGAAAACATTCAAAAAACTTTGTTATCTCACTGTTTATTCTGCCTGCGCTGGTCGCCGCAGTTATAATCTTTGTTAACGACAATATTGTTGCCAGTGTTTCGGTTATGGGTGTATTCAATCTTGTCCGATTCCGCTCCTTCCCGGGAACTGCAAGAGAAATATCTGTTATTTTCTTTGCTGTCGCATCGGGACTTGGAGTCGGGCTTGGATTCAATCTTGCATCCATTGCTCTTACTCTTATTCTCAGCGGTGTACTGTTCCTGCTTTGCCGCACCCGATTCGGCGAGAGAAAAAACGCACCCTGCTCTCTGCGTATCACTATACCTGAAGATCTCGATTATGAAGAAATATTTGATGATATATTCAGTAAGTACACTTCACAGATCACTCTCGATCAGGTAAAAACTACCAATCTCGGTACAATGTTCGAGCTTCGTTATACCGCTGTGTTCAAAGCAGGTCTCCGTCAGAAGGAATTTATCGACGAGATCAGATGCAGGAACGGCAATCTCACCGTTATCTGCGGACGTCCAAACGCAGCCGAAGAGCTTTGACAGGTAATTATGAGGATTAAAAATATGAAAAACACTTTTCGATTGATATGCTTTATTTTGTCTGCACTTATGATTCTTACCGCCTGTTCTTCGGAATCATCGGCATCAGACACATCAGATGAGACAAATCAGTCCTCACAGACTGCCTCACCCTCTGCACCATCCTTTGACAAAGACGATCTGTTTGCCGAATCCGACGAGGATGGCACCATTGTTTTTGACGGCGATGCAGCGGTGTCTGGAAATGGACTTTCATCAAGGGGTTCTGCTGTGACTGTTTCAAAAGAAGGCACATACAGAGTCAGCGGCAAATCATCTGATGGTCAGATAGTCATAGACTGCTCAGACAAGGACGATGTTGTTCTGGTTTTTGACAATCTGTCGCTACACTGTGAAAACGCTCCTGCCATTTACTGTCTTGAGGCAGACACACTGACAATCAGTCTTCCTTCCGACAGTTCTTCCTCTGTTTCCGACGGTGCGACACGCCCCGATAAAGATTCTCCCGATGCCGCAATTTACAGCAAAGGTGATCTTTATTTCAACGGAACAGGCTCTTTGTCTGTTTCAGGCAACGCAAACAATGCTGTTGAATCAAGAGACAGCCTTACCATTCTCGAATGTGATCTTTCTGTAGAAGCTGCCGATGACGGTATTCTCGGAAAGGACAGTCTCGAAATAGGTGCCGATGCATCTGTCTCAGTAAAATGCGATGGCGACGGACTGCGTTCTACAAATGACGAGGATGAGGGGCGCGGAAACATCTATCTCGGAAAATGCACCGTAAAGGCAGATTCAGGGGCTGACGCCGTTCAGGCGGCGGTATCTGTTACGGTTGACGAAGGCTGCACTATAGATATAATTTCAGGCGGCGGTGCAAAGGAAGCCGCTTCCGACAACTCATCAGGCTTCGGCGGTCCGGGCGGATTTGGCAATCTAAACGATTTCTCTGACAATTCTTTGTCTGCAGATTCATCCAGTATGAAGGGCCTCAAGGCCTCCTCTGCCCTTTATATAAAAGGCGGCACGATTTCCGCCGACTGTGCAGACGATTCCCTTCATTGCAACGGCGATATATTTATAAGCGGCGGCGTACTCAATCTGTCTTCCGGTGACGACGGCATACACGCCGATTCAGAGCTTGATATCTCAGGCGGTGAAATAACTGTTTCCCGAAGCTACGAGGGGCTTGAGGCAAATGTCATAACCGTCAGCGGCGGCAATATCCAGGCTGCAGCCAGCGATGACGGTATTAATGTCGCAGGCGGTAACGACACCTCATCTGCTGGCGGTATGTGGGGACACGATATGTTCGCAAATAATGATTCCTGCCTGCTGTCTGTCAGCGGCGGCACTATCAGCATCAACGCGTCAGGCGACGGTGTCGATTCCAACGGTTCGATCAAAATGTCAGGCGGTACGCTTCTGGTAAGCGGTCCGACAAACAGTGGAAACGGATTTCTGGACTTTGCAGGAGATTTTGAGATTACCGGCGGAACACTGCTTGCTATGGGGTCTGCCGGTATGGCTCAGACTGTAAACGCGGGAACTCAGGCATCTGTTGCTGTCTCCATTAACGGAACTGTTCCTTCAGGCTCGGTTCTCACACTTAAAACATTGGAGGGTACGGAGATCATTTCCTATACCGCTCCTAAAAAATATCAGTGCTTTGTTGCCAGCTCTCCTCTTATGTCAGAGGGTCAGACAGTGCAGGTCCTTGTTGACGGCGAGCTTCTCGGCTCTCTCACTGCATCTGTCAACATCAGCAGCGGCGGCTCAGGCATGGGAGGACCCGGCGGCGGTCACGGTCACGGAGGGCACGGACCCGGCGGCGGTCGTCCCTAAAATATTGGAGGAATAATAAATGATTAAAACAGACGGTCTTATTTTCGATATGGACGGTACTCTCTGGGATTCTGCCGATGCAATAGCCGAATCCTGGAATGAGGTTTTCCCTAAGCACAACCTCAGTTATCGCACAACTGCTCCCGAGATTCACGCACAGATGGGCAAGCCTATGAGCGATATATTCGCCGCTCTTCTTCCCGATGAATCTCAGGAGGTCCGTGATGCTGTGGAAAAGGATGCCTGTGAAAACGAGAATATTTATCTCGCTGCTCACGGCGGTGTGCTCTATCCTGATCTTGAGGAAACTCTCCGCACATTATCTATGTCCGTTCCGCTTTTCATCGTCAGCAACTGTCAGGCAGGCTATATCGAGGCTTTTTTTGAATACCACAAGCTAGAATACCTGTTCAAGGACTACGAATGCTGGGGACACACGTTTCTTTCAAAGGCAGAAAACATTTCTCTCGTTGTTGAAAGAAACGGTCTGAAAAATCCTGTTTATATCGGCGATACTGCTCTCGACGGAGTTTCCTCCCGTGAAGCCGGCGTTCCTTTTATCCACGCTGCTTACGGCTTTGGAACAACAGATGACTGCGATGAGTCCATCAACTCTGTTTCTGAGCTTATCGGACTGGTTAGTCACTAAAATTTTACTTTTACTGCGTTGCAATAACCCTCCTGTTATGCTACAATTTTCGTATCATAACTGTGGAGGGTTATTTTATGTACTTCGACAAGCTTATATGGAGCAGTGTTTCTCCCTTAAGAAAAGATTCAACATACATCTCTCTTGAGTATGTCATAAATGACCTCGGCATATTCTGTAAGGGTGAACAGCGCACCAAGGATGTCGGATTTGCTATGTCGCGTATCGGCTCTCCCCTTGGTCTGACTGCTGTGGAAAATACTGATTATGCTGCAAAATCTCTTGGCCGTGTGGTTATTCTCTGGAGCAGGATAACCGATGTTCAGAACGATGCCGAAAAAGGCTGCGTAATCGTTTTTGGCAACGCTCGCGATAAGATCGTTATCCACTGCGAGCCCTCTGTCAGAGAGGATCTTCTTTCTCGCATAGCCTCAATGCGTGAATTCTGCGCTTCTTCTCCCGATTCGGACGAAAAGGCCGCTGCCTGGCTCGCCTGGGCTTCGGACAGCAGTATTTCCAATCTCTTTGCTCCTCTTGACACTCTTATTGAAGAAGAACGTGTTCAGATAGACAGCCGCACATACACCGACACTCAGCTTTCTGCTGTTGCTATGCCTGCCGCTGAGGTTCCTTCGAAAGAAGCTGCTGAACCTACTGCTGAGGCCGCTGCAGAAACCGAAGTTACAAAGGCTGAGAGTGCATCTGAGCCTGTGCCTGCACCTGCAGTCCCCCCCTCCGTATGCCCTGCCTGCGGTGCACCCACCAAGCCCAACGCAAAATTCTGCACTCAGTGCGGCATAAAGCTCTGATATATATCATTATGGGACACTTTTATTAAAAGCGTCCCATTTTTTAATAATTTATGAATTTTCTTCCAACCATTCCTGTATTTGGCGTGTTTTATAGTCAAAGGTTCGAATCTGATGCAAATTTATTAAACGGAGGGAAATGAAAATGAAAAAGAATTTTACCCGAACTCTGGCGTTGTTCACTGCATTGGTACTCCTGCTTGCGGCTATGGCAGGATGTGCAAAATCCGAAGAAGCACTCTACGATGCAAGTTACGCACCGACTGTTATGGATTCCTACGAAATGTTCACCGAAGAATCCGAGTCTATGGAAAATATGGCTGATATGGATTATCTTTACGATCAGCCCGAATTTGACACCGAAGAATATAACAGCATTACCGAAAATCGTTATCTTTCTGTCGCTGTAAATCCCCTTTCCACCTTCTCTGCCGATGTTGACACCGCATCTTATTCCAATGTGCGCAGATACATCGACGATATGATGCTTCCCCCTGCCGATGCTGTAAGGATCGAAGAGATGCTCAATTACTTCTCCTACGATTACCCCGAACCTAAGGAAGGCGAGCCTTTCTCTGTAACCACAGAAATCGGCGAATGTCCCTGGAACAAGGATTCAAAGCTTCTTCACGTAGGACTTCAGGCTCAGAAGCTTAAAACAGATTCTCTGCCTCCTTCAAACCTTGTATTCCTTATCGACGTTTCAGGTTCGATGGATTCTCCCGATAAGCTGCCCCTTGTCAAGGAAGCATTTTCCCTTCTTACAGAGCAGCTTGGTGAGGATGATCGAATCTCAATAGTCACCTACGCAAGCCGTGATATGGTCGTTCTCGAAGGCGCAAGCGGCAACGACAAACAGGAAATTTCTGATGCTATCTATATGCTCGATGCAGGCGGTTCCACTGCAGGCTCTGCAGGCATCACCACTGCATACGCCATTGCTGAGCGCTATTTTATCGAGGGCGGCAACAACAGAGTCATCCTCGCTACAGATGGCGACCTCAATGTCGGTCCTTCCAGCGAAGGCGAGCTCACAAGACTTGTTGAAAAGAAGCGCAAAAGCGGTGTTTTCCTCTCTGTTATGGGCTTCGGCACAGGAAATATAAAGGATAACAAGATGGAAGCTCTCGCTGACAACGGCAACGGCACATATTATTATATCGACAGCAAAGCCGAGGCTCGCAAGGTTCTTGCCGAAGAGCTTGGCGGTACTCTGTTCACCGTTGCAAAGGATGTAAAATTCCAGATCGAGTTCAACCCTGCAGTTGTCAAGGGCTACAGACTTATCGGATATGAAAACCGTCTGATGGAGAATGAGGATTTCAACGACGATACAAAGGATGCAGGCGAGATCGGCGCAGGTCATCACGTTACTGTTCTTTATGAGCTTGTTACCGTGGATTCTCCCATCGAAATCCCTGCTCCTGAGCTTACTTATCAGAACAGCGATAATAACGGCAGTGACGATTATCTCACCGTAAAGGTTCGCTGCAAGAGACCTGACGAGGACGAAAGCGTGCTCTTTACCTACCCTGTAGATAAGGATAAGTACACTGACAATCCTTCCGATGATTTCGTCTTCGCTTCTGCTGTTGCTCAGTACGGTATGCTGCTTCGCGATTCCGAGTATGTCGGCACTGCAACATTTGAATCTGTTCTCGATCAGCTCGATTCCCGTGACGGTCTTCTCTGTGACGATTACCGCACCGATTTCCGCCGAATCGTCAATGACACTATGCTCATAAAGCAGCTGGCTGATTGAACAAGAGATGAAAGACATGAAAAAACTAATTTTACTGATAGTGTGTATCTTATGCCTTTCTCTTTCGTGCTGTACCTCAGGTGCAAAATATAATATCCATGATATCAGCAACGCAGTTGAAACTACTCTCAGCATTTCAACAGAGGCTATGACTGACAGAGAAATGGAGTGGTTCGACGTTTCAAATGCAAAAGGCATAAAAGCCTCCGGATATGTCTATACGGATGACCGCGTTTATAATCTTGGATTCAATTCTATGGATATCGTGGTGTTCAGAAGCTCAAAGAAGGCTGAAGCCTTCTTCGAGCGGTACAGCAACGAAGAACTCAATTACATCTCTCTTATCCGCAGCGGTGAAAACTTCTGCCTTGTCAGTGATCATTCCTTCTGCGATGCTGTCGGACGGTCATATGTTTATATAAAAGACAATGCAGTCTTTATGGTCAACACGGTTTTGGGCGCAGGTCTTCTCTCTGAAGAGGAATCAGAAGCAGAGTCAGAGGCAAATAAAAAGACCGCCGAAAGTTTTGACACCTTTATCGAGCAGGATTTCCCAAAAATCATCGAAGCTCTCGGATAAATAACTGCACAAAAGGAAGCACTTCATCACAGGTGCTTCCTTTTTATTTATTATAATGTCTGTCTGCACTGCTTAAGCAAATACGATCCTGTTTTTCTCCTGTGTTTTTTCGCAGAAAAGTCCGCTCACCAGCAGTGCCAGTGCAGAAAGCGGAATCCACAGCAGAATATACTGCGGGCATATCTGGCCTAAAATATTCAGCGGCATTTCCGAATAGTCCCACACTCCCCAGTGCAGAAGCTTATTTACTATACATCCCACCGCAAATTCGGCACCTGTTATGAGCGCTGTGCTTTTAAGGGTTTTGACAAGAAAATTGGATTCTGATTTTTTATTGATATAGTGCACGCCAAGAACGCACAATCCTCCTGTCAGCGCCATAGTCCAGTGCGTCCAGCCGCGCCAGATGATCTCGGCGCAGGTATATCCTGCCGCTCCTGCTGTAAAAACCGCTATATTTTTTAATCTGTCTGTCAAATTTATTCATCCTTCTTTTTATTACGTATTACATATGATTGCTCATATCTTTTCTTTTATCCCTCTTTCTGTTTCCTTTTGCTTTGTTATTTATGTGTAATTTGACCATTAAATTCCTATTTCACGTTCAGTTACTGTAAAAAGAGAGTATTTAAAAGCATTTGGGAGTATTTAAGAGAATTTCAAAGCATTGTAGAGATAGTTCAATATTACCCTCGGTTTTTTCACGGTTTTTTGCGGTTTTTCGTGGGTTTTTCAAATTTTTTTGCTCGAAATTTGCGTTATTTACTTGACATTTAAACATAATATTAATATAGTAATGGTGATATGACTTTGTTCTCAAATGTCATTTCTTTTTTTGTATATGTAAGGAGGAAGGCAAGTTGTCTGATACTATCATCAGTTTAAAAAATGTATCGGTGTCATTTGATGGGGAGAGTGTCCTTAATAACCTCAATCTTGATATTGACAATGGAGCCTTTGTTACGCTTCTCGGACCCTCCGGCTGCGGCAAGACTACTACTCTTCGCATTATCGGCGGATTTATTGATCCTGATGAGGGCGATGTTTATTTCGGCGGCGAAAGAATAAACGATCTCCCCCCTCACAAGCGCAAGCTCAACACTGTTTTTCAGCGTTATGCGCTGTTTCCCCACATGAATGTATTTGAAAATATCGCATTCGGCATGAAAATTCAGAAGAAGCCGAAGGATGTTATAAAGCAGAGAGTCAAGGAGCTTTTAAAACTTGTTTCTCTCGAAGGTTATGAGAAGAGAACTGTTGATACCCTTTCAGGTGGTCAGCAGCAGAGAATCGCGATTGCCCGTGCTCTTGCAAATGACCCGAAGGTTCTTCTTCTTGACGAGCCGCTCGGAGCACTTGACCTGAAACTTCGCAAGGATATGCAGGTCGAGCTTAAAAAGATCCAGCAGCAGCTTGGCATCACTTTCATATATGTTACCCACGATCAGGAAGAGGCACTCTCTATGTCTGACGTTATCGTGGTTATGAATCACGGCGTTATCCAGCAGATCGGCACTCCCGAGGATATCTACAATGAGCCCGAAAACGGCTTTGTTGCAGACTTCATCGGCGAGAGCAACATTGTTGACGGCATTATGCACGCCGATTTTGATGTCGAATTCTGCGGTGCAAGACTTGAATGTGTGGACAAGGGCTTCGCGACAGGCGAAGAGGTTGACGTTGTTGTCCGACCCGAGGATGTTCTTGTTGTTCCAGAATACGTTTCCAAATTCTCCGGAACTGTTCTTTCCACTACTTTCAAGGGCGTACATTACGAGATGATTGTCAATATCCCCGATCAGGATGAGGACTGGCTCATTCAGTCCACTATTCCCCAGAAGGAAGGCGATGTCATAGGAATGACCGTCGCTCCCGAAAATATCCATATTATGAAGAAGTATACCGGCGACTACGCAAGCGATATAGATTTCGCTGACGACAACTGATCTATTATATTTCTTCACAAAGGAGTTCTTCGGGTATGAAACAGAAAAGAAAACTTAGCTGGCTCGCAGCTCCTTACGGGCTGTGGATGCTGCTCTTTACGGTGGTTCCCCTTGCCATCGTGGTTTATTACGCATTTACCACCAGATCCGGTGAGTTCTCTTTTGCCAATCTTTCCGAGATCGGCAGATATATTGATGTTCTGCTCACTTCTCTGCTTTTTGGTATAGCCGCAACACTTCTTTGTCTTATTCTTGGCTATCCCATTGCCTACAGCATTTCCCGTGCAAAGGGTATGAAGCAGCAGACTATGGTTATGCTCATTATGATCCCTCAATGGATGAATTTCCTCATCCGCACCTACGCCTGGATGACTCTGCTTGAGGACACAGGTCTCATAAATACGATTCTGGGCTTTTTCGGACTTGATCCCCTGCATATGATCAATACCGACGGCGCTATTCTACTCGGTCTTGTTTATACATTCCTGCCCTATATGATACTGCCCCTTTACTCTGTTATGACTAAGATCGACAGCAGAGTTATCGAGGCTGCACAGGATTTGGGTGCAAGCGGTATTCACGTATTTACCCGTGTTATCCTTCCTCTCAGCATTCCCGGTATCATTTCCGGCATCACTATGGTTTTCGTCCCCTCCCTCAGCGCGTTCTTTATCTCTGAACTTCTCGGCGGCGGTAAGACAATGCTTATCGGTAATATTATCGAAGCAAAATTCCTCGGCCAGGCGGTAAACTTCAACGTAGGTTCAATGCTGTCTCTGGTACTTATGGTTCTCGTTCTCATATGCATGTTCTTTATGAATAAATTCGGAGACGAAGACGGATCGGGGGCGTTGGTTGCATGAAGACATTCTATCGTATTTACAATACCATCATTTTTATTTTCCTTTATGCGCCCATCGCTGTTCTCATCGCATACTCATTTAATGAATCCAAAAATCGCGGTGTTTTCAGTGGCTTTACCTTTGACTGGTACAAGGCATTGTTCCAGGATGAGGCTATCATAAGAGCTCTTGGACTTTCGCTTCTTATAGCTGTTATCTCTGCTCTTGTTGCTACAATAATAGGAACTGCAACTGCAGTCGGTCTCCAGCACACAAATAAGAAGCTCAAGGCCGTAATGCTGACCCTCAACAATGTACCTATGGTCAACCCTGAGATCGTAACAGGTATTTCCTTTATGCTTCTCTTCGTTGCTGTGGCAAAGCTTACAAATTACGCTATCAATCTGGGCATTTACTCTCTTCTCATTGCCCATATCTCATTCTGTATTCCTTATGTGGTTCTTTCTGTTATGCCCAAGCTCAGACAGATGAATCCTCATATCCAGGAAGCAGCTCAGGATCTCGGCTGTACACCTTTCAAATCATTTTTTAAGGTTGTTCTCCCCGAGATTATGCCCGGCGTTATGACCGGTCTTATGATGTCCTTTACCCTCTCCCTCGACGATTTTGTAATCAGCTATTTCGTCGGCGGAACAGGTATGGAAACCCTGCCGATGCTTATCTTCGCTCAGGCACGTAAAGGTGTCAGCCCGAAAATTTATGCATTGACCTCGCTTATGTTCTTTGCTATACTCATTATGCTTCTGCTTATCAATTATATTCAGTCAAGCCAGAATATGAAGAGCGAACGCAGACGCCGCAAAGCAGGCAGAAATGTCTGATTTGATATAATTTTAGGAGGAATGGTAAGTTGAAAAGAATCCTTTCAGTACTCATCGCAATCTCTGTCATGGCAGTCGCACTGGCCGGCTTAACAGGCTGTTCCGACTCCAATGCCCTTTATGTGTATAACTGGGGCGAATACCTTTCCGTCGGCGAAGACGATATGATCGACGTTAACGAAGAGTTCTATAAGGAAACGGGCATTAAGGTCGTTTACACCACCTATCCCGATAACGAAAGTATGTATGCCAAGGTTGCAAGCGGCAGCGCAAACTATGATATAGTTATCCCTTCGGACTATATGATCTCTAAGATGATAAACGAGGATCTCCTTGCTGAGCTTAACTTTGACAATATCCCCAACTACCAGTACATCGACAAGGATTTCGTAAATCCCGTATATGACCCCGAGAACAAATTCTCTGTGCCTTATATGTGGGGTACTGTAGGTATCTTCTACAACACCAAAATGGTTGACAAGGCCGATATCGAGCGTCTCGGCTGGGACATTCTCTGGTCTGAGAAATATGCAGGCAAGATCCTTATGTTCAACAATCCCAGAGATGCTTTCGGCATCGCTCAGCTTAAGCTCGGCTATTCCCTCAACACCACAAACGAGGCTGAGATCAGAGCTGCTGCTAATGAACTTATGAAACAGAAGCCCCTTGTTCAGGCTTACGTTATGGACCAGATATTCAGCAAGATGTCCAGCGGTGAGGCCGCTATCGCTCCATACTATGCAGGCGACGGCGTCAGAATCATCGAGGATAACCCTGATGTTGCTTTCTATGTACCCGACAGCGGTACAAATAAGTTCGTCGATGCTATGTGTGTTCTGAAGAATTCCAAGCATAAGGACTGGGCCGAGCAGTATATCAACTTCCTCTGCGAAAAGGATATCGCTCTTGCTAACGTTGAGTACGTTGGCTACTCCACTCCCCTCACCACCGTTTTTGACGAGCTCGATGAGGAGACTAAGAACAATCCCCAGTATTATCCCAGCGATGCACTTCTCGCAAACAGTGAGTTCTTTGTCAATCTTCCCGAGGAGACAAATGAGCTTATGAACCAGCTCTGGGAAGACGTTAAGATGAGCTGATTTATAAAAGGCTATATAATTTAAGTCATCGTATCTTTTAGATACGATGGCTTTTCTTTTTCATATATATAGCCGAACCCATACCAGCAGTATAAAAGAAACCATTAAAATTATATTAAAAGTGAGTTAAAAACTGCGATGATATATGTTAATATATAAACAGATCAGTGAAAGGACGCAGGCAAATGAAAATTAAGATCGCCGAAAATATAAAAGCACTTCGCAAACAGAATTCCTTTACACAGGAACAGCTTGCAGAAGCACTTGGCGTAACGGTTGGCGCTGTTTATAAATGGGAGTCGGGTCAATCAATTCCCGAGGTCAAGCTGCTGATGGAGCTTGCTGATTTGTTTGAGATTTCTGTTGACACACTCCTTGGCTACGACAGGCAGAACGAGAATATCAAAAACAGAATCGAACGCATAAGACAGTATATCATTGAAAAGGATTTTGATGAGGCTATGCTTGAATCTGAGAAAACTCTCAAAAAATATCCCAATAATTTCGATGTTGTCTATACTGCCGCAATGGCGTATATGCTGAAATTTTCCGAAAGTAAAGATGAAAAGTCAATGCTGAAATCCAACGAGCTGTTTCGTGCCGCTATCCCTCTTCTGTACCAGAACGAAAATGGAAGCATAAATGAAACGACAATACTGAACTTTGTGGCACTGAATTATCTCAATGCAGGACAGCTTGAAAAAGGCATAGAAATATTAAAGCAGAATAACATATGCAATATCAACAGCCCACGCATCGGATTTACATATACTATGATGAAACAGCCTCTTGAGGCAAGAACATACATCTATCAGTCTTATATGAACATTATAAACAACACAATTCATACAATGGGTGGAATGTTCTTTATGTTCGCTCAGCAAAACAATACTCTTTGCATAGATGTCGGATTATGGCTTGCCGATTTCTTTGAAAGCATCAAAAAGGATAAGGACTGTATTATTTTTGTTGACAAACTGAAAGCGGCTCTTTTTGCCGAGATTGCTGTAATGGAAGCAGTTTTCGGGAAATATGACGAGGCGGAAAGATACATTGCCGACGCATATGCTCTTGCTGTAAAATTTGACTCTGCGCCGAATTACACAACTACTGGCATAAAGTTTTTAATGGGAGAAGACACGGTAGGGATTTCCATAGACGGTCTTGGGGAAACTGCCGTTGACGTAATTGAAAGATTTGTTTTCGGCTCGACAGAGCCGTCCAAGGCACTTGATTTTGTTAAAAAGAGATTTGATGAATTAAAAAATAAAGAGGAAATGTAAAATGGTATTAAAAGTGATAATAATTATTTTAATCACCCTGTGCATTCTTTTGCTAATTGCGTTTGTTAACCACAAAATAAAAACGAAAAGTGAAGAGCCTTTGCTTGAACCTCTCGGCCAACTTGTAGAGGTTGACGGAAGGAATATGTGTGTTTACACCGAGGGCGAAGGAAATAAAACGGTAATCTTTTTATCGGGCGGAGGAACACCCTCACCGATTCTCGATTTCAAATCCCTATACTCACGGCTAACAGACGAATACAGAATCGCTGTTGTAGAGAAATTTGGCTACGGCTTCAGTGATGATTACGACAGGAGCAGGGATATTGATACTATTCTTGAGGACACAAGAGCGGCATTGACCAAAGCAGATTTACAGCCCCCCTATATCCTCTGCCCTCACTCAATGTCAGGACTTGAGGCGATATACTGGGCTCAGAAATATCCTGACGAGGTTTCAGCAATCATTGGACTGGATATGGCAGCACCTGAATATTATTCTGATTTAAATATAGGTGTATCTGCTCTGAAATTCAATCAGGTGCTTTGCGAAATGGGACTGGCGAGACTTATTTCCGGAACTGTAAATATTTTGTATGCAGACTCAGAGCTTACAGATAATGACAAGGGTATTATAAAGGCAATTTACAGCAAGCGATGTGTTTCAGACGCCGTTGTAAATGAAGGAAAATCCTGCAAGGAGAATGCAATGATTATTGGCGAGGGCATTATACCAAGCGTTCCTGTTCTGATGTTTATTTCAAACGCTGACGGTATTAATTATGACAGAAAGAAGTGGATAATCACATCTGTAAAATATGCTGAAAGTCTTAAAAACGGAAGGTACATACAGCTCGACTGCTCCCATTATGTTCATAATATTGAGTATAAGAAAATAGCTGAGGAAATAAAGAGATTTTTGGAAACAGCCGCTTAAATTTATGCGTTTATATCATTCACCGAGTTTTCTCAAGGTGTCTTTTCTTATTTCTTCTCTAAGCTCTGTAAGATATTCGGAAAAGGCGACCTTATCATCTGCGTAAATCTTGTTGAGCTCATATTCCTTTGGAATCCAGGTTGATAAATCGGAAATGTTATGCTGAATCAACGCTTCCAGCCCATCAATGGCTTTGTATATCTTCGCCTCTGCTGTTTCTCTTTTCGCCATTTCGTCGTACAGGGCGGTCATTTCTGCTCTGTTGTTTTCGGGAAGGGTATCAAGCCATTCATTAAGCAGTTTTTCTTCGGTTTGCTCATTTACGGCATTTTTTTCGAATGTGGGAATATCGCCTGTAAAGGCTTCGCCCAGATCGTGAATAATACACATTTTTATTACCTTATCCATATCCGCTTCAGGGAATTCGTCCTTAATAAAAAACGCCATCAGTGTCATCATCCAGCTGTGCTCTGCCACGCTTTCGTGTCTGCCGTTTTTTGTATAGCAATGCCTTGTTGCATCTTTCAGTCTTTCTGCGATGCTCAATGCTTCCAGTAGTTTTCTTGCTTCCATATTTAAGCCTCCCTGTTTATTATTCAGTAATCACAAAGAGACATTTGATATTAGTATCAAATGTCTCTTTTGAGTTTAAACCATAATTAGGTTAAGGTTTCTTCCCCTTAATCCCCTGCAGGAGCTCTGCCCCTGCCCCACGATTTTTGAAAAAATCGTGTAAAACTTTTATTTCTGGAAGAGCTTGTTGGTCTGATAACGAGGCTCGCAGGTGAGATTTATTCCGAGCTTGCGCATTGTCATCGAGTCAACCTCGCTGAGGATTACGCTGGAATGTGCTTCACAATTCCTGAGCTTCGAAAGCTGCTGCAGTGCAAGAGCCGCATTGGGATCTGTTGCGGCACATACGGAAAGTGCAAGAAGCACTTCGTCAGTGTGAAGTCTGGGGTTGACACCTCCCAGATGCTCGACCTTAAGCTTCTGAACAGGCTCGATAAACTCTGAGGATATAAGATGGATTTCATCGGGAATATCGCAAAGAGCCTTAAGGGCATTGAGAAGCATTGCGGAAGTTGCTCCCAACAAATCTCCGTTCTTTCCTGTGATTATCCTGCCGTCTGCAAGCTCAATAGCTGCTGTAGGTTCTCCTGTTTCTTCAGAAAGTACCATTGCTGTACCGATAACAGGTCTGCATTCTGCGGTAATGTTCGCCTGCTTCATTATAAGCTCTATCTTGCGTACAGGCTCAAAACCCTCTACTCCCTGCTTTGCAAGGCACATAGCTGCATAGTATCTTCTGACTATCTCCTGACGGGATGCGTCACAGCAGGCTGCATCGTCACTTATACAGTTGCCCGCCATATTTACGCCCATATCTGTAGGCGACTGATACGGACAGGTACCAAATATTTTACAGAATATATCATTGAGAACAGGGAAAATTTCAACATCACGGTTATAATTTACTGTAGGTACACCGTAAGCCTGCAGATGGAACGGGTCGATCATATTTACATCGTTAAGGTCTGCGGTAGCCGCCTCGTATGCAAGATTTACAGGATGCTTGAGAGGCAGGTTCCATATCGGGAATGTCTCAAACTTTGCATAACCTGCACGTATTCCGTGCTTGTGATCGTGGTAAAGCTGAGAAAGACAGGTTGCCATCTTACCGCTGCCGGGACCGGGACCTGTAATAACAACGAGCTTGCGTTCGGTATCAATATATTCATTCTTACCGTAGCCTTCATCGCTGACTATTTTCTGCACATCGTTAGGATAGCCCTCGATAGGATAATGCTTATAATTCTTTATCCCGAGCATATCAAGACGCTTGATAAAGGCATCAGCCGCAGGCTGTCCGTTATACTGCGTAACAACAACACTGCCGACATACAGACCAATTCCTCGGAATGCATCAATAAGACGGATCACCTCCATATCGTAGGTGATATTAAGGTCTCCTCGCTTTTTATTGCTCTCAATAACACTTGCGTTGATGGTGATAACTATCTCTGCTTCGTCCTTGAGTGCGAGAAGCATATTGACCTTACTGTCAGGAGCAAAGCCAGGCAGCACTCGTGCTGCGTGGAAATCATCAAAAAGCTTACCGCCGAATTCTAGGTAAAGCTTACCTCCGAAACCGGACAGTCTATTCATAATATGCTCTGACTGAAGCCTTATATATTTATCATTATCAAAGCCGATGCGTGCCATTGCAGGTGCCTCCCTTTGTATGTTCAACAAGTGTCATTATAACACTTTGCATATCCATAAGGCAATAGTAAAAAGCACTGTTTGCAGATTTAAATACTGCAAACAGTGCTTCCTTATCAATTATAATTCGCCGCGCTTATATGCCTCAAGAGCACATGCGAGCTGGTCGGGGCAGGAAGTATTCTTCATTCCGCACTTGATTCCTTTTAAGCGGCTGATTGCTTCATCAACCTCCATACCCTCTACAAGGGCACCGATACCTTTTAGGTTTCCGTTGCATCCGCTTGTGTACTTAACATTTTTCAGCACACCGTTTTCAATATCAAAGTCGATCTGTCTTGAACAGGTGCCTTTTGTCATATATGTATATGCCATAGTGGATCAATGCCTTTCAATCAAAGATTTTTATTAAGCTTTTCGCCAAGTGTTACAAGACGGTCAAGCATATCATCGGGAGTGGTGTATGTTCCGATGGTTCTAGCCTGTCTCGTATACATTCCGTGGAAATCAGAACCGCCTGTTGCAATAAGTCCGTTGTCTGCAGCAAAACGCTCTATATATTCGCTCTGCTCCGGTGAACTGCTGGGGCACCATGCCTCAACACCGTGAAGTCCCCTTTCGCAAAGCTCCGGCATAAGCTCTATGCTGTCATACTGGAAAGGATGTGCAAGAACTGTAACTGCACCTGCACTTATAAGAAGATCAAGAACTTCGTACACATCGGGATATTCTACCTCAACAAGGCAGGAACCTGTTCCGGGAGCAAAGAGCTCGTCATAAAGTTCACCGTATGTCGTGGTGGAATAACCGCAGTTCATAAGGGCATTCATTATGTGCTGCTTGAATATATTGGTGCTTCCTGTGGCACATTTTGTGACCATCTCGACAGTCACAGGATATTTTCTCATTACTCTTGCAAGCATCTGCTGCATTGCCTTTTTACGCGCATCACTGGTACGCTTACAAATACCGACAAGTTTATCGGGTCGGCTGCTCATATATCCGAGGATATGGACCTTTCTGCCTCTGACCTTGTCGAAGCAGGACATTTCTACTCCGGGAATTACTGTGACTCCCTGACGCTCTCCTATAACTCTTGCACGGCTCGCACCTGCAAAAGTGTCGTGATCTGTTACCGCAATTGCGGAAAGGGTGCTTCTTTTTGCTATCGCCACCAGTTCATCAAGGCCTGTTGAACCGTCTGAAATTTTGGTGTGACAATGCAAATCTGCGGGCATATTATATTCTCCTTTCAGAGCACTTTCACAGCGGTCGAAGCTCTGTTATTTCATCATTACAAGCCGCACAGCGATAACACTCGGGCGGCATTTATACGCTTAATCATATACAGACCGCTGCAAGGGAGTTTTGTAAATCTAAAAACAAGGACAAATTCCCTCGATTGTATTATACATCAAATTTTAGATTTAAGCAAGTGAAAAAAATGAAATTTACATAAAAAGACCTGACGCAAAAGCGTCAGGTCCTATGGAGCGGAATACGAGGCTCGAACTCGCTACCTCCCCCTTGGCAAGGTGGCGCTCTACCAGATGAGCTATGCCCGCACAACGGATGTTATTGTAGCATATTCCAATAAAAAGTCAAGAGCACACCCGGTAAAAAAAGTGTGCTCTTTCCATCAGCTGTTTACTACGTCCTGATAGGTCAGCGGTCCGGAACATCTGGAGTATGCAGAGGTATCCCAGCGGTACTCATTCCACATCTCCTCATCGCTTCGAAGGAAACCGGATTCCGTACCCTGCAGGATGCACCGTGAAAGATCGATATGATAATAATCATTGCCGATCTGAACGATATTCCAGTAATGTTCCTTCTGATTATAGAAACCGTTCACCGTTTCGCATGGGATATCCATGGCATTGCAGATGCTCTTCAGAGTCAGTGCAAGACCCTGACTGTTTGCCTCTTTCGTCACGAGGCAGGAATAAACGGAGTTTCCGATATACTCATCCTGGTACCGGCACTGTGACGTGATCATGTTGACCGCTTTGAGCAGGGTCTTTTCCGTAAAATCGTCCGAAGACTGTTCGGTGATATCCCCGATCTTCTCCGCCATTTCCTTCTTCTTATTCTGAAGGTCCTGGATATCGTCCCCGTAAGAGAACTCCACCTCCACCAGGCGCTGCAGCCCGGAGCCGGAATACATCTTAACCTGCGTCATGGGGGCCGCAATTGCGATCACGGGATTATCTTCATAGGCAGAGGCGACCAGTTCCCGGATCCCGTCTTCATCCAGAGAACAGTTCTTGATGAGAACGACCAGGCGATCCACGAAGGAATCAATGGCCTGTTCCACATAATCGGTCAGTTCGGTGGAAAAGGAGATGGTCCTGATATGTTCCATCTCCTCCGAACTTCTGGAATAGGAAATGGAGAGATCCGCACCTTCATGGGATACGATATGGTTCATCTCATACTGGATCCCGCTGACGCAGTACACGCAGAATGCGTCCCGGGTACGAAGTCCCCAGCAGACGTTCTTCAGATCGGAACTGATGTCCCCTTCATAGTTTTCAAAGACGATGGAGCCCTGTTCCTGCCGCTGGTGTACCAGATCCAGGATCGCCGCTTCCATCTCATAATAATTATGAACGGTGCTGGAATCCCTGTCCGAATCATTGACGGCGACGGGGTACTGCTCCACCACCGAATATTCCTTGTCGTAAAGACCGCATCCGGAAAGGAGCGAGAATACCAGAACCAGAGACAGCAGGGCTGTCACCCGGCGTACGAACTGTGTCGGCATCTCCATTCCTCCTCTCCAAATAATCAGTGTATCAGTCCAGCAGAGACATCTGTTCCTCTCCCCGATCCTCTTCCTTGATCAGAGCACCCATCGCCGGGATCGTGCGGGAACGGTATCGGGAAACATTCTTGATGTCCGTATTTGCCAGCAGTGCAGCATCCGTGACCATGTGTTTGCCGCGGCCGAATTTCATGCAGAACACGCCCTGTGTCGACCGGCTGGTCTTGGCGGGGATCACGGAAGTGTGAACCACCAGTGCCCTGCCGTGATCGGAAAACAGCGTGATATCCGTTTCATCGGAGAATGCCAGCACTTTGATCAGCGGTGACTTGTCCGAATAGGCATTGATCAGCCGTTTGCGGTTGGTCTTCGTTTCATAGACATCCATCTTGAAACGGGCCGCTTTTCCGTTTTCAAATACCAGGATCAGGTTTTCGCGGTACTTTTTGGCGGGAAGGACTGCAAATACATGTTCGTCTTCGTCCATCCCCACCTGTGCGGGAATATACGTACCGAGGGTCGATGCTTTGGTATCGTTGAAATCCGCTAGTTTGGCCTTATAGAGATTCTGCTTGTCGGTGAAGATCAGGATCTCTTCCGTATTATCGCAGTCGAACTGTGTCTGAAGGCTGTCGCCTTCCTTGTATTTGTGTTCTCCGGACATGCGCAGAGACAGGTCCGTGATCTTCTTGATGTATCCTTCCTTGGATACGAACACATTGACATGATAGCTGGGAACGGACTCCTCTTCCGAGAATTCTTCGATCTCATCGGCATAGACGATTCCGGTCTTCCGCGGCATCTCATATTTCTTGTTGATCTCTTTCAGTTCATTGACGATGATCCGGTTGATCTTCGCCTTCGATTTTACGGTATCTTCCAGCTCCGCGATATCTTTCTCCAGCTGTTCCGTCTCGGAAGTCTTCTTGAGAATATACTCGCGGTTGATATTGCGCAGCTTGATCTCCGCTACAAACTCGGCCTGGATCTCGTCGATTCCGAATCCCATCATCAAGTTGGGAACGACATCCGCTTCCTTTTCGGTCTTGCGGATGATCTCGATGGCTTTATCGATATCGAGAAGGATCTTCTGCAGGCCCTTGAGCAGGTGCAGTTTGTCCTTCTTCTGGTTCAGCTCATGATACACACGACGCCGGACACAGTCCACACGCCACGCCGTCCACTCATCCAGGATCTCGTACACGCCCATGACCTTGGGGTTGCCGGCGATCAGGATATTGAAATTGCACGGGAAGGAATCCTGAAGCGGTGTCATCTTGAAGAGCTTCTGCATCAGTTTCTCCGGATCCGTTCCGCGCTTGAGATCCATGGCCAGTTTCAGACCGCCCAGATCGGTCTCATCACGCATATCGTTGATCTCACGGACCTTGCCCGCCTTGATCAGTTCCGCCACCTTATCCATGATGGCTTCGGTGGTGGTGGTATACGGGATCTCATAGATCTCGACGATGTTTTCCTTTTTCAGATATCTCCAGCGGGCCCGCACCTTAAAGCTGCCGTGACCGGTACGGTAGATGTTTTCCATCTCCGTGTAATCATAGATGATCTCCGCGCCGCTTGGAAAATCCGGAGCAGGCATCACAGACAGAACATCAAAGTCCGGATCCTTGATCCGGCCGATGGCCGCTTCACAGACTTCGTTGAGATTGAAACCGCAGATCTGGCTGGCCATACCGACGGCAATACCAAGATTGGCAGAAACGAGAACGTTGGGAAATGTCGTTGGCAGCAGGACCGGCTCTTTCATGCTGCCGTCATAGTTATCCACGAATTCCACGGTATCGCTGTCGATATCCCGGAACAGTTCTGCGCTGATCGCAGACAGCTTCGCCTCCGTGTATCGGGGCGCGGCATAGGACATGTCCCGGGAATACATCTTGCCGAAGTTGCCCTTGGAATCCACGAAGGGCGTCAGCAGTGCTTCGTATCCCTTGGACAGACGCACCATGGTATCGTAGATGGCCTGATCACCGT
>JAZUPB010000012.1:0-15903 GCA_045604965.1 Acutalibacteraceae bacterium
ATAACCGTGTTGGTGAGTAAAAAAGCAAAATACAGCAAACGAGAGGTTGACGATATCATATCAAAATGGGTAAAAGATGGTAATGCAATAAGTCGGAGGCCAAGCGGTCTTAGGAAGACAATGTCATAAATCAACTCCTTGGCTCACAGAACGACATGGCTACGATCCGACTTATAACCGTGTTGGTGAGTAAAAAAGCAAAATACAGCAAACGAGAGGTTGACGATATCATATCAAAATGGGTAAAAGATGGTAATGCAATTCCACAAGGTAAAGATCTCGCGAAATTAGGACTGCCTTCGCGTGATGTAATATTAAGATATTACGAAGATTGGAAAGAGCCTTTTTACATATATAAAAAGTTGTATGAAGAATTAAACAGACACTAAATTTAAAAGGGTTTTAGGTTCTCCTAACAAGTAGAAAATGTGCCGTACATTTTCCCTGCTTGTTACGGTATGAGACAACTATTAAACGGATGTGTAGAATTTCTGCACATCCGTTTTTACTATATCAAAAGAAAATAAGTTTTAATAGTGATATTGTAAGACAGGTCGCACAGTGATATTATTGCCTTACGGCAATAGTGTTATTGAAACCTTTCGGTTTCAGTGATATTTTATTCGCCAATAAACTGCCGAAGGCAATATCACTCGGCGGTAGCCGAATATAACTGCAAAGCAATATAACTCGCCAAAGGCGAATAAAACTGGCGTTGTATCCTTACGGGTACAACGCCTATGCCTTCCCTTTTTTGTTTTAAGAAGGTTTCCCTGCCATATTCATAAGCTTTGCAAAAACAGGCTGCAGGAACCATACAAACACCGCATTTCCCAGTGCGTGAAAGCCGTCGAAGGTCAGCCCCGAGAGCCAGTATGCAATCAGTCCGCCCGTACCTCCGTTTGTTACAAATGAACGGTACGCGAACAGCGACACCAGAAAACCGTACACAAAGCCCATTGCCGTACTCCACACGAGCATTACAAGAGGATGATGATGTTTTTTAAACAGCACCCCCGATACAGCTCCTATAACAGCCCACACAAGCATCTGATAAATCGACCATATTCCTACGCCCATTATCATATTCGTTACAGTGACGATGACAACAGCAGATGCCACGCTGTCCCATATCCCGATATATATAGCCATCAGGATAAGAATGACTGTAACAGGCTGGATGTTCGGCAATGCTCCCAGTGCCCAGCGTCCCACTACTGCAAGGGCGCAGAGCATACCGTCAAGGGCTATCCGTCTGACGGGGCTTAGCTTTTTTGTGTTTACCATACAATTTCTTCGAGAGTGAATACTACTTCGTCGCCCTCAGCAGGAACAAGTGTGGAAGCACCCTCCATAACAAGCTCACCGTTTACTGTAAATGACCAGTAGAGGTTCTCTTCATAATTCTGTGCATAGCCTCCAATAGCGGTTATGTATGCACCGTACTCACTGTTCTCGTAAACGACCTCAATATCTTCAGCCTCAAGTGCAGAAACCATTGAATCCATAAGTACAGTACCTTCTGCGGTATTTACCTCACCGCTGTAGATTTCCTGTCCCTGTGCCGCAACGCTCAGATAGTAGGTGATCTGTACTTCATTGTTGACTTCATTTTTGCCGAACAGACCTGTTCTGACGGCAAACACAGCAAACGCCGCAGCCAGAACCAACACGATACCAACAACGATGTACACTACTTTTGAAATTTTCTTCTTGTTTTCCATAATTTTTTACCTCCAAAAATAAAATAAGCCGCAGAAATGACTCCGTAAAGCGAGCATCTCCACAGCAAAAAACCAAGCCTGATGCGCAGAAGAAAACGCACAAGCCTGCTTACTGGGTATAAGTGAGAGCAAAAATCCGTACTTCACAAATAATCACACTGGGCAAGGTCTCCCGGCTTTGCTTCATCGCACCCTCCGCGCCTTCCCGAAGACTTGGCTTCAGTGACGTAATGCGGCGGTGCTCGGCTTCACGGTGGCGGCTTCCGCGGTGGCTTTTCACCACGCTTCCCTTTTCCCGATGCTCCCCGAAAATTCAGTTTTTATCATTGTACCACTCAAAATCCTGTCTGTAAAGCAGAATTAACATTATATTTATTGAAAAAGAAAGAAACGGTAGTATAATGAAGTGTGATACAAAACCTTTACGGAGGAAATTCAATGGCCCAGAGCAGATTTTCACGTCACACAGATGACTCAGGAAATACAGAAAAAATAACCCAGGGCGCACCGCAGGATTCTCTTTCCTCTAAGGCAAAGAGAACATTCGGCAGCATAACTGATAAGCTTATGAACCTTCTGTCCGGCGAACAGACCGACCAAAAAGGTTCCCGCACAGCATCGGCAGATACTCCCTTTGTCCCCCCCGAGGATATACCTACCCCTGCCAAGCCCGCTGTCACTGCCGCTACTCCTGCACCTTCGGCCCCCGAAGAAATCACACCTTCTGCCGCACCAGAAACTCCCAAAGGACGCTTCCGTGCCGCTTCTTCACCATCTCAGCCGAAGCCGCAGCCGAGCCCGACACCGGATCTTTCCGATGATTTCAGCGATGATTTTTTGTCCGATATCCCGTCGGTTTCAAAGCCGGTACTTCAGGACACCGAATCTTCTCTCCCCAGCCGCTGGGATGCCCGAAGCAAGGACAGTGACCTGTTCTTCTCCGAGCGAATGACCGATCGCGGATTCAAGGCAAAAACTCCCAAAGAGTTTGAGGAAAAGAAGCGCACCGAATATCGCGGTGAAGTACAGGGACTTTCAACAAACGCCAACGATTCAGATGACGGAGAACATTACTATGTTCCGAATATAGAGGTAGGCGACGAAGATCGCCGTACCCGTTATAAAAGACGAAACCGCCGACCTCTCAAGATGTGGCAGAAGAGCGTAATCACGGGAGTTTGCATCACCGCAGCTTTTTTAGGTCTTATTTTCCTCACAGTCAACCTTATGCTGATAGGAAAAATGAACCAGATAAACGTAAAAGGCACAAAAGACCTCAACGACCTCTATATTTATGAGCCCTCAACAGTTACATCTATTCTCGACGATTCCGTTTCCATATCGGAGGACGACCGCAACAGACTGTCAAAGCTCAACGACGCATTTGAACTGTCTGACCTTGCCGTCAAGTCGGGCAAAAAAGTTCAGAACTTCCTTATAGTCGCTCTCGACGAACAGCGTCAGGCTGACGGTATGGTCATCGTTTCAATAGACGAAAAGACCAAGAAGGTGCGTCTTGTCAATATTATCCCCGATCTTTACGTCCCTCTTGCAGACCAGATAGACGGCGTAAACTACGGTTCTTCACTTCGGAAAATTTACACCTACGGCGGTGCAGACGTTCTACGCGACACTGTTGAGGATACCCTCAAGGTAAAAATCGATTATTATTTTGTTCTGAACTTCACCGCCTTTGAAACTATGGTAAACCATCTCGGCGGCGCAAGCATTACCATCACCGATGAGAATATTTCTTACTGGATGGCAACTAACAAATTCGATCCTCAGAAACGCTTCGGCGGCACAGGCCGCTTTACTCTCAACGGAGAGGAAGCTCTTATTTACTCGAGAATGTCCCAGCTGGACGATGAATTTGCAAGGTCACTTCGTCAGCAGGAACTGGCGGCGAAGCTTTGCGAAAGTCTTTCGGAATTCGGAACTCTTGAGCACGTATCGGTGCTTTATAACACACTCAGCTACGTTACTACCGACTGCGGCGCCGGCAAAATGCTCGGTCTCTGCGGAAAGCTCAAGAAGTACGGCGATTACGAGGTAAAGGGCGTTACCGTTCCTATCTCAGGCACATATAAGGAAGGCTATGTGGGCGGAGAATATCTGCTTGCATCAAACCTCACTGTTAATGCAAATGACATACAGCTCTTCCTTTACAGCAACGATATGACCTATGCAGACGGCGGTACAGAAGTCAATGTAATGCTCCCCGAACTTACCGAGGTTCTGGACGTTCCCAAAGAGCCTGTTTCAGGTTCTGATATGTCCGCTACAGACGCTCCCTCTGCAAATCCACAGTAATAAAAATGCTCCCTTAAAAAGGGAGCATTTTTCACTCTTTTCAAAATTTTTCCTCTTTACTCTTTTCAAAACAAACTGATTATTCGTCGTCCTCTATCTGGATCTGTATCCCCTTATCTCTTGAAAATTCCAGGATATCCCCAGGCTGGCAGTCCAGCACATCGCATATGGCTTCCAGTGTGGAAAATCTGATAGCAGATACCTTTCCTGTTTTCAGCTTTGAAAGGTTGACATTTGCCACACCAACCTTTTCTGCCAGCTCCTTAAGAGATATTTTTCGATCCGCCATTACTCTGTCAAGTCTTAAAATGATAGGCATAATTTACCTCCCTTAAAGAGTCTCATCAGACTGCTGCTGAAGCTCTGCACCGTATTTGAATGCGTAGGCAAGCATAAACAGTACCACTGCAACGATAATGAAGGAACCGTCAAACTCGAAATTCATTTCCCAGCCGATGATCTTATCGCTGAGGAATAAGTCGCCAAAATCGTATGAGCGAAGAATAAACATCTCGCCCAAAAACTGAATGACCTGACCCACAGCACCGCCTATTAATGTAAGGATACCCAGCTTTTTGACGTTTTTATACACAGCAACATCAAAGGGATTCTGCTCAGCCATAGGCTTAAGTGCCTTGCGCACGATCTTCATCATATATGCAGTAAATATTGTAAGAACAACAAGGGAAGCTGCAACAGCGACCATCTGCCATTTCACATGCTCTCCGTTTGTCAGCTGAGAAGCTGTCTCAGGGTTAATATGGAAGGTTACCGTTCCAAGTGTAAGATCGGTTTGTGCCTCCTCAAACACGCTTGCATCAACAAAAGCAAACAAAACTGCAATCAGCGCAAACAATGAGGCACCAATAATATTAATAATTGCCGTTATCTTTGCAATGACGCTTAATACTCTCGCAGTTGTACTCATTTTTTTCATAATTATTTTCCTTTCTTTACGAAGCGCGGATATCCGCTGTGCCTGAAAAGGATTGCTTCCAAACACAAAATCCTCCAAATATAATTTCGCGAACAGATCTGTTACTGTCGCCATTATATACGGAGGATTTACGTTTGTCAAGTATAAATTAACGAAAAACATTAATTTTTTTATTCTGCATATCAATCCTTGTTTTGCAGCTGCCAGAATGCCACCGCACTGGCCGCCGCAACATTGAGGGAATCCACATCGTGCGACATAGGAATTTTTACTGTATAATCGCAGTCTGCGATGGTTTTTTCCGAAAGCCCGTCACCCTCGGTACCGAGAATTATTGCGAGCTTTTCTTCTGCCATAAGTTCGGGATCATCTATGCTTACCGAATCGTCGCTCAACGCCATTGCAGCGGTTTTAAATCCCATATTCTTTATTCTTTCCATTCCCTTTTCGGGCCATTCCGCCATTTTTTCACCGAGGTATGTCCAGGGTATCTGGAAAACAGTACCCATACTTACTCTTGCAGATCGGCGGTACAGCGGATCTGTACAGCCCGGAGTCAGCAGAACCGCATCTATATTGAACGCGGCAGCCGAGCGGAAAATAGCGCCAAGGTTAGTTGGGTTCATTATATCCTCAAGCACAGCTATACGCCTTGCTCCTGCGCATATCTCGTCAGCATCTCTGAGTTTCGGACGGCGCATGGCACAAAGCACGCCCCGTGTCAGCTTAAACCCTGTAAGCTGTGTGAGAATGTCGAATTCCGAAGTATATACGGGAATATCGCCGCACCGCTCGATGATCTCTCTCGCTTCTCCTCTTATGTGCTTTCTTTCGAGCAGCATCGACACAGGCTCACAGCCTGCATTCAGTGCGCGCTCTATTACCTTTGGGCTCTCTGCTATAAACATAGCGCTCTGAGGATCTTCTCGGTTGAGCAGCTGTGCTTCTGTCAGGCGCGCATATACATCAAGCTCAGGAGCCAAAAAATCAGTTATTTCTATTACATTGGGTGTGTATTCACTCATAATATCATCTCCGTTGCCTATAACTATAACAGAATTTTCCGTCTTCGGCAATATAATACTCCCCTGCGTCCTATTTTCTGTTTGATACTTGTTAAGCGGATGAATAAGTGGTATAATTTCGTATTATAATGTTTGAAACAAGGCAAAGAAGGGAGGCTGCGCTGATTTTATATCAGTATACATATGAACGCTGAAATTTCCGAACGCGATATGCGCGCAAAGCGTGTTATGACGCCATTTGCCTTTTTACTACCTGCGGCAGTGCTTATAGTGGTCTGTATCATAGGCGGCATAAGCCCCTTTGGCAACGCCACTCTGATCTCAGGTTCAAATGCTCAGTTTATAGAGACTCTCGAAAGGTTCAGGCGGGCTGTTTCTGACGGAGAAAGTCTGTTTTTCAGCTTTTCTGAAGGCCTCGGAGGCGGAACCTGGAGCATATATTCCGGCGGATATTTTTCTCCTTTGTACCTTATCTCTCTGCTGTTTCCTGCCTCACGTGCCGCAGACGCATTTATGCTCATCACCCTCATACGTATGGGCATAGCCGGTTTTACAAGCTATCTTCTCACCGCTTCTCTGAATAACCGAGCTGAGCTGTGTCTCGGATTTTCAGTCGCCTACGGCGGTTGCGCATGTTTCCTTATAAGTGTATTCTCCCCTGTCTACGGAAGTGCAGCGGCTCTCCTTCCCGGTATAGGAGCAGGTGTTGTGTCTCTTCTCAAAAACGGACGCACCGTATGGCTTTCTGCCGCTCTTATCCTCTTTATGCTCACCTCCTGGCAGCTCTGGCCTGCCGCACTGTTCTTCACTGCTTCGATATTTGTTTGGGGCACCAATGCAATTGAAGAAAAAAGCACCATAAAAACCTCCGCTCTGCGCTGTGCGGCGGTATTTATCCTTGCTCTGTGTGCAAGCGCAGTGTTTGCGATCCCGTCTATGCTGGAAATCGCAGAAAGCGGCTCTGCAGTACGCTCTCTTGCCGATACACCGAGCGTATCCTTCCCCGAGCTTTTCTCCGGGCTTTTTATGGGCAATGAAATTCAAAACGGCGGCAACGCAATGATCTATTGCTCTGCCTGTACTGTAATTATGCTGCCTGTATATCTTTTCAACAGCAAGCTTCCTACCGGAGAACGCGCTATGGCCGCAGGCATACTCGTACTTTTTATGCTGGTTCAGGTAATTCCTGCTCTCAATATTGTATTCACAGGCTTTACTTCTCCCTCCACCTGCGAAAGCGGAATTTCATTTATGTTCTGTGCCTGTGCAGTTGCCTTCGCTGCTCGCGGGCTTTCCACACCTTCCGGTATTTCTGTTGGTAAAGTCGTCGGAAGCTGGATGATCACCATTCTTTTGTTTGCCGCCGCTCTCGTATTCGGCGCATCTGAACTGAGATTCCTTATCATAATTGTCACTGCAGGTTTTGTAACCCTGTATGCTGCAATCGTGCTTGTGGTTATGAGTGACCGCAGACCGCCTGCTGTTTTCGGCGTGGTTATTATGCTGTGTATTCTTGCGGAGGCTATAACCGCAGGGGCCGACTGTATCCTCACCGCAAAGGAAAAGGCAATCCCCATAAAGACGGAAACAATCACCTCAGCCGCAGCAACCGAAGAAACTGTCGATTCTCTCCTTTTAGGCTGGGAACTTACCGGCGGCCGTGAAGGGGTTTCCCGTGTTCGAGGTGAGTGTTCCGTTCTTACTTCAGACACTCTGCTCAGTCAGCACTGCATAGATTCATTCCCCGATAATGATTTGTTTTCTGTGTTAGGAATCAAGGGCAAAAACGGCTGGACAGGCGTTACCGATGCTCTTTTCGGAGTCCGTTACCTCATTTCGGACGAAAACGACAAAACATATCCTGTTCTGTCTGTCGGCGAAAATATCGGTCTCTACGAAAACAAAAATGCCCTTTCTGTGGGCTTTGCCGCTTCTGACATAATCCTCGATGTAGATCCCACTCTGTCATCAAATCCCTTTACAGCACAGGAGCTTCTGCTTTCTGCCGCTCTCGGCGAGCAGAGAACTGTATTTGCGTCAGCACAGGTTAACGAAATGCGCTACGACGGCGCAAACTGCAATGATTTCAACGAAAGTAAGATCATAACCCGATATGCAGACAGCGCAAAACTGACATACACTCTCACCGCTCTCTGCGACGGAGAACTTTATATGTGGCTTTCCTCAAGTATTCCCGACGATGCAAAATTTTACGTCAACGGCAAGTTGGCGGAAAATTCCGATCTCAGCGCCATCGTAGGACTGGGAAGATACAACTCTCTCGACAATGTAACCGTGGAAATAGAATTGAAGGAAGTCAACACCACATTAAACAGCGTCTATTTCACCACTCTTGACGAGGACGCATTTTCATCTGTTTTGAGTATTCTCAGCGCAGAACAGCTCACCTTTGTCCGCGAAAAAGGAAACAGCATCCGCGCTGTGGCAGCGACAAAGGCAGGAGATGTCATATTTACAACAATCCCCTACAGCAAAAACTGGACTGCTGTGGTGGACGGAAAAACTGCAAAGACTCACAAATGCTTCGGAGGTCTCATGGCAATTTCCGCCTCGGAAGGACAGCATACCCTCTCTCTTACATACACACCCATCGGTTTTGAAATATGTCTCGTAATCAGCGTTCTTGCACTTCTCACGTCTCTTTGCTATGTTATTCTCACCGAGCGGCGCAACGCTAATGATATCGTTCCAGAACCGCAGCCTCAATACCTTCCACAACAGCCCTATATACACGGTATGGAGTCTGTTGAGGAAGGAACTGTGATACCTGTAGTATCGCCGACTCTTAATGTCGATCTTGACTTTGAATCTGAGGATAATTCCCTCGATTGGCTCTGATCACGGAGGTAATGATTAATGAATATTCTTGTTGTTGGAAGCGGAAAAAATGCCTGCCACGTTGCTCTTGAACTGGTAGCAGCACACCACGAAGTCGCCGTTCTCTGCGAGACCAAGGAAGCAGCCAATGCCCTTGCCGATTCGGACTTTTCCGGCAGTGTCACCCTCGGTATCGCTACAGATCTCGATTCTTTGAAAGCCGCCGGCATTGAGGACTGCGACGCTCTCGTTTCCTGCACCGACGATGACAATACAAATATTATGGTCTCCGAAATAGCACGCGAGTTTTTCAACCTGTATAAGATCGTAACTCGTATAGTTGACGTCAGCCGTGAGGACACTTACCAGCGCTATGGACTTGAAACCATCTGCTCTGCAAGACTTGTTTCAAACGCCATAGTATCCGCACTGTCTCCGGAATATCAGTCCCGTCAGACCGTACAGTTCGGCACCAACACCCTCGGCTTCGAACTTAGACAGGTCAACGATCTTATGGAGGGACGGTATGTTGACGAACTCAAGATACCCGAATCTCATACGGTCATCGGTATTATGCACAGTGATTCCCGCATTACCCTCCTAAAAAACGAACGTCTGAAGATGCAGGAAGGCGACCATCTCCTTATTGCACGTACCGTTGATTAATCTGTTAATTTTCTCAATCAGTGTTTTCAAAAAAGATAAAGCACCTTTTTAAGGTGCTTTATCTTTTTATATATCAGCCGTTTTGTCTGTTTTATCAGGTTTTTTACAAAGAATTATTATAATTGCAACCACTGCCATCAAAAGGTATATCAGATCAAGGCTCAGATAAATCCAGAGCCGCAGACTGCTGTTTTCATTTTCACCATACTTGATGAGACACACTGCGATATCGTACAGATAGTGAAGCATCGTGCACAGAAGTATATTACGCGAACACATAAACACAACCGCCAGCGAAAAGCCCAGCGCAAAAAGATTAAGCAGGTCTGACGGCGAGCCGTAGTAGCTGGTATGACACACCACGAATATAACTGCAGAAAACAGAGCAAAAGCAATCCCTGTTATTCTGTTTTGATGTCTGATATGGAAATACCCTTCAATCATAAGACCGCGAAAGACCATTTCCTCGAAGAATGATGTCATCAGGGTAATGAGAAACACATCTCCCACAAATCCCCATATATTATCTGCCGTAAAACGCTTCAGACCAATGAAAAACACAGCCAGACACATAGCCGAGAACAGCATCAGCGGTACCGCTGACAGCAGACCTTTTCCTATTCCTTTTGTCCCTAAGGTCTCTCTGAGTCTTTCCTTTCCGAATAAAAGAGAGAAAATCACCGCGGCAGCAATTCCTGTAAGCAGACGAAGTCCACCTGAAACATAGATCCATATTATTTCATTTTGTATGAGCTTTGAGCCAATCAATGACACTCCGAAAAACACGCCCAAAAGCAACAGCCCTGCCAGCGCGCTCAGCAAAGTGCTCAGAACAGGTCTTTTTACCATTTGAGTCACCTCTTATGTATATCATAAAAGTCAGCATTTTATGAAAGGTATAATTTTCGCTTTCAGAAATACTGCACAAAATCCTCACCTAAAGAATATAGCATATTTACTTGTAACAGACAATAAAATCATATATAATTAAATGAGCTGTTTTTGCTCTTTATTAATATAATGGAAGGAAACAATTTATGAGTACAATAAATTTTATCTGCAGCGATACACAGAAGAAAAATCTGAAAGCAGGAGTATGGGAGATTATCCGCGAGCATTATCTCAGCACCGCTTTCCCCAACTCAAACGTTGAATTCAAATATGAGGGTAAGGATGTCTATCGTCCTCGTATGGAAGAGCTGATGAAGGATGGTCTTTGCACCATCGAAGAAAACGACAGCGGCATTACTGTAGAGTTTGATTCTACCGAGGATGCAGGTTTTTCCATTGCCCAATCGGTGTACGGCACCGATATGGGCTATTCCGATCAGGGCTTGACCTATCTGTTCCCGGTGTTTAAGATAATTGCGGAAAAATTTTCGGACATCTGCTTTGAAGCAGACACGGAATGCATCAATGAGTGGGCAGAATCATATAATCACTTTGCCTATGACGGAAGTGTGCTGACAGTTGACGGTATTGATGTTAAGAAATACGATCTCGTTATGGCTAATATGTCTTTCGATGCCGATCCTGAGCAGATAGCCGACGCAACAGGCCTTTCTGTCGATGATGTAATAGAGATCATCGAAGAATTCTGCTAAAAACATATTGACCGGAGGGAACGGTGCTTTGCAACATCCTGTGAACACCCTCGACATCTCCGAAACGGACGACCAATGGTCGCCCCTACGATGAGAATTAAAATATTACCAAACACAAAAACACCCCCGAGCTTTCGCTCAGGGGCGTAATGCTTTATTTCAAAAAATCTTATGAAACTCATCATCCCACTACAAAAGTCTCGATAGTCTTAAGCAGGTGCATTCCTTGCTGCAAAAAGCGTTCGAATATCCTTCTCCTTAGTTATGGATTAGACAAAATAGAATTATTGACACCAAAAAAAACAAATGTTATTATACTATTACATAAATATAAAGTCTACTAGACAAGGGATTTTTCATATGAAATCTAAAGACATAATAAAAATTGTATTGCTGCTTTTGCTCAATTCGGCACTGGCCTTTACTGCTTTTTACATAATAAATCAGGACCGCGAAAAATCTCACGAAACACCTGAACCGTTAACTCCACTATATACAGAGACAGTCTCACAATCTGAGCCAGAGGCGTCTCCTGTTGTCAAAGAAGAAGCGCTTCCCCAAAAAGAAGCCGAGCAGCTAATACTGTCTGCATATTCTGAATACCTTGTAATCGGAAAAACAATGAAGATAGATGCTGCTGTATCTCCCGCTGATGCTGAAATTTCAGGTATTTTATGGGAAAGCGAAAACAACGAGATAGCAAAAGTCAACCCCGACGGTACTGTTGAGGCTGTATCAAGGGGCTTTACATACATTAAGGCGTACACAGATAACGGTGTTTTTGCTTTGCAGCCGATCTATGTTATGAAACCGGGACTTGTATTTCTCAGCCCTTCAAGGCAGCTTGGAAACTTTTACTATAAGAGCAAAATATCTGAGTGTAAGCAAGCGTTTATTATGTCAGGATTCTGCAAAAAACGACTTGAGACTGTGGGTCTTGATGTATATGAGTGTCCGACGAAGTATATCCTTGAGGACAGAGGAAAACTGGCTGCAAAGAAAAAAGCAAAATGCTATGTCGCTATACATACAAATGCCGGAGGAAATGATACCGGAACAATGGTTTTCTATAACAGAAAATCAGGAAAAGCTATGCGCCTTGCTCTGTGCCTTTATGATACTGTTGCCCCTGTTACCCCTGACAAGGATGCAGGAATAAGGAATGGCGTAGAATACAAAGAATGCAAATATCCATATCAGGCAGGCGTTCCCTCTGTTCTGTTAGAGGTGGATTTCCACGATAAAAAAGAAAGCGCACAATGGCTTCTTGATAACGGAGAGCTTTGCGGCAATGTTATAGCAGACGGAATAATGAGGTTTATGTACGAAATGTACTGAGAAATTAAGGACGGAAATATATTATGGACAAAACAACCGGATCGTCAAAAGGCGTTCGAGCGGTAATATATGCGCTTATAATAATTGCGCTAGGTCTTACAGTTTTTATCAATCTTTTGTCTAACGGAGTAAGTGTACTGCCCGAAAAAAAACAAGAGACTGATATCGAAGATCCCATTGATCTGACACCTTCCGATTTATTTGCAGAATCAGAGAGCGATGCCGTGTCAGAAACAGATAACGAAGAGAAAGAGCCTGAAAAAATACTGCCTGAGTCAATAGAACTCAGCGTTGTTACCGAATATACGGTTATAGGCAGCACCTTGCAAATCAATACTCACATAAGCCCTGCGGAGGCATCAACCTCTGACCTTACCCTTGTATGGGAAAGCAATGATAAAAATGTTGCCACAGTCGATAATTCCGGCAATGTTACGGCGCTCAAAAAAGGTACGGCAATGATTTCCGTCAGAACAGAAAACGGAATAAATAATTACATTTTAATAAATGTTATTCCGAAGAAAAAGGTTTATTTAAGTCCCTCCAATCAGACGTGGTATAAATTCCCTGTTGGGGACACCAACGAATCCAAGGAAAGCCGAAGAATATCCGAGTACTGTGCAGAAAGACTTGCTTTGGCAGGTATAGAATCGATCGTAGCGAAACATTCGGTGCCTATTAAGGAAAGACCACAAAAGGCAAAAAAGGAAAAGGCGTACACCTATGTAGCAATACATACTAAGAATTTTGATGAAGACGGCGCACGTGTTGCATTTAATAAGAATATGACAGGTTCATCCAGACTGTCTCTATGCATATTGGATAAGCTTGCTCCTATTGTCGATGCCGACAGCAAAGGTTCTGCAGTGAGCGGCATTGATAAAAACTATAGTGAGATTGCCACAAAAGAACTGGGCATTGACGCAATGGTCGTAGAAGTACAAAGCCATACCAGCAAGAAAAACGCCCAGTGGATAATTGATAATTCAAAAACAGTAGGCTATGCAATTGCAGAAGGAATACTGCACTATTTCCTATCAGAGATTGATTGAGACCGGCATATAAAACCAAACCGCCTTATATCGCTCTTAATGAGCAGTGTGAGGCGGTTTTAGTCTGTTGCTGATAAAAACGGTCATCTCAAGTGCTAACCTTCTAAATATTACCATTTATCCTAAAAAGATATTAACCAACACAAAAAACAGCGCATTTTCAAAAATCTAAGCCTTGCAAGTTTAAGAAAAGGTAAAAACAAAAGAGGCTGCGAACAGCCTCTTTTTTGCTTAACGAATAGTATATTTTAAAACCATATTGTTGCCATCTTCATTGAATTTAATTTCATATACCAGTGGCTCTGATGTGTTTTCTACAACTTCTGCAGGTACACAAAAAGCTACTCTAAGTTCAAGTGGATTGCTTAATGGCTCACAGACAAGAAAAGATGTAGAATTAAATCCAGAACCATCATAATAGTGAGCTTGTGCTATTGAATCAGAAGTGTCTCTATGAAATGTATATCCATCGCTATAAACAAATTTGCCTGTACCAACTGAAATGCCCTGACTCGAATCTCTAACGCTTAATGATTCTTTACCGATATTTTTTAGCTTATATGTTACTACGGCAAACATTTCACCATCTTCAAGAGCGAAAGGATTTGCATTTGATGTTTTTCCGCCGGGAACAAGATAGTTTTCGTATTCATCATAGTTGCCAATATCAGAAGCAAATTGTATATCCATTAAAGTAAATTCCCAATTACCTGCAGTAACAGCTTCTCCGAGCTGTATTGATTTTTCTTTATTTGAGTTTTGCTGATTAGAATCTCCGCAAGAACAAAGAGTTATTACCATTGAGATAAGTAATAATAATGCGATAATTTTCTTCATTTTTATCTTCCTTTCTCTTTACCAAATCTTTTTCCTTTTTTCGGTTACAATTATCATTATTTTCGTTGCTTTCTTTTCGTTCTGTAAGATAGCCATCCGAAATATCCTCATTTATTTCATTGAGCTAAAAGCGTTTTAATAAATGAGATCTGCTGTATTTTTTACTTCCCATATAAATTGTAATTCTATTTATGACTTCATATTCCGTAAAGCCATCTCCTTTCTGATTTACCAAGTACACTTTTGTGTTTACCATTCAAATTCAAGTGTATGGCTATTATGTATTATAATAGTAACACACTGTGTTTGTCAACATTGCTTTTAGTTAAACTACTAGCAAAGGCGGTGTTGATATGAGAGAAAAGAAGGAAATCAATATTCAAATAGGCGAGCAAATCAAGGCTGCGCGAGAAAAAGCAAAACTTACTCAAGAACAGTTTTCTGAAAAGATAGAGGTATCGCCGCAATATGTTTCAGACTTGGAGCGCGGCGTAGTTGGTGTCTCGATTTCTACACTAAAGCGCATATGTCTTGTTTTAGGCATATCAAGCGACCAGATTTTATTTGCCGATTGCCCTGATAATGATATTGATGCTCTTGCAGAAAAATGTAAAAGACTTTCGCCTAAACAATTCTCAATACTGTCCGATATAATAGACAAATACATTGAGGCTATGCACTTATAAACACACAAAAAAGCCTTCCGATAAAATCGGAAGGCTTTTTTAGCTATTTCAGAAAATCTTATTTAAGACCCTCAGAAACTGCAACAGCGCAAGCAACGGTAGCACCGACCATGGGGTTGTTACCCATACCGATGAGACCCATCATCTCAACGTGAGCAGGAACAGAAGAAGAACCTGCAAACTGAGCGTCGCCGTGCATTCTGCCCATAGTATCGGTCATACCGTAGGAAGCAGGACCTGCAGCCATATTATCGGGGTGGAGAGTACGGCCGGTGCCGCCGCCGGAAGCAACGGAGAAGTACTTCTTGCCGTTCTCAATAGCCCACTTCTTGTAGGAACCTGCAACAGGATGCTGGAATCTGGTGGGGTTGGTGGAGTTACCGGTGATGGAAACGTCAACAGCTTCCTTCTGCATAACTGCAACGCCTTCGAGAACATCGTTAGCGCCGTAGCAGCGAACCTTTGCCTTCTCGCCGTCGGAGAATGCAACCTCGCGAACTACCTTGAGCTCGCCGGTAGCGAAATCGTAATCGGTCTCAACATAGGTGAAGCCGTTGATTCTGGAGATGATATATGCAGCGTCCTTGCCAAGACCGTTGAGGATAACGCGGAGGGGTTCCTTACGAGCCTTGTTAGCGGTACGAGCAATACCGATAGCACCTTCTGCAGCAGCGAAGGACTCGTGACCTGCGAGGAATGCAAAGCACTTGGTCTCTTCTCTGAGGAGCATAGCACCGAGGTTACCGTGGCCGAGACCAACGTTACGGCGGTCAGCAACTGAGCCGGGGATGCAGAATGCCTCAAGGCCGATACCGATAGCTTCAGCAGCATCAGCAGCATTGGTGCAGTTCTTCTTGATAGCGATAGCGCAGCCGAGGGTATA
>JAZUPB010000013.1:0-7638 GCA_045604965.1 Acutalibacteraceae bacterium
ACAGTCCATAAATACACTGTTCGAAATCACTTCAACCCCGTTGGGGATTTCTATTTCTTTAAGTGATGCACAGCCTGCAAAGGTAAACATGAAGATATCTCTTAGATTTTCAGGGAGAATTACACTTTGAAGCGATGAGCAGTTCTGAAAAGAAAGATTTCCTATGTAGACAACAGAATCGGGAATGTCAATACTCCTTAAAGAGGTGCAGCCATAAAAGCCCGAATCCAATATTTCATTAAGAGTGGGCGGCAAATTGATTTCCGTTATACCCCTGCAATTCATAAACGCATCAAAGTCAATGCGTGTCACCGCCACACCGCTGTAGCTTTCTGGAATGGTTATTGCACCCTTATACTCCCGATAACAGTATTTAACCGATGCATACTGTTCCTTTGTCTGTTTATCTGTCAATATCTCAATATAAAGAGGGGAATCAACAGATACAAGCTCTGCGTACTTATCCTCAACGCTGTTGTTTATAAATGCCGATGAGTCGTATTGAGAAAGAACCTCTTCCAAATCTATGCCCTTTTCCTTTATTTCAATATTCACAGCACCTATGCAGAATATCACGGCACACACTACCGATATTATCAGCAAAATCCTGCGAGCAGGCTTTTTGTAGCTGACAATATTGTTGATTCTCTTTTTGGTGTCGTTCTCAGAAAAAGCAGGTGCTATGTGTGAAGCCTTTTCATTCAGAATCAGCAAGGTGTTACAGTATTCCGCAACACTGTCACGCTCAAGTCCCCCGATTACCGCCTCATCGCAGGACCGTTCCATATCTTTGCACATCAGATCAAAGCAAAGCCACATGAGAGGATTGAACCAGTGAATAGCCAGCACACAGTACGCAATGAGCTTTACAATGTGGTCAAATCGTCGCAGATGTGTATGCTCGTGCATAACAATCATTCGTCTCTGAGTTTCACTCAGCCCTGCGGGAATGTATATCTTTGGGCGAATGAAACCGAGAACAAAAGCAGTCTTGATTCTGCCGCTTTCGTATATATTGTTTCCTGTCATTACTGCGTTTTTAAGACTTGTACGCAGACGAGCATATGAATACATACCGTATGCTGCAATACAAAGTGTTCCTAAAACCCAGATTATTGCAAGAACCGACATAATGCCGATGTTCTTTTCTGCTTTTGGGAGTTCACTCTCGGCAACAAAAGTATTTGTGGTACTGTCAAAAAATACTGATTCATCCGCATCACCTATAGGAGGACCGACAGGAACAGTCGCCTCGACTATGTACGGCTCGTCGGGTGTAATCCAGATAGGAATTTTTATTCCAAAAGGACATAGTAAACGGAACAGAACGATACTCCAAAGGATAAATGAAAAGATTTTTGGCACACGTTTTAAGCATAGACGAGCGATAATTACAATAAATGCTGCAACACTTGCCCACAAGCTCATTTCCAAAACGGAAAGAAATATATCTTTCATAATTTATCTCCTATAATCAAACCGCCTTAAACGGCATACCCATGCGTTCTGCGTACCAGTGCAATGTCATTTGTACTATCGGGGATAAGGACATCACACCACAAAACGAATATCAGTCTCAAAGCAAATCTCCTCGGTACACAACTTAGTTTTTTTAAACTTACCTCTCGGGCCTTCTGACATATGAGAATCTATTTCATCTGACATTTATTTCACAGTATGGATTATTCGCTGCAAAATCGGCGAGCTCTGAATCTGTATAATTAGCATACCATAGTGTAAGCTTTCTCAGATTAGGTAGTGCGTTTATAAACCTGATACTGTCCAGAGGTGCTATTATCTCTATAGATTTCAGATTCGTGCATTCAGAAAGCCCCTCTGCATCTGTTGCTCCATTGCAAAAGACAAAGAGCTCTGTCAGCGAACCGCACTCTTTCAGAGGGCTTAAGCTTACTATATTCCCACCTGACAAGGATAGTTTTTCAAGACTGTTCATGTCGCCAAAAATATCGATATTGCTGAATGCTCCATCAATTATCAGTGTATGGAGAGACGAACACCTGCCAAGAGGTGAAAGATCAGTTTCTTCTTTAATGTTATGTATTGATAAAAACTCCAATTCGGGAAGAGCTTTCAAAAATGAAACATCACTAAAAACAACCGAATACCCAAAGTTTAATTCGCAAAGCTTCGGCATATTTGAAATGTAAGATATGCTTTCATCTATATTGTCCTGCGATAAATCCAAATTCAGCGTCTTAAGCCCTTTCAACTTTGATAAAACGTTAAGATTTTTTGCATTGTTGCCTCTCAAATAAAGCGATTCCAAATAAGAAAGCTCACTTAAATCCTTTATATCAAAGGAACCACCGAGTACAGTGAGTGATTTCAAACTGCTCATACAGCTCAGGAAACTCAACGAATCCATATTATCTGTCATAGAAACAAATAAACATTCAAGCTCCGACAGTCCTGCCCAAAGCTGCGGTGATGCAGGCAAACTTATCATTGACGCATCCGGATTAATGTATAGTCTCCGTAATGATTTCACCTCCGACAACGCTGTCAGAATATCTTCAAGCATTTTTTCACATTCACTGTTTAAATATGAATCGGTCTGCAACTGAAAAGTAAACTCTGTAAGATTGCTTAATTCCGACAGTCCCGACCAATCATATTCCGTTAATCTCGTGCCTTCACATATTTTCAGCTTATCAAGGGTATGCAAAGTACAAATATCATCTATATCCTTTTGCTTATTAACAGAGACCTCAAGCTCCCTGATTTCATTCATTCCGTTAACAAAAGATAAATCGATTTGATCATTATTCTTATAATGAGGAAAGTAACTGAGGCCCTTCAAACTGTCAGCTTTACTCAATGCCGTGTACAACTCCTCTTCCTTGTACCCTTGACATCCGTTTAATGACAGGAACTCTATATCGGCGGCACTACCTATAGCTGATATGTCCGCAATGGTACAATTCTTGATGTATAGCTTTTTCAGTGAAGGCACAGATAAAAGGAAATCTAAATCTGATAACACACAATTTTCCAAATGAAGTGCTTCAATGTCAGTACAATCACTGAGTTTTTCAAAATCACGATCTGCAGAATGCACAGAAACTTCTGATGTATTGCTGAAAAAGCTGTTCTGTCCTATTGTTATTTTAATCGGAGTTGGAACAGGATCGTTTGCTTCTTCCGTATCGGCTGTGCTCAAATGTACATAGACATCATCTCTGTTCACTGTTTCAAAGGACAATACATATGGATTGAATAGGCATGCGGCTAAAAGCAGTATAATCAAAGCTCCGATTATCACGGTTACTGCACGACTTGACTTTTTGTTCACCAGCACATTTTTCACCCTTTCTGCAACATCGTTTTCCGCAAATGATACTGTGCTAAAAATATTTTTGTTGCCGCCTCCAAGAAAAAGTAGCATTTTTCCGTATTCATACTTAACATCTTTCTCATTATTGCCCCGTTTTATCATCTGCTGTATAGCTGCTTCGTCACAGGACTGTTCCATATCTTTGCACATCAGGTTAAAGCATAACCATACAACAGGATTGAACCAATGCACTGCAAGTGCGCAGTAAGCTATGAGCTTTACAATGTGGTCATAACGTCGCAGATGTGTGTGCTCATGCATTACGATCAGTCGTCTCTGAGTGTCGCTCAGCCCTGCAGGAATATATATCCTCGGACGAATAAAACCGAGAACAAAAGCAGTTTTGATTCTTCCGCTTTCGTATATTTGTCCCTCAATTCTGAATGCGGTTCTCAATCTTCGCCTTAATTTCAGATACGAATATCCTCCGTATGACATTACACCTGCAATGCCTATGAGCCAGTTAAACCACAGCAACAGCATTGGGTCTGATTTTTCGAGCTGCTCAACAGGAGTATCCAGAGATGTGTATGGATAAGCCTCCGTTATAGGTTCATCGGAAACTTTTTCGTACTCTATCCCTTGCTCTATGAATGTCTGTATCATCGGATTTTCGCTGTCTTCTGCCACTCTTGACTCAGCTACCTGTATGTCAATGGGAATCGAGATACCAAAAGGACACAGAAGTCTGAAGAACACAACGCTCCAAAGAACATATGAAAAAATCTTCGGCACTTTCTTTAAGCACAAGCGAGCGATAATCACGATTACTGCGGCAATGCTTGCCCACAAACTCATTTCAAGTACAGAACCGAATAACTCAGACATATTTATCCCTCCTTGTATCGGTCAATTATCTCCCTCAATTCGTTGAGTTCCTTCTCGGAGAGAGGTTTGCTGTCGAGAAATGCCGTTAAAAACCTCGGCAAAGAGCCTTCAAAACGGTCTTTTACCACTGTTTCGCTCTCGTAGCGTTCAACCTGCTCCTTTTTGACCAATGCGCTTACTATTGTATTTCTGTTCTCAAGAAATCCACGCTCGCTCAGTCTTTTGATTTGTGTATAGGTAGTAGACTTCTTCCATCCGAACTGCTCTTCGCAAAGCTTCGTAAGCTCAGGCGATGGAATGGGCTCACGCTCCCAGATGAGAGTCATCAGACGAAATTCAGCTTCAAACAGTTTATATGATTCCATAAATAGTCCTCCTTGAGTCTAGCGCGTTAGATTATGTTTATAGTCTAATGCGTTAGATTGAGAATGTCAATACTGTTTTTTGAATTTATGAAATGGACATAATCTTATTACCATTTGCGTGCCATAGAGTTTGAACGCCTTGAACAGGAAATCAAGTGAAACGATCTACAGGTGATCTTCCTAAAGATACCTTATGACAGACTATTTTTCTAAGTGACATATTATTAGCCGCTCCAAGCTCATCGTTTGGAGCGGATTTTTCTGACTAAAAATATTTTTCCAAAATTCGACAAAAATTTCGAATTTGCTCTTGACAAACATATGTTCGTGTTGTAAGATGTTGATGAACAACATAAAAAACTGAATACCATACATAACATAACGGATATTCACAGAAATATCCCCTCTATCCGAGAATCCAGGTTATTCTGTTGGAGGATAGTTGTAAAGACAGAATACGACTTTGAAACTCAAAGCCGGTTACATAGAACTTCATAAGAGGCGAGAAAATCGCTCTTATCGAGGAATCTATGTAACCGGCTTTTTTGTCAGCCTGAACCGACAAAAACCTCGCCAAGGGTGATAGTTTAAGCCCGAAGCGAGGTAAGTTCCTTGACAACCGAATAAAAGCCTTGCCGGGTAACGACCTTTCTGAAAGAGCCAGACTGAGGGATACGCCAGGACCCGCCGATGAGAGTCGGGCGGAGAGCGAGAAATATCAACCTCAGAAAAATCGGAGGCATCCGATCGGCGACGACAGCAGAAAGCAGATACTCCCCACCAGCTACAGTCCGAGCGTGATAACAACCGTCGTAGGCAATAGGGTGAGAGGCCGTGTAAGTAAAGCATGGGCATAAGAATGCGAGCACTGAAGCAAACAGTGACCTGACGAGGCAGTAAAACAGAGCAAAGGCATTAGAAGAAAACCAGCCGACTGGGAACAACAATTAACAATTGGTGTTCCCAAGTTATTTACAACTTTGAACGGGATAAGTGTTTATTTTTTCGGCTTCTCACTGCCTACCAATTGAGGGGCATTATTCAAACAATTGCGAAAAGTTATTTCGCAATACAAAACCCACCAAAAGAGAAATCACTTTTGAAAGGAGTTTGTTTGTGTCATAGAGAAAAACAAATCAACCGCACTCAAAAAGGTCGTAAATCAGCACCTTTTGTGCCCTGAAAAGAGATGTATCATTAAGCAATATTATTTCATCTCTCCCCTTTTCAAAGCACCTTACAGACGAAAAAAAACATCAAAATCAGCACCAAAACACCATAGTTCGGAGGTGGAAACCACGCCGCGGCTCAGCAAGAAGCAAAAACTCGAATGGTCGTTCTTCATCGGCAACAAAGGACGCAGAGAATACAACCCTCTGTGCCGAAAGTGTAAGAATGACTGCAAACAATCCTTTCGCTCTCTCATAATCAGTTGTCCCTTGTACCTATCAAAACACTCCGCAAAAGAAAGGAACTTCAAATGAACAACGAAATCATGTCCTTCAGCAATCTTCCTCCTGTACTCAACGCTATGCAGCTTGCCTCCGTACTTGGAATCTCTCGTGCGGGTGCTTACAATCTGCTCAACTCCGCAGACTTCCCAACCCTTCATGTCGGCTCAAGAAAAATGGTCGCCACAAGCAAGCTGCTTGAATGGATCGACCGCAATTCCAACAAGGGAGCGATTGCATGAGCGAATTCTTCTATGCAGGCGAACAGCCTCAGTTTTCCTTCTTTCGCACTCCGAAATCCCTGTTTCTCAACGAACGGTATAACTCTCTGAGTACTGACGCAAAACTGCTGTACAGTCTCCTGCTTGACCGAATGGAGCTGTCCGCACGCAATGGTCTGCACGATGAGCAAGGGCGAATTTATGTCTATTTCACCGTTATGCAAGCCAGTGAGATTCTGCACTACGGAGAGAACAAGATAACAAGGCTGTTCAGTGAGCTTGAGAAAATAGGGCTTATTGACCGCATAAGGCAGGGGCTTGGCAAGGCATCTATTATCTACCCGAAGAAGTTCCTTGAATCCCATCCGTCAAATCGAAGTGCCAGGAACCGTCAGAATGACGATTCTTGTCCCTCCGAAATGAAGGTTCTTGACCCTTCAAAACCAAGGGGAAGTAATACTGAATATATCAACACTGAAATTAGTGATACCAATCTATCAATCCCGATGATTGATGTGGATGAGATGGAAGAACGCATCAAAATGCAAATAGAATATGATTGTCTGATCGAAATGGAGGATCGGCTTAAAGCAGACGAAGCAGTCAGAATTATTATTGAGCTTATGTGTATCAGAACTCCGACCATCCGAATAGGAGGAATAGAATATCCCACTGACTTTGTGCATCAGAGGCTGTCACAGCTTACCTGCGAGCACGTCGAATATGTGCTTGATTGTATGAGGCACAACAACACCAGAATAAGCAACATCAAAGCTTATCTGATAGCGGCTCTGTTCAATGCGCCTGCGACATTTGAGCATCACATTCAGTCAGAAGTCAATTACAATTTCGCTTAATAAATGTATCGGAATCAAGGGACGGACACCAAAACTGCGACGTAAGTGCATCTGCAGATGTAAAAGTACAGCAAGCAAGGCCTTTTGGGGACAAAAGGCGAATTTCTTAGGGGCGTTCCGTCCCTAAAACCCTTGAAGCATAAAGGAGAAATAGATAATAAATGTATCGAAATAACGAAATCCACAGATAGAAAATCAGCAATTTAACACTTTAAAGCGATTGCTTTCTCGGGTAACTTAGTGTATAATGGGGTTGACGGCAATGTTCAAATTCCTTAATACTGATTTCAAATAAGTTAGCTGACAAAAATTCTGCGCGTCAGCCAAAAGTATGGCTTTCCTCTTGGATTTTTGTCGTAACTTTTGATTTGAACTCAGTATTCTACAGAAACGGAGGTATAAATGAACAACAGTATTTTTATCATGGCAGGCTACGATATGGACACAGGACTTCTTCATGTGATGTTCAGTGACGGAAGCACTGCAAGCTACAATATTCCCGACTATGAGGAAACCTTGGACACCACAATGATAACCCGCTCTCAGCTTGACAAGCTTATC
>JAZUPB010000014.1:0-134631 GCA_045604965.1 Acutalibacteraceae bacterium
ACTACAAGGTTGATAGGCTGCATGTGTAAGCGTAGTGATACGTTCAGCTTGGCAGTACTAATAGGCCGAGGGCTTGTCCTTCTCAGCGAGGTGGAAACATCTCAGCTGTTAAGAAGAGTCGCTTAAAAGATCTCGATTCAAGTTTGACACTTTGTTCAGTTTTCAGGGAATATACAGGGAGTCGCCCAATAGGGCGGCTTTTTTGTTTATGTAAAAAAAGGAGGCTGATAGCCTCACGAATAATGAATGATTACAATATAAATCGGAGGGGTTTATCTTGGAAAAAGCTTACAGAAGAAATATTGACAATCTGCCATATTCTCTCCACGATGCCGTTGTGACAGCTATTGAATGCGAGGAGGACTTCGTTAACCTGCGCTTTGCCGAGGGCTTTTTTGAACCTTCTGAGGGCGATTGCAAACGTGTTGAAGGTTTTGTTGTGATCGGGGGTGTGGATTTTGATTTCTGCAATGCATATGTGCTTAATTTCGCGGCAAATGAGGGCAGTTTCAGAGGTCGTAAAATGTTGCTGAAAGCCTTTGCGAGTAAGTATAAAGATCTCCGATTTGAGATCATTAACGAAACATACGGCTATAATAAATCCACATTTTTCGGCTGGCTTTGGGTAAAAAATAAGCCCAAGGAGTGTATCCTTGAGTTTTATCACGCCGGGGATATGGTGTATATAACGGAACAATAACGCACAGGTTGTAGAAACTGATTTTTAATCCGGGGGACAAGGCAAATAATTTGCTTTGTCTCTTGCTGTATATTTTGCATTTTATGCTATAATTTACCTGATAAACTGATATTTGGAGGATACAGGATGACAATATATTTTATTGGAGGCTCGCCTTGCAGTGGAAAAAGCACAATCGCGCAGGCACTTTCGGAAAAATACGCCTTGCACTATTTTAAAGTGGACGATTATCTGGATAAATATATGAAAATGGCGGCTTCGGATAAAAAAGAATGTTGTACAAGAGTTAAACAAATGTCGCCTGATCAGATCTGGATGAGAGAACCGTTGGTGCAGTGTGAAGAAGAACTGCTGATTTACGAAGAGATATTTGATTATATCATTGCAGACTTAGAAAAAATGGAGTGCAAAAACGGAATTATTACAGAGGGTGCTGCATATTTGCCTGCATTGGTAAAGCGATGTAATATACCAAGCAATAAATATATATCTATTACCCCGACAAAGGAATTTCAGGTTATACATTACAGCAAAAGAGAATGGGTTCCGTATGTTCTCGCTGAATGCAGTGATAAGGCGAAAGCTTTTGAAAACTGGATGAGAAGGGATGCTCTATTTGCAAAAGCAGTAGAACAGCAGTGTAAAGAATTAGGATATTTTTCTATAATTAACAACGGAGAAATACCTGTAGATAATTTAATTTACAGAGTAGCTTCGCACTTTGGATTAGAATAAAAGAGCAAAACTCCGGGCTGCTTAAACAGTCCGGAGTTTAATATTATTTGTATGCCTGTGCACAGGCGCTTATATATGCAGTAACTGTTTTTTAGCTTGAAAGTGACCTAAATTTCTGTCTGAATCTCAGTAACAAAGAGAGATTCGGCATTATCAGCGGAAAGAAGGTAATTGTAATAATCTGCACCGCCGAGGGAGTAGATCTTGCCGATAAATCTGAGCTCACTATCGGGACCCAAATATATAGGACAATCGGCTGAAACATTACTGTCGCTTATTGTAGCGGAGTAGGCATCGTTATAAATGCTGTTTTCCTCTGAGCCCTCAACCACACCGCACAAGTTCAAAAATCCACGTTCAAGTGCATTTTTCTGAAGCTGCAGAAAGTATTCAGAATCATACCCCTTTATTTTGAGAAGCTCGTCGTTGCTGAGTTTTTTTCCGGTTACAGCATCGATATTGAAAGCCATATACTCGCTGTAGCCGAAATCGGTGTGAGTGTAGAGAATAAGAGAAAGAGCACTGCCGTTTAAATACGCAGCATAGCCGCACTCATATACAATAAGGCTGAAGCTTTCTTCCATATTTTTATGTTCCTGGGTTACTTCGGGCAAAAGGACATCTTCGATTTGTTTATTGATATCCTGTGCATCGGGGGAATCGATCAACAGCTCAGGAACGTGATAGCGGTAGTTATATATGTTTCCGATGTCATCCTTATACAATCCTTCGCTGCTAATTTTATCCGAAAGAATGTCAGACAGAGATATATTAACAGGGGCATCAGGAGCTGTATCAGGCTCTGGGAAGGGGATTTCAGATGCACAGCCTGAGAAGACTGCCAGCATCAGAGAAAAAATAACTGTGACAGATAAAACACAAAATAACTTGCCGTATTTTTTCATAGTAACACCTCCATTATAAAATAAATTATAAAATAAGGAGTCAAAGTATGTCAAGGGAAGTTTAGTATAGAAGCTTTATGACTAAGATTATTGTTGTAATAACCCCACTGACCGCAGCTTATGGGTCAGTGGGGTTATGTTATTATTTATAAAGTCCCAGCTCTATCTTCCATAGGAGAATTCTTCGTACAGATTCATCCAGACGTTCTTCGGTGATAGTACCGTTTTTAACAGCCTTAAGAAGATTGTTGTATGAGGTTTTGGGGCTGGAGGGATTGCAGAGCATATCACAGCCGCCGAGGATAGCTTCCACACAGGGATCACTCTTGCCGCAATAGTCCTTGATAGCACCCATGCCAAGACCGTCAGTAACAATGACGCCTTCAAAGTCAAGTTCATTTCGTATAAGATCGGTGCATTTTTGGGAAAGGGATGCAGGGCGTTCCTTGTCGACGCTGTCGATTATGGTGTGGGTCATCATAATCGAATCTGCGCCTGCCTCAATACCTTTTTTAAATGGTACAAGGTCGTAGCTTATGAGAGAATCAAGGCTCTTGGTGTTGTGATCGAAGCCCTTGTGAGTATCTGCGGTGCTGTTGCCGTAGCCCGGGAAATGCTTAAGGCAGGAGCCTACGCCGAGGTCATCCATTGCGGAAACTACGGAAGAAATATACTTGCCTGTAGCGTTGGCATCTTTGCCAAAGGCTCGGCTGTACATATAACCCTTGGAATTGGTGGTTACATCCGCAACAGGACCTAGGTTTACATTGACGCCAAAGTCTCTGAGGTATGCGGATTTATTTACTGCATCAGCCTCAATAAGATCATATCCGCCAAGGTTATAAAGCTTTTGAGGGGACTGGAATTTTACAGAACGCAGAGGAGTCAGTCCGCTGAGGCGCACCACAGTGCCGCCCTCTTCATCGACGCAGACAAGCATTTTTCCGTCACCTGCATCCTGATACTGTTTTACAAGACTTTTTACCTGTGCTTTGGTCTTATTTTGGAAGTCTGCCTTGAAAAGTACTATACCGCCAACCTTGCAGGAGGAGATAACGTCCTTGAAAGCCGATACGCTGAGACTTCCTCTGCGAAGGAGCATAAGCTGACCGACCTTCTCTTCCGTTGTCATTTCCTCAAGAAGCTTCTCTGCGAGCTTTTCGGCATCTGATCCGTCAGCGTGGGAGATTTTGAAAGAGTCTGCGTTTTTGAGATCGACATAGGAAGAAGATATCCAACCGAACTTATTGCCATAGGCTATTTTATACCAGTTTTTCTTGGAATTTTTCAGGTTGATTACAACCATCTCGTCATCGGAAAGGGTGCCGAGCTTTGAATAAGAGGTTCCCGGACCGCTGCGGACGTTGAGTGTTTTGCTTACATCAACTACGCCGTAACCGTAGGTGCCCGATGCCGATGTGGGGGCAGTGGTTGCTTTCGTGGTGGTTGTGGTTGAAAGGGTGGTAGATGCTGCGGTGGATGAGGTGGTTTTTGCAGTGGTAGTAACGGAATATGTTTTTACTGAAAGATATTTTCCGCTGATCCAAAGGGTTCTGCCGGCGGATTTAAAGCTGTACCACTTTGTACCCGATACGGTTTTTGAGCCTGTTACAGTGACCACAGCACCTTTTTTCAGAACAGTTACTTTAGAATAGCTTGTTCCTGCGCCGCTTCGTGCATTGAGCGAGCTGGCGGTGACAGTTCCTTTCATAACCGTTGAGCCCGATGAGGTTGTGGTTACTTTTGCAGAAGTGGTGCTTTTGGCGGTAGTTGTGGCAGTGGGAGCTGATGTGCCTTCTTTATAAGTGACATATTTTCCCGATACCCAGCCGCTTTTCGTTCCGAACATAAAATTGTACCATACAGTACTCGAAACGGTCTTTTTGTTTATTACAATATAGCTTGCGTTTTTCTTTACGGTTCCAAGCTTTGCATAGGATGTTCCAGCACCCTTGCGTACGTTCAGAGAGGAGGCTTTTATGGTAATACGCGGAGCGCTGTTGTACTTGCTGCTGAGCATAGAGAGCATTTTGTCATCAGCCGAGCCGTCGGCGGTAAGACCGTTTGCTGATTCAAAGGCTTTGACCGCTGATTTTGTGGCAGGTCCGTATTTCCCATCGGCCTTGTCCCTGAGATAGCCCAATGCTATGAGCTTTTTCTGCATTGCAGTTACATCGCTGCCCTTAGCACCGGGAGTAATGGCGGCTGAGGCTGTAAGAGAGCCCCACACAAGCAGGACGGAAAGAATAAAAGAAATTAAAAAAACAGCTTTTCTGCAATATTTCATCATTGATTCCTTCTATACCGTTAATAATATGCATTTATTTTACCATTTACGGGGCGATTTTTCAATATAAAAGGGTTTTATAAAACATAGGACACATAAGCCTTGCCGTGTCCTATGTTTTAAGTGTAAATTTGGCTGAATTGCCTATGGAGATTTACCGAAAGGAAACTTAAACGATACGTTTTTTGAGGGCGAAGCGAAAAAAGCGATAAACAAGCGAGTTTTGAAAATTCGTCGTTTTGCCGTATAAATTTGTGCCCATTTTCCCGTGAGGAAGAACAGAGGAAAAGAAAAAATTACACATTGTAGTTTTAACAAGGTGTGAATTTTGCTCATTTGACGGTGGAATGCGGTGTTGAGGTTGTCAAGTGGAAAATGGAACAAGTTTTTTATGCACAATGTACAATGAATACAGTTTGGAATATATCTATATGCACATATGCAGCGAATAATTGAAGTTGTTTTTCACTTTTTCCACCGAGTTTTCCACAGGGGCTTGTCCCTTGATTCTATGGGGTTTTTCACCTTTTCCACCGAGTTTTCCACATCTCGGAGACCGCATTTCACCGTTCTGCTGACTTTATACAATCGTTGACATAACCCGTAATCTGTCCTCGGTTTGAGGACATTATTCGCAACCGTTTTTTCGATTGAAGTTTACGTTTTATAAATTATTTCATTTTATCACCGAGTTATGTTTACAAGAAGTAACAAAAGTTTGTTTACAAACTAAAATACGCAGGTTAATCGGCAAAAACTCCCTGATTTATTAACAAAATCGGCGGTGAAATATTAAGAAATCGTAAAAATCTATTATATAGTATTTGCTAATTGGGACATTTGTGGTATATTTAAACTTGACATATTTATCGGCATTTGCCGATAGACCGTGAAAGGAAAGAAACCCTATGAGCGCAGCAAAAGGATTGCTTGTTCGAGCCGCAGCAGAGTCCAGAACGGGCTATGCCAGAGGCAACAATGAGGACAATGTATATTTTAACGGCGACTTTATCACACCGAGAACCATACGTGATGATTTTGCCATAAAAACGGGTGAATACTCGGATATAAATGTTTTTGCGGTGCTTGACGGAATGGGCCGCAACAATACGGGTTCCTATGCGTCACTGCTGGCGGCGACCCGTCTTGATGACGTTGCGGACAGAATAGCTTTTGACACACAGAAAACTCCCGATGAAATTGTGCTTAACTACATTCAGGAGACCAATGTGGCAATTCGTGAGCAGGTGCACGATACAGGCGGTGTAAGAACAGCCAGTACCCTTGCGCTGCTCATAATAGAAAACGGCAATGCCCGTGTGTATAATGCAGGCGACAGCCGAGTATATCTTTTCCGCGATAAGCAGCTTATAAAGCTGACAAGAGATCACGTATCGGTAAAAGGTCAGCGCACAGTAGCTCTTACAGAGGAAGGCGTGCGAAACGGCGGACTTACCAAATATCTCGGTATGGCTGAAAAGGACGGCGATCTTGAGCCCTACCGCGCAAAGCCATTCAAGATCAAAAAGGGAGATAAATTCATCATATGCTCCGACGGTATATCGGACTATGTTGACGAAGAGGATATGGCGGCCTGTATGCTCAGACGCCGCGATCCTTTCGGACACACCAATGAACTTATGGCTCTGGCACTTCGCGAGGAGTGTGCGGACAACCTGTCCGTAGTCGTGGTCGAGGTGGTAGAACCGGGCATCCACATAACTCAGAATATGATAATGACCGCTATTTGCTGTGCGGCGCTTATTACAGGCATCATCGTCGGATATATTTTCGGATATGTTCTGGGCGGAAACGGAAAGGTGCGCATAGTGCAGGAGGATCCACTCAATAACCTCAGCGGCGGTTCGTCGGTGGTAGTTCAGCAGAACAAACCGAACAAACCGAGCAAGGAAGAAGAAAAGAAGCCTGTCAGCGGAACCGATGCATCGGGCAGTGACGTATCGGGAAGTGATACCACTACCTCTGATTCGACAACTGCAGAAAACGGAACCACCACAACTACCACTACAACAAAGAATTATTACTGCCAGGGTATAGACCTGTCCACTTCCACAGACGTAACGATCTATGTGGGAGACACCTTCCAGATAAAATGGGAGATATATCCTGCGGATATACCCACATCGGGAATAGTATTCACCTCCAGCAATCCTGCTGTCGCAACAGTTGACGCAGAGGGCAAGATAACCGCTGTCAAGGGCAGTGCCAACGGGCGCAGCGCCACCATCACCCTTTCCTGCGGCGGACAGACTGCGGAGATGGTAGTACGAGTCAGAACAAGATAGAGAAATATTCAGCATAATAAATTGCCCGAAAAGGGGAACCGAGAACGGGGATTTATAAGGAGTAGATAGCGTATGGCGTTTTTCAAACGCTTCAAAGGACAAATGATAGACCCTGAGCGCGCAAGACCTCTGACAGAGGATATGCTCACAGAGCAAAGCGCCGAGGCAGAGAAGGCAAAAGCCGAACCGGAAGTTCCGGTACGCGGCTTTTTCGAAGCGCCCGCAGAGCCGCAGGAAGCTCCCAAGAGCGAAGCACAGAGGCAGATAGAGGCGATTTTTGCAGGAGAGAAGGCGGAGGAAGCTCCGAAGAAAGCGGAAGCAGCACCCTCTGAGCCAAAGCCTGCAGAAGCCGGTGCCGCCGAAACCGAAGCGGCAGGAGCTTCTCAGAAATCCAGGCGCGGCAAGAAATTTGCAGGCGGCTCAAGAAAGCGCGGCGTATTCACTCCTGTGCTTAATTTTGAGGGTACAGAAAATGATCCTGCCCTTGCAAAGCCTGTAAAGAAGAGCGCTGTAAACAAGGAGATGGACAATCTCTCAAACATATTCGGCTCTGCAGAAATAGAAAAGCCTATGATAGGCAACGAAAAATCGGGAGTAGAGCCTGAATTGCCCCAGATTGCCAAGGCGGAGGAGCCTGTGAAGGCGCCTATCGTCGAGCCCGTTCAGGCACAGCGCAGAGGCAGAGCTCAGCGCGACCCCAACAGAGTAAAGCCCGAAAATCCCGTATCCCTTGCTTTTGCTGACCTTTCACGCAGAGAGGATCTGAAAGCGGAGGAGATCGAAGACGCATCAGAGATCTACGGCATCAAATATCCCGCGTCCTTTGATACATCTACCTGCGATTTTACAGGCAGAGCCATAGACTATTCCGACTTTTCACTCTGCTCATCTCTGAGATGGGAAGATATCGCGGCGGCATCGGATATTTCCGGTGTGAAGTTCCCTTCCGCATTTGATATAGAAAATGCAGACTTCTTCGACAGAAGCCTGCGCGGCTGTGATTTTTCGGAGGTATATTCTATGCGCTGGAAGCACATAGAAGCCGCAGAAAATATCGCATCCATCAAATACCCCCCGACTTTTGACATAGAAGAAGCAAATTTCAATGCACGAGATATATCAGGCAGTGATTTTACTCTTGTCAAGGATCTTAAGTGGAGCCATATTGAAAACGCAGAGTACATAACAGGCGTCCGTTTCCCCGAAAACTTTGACTTAAGCGAGGCGGATTTTTCGGATCGTGACCTGACTAACTGCGACTTTTCGAGAGTAAAGCAGATGAAGTTCGAGGATATTGCGCGAGCGGCATCTATCAAGGGTGTAGTATATCCCGAATGTTTCTCATTCAAGGATATCTCTTTCAGAGGAAGAGACATATCGAACAGTGACTTCTCACGTATCGAGGATTTTGACTTCGAGGTCATCCGCCGTGCCGATTCCCTCAGAGGCATAAAATATCCTGCAAATTTTGATGCAGAGACCTCCGATTATAAAAACCGCGATATAACCGCCAGCAACTTCTCAAGAGTCACCACTCTGCGCTGGAAGCATATCGCCAAGGCGTCCTCCATCAGAAAGCTTATCTATCCGCCTACATTTGATATTGATGAAGCGGATTTCACAGGCAGAGATATAGATTATTCCGATTTCTCACTGCTCCCCGGCATAAACTGGGACAATGTCCAGTTTGCCGACAGCCGTGACGGCATAGTTTATCCTGCAGGTTTTGTAGAGCCAATACCCTTTGATGACGATGTTCACGGCGCAATGCTCATATATCTTCTCAAGCTGTACACCCGTGAATACAAGGGCGAGCTGGACGCAGACCGCTTCTATGCTGATATTTCTGCTCTTTATCCGGGCATTGACAATGAGAAGGCAACAAATCTTATAAACGAAGCAACCAAGATCTGGGACAGCGACAACGGCAAAGCACGTATCGAATGTCTTGCCCGTGAGGCTCATATAGGCGACAAGCTCTATATGGTCAAGCTGGGATTCAAGCTGCTTTATCCGTCTCACGGCACAGAAAAGACCGTTGAGATGCTTCGCACCGATCTTGGCAAGCTGTTTAAAAAGCGCGAAAAGCAGAAGCTTGAGGATAGACTTACCGACCTTTCAAAGGGCAAGTATCTGTCAGCATCTGAAATGAGCGCATTGGGCTTTGTGCCTGAGGCTGACCATAAGGCGGCACGTCAGGTTGCTGTGGAGATAACCGAACCTGCACCCGAAGCTGCTGCAGAGCCTGCAGTTACTGCAAAGCCTGAACCTGCGGAGATACCTAAGGTAGAAAAGCCCAAGGTATATACCTTCGGCCAGATGCCTGTGGTAGATGCGCCCATAGACGAAACTCCTTTTGATCTTTCTTCAACAGAAATACTGGATCTTGAGGACGAGGTCATAGAAGAGAGTGAAGAAAAAGCAGAGGAAGAGATCAAGGCAGCTGAGCCTGCAGAGCCCGTAAAGCCTGCAGAACCTGCACCCAAGCCTGTTATTATCGACGATGTTGAGATAAAGCCTGTTGATCTTACCGAGCTGAAGGCAAAGAAGGCAGAAAAGGCACGCAGAAGCGGCAAGCTTTCTGACGAAGAAAAGGGAATACGTACTGGCGTTATGGGTATGCTTCAGTATATCAGCCGCAACGTATCCGACGAATCTCTGACCAATTCCGAGCTTTTCTCAGAGTTCTTGAAAATATACCCAGGTGCTGCTGCAAAGGAAGTTGCCGCAATGGCACAGTTTGCAAACAACACCTTAAACGGCAACAACACCGATACCCGTGCAAAGCTGTTCCTGTTCGCCTCCAAGGCACCTACAGAAATCAAGCACAAGCTGCTTGACTTTGCATACAACCGTTATCTCTATCGCCTTACAGAAACCGAAGAGGAAGAGATATTCCGCGAGTTTATGATGGCGCTGTGCGGCACACTGTTCGATGATTCTCCCGAATATGAATATTCGAACTTTATGCACAGACACGATATACTCAAAAAGCCTGCACCTCCCAGAGAAGCAGCCTACCGCCGCATATCCTTTGATGCAAATGTGGGCAGAGCAAATCTCTATGCAAACGAGCGGTTCCCCTATTACAGAACCCTCCAGCAGCTTGGCTTTACAAGCTTCACCTTCGATGCACTGCGCTCAAGCCTTTACATAGAAGTAGGCGACAGCCGTCCTTACGAAGAGCTTGGCAAGCTGTGCTACAGAGAGAAGCAGCCCGGTTTGATGCAGTTTGTTGTCATTGAGACAAATATGGGATATCTCTATCTTGAGCAGAGATGCATCCGCGACTGGGATGTTACCGAGGAGACCGTATGGCGCACCGCCGAGCGCAATATGCAAAAGCTCGAAATGCGTCCCAGATACTCCTTCTCCACCGTTGAATACACTTCTTTCAGATATCTGCAGGGCAATCTTGCTTCCTGGGTACTCACCGCACCCAAGATGCTTGAGGAGCTTTCAAAGGGTAAGGATATAATTCTTGCAGCTCCCTGCCGTGAGATAGTGTATATCGATTTCTATGAATTTGTATCGGTCAAGAAGCTTATAGATTTTGTTTCACGCTATAACTGTACCCTTATGCTCGGCGGCGAGGAGTATGAGCATCCCATTACAGGAGATGTATTTATCTATCACGCCGATGACAAGACTCTTGAGAGAGTCAACGATGAAAGCTATATCCTTCTCGGCGATTCCGTAGCACGCAGAGAGGTTCTCCATTCTGTTCTTCCCCTCAATATGGAGGTCGACGCAGCAGGTCTCAGACGTCCTAAGATGACAGACGAGCTCGAAGCGGTAAATGATGAGCAGATAACTATACAGGAGGCAGTTTACACCATTCTGCGCCTGTATTCCGAAATGAACGGAGACCGTGATTACACCATACCCTACAATGCGGCTATGGCTATATTTGACGAGGTCTACTTCACCAGTGATTCCGTATATCCACCTGCACGCGGACGTGAACAGCCTGATCCTATGGAATTTATCGATGCGGCTGCACGACTTGCAGTAAAGGGCGGAAAGAGTATATGCTGGCTGCTTATTCAGGCTCTGCAGCACCTTTGCGGCGATATAAAGTATGAGACACCTACCAGTGCTTCCATTCGCCAGACAGTGCTTGAGCAGATATACGGCGACAATGCATCGGCTGTATGGCTCAACTGTGCTACTGCTGCAGAATTCCTTATGAGAGCAGACGCTCTCAAGGAATATGAGGAGCGCAGCGTTGAAAACCAGAGACTTACAATAATCGATTCACGGCTTGAACTGCTTCTCCATTCACTGACCCTTATTTTCCACCAGTTCGGCAGAAAATACGCCCTTGGTCAGGTGAGAAAGCACATTCGCAGAGCTATGCCCGAGGCACAGTTCAATTACGAGATAAACCTCACTGCCTGGCTGCCTGCACCCGGCGACGACGTTGACGTTGAGCTGCAGTCACAGGGTATGATTCTCAGAGGATTTGACCGCATTACACAGGAACATATTCTGTCCTCAATTGCGGCAGCAATAGGCGACAACGACCTTTCAACAGGCGACTGGCCGCTGCTCGTATTTATCAAGCTTGTAAAGTACGCATATCTCGATCCTGCAGAGATGGTTGAGCGTTTCTTCGTAAGCAGAAGCAGACTTATCCCCTCACAGGCAGTGCTCAAGCAGCTTTACTACAAGGATCTCAACAATGAATTTGTAAAGCACAGCCGCAAGGCAGCGAGAGTGAATACTGCAGGCAGCGAAGATTCCTTCGAGAATGACGGCCGCCGCGAGGTCGAAAAGCCCGAATATGCGGAGAGCTTTGAGAGCGTGCTGCGCTTTAATACCGATTACGAAGAAGAAACTGTTCTGGAAAAGCCTGAAATGCAGTTTAGACCTGTTGAGCGCGGATATCTTGAAAAGAGCATCAGCTTTGTTCTTGAGCCCATAAACAAGGCAAATGTAAACCAGCTGCGTGACGCTGCTCACTTTGTAACAAAGCTTTTCCACGTACCCGAAGCTCATTTCGTATCCAACGACGATATCGAATGTGAGCTCCATTACGGCATACTTCGCCGCAAGGTACAGCTTACCACTCTGCGTTCTATGGCTTGGACTCTCTATAACCTTATGCTCGAACAGGGCAAGGAAATGAGAGACGTAACAGGTGCAGATGTCAGAAGGGCAATGGAGATCGTAGAGGTCAACAACCGCCTTAACTACAAGACAGGCAGTGCATTCCCGACCCTTTGCTCTATGAGCCTTGAGGAGGGTATGTTTATCCCGTGCTATGAGCAGATACTCTATTTTGCACAGGAGCTGCTGCCCGAAAACAAGCTGTACAGCCTGTTTGCTCTCCACGATGAGCTTGCAGCCCTTGCACCTGCTATGAAGCTCATTTATGATGTGCTGAGAAAGCAGAAGCAGGGCGAAATACTGCCTCCCAAGGGTGTGCTGTATGATACGATATGCGCTTGGAGCGCATTGTGTTTTGCATCGGCAGACTCCTTTGAGGTAGCTGACGGACCTTCCAATTATAATTACAATCAGATAAAGAGATAATAAAAACGGACTGTCAAATCGACAGTCCGTTTTTTCTCTGTAAAGCCTGTTTTCAAGCCTTTGATCTAAGGATAAGGTTTTTTGTGTGCACAGTTTTGAAAGGCTTAAAAACAGCCTCCGAAAGGCCAAAAAGGCTATTCGGAGGCTGTGCCTGTTTATGAATAACAATTTGCTGATATCAGGCAAGATCGGCATCGTCCATTACATCAGTGTCGGACATATCCGATTCGGAAAGATCGGTTTCGGAGACATCAGAATCAGAAAGATAAACCACAGCGGGTATTTCAGGTGCAGAACTTGCAGGGTGGTTGTTTCTGTAGACAGGTGCATACAGGAGTGCAGCAAAAACAATGAGGACTATACCGATAAAAAGCACAAATAATATGGCCTTGAGCCAGGTCATAGAAAACTTATTCATATCAAAGCCCCTTTGTTAAGGAATTACTTGTAAATAGTATCATAAATAAAGCAGTTTGACAAGAGCGCATATAAATTGAATACCCCTGATGCGAAAGCATCAGGGGTATTATCAGTTATTTAGTGCCGATTGTTGCGTTTTATCAGAGCAATCAGCTGTCAGCGCCTGCACGTCTCTTCTTGCGGTTGTAAATGGCTTTGCCGGTTACAACCGCAACTACCAGGGAGACCAGTGCGATGTTTATAGCGATAACATTGTTGTTATCATCGCCGGTCTTGGGAGGATCGGACTCGCCGGTATTCGGAGTGTTGTTTGTGGAGGGCTGCTGGGGGTTGGGCTGAGCTGCTTCAGAAGCACCGAGTACGAAGGTTCCTACCAGTACGCCGTCCTTGTAAGCCTTGATGGTAACCTTGCCTTCCTTGAGGATGGTAGCCTTACCGTTCTGGTCTACAGTTGCGATGGAGGAATCGGAGCTCTCCCAGGTGATAGTCTCGCCCTTAAGATCGCCGATCTCCTTGATGAGGTCGCCGTTAAGGTCGACAGTGTCACCGACTTCGAGCTTCTTTTCGTCATCCATAGGAATGATCTCGTTCTTCATAAGCTGTTCAATACCCATAATTTCGATTGCGTTGCCGTTGGGTCCGAAGTAGGAAGCAACACCTTCGCTGTCGACAACTATCTTTACAGTGTTGGTGGACTTGTTGTAGCCTGCAGGTGAAGCAGTCTCAGCGAGAACATATTCACCCTCGGGGATATTTGCGAAGAGTACAACGCCGTCAACGCCGGAAGTAGCGGTCTTGCTGATATTGTTGCCGCCTGCAAGTGCGAATGTAGCACCGGGCAGGATCTTATTGATGTTGCTGTACTTGGTGAAGCTGATGTTTGCGGTCTTGGGAACAACAACAGGTGCATCCTTCATAATGACCTTGTTGTCGGTCTCAGCAGTATCCCAATCAACATCGGTACCGGTTCCGTACTCAGTCTCGGTTACAGAGTAGATCTCAGAATCGCTGACCTTTACATAGATGGTCTCTGCAATCTGATAGCCCTCAGGAGCAGTGAGCTCTGTGAACTTATAGATACCGTTGGGGATCATCTCAAGAGTGACAGGTGTCTTACCGGACTTCCAGGTGATAACGCCTGCATCGGTGCGGCTTACCTTTTCAGGAAGTGTAAGCTTTGTAAGATCAGCGCCGTCGGCGATAGGCTCAAGCTTGAGGGTTGCGCCGGGAAGCTCATTGCCGCCGTCAAGTGCGATCTTGGAGATGACGAGCTTGTTGATCATATCTGTCATTGTGACAGTGTCAGTGGATGCAGCAGCGTAGCTGAGTGATTCGTCAGAAGAAAGCTTCCAGAATACATCGCCGCCGTCAACCTTGACGTAGATGAACTGAGACTTGGAATATCCTGCAGGAGCCATATCCTCGCTGAAGGAATATTCGCCGTTGGGAATATTTCTAAGTACGAGAGGTGCGCCGTTGGATACCCAGGAGATAGAGTTGTTATTCTCATTATAAACTGCATCTGTACCGGAAGCGATATGAGAAATATCGATTGCGGAGGTCAGAGGAGCAAATCTGAGGATAGCATTGGAAAGTGCGTTGCCCTTATCGTCGATCTTGGAGAGCTTGAGGGAGTTGTAATCATCTTCCATTACAACAGTCTCGTTGCCGATCTTCTCAAGGGTTTCAGCAGTAGCACCTGCATAGATATCGCTGCCGCTTACCTTTACATATACAGTTTCGGTCTTCTCGTAGCCGCTGGGTGCGGTGGTCTCAGCAAGAGTGTAGAGACCGTCGGGGAGCAGCTGGATCTTGACCGGTGTATTCACAGAAGTCCAGGACAGTGCGCCGTTTGCAACAGCAGCTGCAACATCTGCATTGTCGGGATCGATTCTTACCTTGCCGAAATCAACTGTGAATCCGACAGGAGTAAGGGTAAGACGTGCGCCGGGGAGTTCTTCGTCGTTTACGAGATCGATCTTGGAAACGTTAAGAGTCTTGGGAGCGTCGATCATAATGACAGTGTCGTTGTCTGCAGGCTTATTGCCCCAATTTACATTGGTGCCGTTGCCGTATGCAGAAGCGGTAACTGAATAGATGTCGCTGCCGCTGACCTTTGCGTAGATGGTTTCAGCCATCTCGTAACCGAAGGGAGCAGTGATCTCTGTAAACTTGTAGATGCCGTTGGGTACTCTGCCAATTGTGAGAGCCTCTTCCTCGGAAGTCCATACGAACTTGCCGTCGGTGTAGGAAACTCTTGTGGGATCGTAGTCAACATTGTCGAGCTTAATGTCGCCAACAGGCTCGAGTTCGAGCTTAGCGCCGATGACCTCGGTGGTACTGTCGGCAAATTCCTTCTTGGAGAGTACGAGAGTGTTGGGATTGTTAATCATTATTACTGCGTCGCCATTGCCAACTGTAGTCCAGTCGGAGGTGGTGCCGCCTGTGTAATCCTTTGTCCACTTGATCTCATTGCCCTTGATGCTTACATAAATGGTCTCGGGAGAGATTTCATAGCCGCTGGGTGCTAATGTTTCAGTGAACTTATAGATTCCGTTGGGAACGTCGCCGAGGATGTGCTCGGTGGTGCCGGAAGTCCAGGAAATGGTAGTTCCGTTAAGTTCTGCGCCGTTGAGAACAACCTTGGAGAGATCTGCGTTTTCATCAAGTGCGGTGAACTCAAGCTTTGCACCGGGAATCTCAGGACCGTCGGCAATCTCTCTCTTGGAGAGTATGACGTCGGAAGCTTCTAAGGTGTTGGTGAAGTTAGGTGCAGAAGCGGGAGCGCCGTTCTTGGTGAGTTTTACGTCGTTGTCGTTGATTACGAGCTGACCTTCCTCATTGTCGGTAACCTTTACGGTGAGGACGTATTCGGAAGTATCGTAAGCAACATTCTTGACGGGGTTGGTGGAAAGTTCCTTGATTGTGTAGGTGTATTCACCTGCTTCGTCGAAGGTGATGTCCTTGAATGTGAAGATACCGTTTTCATTACTTTCAGCGGTCATAAGAACCTTATCGCCGTCGAGAAGTACGAAGGAGAATTTGGTCTTGCTGATATCGCCGAAGTTGAAGGTCTTCAGACCGGTAATGCTTCTCTTAGCAGGTGCTGCCTTGTAGGAGTTCTCAAACTTGAGCTCCTGGCTGAGGTTTTCAGGACCTGCTGCAACGAGGTTGCCATTGCCGTCATCGCCGACATTGATAATAACGGTGAACTTGCTGGTGTCGTAAGTTACGCCCTTCTTATCTGCGGGGATGACTTCCTTGACGAAGTACTTGTAAGTACCTGTCTGGGTGAAGGTAAGAGTATCAAATGTGAATGTACCGCTATCTGTGTTGGATACGGTTTCGATGACCTTACCCTCTGCAGTTCCGTCATCCTCGATGAGCTGGAACTGGAACTGACCTGCCTCAAGATCGCTGCCGGAGAGTGTCTTCGTACCTTCGATGACATACTCAGCAGAACCTGCCTCATAAGTGTTGTTGAAGACTACGCCGCCGGTAGTGCCGCCTGTGATAGTGCTGGACTTGACCTCAAGGTTGCCTTCCAGATTATCCTCAACAACTACAGTCCAGGTGTATACGGTGTCGTCATAGGTGACGCCGTTGTACTGGAACTTGTCAGAGCCTTCGGGCTTGACTGCGTCTTCATGAGGAACTTCCTTGATCTTATAGATATAGGTCGTAGCCTCGGGGAAGGTTACGGGAAGGAAAGTGATGGTGCCGTTCTTGTCATTTGTTCTTTCCTGAATTGTTTTTGTGCCGTTCTCGTCTGTGATTACAAACTTGAACTCTGCAGGATTAAGTTTTCTGCCGGAGAGATTCTTTGTACCTGCTTCGGGTGTTGCGGTAACAGGTGCTGCCTTGTATTCATTTTTGAATACGATCTGTGCACGGTTGTGAGAAACGGAAGCAGAGAGGTTGCCATCGCCGTTGTCAGAAACTGTTACAGTGACTTTATACTCCATATCGGTGTAGGAAACGCCGCCCAGTCTGTCTGCCTCGGCAGGAATGAGTTCCTTGACGGTGTACTCGTAAGTGCCTGCTGCAGAGTAAGTAATGTCAGCAAAGTCGATGTTGCCGTTTACATCGTTGGTAGCTCTGCCTGCTTCAGCACCGTTCTTGTCGAGAAGGAGGAAGGTGAACTCGCCGTTGTTGAGATCACGTCCATCAAGTTCCTTCTTAGCATCAATGCCGAAGTCTACAGGATGTACACCATAGCTGTTGTTGAATACCAGAGCCTTGCCTGCTGTATTGTCGAGCTTGGTTTCGACAGAAAGTGTGCCGTTGCCGTTGTCGGAAACCTTAACAGTCCAGGTGTGCTCGGTCTTATCGTAAGTGATGCCGCCGAGACCTTCATCGATCTCAGTTACCTTGTAGGTGAAGGTCTTCTCGCCTGCACCCTCAAGATCCTCAAGAGCATAGCTGATGGGGGAGAACTGGAATGTACCCTGTGCATCGGTGTTGGATACAGTCTCTGTATAAGTTCCGCCAACCTGCTCAAGCTTGAACTTGAATTCGCCTGCTACGAAGTTTCTTTCGGGGAGCTGCTTATCACCGACAAGCTGTGCAGTGACAGTACTTGCGGTATAGTCATTGGTGAACTTAGCAGTGCCGTTTTCAACGCCGCCAAGCTTTGCAGTTGTGGAAAGTTCGCCGGAGCCGTTGTCGGAAACCTTAACAGTCCAGGTGAGTACGGAGTTGTCGTATGCAACACCATTGTACTCCCACTTGTTTGTAGCGGTGTTCAGTACAGCGTCTGCAGGAATCTTCTCTCTTACCTTGTATTCGAAGGTCTTCTCGTCTGCATCCTCAAGATCATCAAGAGCATATCTGATGGGGGAGAACTGGAATGTACCCTGTGCATCGGTGTTGGATACAGTCTGGATAACATTTCCGTTGTTGTCGAGAAGCTCGAATGCGAACTCCTTGGCAATGATGTTTCTGCCTGTAAGATCCTTATCGCCCTTGAGCTGAGCGTATACAGCGTCTGCGCTGTACTCGTTGACGAACTGCAGAGCACCGTCTGCCTTGCCGTCGATTGTGGTTGTTGCAGTGAGAGTTCCAAGACCGTCGTCGGTAACTGTTACGACCCACTTGTGAGTGGTTTCGTCGTAGTCAACGCCGCCGAGAGGATTATCTCTGAGCTCACTGACTGTGAATTCATATACGCCGGCCTTTGTGAAGGTGACAGCTTCGAATTCGAATGTACCTTCCTCAGAACCTGCTGCAGGAGCATTGTTCTGAGCAGTCTTAGTTACATCGAGACCGAGAGCAGTGTTGCCGCCGGTGAGCTGGAATGTAAATTCATTTGCGCTCAGTGTACGTCCGGTAAGCTTCTTGGTACCGCTCAGAGACTGGGTGATGGGATTCGGTGTGTAGGTATTGTTGAATACCAAAGCATCGCCATTTTTGCCGTCGGTGAGAGCGGTGGAAGTGACCTTAAGCTGACCGCTGCCATCATCCTCGACCTCAACGGTCCAGGTGTACTCGGTGTTGTCGTAAGCTACGCAGGGAAGCTTTGTATCAGCTTCTCTGATAGTGAATGTGTGTGTACCTGCAGTCTTAAGTTCAACAGCGGAGAAGGAGAATGCAGAACCGGTGTTTGTAACACGCTCGATTACATTGTTGTCCTTAACGAGCTCGAATGCAAACTCGCCGTTGTTGATATTGCGTCCGGCAAGATTCTTTGTACCGGCTGCAGGAGTTGCAGTGGTGGGAGAAGCCTTATAGGTATTGGTAAAGACCAGAGTACCGTCATTTGCACCGCCTGTGAGGGTGTTGGAGATGACCTCAAGCTGGCCAACGCCCTTATCCTCGACAACTACGGTCCAGGTATATTCGGTTTTAGTGTCATAGGTCATACCCTTGGCACCCATGTCAACTTCCTTGATGGTGTAAACATAGGTATCTGCATTTGTGAATGTAAGATTCTCGAAGGAGAATGAAGCGCCGGTTGTGGTGGTTTCCTTAACAACAGCGTTGTTCTTATCAATAATCTGGAACTTGAATGTAAATTCGCCGTTATTGATGTCGCGTCCCTCGAGATTCTTTACGCCGTTTGCAGGAACGCCTGCAGTAACGGATTTTGCAGTGTAGTCGTTTACGAACTTGGCTATGCCGTCGGAAACAACGCCTGCGGTGTTCTGGAGGGTAGTTTCGACAGAAAGGTTACCCTTACCGTCGTCATTAACCTTAACAGTCCAGGTGTACTCGGTGTTATCGTAAGAGATACCGTTGTGCTCATACTTGCCTGTAGCGTTGTTCAGTGCAGCGCCTGCAGGGATCTTCTCCTTTACATAGTAGGTGAAGGTCTTCTCGCCTGCACCCTCAAGATCATCAAGAGCATATCTGATGGGGGAGAACTGGAATGTACCGTCTGTATCGGTGTTGGAAACAGTCTGGAGAACATTTCTGTTGCTGTCGAGAAGCTCGAATTCAAAATCCTTTGCAGCAAATGTCTTGCCGTTAAGATTCTTATCACCGCTGAGCTGAGCAGTTACATCCTCTGCGCTGTAGGTGTTTGTAAAGATTGCCTCAGTGCGTGCAGTTGCATCTGCGTCACCTACGAGGGTGAGCTTGCTTTCCTTGACTTCCAGTCCGCCCTTGCCGTCGTCGCCGACCTTGACGAACCAGGTGTATGTATAAGAGGAGTATTCAATGCCGTCGATTGTCTGACCTGCATTTGCCTCCTTGATGGTGTAGGTGTATTCACCCTTTGCGTCCCAGCTGAGTGCGAACTTAGCCTTACCGTCAGCGTCGTTCTTGACTTCGAGGTTCTCGCCCTCTCCGGTAAGAGTGAAGGTGAACATATCTTCCTTAAGAGCCTTGTCTTTAAGGGTCTTGACAATGTTGATTTCCTCGGTGTCTGTTGTACCGCTTACAGTATAGGTATTGTTGAATACCATAGAGTTGCCGCTGTTGTACTTGACAGAAGCAGAGAGGTTATCGCCGCTCTTGTCGTCAGAAACTGTTACGACAACATTGTATACAGTACTGTCGTAGTTGATGCCGTCGATTCTCTCGCCGCTGTGCAGTTCCTTTACAACGTATTTGTATTCACCGATGGTGGTGAATGCGGGAAGTGCAAATGTAAACTTACCATTTTCATCATTGGTGGTGCTGGTTATTTCGGTAGTACCGTCTTCCTTATAAAGGATGAAGGTGAACTGACCGTCTGCAAGGGTCTTGTTGTAATTCTTTGTACCCTCAAGGGTTACAGTGACGCTGCCCTTAGGAGTATTTGTTGCATATACATCATATACGCACTCTGCTTCAGTTTCGCCGTCGATGGTGAAGGGGTCAGTCTCGGCGAGGTCTGCCTTATAGCCCTCGGGAGCATCGGTCTCAACAAACTTAAATGTACCGCCGTAGGGGAGAGAGGAAACAGAAATCTTACCGTTTTCATTGGTAATATCTGTCTTGTAGTCCTTCCATTCGCCGTCAACAAGCTGCTGGAGCTTGAATTCTGCATCGGGAAGTACATCGAAGGTTGCGGAGTCAGCCTTTGTAAGGGTTACGGAACCGTAAAGCTTGGTGTTCTCGATGGTAATGGGATCAGAACCGCCAACGGTTACGGTTTTCTTGGAGAGATCGGCCTTTTCGTAGCCGTAAGGAGCTGCGATTTCTTCGATGGTGTAGTTAACACCTGAGGGAAGACCGAGGAGAGTTACGCCTTCTTCATCATCGGTGGATGTCCAGATGAGGTATTCCTCGTATTTGTCTTCTGCGATCTTGCCGTGATAATGCTCAATCGCAACGGGCTTAAATACTTCCTCAGTGTAGGTGGATTCGCCCTGTGCATTTTTGATGGGGTTGCCGTTTTTGTCTACATCACTGCCGCTCTTGTCTGTATATCTGACAGTTCTCTCGGAAATGACATTTGCAGTTACATAGCTGAGCTTAGCGTCTGCAGTTGCATTTGTGAGAGTGAGCTTGAGCTGAGCGCCTGCAAGGAACTTGGTACCGTCTGCTGCATCGACCTTAGTGAAGGTGGTGCGGGTAGCATCGTTGACGACGGTTGCAGTGCCTGCGTCAATAAGAGTGGTGATTGCATTGCCGCTTTCGTCAACTGCGGACTTGGTCTTCCAGTCGGGGTTTTTCTCGGTGCCTTCATTTACCTGAGTAAGGACGATGGGGCTTTCGCCAAGGAATACACCGTAATTAAGAGATACGGAGACGTCTGTGTCGCTGACGAGGTATCTCTGATCACTTGCAAGCTGGGGATATTTTGCAGTTTTGTCCGCTGTGTATCCGTCAGGAACGGATGTCTCAACTGCATAGTAGAAATATCCAAGCTCAAGGTCCTTTGCTGTGACCTTACCGTCGTTGCCGGTGGTGTAGGTTATTACATTACTGCTTGCATCCTTGACTGCATCGGGATTGTTGATGTCATTGGAAATGTCGTCAGGATCAAGCTTATAGATATTGAACTGTGCACCTTCGATAGGATTACCTGCATCGTCATTCTTGAGGATTGCGAAGGAGCCGGTTTTCTTGGTGTTGTTGATTGAGAGCTCCTTGGGGTTCTTCTTGCTGTGAGAGAGGTTGAGAATGAAGTCGTGAATATCGCCGCTCATCTCATAATTGGTAGGAGCTTTTGTTTCAACAAAGTAATAGTTTCCTACATTAAGGCCATCTATTACAAGTGTACCGTCAACAGGATTTGTCTTGAGGACGCTGTAAACTGCGGGATCTGTGTCAGTTGCCGAAGTTACCAGCTCATTTACAAAGCCTGCAGCAGGTTTTGTCTCACTGTAAGCATACTTGCCGTCGCTTACGTATACGAGGTTGGTGACAAGCTGATCATTGCTGTCGTAAAGGAGGAATTCAGCTGCAGAGCCTGTTATAGCAGTGCCTGATTTTGCGTCTGTCTTTATAACCTTGATGCTGCACTGATTGGTCTCCTCCTTGGGAGCCTTCTTATTGGGGAACTTAAGAATGAAGGTCTCGCCTCCGTCAGATTCGACAAACATATTTGTGAATTCAGAGCCGGTGAGATCGGAGATATCAACCTGCGTGCCAGTATTTCCGGCACTTCCTTCACTGCCGCTGCCTTCGCCGCTGCCGCCTATTTCATCAGAATAAACTGCGGAGATGGTCACGGTAAACTGTTCCTTATAAGTGGAATGAGGATAGATCTGTCCGAACATAAAGTAGGAAAGACCTTCGATATAATCCTGATTCGGAGTGAAGGTAAAGGGATCGGAAGATTCCCTTCTGAGGATTATCGGAGTGTTTGCTTTAAATTCTACTCCATTTGTGCTGTCTTCAGCATTCCATTTTCCGAATGCACCAGACCATTCTTTACCGTCTGCATCGATACCAAGGTGTATCTTAGCAAGTTTAACGTCCTTATCGAATACTACAGAAATATATTCGGGAAGGATTCCGTTCTCGGTGGTCTTCTTGAAATCAAAATCGTGCTTTTCAAGAACGATACCGTTACTGGTGTCGCCGGTTGAGAAGGTTTTGCTTTCCTTTGTGCTTACCTCAATCTCAGGATACCTAAAGTTGAGGTTTACGGATTCGAGAGTATCGATGGTAACGGGCTGATTATTATCATCGTATATCTCAAGGACTGCGTAATATGTGTGTTCAGGATTGTAAGTCTTATTTTTCTTCTCTGCCTCGGAAGCAATTTCATACTGCCACTTGACAGAAGGAGTTTGGGTATATTCGACTACCTTTGTGGGGATGGGCTCGCCTGCCTCCTGCGGAATATCTTCATAAAGGATGAAGGACTTACAGGTGTAGCCTGCAGGGAGAGTAAAGTCAACCTTTTCGGGGAATTCGCCGTAATTCTTGAATATGCTTGTTGCTTCGAGAGTGAAGTAGCACTCTGTTTCAAGACCGAGTCCGGAGTCGGAAGGCTTACCGAAGCCTGCTGATGCAAGCTCGGAGTCGTCAAGCTCGGTAACAAGCAGTGTACCGTTATTTACGGTGAAGTGGATCTTTTCGCTGTTCTTTTCGTAGGCAACAGGCTTTCCGTCTGTACCAACGTTATCTGATGCATTGGGAGCTGCAAGCTCAGCAATGATATAGTTGCCGTCGGAAAGCATCATCGGCTGTTCTGCGCCGGTGGATTCAAAGGTCATTATAGCGTGATCCGCAGTATAAGAGGGAGCATCCTCTTTGAAGATACCGAGGGTAGCGCCTTTGACGTATACAAGGTCAGAGCCGGAAGTCACTGCGCTTTCAAAGTCTACTTTGTGCAGACGCAGTGAGTAGAAGGACTGCTTGTTGTCGGTAACAGTAAGTTTGTTGCCGCTCTGAGCAATCTTGAGAGGATCGTCTTCTGAAACCTCAAGGCTGTTATTAATACTCTTTGAAGAAGTGATAACTCCGCCTTCAATTACAAACTGAGTCTCGTAAGCGGCGTCAAAGCCCTCGGGAGCAATCGATTCCTTGAGGGTGTATGTACCGTCGGGAAGACCTCTGAGAGAGATGGGAGAAGCGCCGGTCTTCCAGGAAATGGTGTAATCGCTGAGGCGCTCAATGGAGAGAGTACCTGTTACGTTGCTAAGATCAATTTTATTTCCGTTGTTTACACCGGTAAGACGCATTGTTGCGCCTTTAAGATTATCGGTGTAAGCCTTGGTTTTCTTGTCATAAGAGCGTTTTGCGATATCTATAACAGTAGGCTCGTCGTACATAGTAACGGTGGAGCCGGAAACATTGGTGCCTGTTACGTTGCCGTAGGCATCAACGGTGAAGGTGATGGGAGAAGCCTGCTTGTAACCTGCAGGAACACTTGTCTCAGTGAGGGTGTATGTACCTGCGGGAAGCTTGCTGAGCTTTGCCTCTTTGCCGTTGGTGGTCCAGACTACTTCGTTCTGAGTTGCATTGTAGCCTGCAACGCTTACGGTTACATTCTGAAGGTTTGCACCGGTGGTGGAGGTGAGCTTCAGGGTTGCACCGATGAGCTCTGCGCCGGAATTGAGATCCTTCTTGGAGATGTTCATCTCGATGATCTCGTCCTGCATAGTGAAAATCTCGTTGTCGGTATCAACCTCAAGAGTCATAGGTCCTGCGGCCTTGTAGCCTGCAGGAGGAGTGATTTCCTTGAGGATATATGCACCCTCAATGAGACCTGTAAACTGTATGGCATTGCCTGTGGAAAACCAGCGAACTGCTGTTACTTTGCCGTTTTCTGTAAACTTTTCAAGAGCTACGCCGTTTGCCTGTACGGTAGCCATATCAAGTCCTGTTACGCTGGACAGTTCAAGCTTTGCGTTGGGAAGTCCGGTTGCGCCGTCAGCCTTGTTTATGCTTATGCTATGGAATACAGGCTCGGGAACAACTTCAGGAGTCTCCTTGTCGGTCATGTTGATTCTGGTCAGAGCATTGCCGTTGCTGTCTACCAGCTTGCCCTGTGCGTTGATAGCAAAGTTGATAGGAGCAGCGATATCGTAGCCATCGGGAGCTTTGGTCTCCATAAGAGTGTAGCTGCCAACAGGGAGCTTTGTGATGTTGATCTCGTGACCTGTGGTGGTGATCACAAGTTCCTTGCCGCCGTTTTCAAAGCTGTAGTTACCGCCGGTTACATCAGCGCTGCTGAGATCAGCACCGGTGGCGGAGGTGATCTTAAGAGTTGCACCGGGGAGCATTGCGCCGCCTTCGGTGAGCTTTGCAATCTTGACCTTGGTGGGCTTGTTAATAAAGTCAACAGGAGTCTCTGCCTTGTCAACCTTTACGTTCTTGCCGTTTGCTTCCATAATGTAGCCGGCAGGAGCACCGATCTCAGTAACTGTATAGTCACCGTAAGGCAGATTGGTGATCTTTGTGAATTTGCTGTTGTCGCCGCCTATGGAAGTCCAGGTGATAGCATTGTCAGCAATTACAACGTTGTCTGCGTTTTCAACCTTTGCGCCGGACATATTGAGTCCGCCGTTGCTGGTGAGCTTGAACTGAGCGCCTGCAAGGGAATTATCTCCTGCGCCCTCAGCCTTTTTCTTTACAACGATGGAACCATATACAGGCTCGGTCTTTTCGCCGACGTTTATGATAGTGTTGTTGAAAATTGTAGCAGTGTAGCCTGCAGGTACAATTTCCTCAACGGAGTAGCGATAGTACTTGCCTGCGCGGTCTGTAGCATCAAGATCGCTGAATGTGTATGTCCAGGTGTTGCTGCCGTCAGTCTTGTCGGTGTCATCAGCGGCAGAGATCTGAACAGTCTTGAAAGGCTTGTCGTCGCGAAGGAGCTTGATGGAAATGTATGCGGGTCTGGTTGCAGGGTCGTCGTCCCACTTCTTTGTAAGGGTGAGGCTGGTCTTGCCATCTGCTGTCTGAGTGACTTTTTCACCGGTATAGTCAGATTTGTGGGTTTCAGCAGAGGTGGTTACTTCTCTTGCGATGATGGAGCCGTTGAGACCTGCATCGCACTTTACAACAGCGTCAGGAGCAAGAACAGTACCAACCCATGTACCGGAAAGGTCGATTCTGCCGCTTGAGGAAACAGGAACATCATTCGCATTTCTTTCGTAGAAGTTCCAGAGGATGTTGTTATCCTTCATAACAGCATCTTCACTGTTGCCGATCTTGTCAACAGACATATTGATATTCTTAAAGCCGATATAATCATCAGGGAGATTGGTGGTATCGACGTTGAATATAATTCTTTTGCCTGCTGTGCCCTTCATTGTAACCTTACCGTTGATAAGGTTGTAGGCATTGGTGGTCCAACCCGGCCAGGAGAACCAGCCGCCGGGATTGTAATATGAATCAAAGTCGATGATTATGGTCTCTTCGGGATACTGGCTGAAATCGATAGTAGTACCGCCCCAGGGGCCGGTCCATTTAATGAACTGATCATAGGTGAAGACTCTGACATCGGTATCGTCAACAGTGGTTCCGTAACCCCATGTGGAATGCTCACTGCTGTTCTCCATTGTCTCTTCCATAAGCCAGACAAGATAGCGCTGATAATCCTCAGCCTCTTCAAGCTCTGTGGCTATGTCAATAAACTTACCGTCAGTTTCATCATCGATATAGATGTTGTCTGCCAGCTTCTTGCCGTTACCCATAAGGAATTCCTTACCGTTGGACTGAAGCTTTACCTGTCCTTCAGCCTTAACGCTGTTGGGAACGCCTGCATCATTTGACTCACCGAATACAAGAGTCATATGCTCAGGGTTGGTGGAAGCACTCCAGCCTGTGGTATCACCCACGTAGCTGAGCTTTACCGAGAGAGTATCGTGAGCCTGTCTCGAACCGAACTCAGGCGCACCTGTTGTGCCGAGTACCTCCTGACCGAGATAATCGACTGCAATATTACCGCAGGTGTGCGCTGTGGATGCAAATTTTTCCGCAAAAATGTGGAAGTCAAAAGCGGCAATACCGTCCGAATCGGTTGATGGTGTGCCGTTTTTGTACTGTTGCTCATCCATAGTCTTAGTGCCTGCAGGCACGTTTACCGCCTCATACTTATCGGGAATAATATTATTGCCCGATACAGAGGTGAGGGTACCCGTGGTCGATGCACTGACCTTAAGACCCTTATTCGGCGCACCGGTGCACAAAACTGTTATCAGCAATGAGCACACAAGTACAAGAGATGTCACCGAGATAAAGACCTTTTTGGGTGTCAATCCTTGCATGAATTTTTTCATTACATTTCCTCCTATCCAAAGCATCACCATTCTATCACAATGACAAAAGGGGACACTTACAGATATTTCCGATGAAATTATACCACATATATATGGAAATATCAAGTAAATATACACAAAACCGCCGGTTAATTTGTACAGGTTCGGTATTTAATATGCCTAACAATGTGTGATGAAAGTGGGTATTATGTAATTTGTGTGAACCAGTTATTCCGGCCCGTAAAAACACAAAATATTGTGGTTTTTATCTGTCTTCTGAAACAGGACAGAAAGGTTTGAGTGTGAAACGTTTAAGCAGAACTGCACACAAAACGGAAAATTTACAAAAAATTAACAATTTACAAGTGCATAAAAGGTGAAATAACAGAACATTGCAGCCCCTGTATTGTAAAAAAGGGGCTGCAATGGTGCCGTAAGTGAAGATGGAGTTATTTTCTGTTGTCCAGCTTGTCGGCAGCTTCCTTCATAAGCTCGATAATGGGAAGATGCTGAGGACATACAGATTCGCACTGACCGCAGCCGATGCAGTCGGAGGCTTTGCCGCTGTTTCCTGTAAGTCCGCCGTAGAAGAAGTGAGGACGTCCGTCGGTGGGGAACTTGCGGAGAGTGTTTACCGCGCGGAAGACATCGGGGATTTTAATGTTTGCAGGGCATCCGTCAACACAGTAGCGGCAGGAGGTGCAGCCAATAAGGGGAACGGAAAGCATCTTTTCCTTGACCTTCTCTATGACCTGACGGTCGCTGTCTGTAAGGGGCTCAAAGGAGGAGAAGGTGTCGAGGTTATCTTCCACCTGCTCCATATTGGACATACCGCTGAGGATTACATCAACACCCTCAAGACTTCCGACAAAACGCATAGCCCAAGAAGCAGCGGACTTGCCGGTACGAGCGGAATTGAATATTTCAAGGATCTCGTCATCAACCTGAGCGAGAGTACCGCCTTTTACAGGTTCCATAACGATAATGGGCATATTTCTTTCGCGCAGTATCTCATAGAGTCTGCCGGAATGAACTATAGCGTTGTCCCAGTCTGCATAATTGAGCTGGATCTGAACAAATTCAACTTCGGGATGTATATCGAGCACCTTTTCGAGAAGCTCGGGAGTGCCGTGATAGGAGAAGCCAAATTTCTTTATTTTGCCTTCGGCTTTTTTCTCCATAGCCCAGTTGAAGCAGTCGAACTTTTCGTAGGCATCGTAGTTTCCGCCGTCCTCAAGGCTGTGGAGGAGATAGTAGTCAAAATAATCAAGTCCTGCACGCTCCAGCTGCTCATTTAGGATACGGTCACGGTCCTCTTTGCATTTCATAGCCCAGGCAGGGAGCTTTGTGGCAACGGTGTAAGCTTCACGGGGATATCTCCCGACAAGGGTTTCCTTTACTACCGATTCGGAATTACCGCCGTGATAGACATAGGCGGTGTCAAAATAAGTAAAGCCTTTTTCCATAAACTTATCGACCATAGAACGGACGGTATCCATATCGATAACGCCGTCGATTTCGGGAAGCCGCATAAGTCCAAAGCCGAGACGAGGTGAAATGCTGCTCATAAATTACATCCTTTCGTCAGTTGAGTTTAAAATCAATAGGAGAGACCGTAGCCCTTCTCGAGCCAGCAGTCATCGGTACCGATCTGATCTACAGAGCTGTACCAGGGGCTGGGGAGCTTGCCTGTAAAATTGGTCTTGCCGCAGAGAACATCTGCAACACCCTGACCTTCAGAGCCGGGGAGATAGCACATTACAACAGCGTCCCAATCGTCCATATATTCTTCGATTATGACCTGGCGGCCTGCTACAACGCAGGTGACAACAGGCTTGCCGAGTTTTTTGACTTCTTCGATGGCGTTCTGATTGCCCTTGAGACCGAGAGCACCGCACAGTGCGAGGTCTTCTGTATCGCCGTTCCATTCTGCATAAGCCTGTTCGCCGACAACAAGAAGTACAACATCTGCGTCAGCTGCTTCGTCAGCGTTGAGAACGACTTCAATGCCCAGCTCCTTGGCTTTCTTGATAAAGCCCTGCTGTATGGTGGTGACACCGTTTATGTGTTCGTTGGGGCTCTGGTTCCAGTCGATGGTCCAGCCGCCGCACTGAGCGCGTGCGCTGTTTGCTGCAGGACCTGCGATGTATATTTTTGTTCCGCTCTTGAGAGGAAGAGTCTCATTTTCGTTCTTGATAAGAACAAGGCTCTTTTCTACCAGCTGCTCTGCAAGGTCTCTGTACTCCTGGCTGCCGGTCTCGGATTTTACAGTTTCAAGATTCTCAAAAAGAGGATCGTCAAACATACCTGCATCGAGCTTGACCTTTATAATTCTGGTAACAGCATCGTTGACGCGCTCTTCGGAAATGTCACCTTTCTTAACGGCGCTTACAATGATCTTTCTTGCCTGCTCGAAGCGGTCGACCTCCATAAGCATATCGATACCGGCATTGACAGCATTTATTACCTGCTGCTTGTATCTCTTGGAGGAGGTGTTCTGAACAGAGTTCCAGTCACTTACTATAAAGCCGTCAAAGCCCATCTCATTCTTAAGATAGTGGATATATTCGGGGTGCTCGTGCATCTTGACACCGTTGACGGAGGAGTGGGTGATCATAATGGTCTGAACACCTGCATCGACCAGCTCCTGATATACGCTGAGGAGTTCTTTGATCTCTGCATCGGTGAGCTGAGCGTCACCTCGGTCTATAAGTCTGTCAACATCAGAATCTTCGCCGGTGCCGTATTCAACGTTTCCGTCAGCGAAGAAGTGCTTTGCACAGGCGATGAGACCGCCGTCAATAAGTCCCTTTGTATAAGAGGTGCCGAGTTCCTTTATTATGTTGAGATCGGAACCGTAGCTCTCATAGGTTCTGCCCCAGCGGGGATCTTCGGACTGTGCCACACAGGGAGCGAAGTTCCAGAGCATATGGCAGAGAAGTGCCTCGTCGGCAGTGGCGAGTCCCATTTTATATGTGAGGTCGGGATCGTTTGCAGCGCCGATACCTATGTTATGAGGGAATATTACAGCGCCGTCACAGTAGTTTACACCGTGAACATCGTCGTTTCCGTAAAGATAGGGGATGCCGGCAGGGGACTTGAGTGCCATTTCCTGATAGCCATCGACTATTGCCTGCCATTCCTTATATGTGACAGAGGAAATTTTTGAGAGGATACTGCCGTAGCAGTATGCTTCCATACTGCTCTCGTCTACGCAGTAGATGGCAGGCTGCACCATCTGTGCGGCCTTCTGATCGAGAGTCAGACTGGCTGTGATCTCCTCGGCAGACATCGACGCGTATTTCTGATATGTTTTAAGCTCTGCGGTGACATCAGAGGAAGTTACCGCAGGAGCAGGCTCCGGTGCGGGTGCTTTGGAGCAGCCTGCAGCGGTCAGCACTATGACCAGAGACAAAAGCAGTGCGATAAGTCTTTTCATTTTTTAGTTCTCCTTTACATCGTGGTAGTTTACCTTATCCCACAATTATAATTTAACATATTATGGCTGTCAATAATATCAGAAAGCGGAGATTTATTTCATATTTGTGGCATATTTAAAATTTTTTTGAACTAAACGTTTTATGTCCTTAAATGGCCAAAACACACTTGAAAACCGCATTATTACTAATATATAATCAATATGCAATTTTGCGGTGCACCAAATTAAGGTGCTGAAATGTCTTATGACAGAGAGTATAAAGGGTGCAGAATATTGCAAAACGGAATATCTCTTGCTTTGATTGGTTATGCAGAGCAGGAGAATATCCGCAGATTTAGGGCAGATTAATCTGCAATGTAAAGGAGAAAACAAATGCTTAATTACAAAATTGAAGGCGGAAGCCTTCCGGTAGTCATATGCTACCCCGAAGCAGGTCAGACAATTTGCGCTGAAAGCGGCTCTATGAGCTGGATGAGCCCTAATATGGCAATGACCACAAATACAGGCGGCGGATTTAAAAAGGCACTGGGCAGACTGTTTACCGGTGAGTCACTGTTCCTGAACGAATACACCCCGCAGTACGGAAACGGAATGATCGCATTTGCGTCCAGCTTCCCCGGCTCCATTATTCCCTATCAGGTAAGCCCCGGAAACGGAATAATAGTCCAGAAATCAGGTTTCCTTGCAATGGAGAAAGGACTTGACCTTTCTGTATACTTCCAGAAAAAGGTCGGCACCGGTTTATTCGGCGGCGAAGGCTTTATAATGCAGAAGGTTACAGGAAACGGTCTTGTATTCATAGAGATCGACGGCTACTGCAAGGAATATGAGCTTGCAGCAGGGGAGAAGATCGTAGTTGATACAGGCTATCTTGCCGCAATGAGCGAGACCTGTGCTATGGAGGTTCAGACCGTAAAGGGAATAAAGAATGTATTCTTAGGCGGGGAAGGTCTTTTCCATACGGTTATATCGGGTCCCGGCAAGGTTTATCTCCAGTCTATGCCGGTCATTAACACCGCACAGGCCCTTATCCCGTATATTCCTGTATCCTCGGATTGATCTCGAAATAAGTAAATGCCTTAAAACGGGTATTGATCTAAGGGCATTTATGCAGAGGATAAAGAAAGCGCAAACTTTATGTTTGATTATTATATTATCTGATGATGCAGTGAAAGAGTCTGCTGACTTTTGTCAGCAGACTCTTTTTTCTGAAATATGTGAGACTTATTCATATTTCTGTGTTATAGTCTTATTGCTATTAATTTTCGGGAGAGTAGTAGGATTTGAAAGCAAAAAAGATCGCAATTGTTTATGCAATTCTGGCGGCAGCGCTTTATGCAATAAATGTGCCGCTGTCCAAACTATTTTTAAATCATATGGGGCCTACGATGATGGCGGCATTCTTATATCTCGGCGCAGGAATTGGATTGCTTATTTACGGTTTTGTTGAAAAGGCAGTCAGCAGGAAACCAAAGAGAGAGCCGCTGACAAGGAAAGAGCTTCCCTATACCGTTGCAATGGTCGTTCTGGACATTGCCGCACCGATACTGCTGATGTTTGGCATTTCTATGTCTGAATCAGCAAGTGTATCACTGCTTAATAATTTTGAGATCGTCGCAACCTCTATTATTGCCCTTGTAATTTTCAAGGAAGTAATTTCAAGAAAATTGTGGCTGGCGATTGTTCTTGTAACGGCTGCAAGCGTCATACTGAGCTTTGAGGGAGAAGGCGCGTTTTCATTTAACGGCGGATCTTTGTTTGTACTCGGTGCTTGTCTGTGCTGGGGCTTGGAAAACAACTGCACCAAGATGATAAGCAACAAAAGCTCTGTGGAGATAGTTATAATAAAAGGCACATTCTCGGGTCTTGGCAGTTTGACGGTAGCGTTTATACTGGGCGAGCGGCTGCCGGCGGTTCAGTGGATATTGTTTGTGCTGCTCTTAGGTTTTGTAGCTTACGGATTGAGTATTCATTTTTACATTATGGCTCAGAAGGAACTGGGTGCGGCGAAGACAAGCGCCTATTACTCAATCGCACCGTTTTTAGGGGTAATATTCAGCATCCTGATACTCAATGAACGACCGAAAATGCAATTTTATGCCGCTCTGATAATTATGATAATAAGTACCTGCATTATGGTGAAGGACACATTGGAAGTCCGGCAGACCGGTGAATAATAAAAGAGCCGATACGCAGTGCTTCCGCTTTTTTGGCGCGCCTGAAGGAATTCGACGCGCCGCTAATCCTTGGGATTCAAATTCCCAGGCTTACAGAAAAAAGACAAAAGCACACATTCTGACGAAGTGTGCTTCCGCTTTTTTGGCGCGCCTGAAGGAATTCGACGCGCCGCTAATCCTTGGGATTCAAATTCCCAGGCTTACAGAAAAAAGACAAAAGCACACATTCTGACGAAGTGTGCTTCTGCTTTTTGGCGCGCCTGAAGGAATTCGAATCCCCGACCTTCCGCTTAGGAGGCGGACGCTCTATCCAGCTGAGCTACAGGCGCATATATATTATTTTGGGAGCTTGCAAAGCCTTTGCAGGCGAGCAATATTATAGCATTATACAGAACCTTTGTCAATTGCGGAAAACCTCATAAAGCAAGGCTTTCGCTGTGTTGACTTGTTCATAATTAAATGGTATAATTACAAATTGTAATAATACAACAGGGAGAGCAAAAAGCGAATGGATCATCTTCTGAAAATGCTTGATACCAACGCAAGCGAAATAGCAGAGATAATTAATCTTGCAGATCAGCTTAAATATGAGAAAAACCACGGAATCAACCATAAAAATCTCGAGGGAAAAACCCTCGGTATGATATTCCGCCGTCCTTCCACACGTACCCGTGTATCCTTTGAGGTGGGAATGTACCAGCTTGGCGGTCACGCAATAGTGCTGTCCGAGGACGAAATAGCTGTTGCCAGAGAGGGCGACGAGCAGACAGAGGATATGGCGCGCACACTTTCAAGATACGTGGATGCTATTCTGATACGTACCACAAAGCACAGCGAAGCGGATAATCTGGCACGCTACGGTACAGTGCCTGTAATAAACGGTATGACCGATTATGCACACCCCTGTCAGATTCTCTCCTATCTTATGACAATAAGAGAATACAAGGGTCGTCTGGACGGATTGAAAGTCGGCTTTATAGGTGAGGGAGGAGCTATAATGAACTCGCTCATCATCGGCTGTCTGAAATGTCGTATGCACGTTGCAGTGGCTTGTCCCGAGGGGTATGACCCCGATCAGTCGGTAATTGATTTTGCTGCACAGGTGGGACATTTTGAAATGTACCGCGACCCGAGAGGTGCCGCAAGAGCAGCCGATGTCGTTGTTACCGATGCGTGGCTTCCTGCAGGAAAGGAAGACGAGGCACAGGAGAGAAGGCTTGCCTTTGGAATGTTCCAGATAAACGACGACCTTATGCGTTATGCAAAGCCCGATGCGCTGGTTTTCCACAGTATGCCCATAAATCGCGGCGAAGAGATAACCACCGCTGTTGCAGAGCATCATTCCAACGAGATATTTGACGCAGCGGAAAACCTGCTCCACGTACAGAAGGCAATACTAATTAAAATACTGGGTGATAACTCAGTAGAGCAGAGTATTATATAATAATGACCGAGTGAGTGCTGAGAGTACTCACTCGGTTTTATTTTGCCTGCGGCAGACCCTCCTTTTGTCCACACAAAAGGAGGCAAAAGCCATTTAAGAGGGGAACCCTTTCAAGTGGGTTCCCCTCTTAAAAAACTCCCCTCCTGAACGACCAAAGAGGGGCTTTGCCCCTCTTTGGAATCTCTCTCGCTGCTGAGTGGAATCTACCTACAACAGAAAAGATCACCAGGCGAATACAATTGAATATTATCAAAACAACCTGAAGAAATTGTAACATTCTCAGCCGCCAACAGCATCGTCAGGGGTATTCCAAAAGGGGATTGATAGGATTTAACTCTGTCGAGAAGGGTCGTCCCCTTTTGGTCGTTTTTGGGAGGGGGATTACCAAGGGGGAGGACAAGTCGATAAAATGTCCTCCCCCTTGGTTGGTTTCTTTGGTTCATTTCTTTTCCATAAAAGAAATGAATATAATCGCACTTATCAAAGCTGTGATAATACATAAGCCTGTAGCCTTGCACAGAGCCCGACAAACAGTAAGTCGACAAGCACCGCACCCTACAATTTATGTTTGGCATCGGTATGTCGCAAAGCGCCATACCCTACGAAGCGAATCGTACGCTTGCCATCTGCAGCACATAAAAAAGCCGAGTGCTCCCTTTCGGGAAAACTCGGCTTTGACTCATTATTTTACCAAGAATTAGTTGTTCTCGGAGTTGTTAGCGTAAGTAACCTTGGAGGGGTTGATCTTAACGCCGGGGCCCATAGTAGAAGCGATGACACAGGACTTAATGTACTGGCCCTTTGCTGCTGCGGGCTTTGCCTTGTTGATAGCGCCCATGAGGGTCTCGAGGTTTTCAACCAGCTTGTCAGCGCCGAAGGAAACCTTACCGATGGGGCAGTGGATGATGTTGGTCTTGTCAAGACGGTACTCGATCTTACCGGCCTTAGCTTCGGTGATAGCCTTAGCGATGTCGGGGGTAACAGTACCAGCCTTGGGGTTCGGCATAAGACCACGGGGACCGAGGACCTTACCAAGACGACCAACCATACCCATCATATCGGGTGTGGTGATGAGAACGTCGAAGTCCATCCAGTTCTCCTGCTGGATCTTCTGGAGGAATTCGTCAGAACCTGCATACTCTGCACCTGCAGCCTTAGCAGCTTCTACCTTGTCGTCCTTACAGATAGCGAGAACGCGGACGCTCTTACCGGTGCCGTTGGGCAGAACGATAGCGCCACGAACCTGCTGGTCAGCGTGACGGCCGTCAACGCCGAGCTTAACGTGGATCTCGACAGTCTCGTCGAACTTAGCGGAAGCGGTATCGCAGACAGCCTTGCAAGCCTCTGCAACATCATAAAGGTTAGCTCTGTCGTACTTCTTCAGAGCGTCTGTATATTTCTTACCGTGTTTCATTTAATATCCTCCCAAATAGTGGTGATGGGTGAGCGTTCTGCTCCCCGGGGCGGAATAATATCCTCCCACTTTTTCTTGGGGCAATTAGTCTTCTACGACTACGCCCATGCTGCGTGCGGTACCCTCGATCATACTCATAGCTGTCTCGATGTTAGCAGCGTTGAGGTCGGGCATCTTGATCTCAGCGATCTCTCTGACCTGTGCTCTCTTGATGGTAGCAACCTTGGTCTTGTTGGGAACGCCGGAAGCGGTTTCGATTCCGCACTTTTTCTTGATGAGAACAGCAGCAGGCGGAGTCTTGGTGATGAAGGAGAAGGAGCGGTCTGCGTAAACAGTGATAACGACGGGGATGATAAGACCTACATCGTTCTTGGTGCGCTCGTTGAATTCCTTCGTAAACTGCATAATGTTAACGCCGTGCTGACCGAGAGCAGGGCCAACGGGGGGAGCCGGAGTAGCCTTGCCTGCGGGGATCTGAAGTTTAATATAACCTGTTACTTTCTGAGCCATTTGAAATTGCACCTCCAAAATTCGTGGTAGTTACGGAAATCCTGTCCCTCAGGATCTCCTCCCACCTGGGGCCTTTGTCTGAACAAAGGCGAAATACATTAGTCGAGTGCTACGACCGACTCGACGGGAAGCTCGACCGGGGTTTCGCGGCCGAACATACTGATACTTAAGCTGACAACGCCCTTGGCGGCATCAATATCGGTAACGGTAGCAAACATACCTTCAAACAGGCCGTCGACAACCTTGACCGAATCGCCGATCTCAAAGGGAGCTGTGATCTCAGCCGATCCGACACCCATACGGGCGACTTCTTCATCGGTGAGAGGGATAGGCTCGGAATCCGGGCCTACAAAACCGGTGCAGCCTCTGATGTTGCGCACGAGATACCAGGTATCGTTTGTGCAGATCATCTTTACCAGAACATAGCCGGGGAAGATCTTGCGCTCGACTTCCTTTTTCTCGCCGTCCTTCAGCTCGGTAACGATCTCGGTAGGTACTCTGACCTCCTGGATCATATGCTGAAGTCCGCGGTTTTCGACCACCTGCTCAATGTTAGTGGCGACCTTATTCTCGTAACCGGAGAAGGTGTGAACCACATACCACAGAGCTTCAGGTGAATAATCTCTGTTATTGTCTGACATTCGCTGCGCCTCCTTTTACACGCTGTTTATGTACGCGGGTACATTACTCAGCGTCAGAAGAGGAAGCGGTGGTGTCTGCTGCGGAAACAGATGTTCCGACTGCGGGAATGTCAGGAAGGGTAACTGCATAGGAGTTGAGCATATTAGTTACCATATCTGCGCTGAATGCATAGTAACCGTCAACGATCTTGCCGTCCTGGGTGATTACATATACATCTGTAGCGCTTGCAGCATCAGCACCGGAAACATCGGAAGCAGATACTGTTGTGATGTCGAGGTTGTAATAACGGATCTTCTCGATAGCGCCCTTATCAACATCTGAAGCGCTGGTGATTTCCTGAACGGAAGTCTTGTCGGTCTTGAGAAGAGCTTCGCGACCGAGGGTGAGGACAGTATCAACGCCCCAGATAAACAGACCGACGACAGCAACTACCGCGATCGTTACAAGGGAATTCTTGATGACCTCAGGAAGAGTCGGCCAGGAGATCTTCTTAAGCTCACTCTTATACTCGCGGAAGAACTTGCTGATCTTCTGCCAGAGACTGGGCTTATCGCTCTTTTTCTTGGCGACTTCTTTCTTTTCGAGATTCTTCTTATCTGCCATTTTCTTTTTTGCCCCCTTATTTGCTTTCCTTGTGCAGGGTGTGCTTTCTGCAGAACTTGCAATACTTACGCATTTCAAGCCTGTCGGGGTTGTTCTTCTTGTTCTTGTTGGTTACATAGTTGCGCTGCTTGCACTCCGTGCAGGCCATAGTGATTTTAACTCGCACTTAACGGCACCTCCTGATTATACCGCTTTCGCGGCATTTTTAGGCTCCCTCGCTTTGAATTTGAGGGCAACACAAGAAAAGCCCTCTGCGAGGTAGTAAGAGTATAGCACAAGGAATCACTTCAAGTCAAGTGTTTTTTTGGCTTTTTTCAGCGGTTTCGAGGGCTTTCTACCCCTTGTGGAAAACCTATTTGGACAAGTCAAGATATTGGGGAAAACAGGGCCACATATACTATATGTTAAATAGAAAGGGGCGTAACTTAACACAGATTTAACTTTCAGGGCGGCGACTTAACGGATATTTAACTTGAGGATAAAGGAAAGGCTTGGTATAATTAAAATGACAAAAAAGGCAGGCTGTGCCTTTTGAAAGGAATGATAAAATGGCATTATCCATAATGGACTACATCACGCAGATGCTGCAGTATCCGGCGCTTATTATAACGACAGTGCTGGTGCTGGCCGTAATACTCGTAAACGGCTGGACAGACGCTCCGAATGCTATTGCAACCTGTGTATCCACCAGAGCGATGAAGCCGGGTGCGGCGATACTTATGGCTGCCGCGTTCAATCTTCTTGGTGTTCTGGTAATGACTGCAGTCAATCAGAAAGTTGCAATGACCATATATAATATGGTCGATTTCGGAACAGATACAGACAAAGCGCTGATAGCTTTGTGTGCGGCGCTTGTGGCTATTGTTCTGTGGGCCACCTTTGCTTGGTGGTTCGGTATTCCCACCAGTGAGAGCCATGCTCTTATCGCAGGTCTGTCAGGTGCGGCGATTGCTCTCAATAACGGATTCGGCGGAATAAACGGCGGTGAATGGATGAAGGTCATTTACGGCCTCGGACTCTCCACTTTCCTTGGTTTCGGAATGGGCTTTGTGACCGTAAAAATTGTCGAACTTGCTTGCCGAAGGGCAGATAAGCTTAAAACGGACAGATTCTTCAGAGGCGGCCAGATCGGCGGTGCGGCGGCAATGGCATTTATGCACGGTGCACAGGACGGTCAGAAGTTCATAGGCGTATTCCTGCTGGGAATGTTCCTTGTGCAGGGTCAGTCAAATACAGGAGATATCGCAGTTCCCATCTGGCTTATGATACTCTGTGCAGGTGTTATGGGACTCGGTACCTCTATCGGCGGATACAGAATAATCAAGTCTGTCGGTATGGATATGGTAAAGCTTGAGACCTATCAGGGCTTCTCTGCAGACCTTGCTGCAGCAGGCTGTCTGCTCATTTCCAGCGTAACAGGTATCCCTGTTTCCACAACACACACCAAGACCACAGCCATTATGGGTGTCGGCGCGGCAAGAAGCGTAAAGAGAGTAAACTGGAGCGTCGTCAAGGAAATGGTGCTCACCTGGGTGCTCACATTCCCCGGCTGCGGACTGGTGGGCTTCGGTATGGCAAAGCTGTTTATGCTAATATTTTAAGTAAATATTACTGTTTGTATATAGGAGGAGTATAAAAATGGCAAAGAAAACTGCTTACAATTATTTTAATTTCTTTATCGAAATGGCAGGCTGCGCACACAATGCAGCAGATTACCTCAAGAAATGCTTCGCAAATTTCGAAAGCGAAAACATAAAGACGATGCTTGACGAGATGCACGAGATCGAGCACAGCGCAGACCTTAAGAAGCACGAAATGAGCGAGAAGCTTCTCCGTGAATTCCTGCCTCCCATCGATCGTGACGACATTATGGAACTGTCCGCATCTCTTGATCAGGTGGTAGACGGTATTGAAGACGTAGTTCTCAGACTTTATATGTTTGACATCCGTTCTCTCAGAGACGAAGCAAAGCAGATGGCAGACATCGTCGTAGCTCTCTGCAATGAGCTTACCGAGCTTCTGGCAGACTTCGAGGGCTTCAAGAAGAATCTCCCCGACCTCAAGGAGCACATTATCGCTATCAACAACCTCGAAGAGCAGGCAGATAAGATCTACATCGAAGCTATGCGCACCCTTTACACAGGAACAGCATCTGCTGCAGAGCTGTGCGCCTGGAAGGAGATCTACGATTTCCTTGAGCGCTGCTGCGACCGCTGCGAGCACGTAGCTGATGCGGTAGAAACCGTAATTATGAAAAATTCTTAATAACAGATGAAAGAAGCCTTCCCCGAGGGGAAGGCTTTTTTCATAATCAGATCAGAGCTTTTATAAATGCTGTAAGCTCAGAAATATCGCTCAGTTCTGCTTCAATATCATACCATATACCATTTTCTTCGAATATCGTATAATAAGTGCCGCCTACTTCATAGATATACATTTTAACACCGTCAATCCTTGATGGTGAGGCACCGCTGCATTTAATTATGCAGTCTCTCAGCGGTTCGCTGACTCCGCACACTGCCATATTTATACGCCCTCCTGAAGGATTGCTGATATCGAATCTGTAATCGAAGGGACTGTATTCTTCGCGGCGCACCCCGTTTTCGTCCCAGCGGGAAAGACAGGACCACATTTTTTCAGTGGTATAGCCTTCGGGTATGCGAGCGGCAAAATCAGTCCACGCCATACCGACTCTGTTTTCAAAGCTGTCCCTTACCTCATCGGAGAGATCGTTTATATCATACCACTCTATAAGAATATCCATATCAGCCACCGCCATCGACAGGTCGTCGCGGTTTATGCGGATAATGTCCTCTGCTTCAGCGAAATAATGCGTATCTGTGTCGGATTTGCTGACAGCAGGATTAAGCTGCTTTGACAGCGGTAATAAAACGGCAGTGACAGCCAGTATAAGTACTGCGGCAGCAGCTGCTGATGCAGCTATTATTCCGCGGCGGCTTTTTGGGCGGTACTGCGCGGCTTCTTCTATGTATTTTTCCGAAATGTTTCCCACGGCCTCGGAAATTTCTGAACGCTTCATAATGAAAAACCTTCCTTTCTCAGATGCTCGCAAAGTCTGCGGCGAATTCTCGACAGCCTGACGTAAACAGTGTTTGCTGTCAATTTCATTTTATCTGCAACGGCATCTATAGAATCGCCGAACCAGTATCTTCTGATAAATATCACACGATTTTCCCTGCTGAGAGTGCCGAGAAAACAATTGAGGGCAGAGGTCAGCTCACTCACACCTTTGGTATCGGGCGACGGTATACACTCCGCCAGCTCGTCAAGAGCGGCATCATAACAGCTGTTTCGCCGCTGTGCGGTGTTTTTGTGATAGCGCGCAGTGCTGATATTGCGCACTATCTTGCAGACATATGCGGTAAGAGGGTTGGGATTCTGAGGCGGAACGGTGTTCCACACTCCGAGATAAGCATCGTTTACACATTCCTTTGCATCTTCTTCGCTTTTGAGTATATTTCTCGAAATGCTCATACATAAAGCCCCGTATTTTTCGTCGAGTCTTTCAATGGCTTCCTCCGAGCGCTCAAAAAACAGCGAAATAATCATATTGTCCTCCACTTCTGTCACCTCCCTTCATTAATTTACTATGAAACGGGAGAAAAATCTTACATTCCGTGTTAATTTTTCTGAGACCAATTATTTCGTTGCAACTGTTCTTTTTTTGTAGTACAATCAGAAAAACATACAATAATATATAAAGGACGATAATAATGCTTGCAATTATAACCGCAATGGACGTGGAGCTTGAGCTTATCACAGCCGCAATGGAAATTGACGAAGAGATTGAGATAAGCGGACTGCTTTTCAAAAAGGGAAGACTGGGAAACCGCGAAGCAGTAGCCGTTGTAGGCGGCATCGGAAAGGTGTCCGCCGCACTTACAACTCAGATACTCATAAGTGTTTTCAAGGCAGATGAGATAGTAAACACAGGTATTTCGGGCTCTCTTTCTCCTGAGCTTAAACAGGGCGATGTAATAATAGCAACCGATTTTGTCCAGCACGATGTGGATACTTCGCCTCTGGGAGATCCTGTGGGACTGGTATCGCTCATAAACCGCATAGACTTCCCCTGCGACAAGGCTCTGAGAGAAAAAATGCTCAGCGCCGCGCAGGCTGACGGCACCGTAAAGGTACACGAAGGAAGAATAGCTACGGGAGATCAGTTCATAGCAAACAGAGAAAAAGCGCGGTGGATAGCAGATACCTTCGGCGCAGTTTCCTGCGAGATGGAAGGCTGTTCAATAGCGCAGGTCTGCTATATGGCAGGAGTGCCTTTTGCGTCGGTAAAATGCATTTCCGATGATGCAGGGGACGGTATGACCTATCAGGAGCTTCGCACCTATACAGCACACATAAGCTCCAAAATAATCCTTTCCGCTTTCGGCGCACAGGGGGAGTAAATATTGAACATACTATGCATAGGCGATGTTACCGGCAGCGTGGCCACTGAGTTTCTGCGCTCGAAGCTGCCTGCACTCAAGCGTCTTAAATCTATAGAGCTCGTAATAGCCAACGGTGAAAACTCAGCGGACACAAACGGAATCACTCCCGATTCCGCCGAGGCGTTGTTTGACTGCGGAGTTGATGTTATAACAACGGGAAACCACTCGTTTCAGCGCAAGGAGAGCTACTATCTCTACGAAGAGAATCCAAGGGTTATACGCCCTGCCAATTACCCCGATAAAGCACCGGGCATAGGTTTCTGCGATGTGGATATGGGAAGACTCAAGGTAAGAGTAATAAATCTTCTGGGGGTTGTTGATCTGCCGCCTCTGGACTGTCCCTTTATGACCGCTAAAAAGCTTATAGAGGAATCGGACGCAAAAATCAAGATTATAGATTTCCACGCGCAGGCAACAGGCGAAAAAAGAGCACTGGCCTTTTATCTTGACGGACAGGTAAGCGCCGTATTCGGCACCCACACCCACGTACAGACTGCCGATGCACAGGTTCTTCCCAAAGGAACGGGCTATATCACCGATGTCGGTATGACAGGTGCTGTGCAATCCTGCCTCGGAGCAAAGGCAGAGCTCGCCGTTGACCGTATGATAAGCAAAATGCCCACCCGTCTGCTTTATGAAACAGAGGGCGAGCAGATGATAAACGCCATACTCTTTGACATAGACGAAAAAACAGGTCTCTGCCGCAGCGCGGAAAGACTGGATATAAGGTAAAGAACCCCGTATTCTTGACTAATAGAATACATTGGGGTATTCTATAGACAGCAAATGAAAAGGAGTGTGTAATGTGAGGATAATAAGCATTAAAAGAATCATTGCATTAGTTCTGGCTTCTGTAATGATATGCAGCTTATTCGCAGGCTGTTCTCAGGAGGACATTGAGACTCTGAACCAGATGTTCGAAGAGCTGTACGCAACGGATACCGACATATTCGGCGATCTTTTCCCCAGTGACACAGACATTATCGATATTGTCGGCGAGACTGAGCTTCCTCCGTCGGGAATAACCCTCGACGAGCTCAAGGCGCAGCTCAACGAAGAGAGAAAGAACGATGAGCGCACCGTTCTCAGCGATTCGGAGATGTATCTGCCCGACTATGAATCTGAGGAATTCAAGATGGTGGAGTTTGACGAAGAGGAGCTTGCTCTTCTCACACCTCAGCACCATTACGGCAAGGAAGGTCACCTCACATATGAGGAAGCCGAAATAGACGTGGATTATCTTTTCAGAGTGCTCAAGACTTCATATGCACCCTATGAGTATTTCGGCGGCGATGAAGTTTTCAACAAAGCAAAAGAGAATATCCTCTCAGAACTTGGTGCGCTCGGAAGTGAGATAAGAAAAAATCAGCTTGAAAGTGCGATAATCAAGAACCTCGGCTTTATGACCGATTCCCATTTCGCCCTCAATAACTACTCCGGAATTGATTTTGCGGAGTATGTATATTATTACGATGCAACACGCCGTGAGTTCAGGAAAGACGACAAGGGTTTCTTTACAGTAGTCAAGGATGAGCGGTACTATATAGGTACAGCGGACGAGCAGTATCTTAAGCTCACAGTAGGAAAGAGCGGCGAGCTGGTATACGGCATTATCGCACTGGCCCCTGAGGGTGGAATTTATACTCTTCCTCAGGAGATAGAGCTTTTTTCCGACAGCAGCTATGACAGTCTCAGCTTTAAGCTCAGATGGGTTACCGATTCCTACAGCTATTCGAACACACTGACCTGGAATAGGGAAGTAGACGGAATTCCACTTACGGGAATCGGCGCTATGATGGTGGATAACGATTACTGTATCGATGATATGAACGACTTTGTCAACCGCGCAAAGGAGCTGCGCGACGAAGAGGTCATAATCCTTGACCTTCGCGGCAACGGCGGCGGACTTTCCACTATCAGCTATATGTGGCTCTACAACCTCACCAACGGTGCGGAAGTGGAAGGCGAATATTCAATGATCTACTATATGAGTATGCTCAACTATCTGGTAACAGAGGGCAACGATCAGGAGATCATTGACGCGCTTCTGAAATTTGACTTCTTTGAGGAAAACCCCGACCTTAAGGACGAGCTTCTCAGCGAGGAAGAAGAGGACGAGTACGGTGAGGGCTATGTTGTAGAGACCGAGGACAGCTGGAACGAGTATGAGGGTACAGTGCTTGTACTGTGCGACAAGGCAGTTTCCTCTGCAGGCGAAATGTTCATACTGGAGCTTATGGACGTTGAGAATGTTGTGGTGTTCGGAACAAACAGCAACGGCTGTCTCATTTCCGGCGGCACAAATTACTACGTTCCAGTATATCTGCCCAATTCCGGAATATCCATTTATTACAGTACCATCCTCATTCTTACCGATGATTCGGAGGACTTCGACGCAAAGGGCATACAGCCCGATGTTGTAATATGCGGCGAAGACGAGGCAGAGGCTGCTGCAAGATGCTGGAATTATTATAATAAAACCGAAGAATAATCAAAAAACCGGGTCGGTCAAGCCGATCCGGTTTTTTAGTCATAATGCTTGTAAACGAAAGCTTGAGTACAGGCAAAAGAACGGAAACATATCATTTCGGACGGCGATATGCACAAAAAGGGTGGAAAATAATCAACATTACTGTCACTTGAAATAATAAGGACGATAACATATACTTAGATGTAGAATGGTAAGCAAGCGCTTTCAAAACATAAATAAGAAGGGAAGAGTATTATAATGGCAAAAACAAAGCCGCCTCAGGATACGTTTACATTGTGCGCAGAACTGCTTGGATCAATGTCTAATATGTTCGATGCCCGTGATCCGTATACAGAAAATCATTCCCAGAGAATAATGCAGATGGCTATAAACATTTGTGAAGCTATGAGACTTCCCAATGAAACTATCAGTGCTATTGCTCTGGCTGCAATGGTGCACGACATCGGAAACATCGGTATTCCCCCGTCGATTCTCAATAAAAATGCTCAACTTTCTCCCGATGAGTGGAAGGTAATATGCGAGCATCCGAATATCGGCGCGGATCTTATAGAGAAGTTCGCAGGACTTGATGATATTGTCGAGATAGTACGTCATCACCACGAAAGATGGAACGGTCTCGGCTATCCCGGCCGTCTGAAGGAAAATGACATACCCTTCGGTGCAAGAGTTCTGTCACTGTGCGAGTCTGTGGACGCAATGCTCAGCTACCGTCCTTACAGAAAGACGATGTTTGTTACAGAGGCAAAGGCGGATATCCAGAAGAACGCAGGAAGTATGTACGACCCCAATCTTGCGAAGGTTCTTATTGATAACTGGGACACTATTATTTCCCCCATCAAATTCATCTGATTTCAGATCAAAAAACCACGTCGAAGACGTGGTTTTTCTTTTTGTACAAAGAACCGCCGCGCAGGGTCGTTTTTTATGGGTAATAGGGGTGAAAATGGGAGAAAAAACGCTATATATAGTATACATAATAAGCATAAAACGACATATATTGTGATTGTGCGAGTGTAAAACACCCTAAATCTCTGTAGTCGCCCTTATAACACCTAATATGCAGTGTGCTATAAAAAGATATAATACAATATCTTGTGGTTTTTGCGGATTGTGGAAGGCGAGAACAGATGCTATAATCATAGCGAATTTGAGGAACGGAGGAACGAAAAATGAAAGAAACGACTGCAAAAAATGCAGGGGAAAGGATCCTCTGTGTGCTCACAAGCCCCAAGGAAGAAGGACAGCCTTTTAATGTGAGTGTATATGCCGTCGGAGCGGACAAGCCACACCGTGTTCTGAGGGCATCGAGCTCACGGGAGGAGGTCTCTGCGTTTCTCAAACTCATAGGGGAAGGAGAGCGTGCTTCGGAGCAGATGGCTCAGGCACTGGGCTCTGAACCCTGTAAAACCGCAGGTGTATAGACCTGCAAATGTGGAAGGAACGATTATGCAAAAACAGACTGTGCAGGGGAGAGCACGGTCTGTTTTTGCTGGGTACATTTTCGGCACACAAAAAAAGAGTCCGCATCTTGCGGACTCTTTTTTGTTTTAATTTTCGTTGTATTCAGTATAGGGAGAATCGCAGTACTCACATTTCAAGCCTTGAGTTGAGGCGCCGCAGTAAGGGCATTTCCACATCCTTGCTTCGAGCTCTTTACGAAGAGCCTGCTTTTCTCTTTCGGCAGCCTTCTGAGCTCTGCGCTCTTTTATCCTCTCTTCTTCTTTGAGTTGAAGTATTTTTCTTTCTTCAGCCTTTGCTCTGTTATAGCTTTTGACAAGCTTTGTGCCGAAGAAAACCATCAGACTTCCGATGATCAGAGAAATGATGCCGAGAACAACTGTAAAGACAACCACACCGGGCTCCTCGTCTGTCATAGCAGTTCCGCCGACAAGAGTAAAAAGTAATCCCCAAAAAATGTTGCTGCCGCCGAAAAAGAACAGCACAATACTCCAGAAAATTTTCATATAAATACTCCTTTCAATTTTAAATCCTACCATACCTTGGTAGGCTTTTCAAGAGGGAGTATATTATTGAATACAGCAGTATGAAGTCCTGAGATGTGCTTATCCTTATGGACAAAGCCGAAGAACCAGTGCTTGTATTCGACCTGTTTTGTCAGCTCGTCAAAGAAGAGAGTGGCTGCATTGGCTATATCGATAACACCCTCCACAAGAAGACTTTTTACGTGAGTGGGACATTCGTGGGTGATTATAAAGTCCACCTTCAGGTCATGCTTGTACAGGTTGTTTACTGCCTCGCGCATTTCCTCGGTTGAGGGAGTTTCCTCAGGCCACCAGCGGGTTCCTCTCAGCTGACGCATTTCGAGATCTGCACTTACACCGCCGCCCATAGTAAATATGGTACGGTTTTCGATGGTGAACACCTGACCTCGGCAGAGGTGGATGATATTGGGCTTGATAAAGCGCACCTTTCCGCCGTTCCATTCGCGGACAGGATACTGATAAAGTCTGTCATAATTCTCGTGGCAGCCGTCAACAAAGAGAATGGTATATCTCTGTTTTGCCAGAGTATTGAGCATACGCTCCTCTCTTCTTCCGCCGTCCCAGATAAAACCGAAATCGCCGCAGATTATAAGATAATCGCCGCGCATAAGCATACTCATCTGCTTTTTATCCTCGAAGCGAGCAAGGCTTCCGTGTGTATCACCGGTAACGAAAATCAAAGGACAAACCTCCCTGGGAAAACTTTATATATAATTATATACCTTTTTTTCGCAGATTACAACATAAGTACTTTATTTACACACAATTTTATGTTAAACTATCTTCGTATGAACTCTTTTTTACGCGGAGGTGCAGGGAAATTATGAGAAAAAGGATTATATGTACACTTCTTGCGCTGGCTTTTTTGCTCAGTGCAATGGTTATAAAGCCTCCTGCAAAGGCACAGGCGGCATTCAGTATAGACCTTGAGGAAAATAATGCTTATATAGAGCAGTGCGGATCCATATTTATGTTAAATACGGATACCGGAGTAACCATATTTGAAAAGAACGCTTACGATAAGATGTTTCCTGCATCCACAACAAAGATGATGACAGCGCTGCTGGCTATCGAGCTTTGCCCGGATATGGAAACAATGGTAACCGTTGATGAAGAGATAGAGAAGATACTTATGGGAACCGACTCCACAAAGGCAGGACTTAAACCCAACGAGAGAATTTCTATGCTGGATCTGCTCTACTGTCTTATGCTTCCCTCCGGTAACGATGCCGCATTGGCAATCGCTTTCTATATCGGAGACGGTGATATAGATCTTTTTGTAGCGCTTATGAATGAACGCGCACAGCAGCTGGGCTGTGTCAACACCAATTTCGTAAATCCTCACGGACTGCACGATGAAAATCACTATTCCTGCGCCTATGACCTGTCGCTGATAGCCACAAAGGCAATGGAACTGCCTGTTTTTGCAACAGTAGTACAGTCTACCTACCATCAGCTCCCGGCAAGCAACAAAAATCCCGCCAGATATGTTTATAACACAAACCACCTGATGAACGTAAACTATTCATCCACCTACTATTATTCCTACTGTAAGGGAATAAAGACAGGAAGAACCAGCAAGGCAGGCAACTGCTTTGTAGGCTATGCAACAAAGAACGGCTACAATTACATCTGCGTATGTATGGGTGCCCCGATGCTCAATGAGGACAAGGGAATACGATTCAATGCGGCGTTTATTTCCTGCCGAGAGCTGTTCGACTGGTGCTTCAATAACCTTGCGCTGAAAGAGGTTGTGGCGGCAAACTCAGTGGTTCAAACTGTAGATCTGGAGCTCGCCTGGAATCAGGATGAGCTGACACTTATTCCGGAAGAAAGCTTTACCACGCTTCTTCCGTCAACCATAACCGGCACTGCTGTAATGAAAAGCTACGAACCGAAACCGGAATACACAGCAGAGGACGGCAGCATAAGGGTCACTGCGCCTGTCAAAAAGGGCGATGTTATAGCAACAATGACTCTTACCTTTGCAGGTGAGGAGATAGGTAAGGTAAACCTTGTCGCCAGTGAATCAATTGAAAGAAGCGACGTGCTGTATCTTCTCAGCATAGCAAACAATATCGTATCATCCACAGTTTTCAAAGTATTTCTTATCATTGCGGTGCTGGGAATAATCGGATACATCGTATGGGCGCTTATGCTTGGTAAGGGCTCAGGCGGCGGAAGAAGCAGACGTAAGGTGAGAAGATACAGATAGAAACAGGGTGAGTAAAATGGACAAGGAATTTGCACAGCGTGTATTTGATGAATGTCCCACGCGATTTAACCGCAGCGAAAAAAATAAGCTGCTGCTCCTGCTCAGGGAGAAGTTCAGAGAACTTGGCTACGACAGCTCGGATATAAAGACCTTAAAGCATAAGGGAGTCGGCAGAAGCCACAACTTTGTTGTAGGCAGATCTGATGCGCCGTATATTTTTACTGCCCACTATGACACCCCGGGCAAGACAGGATTTCTGCTGTTTGCATCGAGATTTGTCGGTCAGACAGGTGCAAACATCGTGTATATCCTGCTTATGATCGCAGTGTTTGCCCTTGGCGGCTTTGGGGCTAAAACTCTCACCGATTATGTTTTTGAAAGATTCGCAGGTCCCGGAATACTCGACTTTATACCGCTGATTGCTTATCTTATCGAGATGGCAATAATAATTTTGATTGTGTTTGTGCCTATGTTCGTAAAGAACAAGACGAACAAAAACGATAATACCAGCGGTGTACTTGGTCTTATCGCCATTGCGGAGATAATCGCCAAGAACCCCGGCCTTCGGGAAAAATGCTGCTTTGTGTTTTTTGACAACGAGGAATGGGGACTTCTTGGCTCGGCGAAATATTCATCCTGGCTCAAGGGCGGCGGATATGATGTGTCCCGTTCTCTTGTTATAAACCTCGACTGTATAGGCGTTGGAGATAAGCTGGTCGCTGCAGCAACAGATTATAAGAATAACGCATCAAAGTTCCTCAAGCAGGAGCTGGAAGAGAGAGGACAGAAGGTCATCCGCAAAAGAAGCCTGATGATCTATATGAGCGATCACGCGTCTTTCAAGGGTGCTGTGATGCTGGCGAGAATGAAGCGCTCCACTTTGGGACCCCTTTATATTCCCAACATACATACAAGACGTGACACAGAATGTGACCTCGATCTTGTGGGAACACTGGGCGAGCAGCTTGCAGACATAATTACATCTGCAGAATCCCGCAGCGAAGAGAAGGAAACTCAGACTGAGGAATAAAATAAATCGGAACAGGAGTCCTTTTTAAGGACTCCTGCTTTTGTGTCTGAAAGATTACCATCGAAGCTATGATGTTAACAAAAAACGCTAAACAGCGAAAAACAGCCTCCGCAAAAGCGGAGGCTGTAAGAAGAATATGCAGAACGGATCAGACCATATCTTTTTGCTCGACCTTTTTCTTCTTTCTTCTGACCTTCTTGATTCTAAGGATAAGGCGGCCGAGAAGGATGTAGATAAAGATAACTATAAAGAGAAGAAGGATAAGTCCAATAAGCTTTTCGGTATAGTCATTTATGCTTGCCTTGTATATCTGAGTCAGACCTGTTTCGATGGATGTATTGATGCCGATGGATTCGACGATACGTGTCATCTCTTCGAAAATTGCGCGGATAAGCGCAAGGATTCCGACACAGCAGGCGACAAACATCAGAACAAGACCTGTTCTGACCCAGGTGGTATTATCGGACTGTACTACATAATATGCGGCACGGGTGATAGGACGAAGACCCTTGAGGTCCTTTTCTATAGCCTTACGGGTACCGACAGCTATGCTCTGTGCAGTATTTGTCTGAGGACGCATAGAATCGCCGTTTTTCTTATCATAGATAGGATATCCGTCGGGATCTCTTTCTACGTTGTCACCGGCGGCAGATGCTTTTGCTGTCTCCTCATCGAGAGCGAGGGGAGCACCGCACGCAAAACAAAACAGATCTTCGCTATCGTTCTCTGTTTTACAGTTTGGGCACTTGATCACGACAACACCTCCGTTGTACTAAAGTGAAAATAACCGAATAAATTATAACAGGTAATTATTTGCCCTGCTTCTTAGCCTTGCTGTTGCCGGACATACGCTTGCCGAGAAGAGCAACGCCTGCGAGACCTACAGCGCCTGCTGCAGCGTTTGCGCCGACAGCTACGGAGTTGTTGTTAGCGGTATCTTCGGAATTGTTCTCAGCGATGGTGTCCTCAACTGCGCCGCCGATATCAAAGAGGTCATCCTCAGCATCGGTTGCGGACTGCTGGCTGTCAACAGCATTGCCCTTGTTGTAATCGATGCAGCTTACGATACCGTTGATATCGAAGACCCACATATAAACAAATGCAGCAGCAGCGATTAGAATGATGATAAAGGGGAGGAGCAGAGACTTTTTCTTATAAACCTTTTCGGGCTTAGCAGCAGGAGCATCGGTTGCAGCTGCTACAGCGGTGGTCTCTGCCTTTACGAGAGCCTCTTCAGCGACACTCTTGCCGCAGATGGGGCAGATCTTGGCATCATCGGGGATAAAGTTGTTACAGAACTTGCAATTCATTTTTACATATCTCCTTTGTTTGATCATAATACTACCGGCAAAGACCGGGGTAAAACAAAATCAGAAAGATTATCAGGCAGCGGTGCGGAAGGGGGCGGCCTTTGCTTCTACATCGGCAAGGGTTCCTTCCTTGACAACTCCGCGCAGTTCAAGATATTCAATGATACTGCGCAGCTCGGACTCGGTAGTTGCCTTGCTGTAGGTTTCAAAGCACCAGTCTGCATAAGCGCGATATTCTCTTGCCTTGGTGACATAGTTGAATGAGAGAAGACCGGAGTTTTCAGCCTTGTACTCATAGCGCTTTGCGTAAAATTCGCAGAACCAGGTATAATAACCTGTGTAAACGTAATAGACTTCCTCGGAGGTAAGATCTCCGTCTTCCTTAAGAAGCTGTACAAATCTTGCCTCATACTGCTCACGGAAGTTCTGACCTTCTGCATCGCCCTTGTCCTTGACAATATCCTCCATTATGCTGTCGTTGAGGCTTGCGCCGCGAACGTGGTTGATAAGCTCAAGGGAGGTCTTGTAAATAGTGCCGTCGACCTCGACAAATCGGTTTGCACCGGAAGAGGTGGTAACAAGCGCCGCAATGGATATTGCCAGCATACATACCACGACAGTGGCAACAGTGGCAAGAAGCAGTCTGAGAACTCTGCCGATGCGCTTATGTATGGGAAGAGTCTCAACAGGTGCCAGCGCGATAAAAGGAACATCAGATACAGCGGTGTAATCTATAGACGGAGAGAAACCGCATTTGGTACAGAACTCCGCACCGCTTCGGAGAAGCTCACCGCAATTCGGGCAGTGGGTAGTTTTTTCAGCCATATCATAACCACGCTTTCATAAAAAAGTGTCCTGCCGCAAAGGATGTGCGGCATTCAAGCGTAAATTTACGAACATTAAAGTACATAGTAATTATTACATAAAATCTCTAAAAGGTCAACATATTAATTCAAAAATAATAAAAGCATACAAATACTGCCGCATATCCTCACAGAACATCCATTGATGCAAATCTGAAAGAGTGGTAATATGTAATTGCAGAAAAAGGGAAGGAGAGGGTGCTTTGTGGACAAGGGGAAAAATAGAAAGCTCAGAAAAAGAAAGATCTGCGGAAGAATTATAAAAACAGCACTGTGGCTTGTGACGGCGGCACTGCTGTTTTCAGGCATCTTTCTTGACAGAGAAAGAACTCTTTCGGGAATATTGCTGATTGCATCAGCAATATCTGCAGGGGTGTCTGCAGGAATATCCTTCTGGCTGGATGCGAGGACAAATAAAGCCGAAGATTCGGAGGACAACTGATTAATGAGGTCGAAACAGCATCCGACCTCATTTTTCTTAATTGTACCGTAAATGACATTGCATATGATGAAAACTGATAGTATAATACTCTCGTTTGACATCAGAAAAAAGGATTGAGAAAATGAGCGGTGCGGTAAAAACCCCGGAACTTAAGGAAAATAAAATGAAAACGATGCCCATAGGCAGACTTCTGCTTACAATGGCGGCGCCTATGGTAATGTCGATGCTTGTGCAGGCACTGTACAACATCGTCGACAGCATATACGTTTCACAGATATCTGAGAGCGCTGTAACAGCGCTGTCTCTTGCATTTCCCATACAGAACCTGCAGATTGGTTTTTCAACAGGCGTAGCGGTCGGTGTAAATGCACTTCTGAGCAAATCGCTGGGAGAGGGTGACCGCAAGAAAGCAAATTCCGCAGCAGGAAACGGTATATTCCTTATGGGAATTATTACGATCGCATTTATTGTGTTCGGAATATTCGGCAGCAAGCCCTACTACAGTATGCAGTCAGATGTTGCTGAGACCGTAAACAGCGGTGCGGTATATACTTCCATATGCTGTATTTTCAGCATAGGAATATTTGTTGAGATCCTCGGAGAAAGACTTCTACAGGCATCGGGACGCACCGTATATACTCTCTTTACACAGGGCACCGGTGCTATAATCAATATTATCCTCGACCCCGTATTTATCTTCGGTTGGTGGGGAATGCCAAAAATGGGCATAGCAGGTGCAGCAGTGGCAACAGTTATAGGTCAGTGCGTAGCGGCATTGATGGCGGTAATTTTCAATATAAAGTGCAACCCGGATGTACAGCTTTCGCTGAAAGCAATCAAGCCTCAGTGGAGCACCATCAAGCCCATACTTATAGTCGGCGTGCCTTCGTCAATAATGATGGTCATAAGCTCCATAATGAATTTCAGTATGAACCAGATATTCCTCGGCTTTGAGGACATCGGAGAGACTGCAGCAGGAGTATTCGGCATCTATTATAAGCTCCAGAGCTTCTTCTTTATGCCTATGTTCGGACTGAACAACGCAACGATATCTATTGTTGCGTTCAACTACGGAGCTCGCAGACCCGACAGAATAAAGAAAGTGCTTAAATTTGCCCTTTGCACTGCCTGGTGCATTACAATAACAGGTCTGCTGGTATTCCAGTTTATGCCCGATGTACTGCTGAGCATATTCAACCCAAGCGAAAGCTTCCTCGATATAGGAACAACCGCACTGCGTATAATAAGCTTCCACTTCCCCCTGGCGGCTGTATGTATAATTCTTATCGGTGCTTTCCAGGCTATGGGCAACGGAATATATGCAACGATCACTTCCCTTTGTCGTCAGATGTTTGTGCTTGTTCCTGTGGCATACCTCCTCAGTCTGACAGGAAGCGTTCACAATGTATGGTGGGCATTTGTAGCTGCTGAGGCAGTCAGCGTAATGTTTACGCTTATATTCTTCACCAGACTTTACAGAAAGAAGATAAAGCCCCTTTCCGAATAAAATAATGGGATTTTCAAGGGGTGAAACCCCTTAACTGTCATATTTTTAAAATGCCGTTTTTAAAACGGCATTTATTTTTGCAATAAATTTTCAAAACTATGTTGACAGACGACATATGTCGTGATATGATAATGTCGTCGAGCGACATATCGATATGCGACACAGTTTTGAAAAGAGTATATTCGCAAAGGAGAGAAACTATGAAAGATAAAGTGCTCATAACCTCCACAGCATTAATGGCGATAGCCGTTGCGGTTTATGTCATCAGCCTGCGAATAGGCGGCGGGTTTTATGATTTTTGCAGCGCGGCAAAAAACTGGGTGATCCTCGGAATCATAACCGCATTCGTACTGACTTATTTCAATACAAATAAGCAAACAGAGAAAGGAAAATAAAAATGAAAACAAATAAATCCATAATATTCGGTGTTTTAACCATCATCTGTTCACTTGTTCTTATGAATCTTGCAAGTCACGCTGACAAGATCCCTGATTCATTTATCCGCATTTTCGGCATAATTTCACTTATCGGTGCGGTTCTGTGCATATTTTTCTCTGTCCGCTCTGCCTTCGCGCTGAAAGAAGAAAACGAAGGAAAGGAAGATGTAAAATGAAGAAAAGCGAGCCTATGTCCGAGAGCTATTATTATATTCTTCTCTGCCTTTCAAAGGGCGCAGGCCACGGCTACGGCATCATGCAGATGACCGAAAAGCTGTCGGGAGGAGAGGTTAAAATCGGCTCGGGTACAATGTACGGAGCTACTACAAACATGATGAAAAAGGGCTGGATAACGGAAGTAATGTCCGACGAGCCCGGTGCTGAGCGCAAGAGACTTTACAGCCTGACCGATGCAGGGCGCGAAGCGCTGAAAAACGAGATAGCGCGCCTGAGGAGAATGCTTGAGAGCGCTGAAGGGGAGTAAGAGAATGAAAAACTACAAGACAAGGGTCAGAATGTACGCTGCATGGAACTATCAGCGTGAAATTGACGACCTGAACGAAATGAGCGAAAAGGGCTGGCAGCTTGTCAAGGGCGGTCTGGTTTCAAGCCGTTTCAAAAGGGACGACAGCATAAAATACCGCTATCAGCTTGACTATCAGCCTAAAATAGACGACAGACCCCGCTATGTGGAAAGTTACCGCGAGTTTGGCTGGGAATATATAAATTCCACCTTCAACGGCTGGCATTATTTCCGCAAGCCTTACGATCCCTCGCTGCCCGAGGAAGAGTATGAGATATTCTCGGACCGCGCTTCTCTCAAGGAAATGAACAGCCGCTGGGCAAAGCTCGCAATAGTTCTGACCGTGTTTGCTTCACTTGTTTTCGCACTGGAGCTTGTGTTAATGATACTTCGCCCCATGCTGCCCACACTGCTTATGCTTATTGCCTATGCGGTTATGACGGCGGTTTTTGTCCGAGGCATAATTGTTATGAAAAACCCCGACAGAAGCAAGAGCAGCAGACTTGACATGGTGCTTATAGTCTTTTTCCTTGCGATTGTCTTCGGCGGTGTTATCGGCAGCAACGTGCTGCTGAGTATGCGTCCGAATAATGACAGCAGTATGAAAGCAGAATATATGGAGCCCATATCGGCTCAGAATACCGAGGCCGCCCTTCTGTGGAACACTTTTGAAATAAAGTACTGCGACAATTACTTTATCGATGTGGAGATAAAGGCAGATTCGTTTGTGAGCATAACTGTTATCGATGAAGACGGCAAGGTTGTTTATGCGGTCAGTGGTGATAATATCGGCGAGGACGAAGCAAGCAAAACCGTAAGACTTTGCAAAGGCGAGTATAAGGTGTACCTGTCCGACTTTGCAGGCGGTGCAATGGAAGTAAATTTTGACTTGGATTAATAAAACAAAAGCACATCGGGCGTTTGCTCGATGTGCTTTTATGATCGCTGGACCTTTACATTCTGTACTCCGCTATATCTTCTGCGCTTTTTCTCGGTCTCTGAGACGGAGATTCATCGGCAAAGCCGAGGGCAACAGCGCCGACAAGCTGGTGCTCTGTGCCAAGAAAGGACGCAAGCTCCTCATAAGCATAGCAGGTATTTGCAATCCAAAGAGTGCCGAGACCGAGCTCGGTGGCTTTAAGGAGCATATTTTCTATGGAAGCACCAATGGAAAGCAGATCGCACATTTCGATTATCCTGCTGTCTGCATCTATTGGCACAAATGGGGAAGCCCCGTTTGTGTTGAGAACAGCGATAATTATGGGCGCGTTCTCCATCACCCTGAGAGTGTGCTTTGCGTCAGCCAGTCCGTTTTTTGAGTTCGGCAGGGTGCATTGACCGTTTTCTTCTCGGTCAATGCCTTTTTTCATACATCCCAAAAATTCCTCTTTGCTTTTACCGCCGAGAACGATATATTTCCACGGCTGTCTGTTTTTGGCAGAAGGAGACATTCTTGCGGCATCAATAACCTGCTCGATCATCTCTTTTGAGACTGCTCTGTCTGTGTATTTTCTTATGCTTCGTCTGCTGCAGATGACATCATTCATTTGAATTTCTCCTGTCTAATAAGTCACACTCTCGCCGATCATATCTTCCACACGCTCCTTGAGCGCTGAGTGTTCGGATGATTCGAGAAGAGGATCTGTTTCAGATATTTTCAGCGCGTCAGCCTGAGCGGCGGCAAACATTCTTGTATCAATAGCCAGATCGGCAAGCTTAGCATCTCCTGCCAGACCACTCTGCCGCTGACCGAAAAATTCACCGGGTCCGCGCTGTTTCAGGTCTTCTGAAGCGATAATAAAGCCGTCGTTGGTGCTTTTCATAATGTTGAAACGAGCTATTGCTTCCTCATTTCTGAAATCGCTTATGAGTATGCAGTGAGATTTGTAATTTCCGCGCCCGACTCGACCTCTCAGTTGATGAAGCTGAGATAAGCCAAAGCGTTCGGCGTTTTCGATGACCATAAGCACCGCGTTGGGAACGTTCACACCTACCTCAACAACGGTAGTGGCAACCAGGAGCTGTATTTTGCCGTCGGCAAAATCGCGCATAACTTCGTCCTTTTCCGTACCGGAGAGTTTTCCGTGAAGAAGCCCTACAGTATAGCCCTTGAAAGCGCCTTTGCGAAGCTGATCTGCATAGGCCACAGCAGAAGCCAGCTCATTGCTTTCATCTTCACTTTCTTCTACCAAAGGACAGACTATATATGCCTGACGTCCTTCGTCCAGATGCTTTTTCACGAAATTATAAGCTCGTTCTCTCTTGCCGCTGTCGATGTGGTAGGTATCCACCTTCTGCCTGCCTGCAGGAAGCTCGTCGAGAACTGAGACATCAAGGTCCCCGTAGACAATAAGCGCAAGAGTTCGGGGTATGGGGGTTGCGCTCATAACCAGCATATGAGGATTTTCTCCCTTTTCGCTGAGTGCGGCGCGCTGTTTTACACCGAAGCGGTGTTGTTCGTCGGTAATAACGAGAGCGAGGTTATTGAAAGCAACCTTATCCGAAATAAGAGCGTGAGTGCCTATTACAAGATCGCAGAGACCTGTGGCAAGCTCATCGTAGACAGTGCGTTTTTCGGACATTTTAAGTGAGCCTGTAAGCAGACGAACCCGAATCCTCGCAGGCTCAAGAAGCTCGGAAAGCGAGCGATAATGCTGCTCTGCCAGTATTTCTGTAGGTGCCATAAGTGCACTCTGCATACCATTTTTTGCAGTGCAGTAGCAAAGGGCGGCGGCAACTGCTGTCTTTCCCGAACCTACATCACCCTGCAGAAGCCTGCTCATAGGGCAATCGCCCTTCATCATATCGGCAACGGCTTCCTTTACCGCGCGTTTCTGAGCATTGGTGGGAGAAAAGGGGAGCAGTGAGAAAAACTCATCGGAATAATCTTTGCAAAGACGCAGAGCAGTATGCTTGCGGTTTTTGCCCTTGAGCCTGAAGAGCGCCAGCTGTAATATGAGAAGTTCCTCATAAACAAGCCTGTCACGGCATTGCTTCAGATGCAGTGAATCCTTGGGCCTGTGAATACCGCGCACCGCCTCTTGAGCCGAGCACAGACCTCTTTCGGCAAGAAATTCATCGGGGACAGGGTCGGGTAAGTTCTCATCGTTTATCATACCCAGCGCATTCTGAACGGTCTGAGCAATTATACGTGAGGTGAGAGCAGCAGTTTGACGATAGACAGGCTCCATAGATCCTGCCTTGTCGGCGCGGACAAATTTCGGAGATGTCATTTCAGGAGTCCTGAATGAGAAGTTCACACGGCCGCGGAAAAGATAGGTCTGCCCCTTGTAGATAAGAGATTTTATATAGGGATTGTTAAAAAAAGTGAGCTTGAACTGTACTCCGTTTTCATCACAGGCATAGGCAGAATAAATGGTCATACCTTTGCGCACAAAGCGCTCAGAGATGTCTGAAATTACAACGGCCTTAACGATAGGCAGTTCAAAGGGACTTATATCATTGAGGGCGGTGCTTTCGGACCAATCCTCATATGTACGGGGATAATAACGCAGCAAAGCGCCGACGGTAGACACGCCGAGCTTTGAAAACAGCTGAGCGCGCTTATCGCCGACGCCTTTTATTTTTCTTATATCCATATGATCGAGAAGCATATATAATCCCCCGTAAAAAGCGATTATACAAATTTTCGGTTACATAGAGCCTATGTAACCGAAAATAAAGTACATTATGATTTTTGTGATTATTCTACAGAGAGGATGTAGTGATATACAGGCTGACCGCCGTTGATGAGGGTGACCTCTTCGAAGTTGCGGCTGATCTTCTTAGCTTTTGCCTCTATGAGGTTGCGGGCTTCTTCTGCCTGCTCATCGGTGATGCCTTCGCCGTAGATAAGGGTAAGGAAAGAAGTTTCTTTGTTGACCATATTCTTGACGATCTTGACAAGAGCCTTGGTGGGATCCTTCTCGGTAAGAGCGAGCTTGCCGTTTATAAGACCGAGAATCTCGCCTTCCTTGATCTTGTGGCCGTCGAACTCACTGTCGCGTGCAGCGAATGTGACCTGACCGCAGCCGACCTTCTTTGCAGCCTCGAACATATCGACGCTGTTGGTGTCTGCATCGCTTTCAGGATCGTAAGCCAGCATAGCGGCGAGACCCTGAGGAATGGTTCTGGTGGGAAGAACTACGATGCGGCGGTCTGCAAGGGGTACTGCCTGCTCAGCAGCCATAATGATGTTCTTGTTGTTGGGAAGAACAAAGACTGTGGAAGCGGGAGTAGCCTGAACAGCAGCGAGAATATCGTCGGTAGAGGGGTTCATAGTCTGACCGCCGGAAACAACATTTTCACAACCGAGGTCATTGAACAAAGACTTGAGACCGTCGCCTGCAGCAACAGCAACAAAGCCGATCTCACCCTCAACGGGATCAACACGCTCGAACTTCTTAGCAGTGGAAGCACCGCCCTTTGCCTTGTTCTGAGCACGCATATTTTCGATCTTGGAGGTTACAAGAGAGCCGTACTCAAGACCGTGTGTAATAGCATTACCGGGTTCTTCGGTGTGTACGTGAACCTTTACGATTTCATCGTCGTCAACAACAACAACGCAGTCGCCGATGGTTTCGAGATATGCACGAAGCTCAAGGGGATCCTTGTCGTTTTCCTTCTCAACGATGAACTCGGTGCAGTATGTGAAGTTGATCTCTTCATCAAACTGAGAAATAACATTGGAGAAATTGTCAACGCTTGCTTCAGCGGAAGCACCGGACTCTGCCTCTACGATAACGCCGTCACGGAATACGGACTGCATACCTCTGAAGATAACGCAGATGCCCTTGCCGCCTGCGTCGACAACGCCTGCACGCTTGAGAACAGGGAGAAGCTCGGGAGTAGTTTCAAGGGCTTCTTCTGCAGCGAGGCAAACCTCGTCCCATACATAATTGGACTTGTTGTTTGCAAGAACAGCAGCACGTGCGCGCTCGGAAGCAATACGTGCAACGGTGAGGATGGTGCCTTCGGTGGGCTTCATAACAGCCTTGTAAGCGGCCTCAACACCGAGAGTGAGAGCAGAAGCAAGATCTGCGCCGGTAGCTTCGGTGAGACCCTTGAGTCCCTTGGAGAATCCGCGGAAAAGAAGGGATGTGATAACGCCGGAGTTGCCGCGTGCACCGCGAAGAATAGCGGATGCCGCTCTGTCTGCAACTGTGGTTACGTCAACATCATCGCCGAGGGTCATCATTTCCTTGCGAGCTGCGCCCATAGTAAGGGACATATTTGTACCTGTATCACCGTCGGGAACAGGGAAAACATTGAGCTCGTCTACTCGCTGTCTGTTGTTTTCAATAGCGTTTGCGCCGGAAATGATGGCGTCTCTTAAGACACTGCCTTTAATCACAATACAACACTCCTAAAATGAAAATTGCAAATTAGTGAAATCAAACATTCAATATAGAATATTAGATGTGGAACATTTACTGATTTAAAAACTGTGAGACTATTATATCACAGTTTCAGTGGGTTTTACAATGTACCGACTTCAAGGAATTGAGGCTCTGAATCAAAGTATTATGTGAAAATTGCACAACGATGAACAGTTATGCGGCCTCATCTGAGACAGTACCGCCATCTTCGTCCACAGTAACTGCGGTGACTGTCCATTCGCCCATTCTGAAGAACGGATCCGATTCGGTTGCATTCATTTTTGCGTCCAGTGATCGGCTGAAGCAGACCATACCCTGACGGTGACAAACGGGGATAAAAGGCATATTTGCCTCAAATGCGTTGAGGTAGTCGGCGAGAGAACCTTCGCCGGAGGTCCAGGCGTTGTGAGCGATGTTGAGAGTATCAAACTCAAAGCCTGTATACAGACCGCTGTTGGAAGTGAAGAGGGGAGAGAAATCCATATTGTTGAGCATAGCGTACTCGCCAACGTAAAGCTGATAGCTTCCTGCAGCCACAGTAGTGGCAAGATCGGAAGAGGAAACAGCATTGACAGTAGTGCCTATGCCGATGTCGGAAAGCTGATCGGCAATTGTGTTTGCGGCGGCAAGATGCTGGCTGTTATCGCCGGAGACAAGAATTGAGAAAGACAGATAATTGCCGAAGCTGTCGTATTTGTAGCCGTTTTCGTCGGTATTTACAAAGCCGGCATTTGAAAGCAGGAAGCCGGCACTTGCAGGGTCGTCAACAGTAAGACCCGACTCAAGGGAAGCAGCTTCGGTAAACGCAGAGGTGATAGGACCTGTAGCAGCTACCGCTCTGCCGCCGAGAGCTTTTGTAGCGACTTCTTCGCGGTTGAGAGCGTAGCTTATTGCTGTACGGATGTCAATGTTATAAAGTCTGGTATCGTTGGTGTTTACGCCAAGATAAATGATGTTGTTGACATCATACGTAGCATAATTTGCGTTTATTCTGTTGGGATAACCGTCGCGAAGGTCGGTTATAAAATAGGAAATAGTGCCTATCTCTATACTGTGAACGATGCTTTCAACTGTAGGCATCGCGTTGAGGGATATGCGTTCAATGGACGGTCGGTCGGGGTTGTACCAGCGGTCATTGCGCTCAAGGAATATACCAAGGTCCTCATCGGAGATGTACACATATTTTCCGCTGCCTATTGGCATAGCGCCGCCGGCATCACTTTCTATCTTTATGATTGGAATATCCAGCAGCATATATGCATAGGGATCGTCTTCGCCGATGGTAAAGGTCAGCTTTGTGCCGTTGACTATGACACTTTTGAAATTCTTGAGCTGAGCGGCATATTTCGATTCCGAACGCTTTGCCACATAGAAGGAATATTCCACATCGCGTGCAGTAAGGGGAGAACCGTCGGAGAAAACAAGACCGTCACGGATAACAACCGTAATATCGCGTCCTTCCTGAGATATACTTCTTGCAACAACAGGCTCTGCGTTATATTCATCATCGAGCACTATAAGCTTGTCGAAAATGAGGCTCGAAACAGCCGCGTTGAGAGAAGATGTGGCGCGGTAAGGGTTGAGAGAGTCGGTACGGGAATATGCAAGGGCAAAGTTCGCCTGTATGGTGTTGAACAGGGAGATGTTTGCCGAGCTTGCAGTGGGGATATTGAGATCTCCGTACAGCTCTTCGTGAAGCTCCTGGCGCTCCGGGTCATAAGAGCTGCCGCAGCCGGCGGTTAAAAGCACAAGCACAGCCGCCAGCAGAGCAGGTATAATTTTAAGTAAATGTTTTTTCATTAATATCAGTCTTCCTTCGGCTTACCCTTCATAGTAAGCGAAATGCGCTGCTTTTTGACGTCTACGGACAGCACCCATACGGTGACGACCTCACCGACCTTCAGCTTTTCGCTGGGGTGCTTGATAAAGGAATTGCTTATCTGCGAAACGTGGACAAGACCATCCTGATGGACGCCGATATCCACAAATGCGCCGAAGTCTATAACGTTTCTGACGGTTCCCTGCAGTTCCATACCGGGAGTCAGATCCTCAATGGACAGGACATCGGTGCGAAGCATAGGAGGCGGCAGTTCGTCACGCATATCGCGTCCGGGAGCTAAAAGCTCGCGGATAATATCAGCCAGCGTAGGCTCACCGATGCCTATTTTCTCAGCAACGGAAGCACTTCCAAGCTGAGTGACTCTTGCGGCAAGCTCGCCGATGCCGCCGTTCTTAACGTCGTCAAGGGTGTAGCCGCAGAGGGTGAGAAGTGATTTTGCCGCATCGTAGCTTTCGGGGTGAACGCCTGTGTTGTCGAGCACGTTCTTGCTTTCGGCAACACGGCAGAAACCTGCGCACTGCTCAAAGGCCTTGGGGCCGAGCTTGCTTACCTTCTTAAGCTCTGCTCTCGACTTGAAAGCTCCGTTTTCTTCTCTGTAAGCGACGATATTTTTGGAGATAGTAGCGTTTATGCCTGCAACTCTTGTCAGAAGTGAGGGAGAAGCGGTATTGAGGTCAACACCTACGCTGTTAACGCAGTCTTCGACAACGCCGTCAAGAGCTTCACCCAGTCTCTTCTGGGGCATATCGTGCTGATACTGACCGACGCCGATCGCCTTGGGGTCGATTTTAACAAGCTCTGCAAGGGGATCCTGCAGTCTTCTTGCGATGGAAACAGCACTTCTGAGAGATACGTCATATTCGGGGAATTCCTCTGCAGCAAGTTTGCTGGCAGAATAAACGGAAGCACCTGCTTCGGAGACCACCATATAGGAAATGCCCATTTTAAGCTCGCCGATAAGCTCAGCTACGAACATTTCGGTTTCCTTGCTTGCAGTGCCGTTGCCGATGGAGATTATCTGAACTCCGTGCTTTTTGCACAGAGCGGTGATCTTTGCCTTTGCCTCGTCTATCTTCTTGTAGGGAGGTGCACAGTAGATGACGCCTGTATCGAGAACTCGTCCTGTTGCATCAACAACAGCAACCTTGCAGCCTGTTCTGTAGCCGGGGTCAAGACCGAGAGCAACCTTGCCCTTTACAGGGGGCTGGAGAAGGAGCTGGCGAAGATTTACGGAGAAAAGACCGATAGCAGCTTCACTTGCAGTTTCAAAGGCACTGCTTCTCAGCTCGTTTTCGATAGAGGGGAATATGAGACGGTCGTATGCGTCGTTTGCGGCATCAACCACACAGTCTGCACAGGGAGTGGAGTTCTTGACGGTGTGGGAAATAAGTACGTGCATACCCTTTTCGCGGTCAAACTCGATCTTTGCCTTGAGTATGCCTTCTTTTTCGCCTCGGTTGATAGCAAGGACTCTGTGTCCTGCGATCTTGGAAAGAGGCTCCTTGAACTCGTAGTAATTGGTATAAACGCTGTCTACCTCAGGGTCGGCCGCCTTGGAGGTGAGCATACCGTTGAGGAAAACCACTCTTCTAAGCTGCTTTCTGATGTCTGCATCGTCGGAAATATCCTCTGCGATAATGTCCATAGCACCTGCGAGAGCGTCCTGAGGAGTCTCAACGCCCTTTTCGGGGTTTACGTACTGCTCGGCAAGGTCGATGGGAAAATCCTTGACTTCCTGAGCAAAGATAACCTGAGCAAGAGGCTCAAGTCCCTTTTCACGTGCGATGGATGCCCTTGTTCTTCTCTTGGGCTTGTAGGGACGATATATATCCTCAAGCTCTGCCAGAGTCTGAGCTCTGTCGAGAGCCTCGTTTATCTCATCAGTGAGCTTTTCCTGAGACTCAATGGAAGAGCGGATCTCCTCACGTCTCTTGTCAAAGTTCTGTAAGTATGCATATCTGTCAGCAACCGCACGGAGAGTCTGGTCGTCCTGAGTGCCGTGCATTTCCTTTCGGTAACGGGCGATGAATGGAATGGTGTTTCCGTCATCGATAAGCTGAAGAATATTTTCCATCCACTGCTGTTTGATTTTAAATTCGTTTACTAAAGCTTGTACAAAATCCATTGATAATACTGTCCTTTCGTGGGAATGCTAAATCCTATTTGTAATAACAGCTGCAATATATAACAATCCGTATATAACAGGCTGGTGTACGACATAGATAAAAAGTGAGTGTTTTCCGAGGAAACCGAGGAAGGGAACCTTTTTGTAGGCAAATTCGGGGAGATTGCGTTTTATGAGCCATATGCCAAGAAATACTCCGGCGAGGAACAAAAAGAGATAAGGAAGCAGGGGGAAATAATCAAGAGCCGAATAAGTGCCGTCGGTAAAACCAATGATGAAAAGCCTGCTTCTGTAGGTAAGCATTTCGGGAACGGGAATATTAAAGCCCTTGAACCCGAAAAAGCCGTTGCGCACGTTATAGGTAAATGCGTAGATAAGAGAACATATCACCGCAAATAGAATGGGAGGCAGTTTTCTTATAACCTTTTCACAGGCGCTGAAAATCAGCATTGAAAAGCTGAGCAAATGAAGAATACCGAAAGTTATTGGCGCGCGGTAATCGACAAAAACCGTTACGATGGTAAAAAGCAGGGCGATTCCCAGCAGCTTGGCTCCGCGCAGAGGGTTATTTCGGCTGTAGGAACAGCATATGCCGGACAGAACGATAAAAAGTCCTTGATCAAAGGTTACAACGATCCGCTGAGATTCGAAAATGGGAACAGCCCAGTCGAAGCCAAACATCATAAGGTCGTAAAAGGTGTGATAGAATATCATATAAATGATAGCGATGCCTCGAAGGGCGTCATATATCTCGACACGCCGTTTGGCGTTCGGAATCTGCGGTGAATTCACCGTTGCAGCAGCTTCCACACAACACACTCCCCTGCATAAAATCAAGTCATTATATTGTATCATAAACAGGCTTTTTCGGCAAGGAAAAAAGCCACGGGTCAAGGTTAATTTAAAAAGACATAATAAATATTTAACATTTTGCCCACAACCATACATAAAGTTCTGAAAATACGAAAAAACGCCCGATTTTGATCGGGCGTTTTTTATGATCACGCGTTTTCTTCCTGTATTCTGATAAGGTTCTTGTAGAAATCCACAGCGCCGGGCAGACAGCTGCACTCGATATTTTCGTTGAGACCGTGCATACCCTTCATTTGCTCAGGACCGTAGATAACGGGTGCGAAGCGTACACAGCTGTCGCAGATATCCTGATAGAAATGTGCGTCGGTAGCACCTGTCATAACATAGGGACTGCTGGCGAGACCGGGGAAGGTACGGGAGATAGTCTCCTCAACCTGTCGGAATGCCTTGCCCTTGATGTCAACAGGCTCGGAATAGTCGTTGGAATCGAGAATCTCCATTTCAAGTCCGTGCTTTTTGGCGAGCTTTGTGATTATCTTCATACTCTTCTTTTCACCCTGATGGGGGATAAAGCGAATATTGGCACAGACACTGGCCTCCTGAGGCAGAACATTTTCTGCATCGGAGCCTGACTGCATAGTAAATGCCATAGTAGTCTGAAGCATAGCACCTGCCTGAGAGGATATCATAGGCATAACTGCCTTCATAAGCGGAGAAAACAGCCACAGATTGCCCATAACAAGTCTGAGGCCGAAGGGTGCGTAGCGGGAGAGCTTGCCGAACATTGCAGTTACTTCGGGGAGGAATTTACGCTTGAAGGGTTTTTTGGTTTCCACCTCATTGACGAATGCGGCAAGTCTTGCGATGGGAGAATTTTTCGGCGGTGTGCTTGCGTGTCCGCCGTTGCTGCGAGCGGTGAATCTGATATTTGCCTTGCCTTTTTCAAAAACACCAACCATAGCGTAATTTCCCTTGATGCCGCCTACGGGTTCGGAGATTATTCCGCCGCCTTCATCGCATACGAGGAAAGGCTTTACGCCGCGATTTTTAAGCTCTGCTACCAGCTTCGGAGCGCCTTCGCCGCCCCATTCTTCTGTGCAGGATGAAGCGAGGTAAACATCGCAGGAGGGAACATAACCTTCCTTGAGAAGCTCCTCAACGGCCTGGAAGAATGCCATAACGGAGCACTTTGTATCACCTGCACCGCGACCCCATATTTTACCGTCGGCGATATCGCCGGAGAAGGGCTCGTGTATCCACTCGCCCTCTGCAGGCACAACGTCCTGATGGCTCATAAGGATTATGGGATTTTCGCTGCTTTTGCCTTCCCAGCGATAAAGCAGGTTGCCGTCGATGACAGTCTTTTCGAGCTTTTCGTGGACAAGGGGGAAAAGAGCTTCCAGCTCTTCGTGCAGTCTGAGATAATCGGAAATGTCGGTCTGTCCTTTGTAGGAAACAGTTTTGCATTTTATCATACGGGAGAGTTTTTCCGAATACTCATCCACACGGGCAGGCTCAGGGTCGGGTACGTAGTCGGATTTCTTTCTGCCCATAAAAACAGTGCGAATCACTGCAATAAGCAGGAGCAATATAAGCAGGGCAAGGATTCCGAGCACAGCAGCTATGGCGATATTGATATAAAGCATCATTCAGCCTCTGCTCCCTTCTCAGACTCCTCTTCGTCATCTGCTGCAGCTGCAGCAAATTTCTTATTCTGAGCTTTGAAATAGATGAATGAGAGAGCGATAGCAATGACACCGCTGGGGATGATCATAAAGCTGGTGGAAGAAGTAAGGGAAGGAACAAGAATAAAGAGAACGCTCATAATAACCAGCGGAACGATGGCGATCTTCATATTCTTGCGGAAATATTTGTAAGCCATTGCACCGAAGAGTGCAGGAACTACATAGTCAAATGCAGGCTGAAGCATCGGGCTCTGGAGAATGGGCTGAAGGGGAACGAGAAGCAGTACACCCAGAGCGATGACGATTATGGTCACAAGTGAAGAGGTGGCGATAGAGAGGGTAGAGATTATCTCGTTTTCGGGAGTACCTGTCTTTGCCTCAACAGTATCGCGGGCGTTGATAGCACAGGGTATCTTCATATTGATAAGGTTACCGGTTATAAATGCAAGATATCCGCCGCCTGCACCAAGCATAGGGGTGTAGATAAGAAATTCAGCCACAGAGCTGACCGTCCACACAAGTCCCACAGACAGAAACGCCTTGCCGACAGCACCGATATCAGGCATAGATCCGAGAAAGTAGCCCATAAGGAATGGCGCACTAAGCAAAAGAACGAGTACTATAGCAGAAGCTATTCTGCCTATAACATGGGTTTTGGAGTTATATTTTTCAAAATAAGCAATTCTTTCCTGTTCGTTCATAATTTCAGTCTCCTTTCCTCAAATCATATAAAGAGGTTAACAACGACAGCGGCAGCCATACCGAGAAGCATACTGCCTGCGATAGAGAAGCTTTCCACCCAGGCGAAATGCTTCTTACTGCCGAGCCACATAAAGAATGCCATTGAAAGACCGGACACGCCTACAACAACAAGAGGCATCCAGTCTCCTGCGAAGGAGAATGAACCGTTTCCTGAAACGAAGCCGCCGATATAGCTGCCCACATAAGCACATACAAGACCGATGAACATAGCGGTCATAGCGCTGTCACCGAAGCCGGGGCCTTTCGAGCCTTCGGACTTCTTTTCGCCGCCGTTTCCGAGCTTTTTGAGATAGCCCTTGTTGAATATGATGGAGAGCACCATACCCCACATAATGCAGATGCTCATAAGAAGAGCAATGGTGGCAAAGGCGGAGCCTGTCATTTCAGAAGCGGAGAGCTTGCTCATACCGACCTGCTCAGCAGCTGCTTCCGCAACCTGGGTTTCGTAGTGAAGAGCACCTATAACTGAAAGTCTCAGCCAGGGCCAGGGAGTGCCGAGGCTGCCTGACAGGGCAATAACACCCAGAAGGATGCCCACTGCAGGGAGCACAGTGAAGGTGGCGCTTGAAATAATGACCTTTTTCATTTTGGCGGTGTCCATACCGATGGCCTTGCCGGCACGATATGCTCTTATCATAAATATAATGCATATTACCGCAACTACTGCGACGATTCCGCCGCATATGGCGTACATCGGAATACTGTTGAGCTGTTCTAAGATAGACATAGTATCCTCCTTTGCGATTTGCATAAATGGGTGGCGCAGAAAAGAGCGCAAAAACCGAATCTATGCATTTTATAAATTTGATTCTATCACATTGGCATCATTGTGTCAATGAAGGACGAAGGAACCAGACTGTGATTTTACTGCATTTTCATCTATCCGTCTGACCAGACTGTGAGAATAGACGTCGAAATATTTTGTCCAGAAGTACAGTGCGGTGGGATTGAAGCTTTCGCAGTCCACGCCGAGGCGAAGGACTCCTTCTGTTTTCAGTACAGAGACCAAATAGTCAAGCAGACTCTGAACCACATTTTCGCTTCGATGATGCGGAACACAATATGCACCGCATATATTTAGGGTTCCGGGTTCTGAAACAGCAAAATTTTCTCCTTCGGCTTTTACTTCTATATAGGCCGCGATATGTCCGTTCTTTTCTGCGGCAAAAACACGGGGAGGATCAAGCTCTCTGCTGTGGAGCCAGCTCTCAAATGCCTCAGGAGTATCAGCCATAAAACACGGGCTTTGTGAAAGGTGGTCGGAAAGAGCTTTTCGCAGATCGTGGATCTCGCAATGTCTTGAAAGGGGCAATTCATAGAAAGTACAATCCTGAGCTTTTTCACATACAGGCTTAGCAGTAAGACGTATCAGATCCATACAACGCATACCGAAACCGTAAAGAAAAAAGGCTTTGTTGGCGTCAGAATCGTGAGAATAAAGTGTTACAGCGTGGCTTGTTGCGCCGGCATCCGTCCATTTTTCGGCAGCAGCCTGATACATATGCTGATATATTTTTATACGGTTATGCTTTACTGACCCGTGAGCGTGCAGAGGAGAAAACACTCCCCGTACTGCCTGGGTGCAGAACACCGGCTCAAAGGGTCCGTAGGCACCAAGAAATCCCAGAAGCTTTTCACCATCCACCGCTGCAACTCCCAAGCCGCTGTGTGCGAGAGAATCAAGACGGGGGATGATTACAGAACCGGGCAGCGAGAAGGTGTTTTTACGTTCCTCTTCGTAATTCTCCATAGCAAGCAGTGATGCGGATTGTATCCATTCTTCGGTAAAATCTATTATTTTCATAAGTAAATCCTTTCATAAAACAAAAAGCACCTCCGGCAAACCGGAAGTGCAGGATTTACTGATCGGACAGGCCACAAAGGTGCTTTATTATGTGTGAACCGGGCGAACAGAAGAGCTTCCAATTACCGTCAAAATCAGAGTTTTCATTTTTCTGTTCACCTTCTTTCTGTTATAAGGGTAATTTATCACATATTTTCGAACAAGTCAATAATAATGTGGGACATAAAGCACCCCCTGAGAGTATCCTCAGGGGGTGAAAACAACAAATAATCTATCAGAGAACTACCTTGATGTCGTTCTCGTCAGCCATAGCGTCAACAGGAATGTAGATGCCATCGAGCTTCTCGCCGTTGAGCCATACTTCCTTGGCGCCGCCTTCGGAACCGTTGGGGTTCTCGACCTTGATGTGCAGCTTCTTGCCGCGGAAGGTCTTCTCCATAGTGAACTCTTTCCAGTCAGAGGGAACGGAGGGGTTGATCTCAAGACCGTTAAGGTCAGGTCTCATACCGCAAATACCCTCAACGCAGCCGACCATAACGGTGGATGCGGTACCGGTGAGCCAGTGAACGTGGCTTCTGCCCTCGAAGGGAGACTCAACAGACTCGGTGAACTGACCGTGTACATAGGGCTCAATTCTTCTGATCTCAGCCTTGTCGTTCATATAAGCAGGGCTTGTTTCCTTGAAATACTCAAATGCACGGTTACCGTGACCCATAAGAGCCTCAGCGAGGATTATCCAGCCCTGAGACTGGGAGAATATAGCACCGTTCTCCTTGGTGGAGCCGTTGAAAAGGATCATAACGGATCCGTCGAAGGGATTCTCCTTATAGGGAGGAGTGAGAAGACGTGCGCCGTAAGCGGTGTTGAGCTCGTTCCAGGTGGTTTCGAGAACCTTCTCAGCCTGCTCAGAGGTAGCAACGCCGGAAATTACAGACCAGCTCTGGGGGTTGAGCCACATATTAGCCTCGGGATCAGCCTTAGCTCCGACCTTTACGCCGTTATCGCGGATACCGCGAATGAAGCGGTCCTCATCCCAGCAGTTGTCCTGAATGTTCTTGTAAAGAGTTTCAGCCTGCTCGTCGAGATACTTGATATAAAGCTCGTCGTTCTTATGCTCGCAGAAGGAACGCATAATCTTGAGAGCCCAGTAGAGCTGGAATGCAACGAAGGTGGATTCGCCCTGTGCGCCCATTCTAAGGCAGTCGTTCCAGTCAGCGGAAAGACCTGCAGGCATACCGTGAGCTGCAAGGTGGTTCATAGAGAAGCTGATAGCTCTCTTGAGGTGCTCGTAAACAGTTCCCTCGTCCTTATTTGCAAAGGGAATGACCTCGTCGAGGAATGCAATGTCGCCGCTCTCTGCGATGTACTTCTTTACAGTGGGGAAGAGCCACAGAGCGTCGTCTGCACGGTAGGGAGTGTGATCGATTCTCTTTGAATATTCCTCAGGCTCCTCGGGAGTTACTTCGTGACCGGGGTTGTGGTTGAAAGTGACAAGGGGAAGACCTGCGCCGTTATGTACCTGACCGGAGAGCATAAGGGTGATCTGCTTCTTTGCCATTTCGGGGTCAAGGTGAAGAATACCCTGAATATCCTGAACGGTGTCGCGGAAGCCGTAGCCGTTTCTCTCACCGCAGTATGCGAAGGATGCTGCACGGCTCCATACGAATGTGGTAAAGCACTGGAATGCGTTCCAGGTGTTTATCATAGCGTTGAAGTTTGCATCGGGGGTGTCGATCTGGAAATTGGCAAGCTTGCCGTGCCAGTAGTTGATGAGCTGAGCGAGTTCAGCATCTGTTACAGCCTTTACGTCAGCATAGGAAGCGAGGATAGCAGCTGCTTCATCGGGTTCCTTCTGACCAAGTGCGAAAAGGATCTCCTTTGTTTCGCCTGCTGCAAGCTCAATCTCGGTGTGGAGAGCACCGCAGGGGTTGGCGTTGTAGTTGAGAACATTGTTGCACTTGCCGTCCTGCAGAGCCTGAGGCTTGCCGTAACCGTTGTAGAGACCAAGGAAGTTCTCCTTGTCGCCGCAGTAGGAAACAACATCTGCACCTGCAAGACCGAAGAAGCGGTTTGCACGCTTGTTGCCGTTGAACTCCTGCTTGCAGCGCTCGTTGATGGTCATATCGATGCGGTTGTCAACGAAATAAGTGCGGGTGATGAACTGAGTGTACTGGAGGTTTACCTGATCCTGAGCATAGTTGTTGTCGGTGGTAAATTCAGCATAGCCGAAAATGCCGAGCTTCTTTGTCTCAGAGGTGTTGTTTGTTACCTTCAGTTTCCATACCTCATAGGTCTTGCCCTGAGGAACATAGTAAAGAGCCTCAGATGCGATGCCCTTGTATTCAGCGGAGATGGTGGTGTAAGCGGTACCGTGACGGCACTCGGACTTGTATTCATCAAGGCTCTTGCCGACAGGCTGCCAGGATGCAGACCAGAAATCGCCGGAAACGCAGTCGCGGATATAGATGTATCTTCCGGGATCGTCGCAGTCGTTGAAGCGATATCGAAGGATTCTGCCATTGGCGCCGCTCTTTACAAAGCTGTAGCCGCCTGCGTTGTTGGAGATTATAGCACCGTAATTCGGATCGCCGAGGTAGTTTGCCCACGGTGCCGGAGTTGCGGGATTTGTGATGACATATTCTTTGCGCTGTTCGTCAAAGTAACCGTAATTCATACACAGATGCTCCTTGTCATTCATATTTATTTGCCTTTATTCGGCACTTCGGTATCATAATAACATTTACATACTAAAAAATCAACGGTTTATGATTATTTAATATGGTTTAAAAATAAACTTTTTCGGAAATTCCATAAAAACGTTTACATTGTGAGAAACAAGCGAAAAATCGATGGGTTTGACAGAGGCTTTTTTAGATGGTAGTATGATAATGTATCTGAGAGGGGAAATCAGCTTGAAGAGAATGATAACAACAGTTTTGATGCTTGCGGTTATGCTGTGCTTGTGCAGTTGTTCGGGCGGTATTGGAGAAAATGCAAAGTTTCCGATTCCGAAAGCTCCTGAAGGCTGGGAGGAACACATCACAGGTCCGATGCATCTTTTTTATCCGGGAGATAAATATTCAAAAGCAGAGACAGACAACGGAATCAAACTTACAAACGATGGACAGACGGCATATGTCAGTGTATCAAAGGAAAAGAGCTTGCAGGGGGATATTGCGGAAATCGATGAAGAATACCTGAATGAGCTCGCGGATTCTGCCGCAAAATATCACGACTCACTTTACGAAGAAGCCTACGGACTTCCCTTTGATACGGCAGTTAAAAATTTGAAAAGTGAAGTTAAGAACATAGGAAACGGCAAGTGTGTTTGCCTGTCATACGATATTGAAACCTCAACGACACTGGTGGCAATATCGATGACCGCCTCGTATTATCAGGTTTTCTGTTCAGGCAAGGGTGATGTGTATGCAGTTGACTTCTGTGTTTTGTCAGAAGACGGAAAAAGCGCGGAGAAATATTTTAGTGATATAATCGGAAAAATGTTTGTTGAATGAAAAATGAAAACCGATTGACATACGGGAGTGATAAAATGAAGCATATGATCAGATTAACTGACGGCAGTGCAGATGATGTTTACAGCATATTCAAGCTGACAGATGAAATCAGACAGGGAAAGTACAGCGATTTTTTAAAGGGAAAGACGGTTGTGATGTTTTTCCCAAATTCCAGCATTCGTACAAGGGTGACCTTTGAAAAGGGAATATATCTTCTCGGTGGTCAATCGATCCTTTTTCCCAGCGAAACTCTGAATAAAAAAGAGGATATAAAAGACGTATGCGGTTATCTGAATAATTGGGCTGACATCATCATAGTGCGCCATAAAGATATACAGGTAATCGAAAATATGGCAAAATATTCGAAGGTGCCGATTATTAACGCAATGACTGACATTAATCATCCGTGTGAAATTCTGTCAGATATGTATGCACTGTCAAAAATCAGAAGTGATTTTTGTAATGACAGATTTTTATTTGTGGGCAAAAGAGGAAATATCGGATTGGAATGGAAAGCCGCATCAGAAACAATGGGATTTTGTCTGGAGCAATGCTGCGGAAAAGGATATGAAATTGATGGGTTGAAGGTGCATTACGATATTATGCAGGCAGTGGAAGGAAAGGACATTGTATGTACAGATCCTGTTTCTGCCGATGATTTGTCTGCATTCAAAAACTGTCAGGTGACAGTGGAGGCAATGAACAGAGCAAACAGCGGTGCAATATTGAACCCCTGTCCGCCGTTTTACAGGGGAGAGGAAGTAACGGCAGAGGTAATTGATTCGAATTATTTTGTCGGATACGAATTTAAAAAGCATCTTCTTACAGTTCAGCAAGCAATTATGATTTACTGTTTGATGGGATGATAACTGATTACAGCTGTATAATCAGCAACCCCCACCGTATGACTTCGGTCATATGGTGGGGGTTCGTTGTTTAAACTATTGCCTGAACTGTTTCCTTTTCCATACAGATGGCTTTCCAGCCGTTGGGACGGATTACCGTCTCAACCTCAGAAAAACCGCATTTTTTATAACACTTATACGCCGCAATGTTAAAATCAAAAACAAACAGCCTGATTTTACACAGTCCCAATTCATTACAGCAATACTCGGTAAAGCAGTCAAGTATCTGAGTGCCAAGACCTTGTCCTGTAAGGCTTGGATCCAGTACAAACCTGCCGATCAGGCCTGTGCCGTTCTCTTTTGAAATAATTTCTATAGTGCCGACCATTCGGTCGTCTGAAATTACCTCATAGACATCCGCACCCTCCGACAGTCTGTGTTCAATCTGTTCTTCGGTCAGAGGATACTCGTATCCTCTTCCTGCCCACTGTGCGAGAAAATCAGCATCTTTGTCTCTGCACCAGCCGACAATATTTTTTACATTGTCTGTTTTGAGTTTTTGTATATTCATAATATCTATCCTAAATCGTAGGGTGAATCGCAGTATTCGCAGATATCACCGTATGTGTGTGCATCCGCACTCAGCATAAATCATTTTATGTCCTTCCATTTTGTTCTCCTTTTTAAAATGTTTAATATACCGCGCAGTTACCAGTAGCAGGGGTAGTCGGTAAATACCCATTTGTCATCGGTATTCTGAAGGATAAATTCATATTCCTCGGTACTGTCGATACTTCCGTCAAGATCGCTGTCATATCTGACAGCGGCAGTGAGAACGATCTTTTTTTTGGAGGGTCTTGAAACGGCAAGAGTCTCATCGACCAGCGTTATGTCGGTGCCTCTGGCAGATTCATTTGAATAAAGATAACCGTTGCTTTCCATATACGGACCGTCAGCCCACATTTCAGTTACTGTATCTGCGTCAAAATGCGAACAGAGAAGAGTGTTGAGCTTTTCCTTCGTGCAGATATTCTCATCGGATACTCTGTAGAAGATCTCGCCCGAATCGCTTTCAATAGCGTCGTTGCCGTCACCTTCGGCAGCGGATAAGTAGAAGAGATTATAGAGCTCTTTGCTCTCTTCGAATTTTGCCAGAACCTCATCGTCTGTGAGATCGCAAGGGGAAGCAGAGCAGCCCGAAACAATAGATGAAAATAAAAGCAGAATACAGCTTAAAATAACAAACTTTTTCAATTGAGGCACTCCTTTACATTCTGGTTTTTTCAAAAAATAATTATCGGACGAATGAGCGCATACCGTCTACAATTGAATCTTCCTCGCAGAATCCGTATGCTTCGTCAAGAGAACAGACCTTGCCGTTTGCAGGGTCAACAACAACAAAGTGTTCCTTTTGGAGATTTACAAGAGTGTGCAGCATACCGTCATTTGCTTTCTTGTCTACGCCTACAACAAGTACCCAGTGCTGCTTACCGTTGCCGAAGGTGCAGCGAAGCATAGAAGGGAGATTTAAGCAAAGGTTATTGTAGACCGTTCGGTAAAGTTGTCCTTCATTGCTTCGTATAAGCTTGCTTATGTGTCCTGCGGTAAAGGCAGTCATACCTGTTTCGGGATCCATATATTCTGTGGGAGTATGTTTTTTGCCAAACATAATGCTCAGACCCATTGCATAGCAGGAAGCACTGCTTCCGTACTTTTTGAATACATCGCCGTATTTCTTGTCTGACTGAACGGAGTGATAATTTTTATTTTTGCTGTTTTTGATGATTTTGCAGTTTTTGTCCCCTATTTTTTCGTCTTCCATTTCGGAAGCGTAAATATCCTCATTGACATTCAGGGCAGTTACTACAATTTCAGCTTTTTCACCTGTACCGTCGGCAGCGGCTATGGTAATAACGGAGGTTCCGGGCTGAGAACCTGTTATAACACCGTTCTTTGAAACAGAAACTGAAGAGGGGAATGAAGATGAGTAAATAACGCCGAGAGTGCTTTCCTCAGAGGGTAAAACACATACATTATCGGAAATATCGATGGGATATCCTATATAAACGATGATGTTGGAATCGCCAAGATAATCCACAGATGTAACAAGCGGAACAAATCTTGCGTAAAGAGTATGATCTTCAGGTACAGAAACAATGCTTGAACCGGTTATTTGTGTTCCTCCGTCTGGTTCTGTGAACCAACCGAGAAATGCCTGATTTTCCTTATGGGGAACGGGCAGGTCTTCTCCGTTTGCACAATAGGGTGCGTCATAGATGACGGTCATATCGGAGTGTGATAAAGCACCGCCGTTCTTTGCGGCGTCAAATGTGACATTATAGGATGCAGGAGACCACTTGGCATAGAGAAATTCGGTAGGCAGTGCGATACTCTCTGCGTTTATAGGATTCTGGAACTCAGGCTCTGTAAACCAGGAAATAAAATCGTATCCTGTCTTTCTGGGAATAGGAAGCTCGCCGTAGGGCTCGCCTGTCACAGCTTTGAAGCTGCCGGGGCTTACGCTGCCGCCGGAAGGATCTAAAGCTGTGGTAAAGGGGACTCCGTATTTCGGCTGCCAGCGGCTGTATAGTGTAAGTTCTTTCTGCTTGGGTACTATGTAATCGCTGTCTATCTTGGTTTCTCCCTCAGGTTCTGTGAACCATCCGAGGAAATCATAGCCTTCGCGCTGAGGAACAGGCAGATTGCCGATAGGCTTACCCGAACGCAGAAGCTCAGGCTTGGGGACGGAGGAAGAACCATCGACGTTATAGATTACTTTGCAGTCGGTATGTGTGTATTTTACGGTTATACGTATTTCGCCGTAGCCTTCGTCGGGGTCATAGTCGGGGGAGCGCACGTCGAAAAAGCCATAGCTGTCTTTACCTACGATCATATCATCTTCTTCTGACATAGAAAGTGCCATGGCGACCTCACCGTTGCCGGTGGGCAGCGGCGAACGAAATCCGGCAGTAATAACAGAGCCTTCGGGAATATTATCATAAGTTGCGCTGTAGGAAGCTTTGCGGCTGCCTGAAAATGGCAACACCTTACTGATATAAGCAAAAGGCATTCCTGTTTCTCCGCACTTGATAAGTCCGTCAATATGCAAAGTCGTTGCTCTGCGTCCGTAGTTGTATTCTGATATCTTTGTATTGTATGAAATTGTCACGGTGTATTTATTGCCGGGAAGGTCACTGCGGTCGATTATGGGGATCGCACTTCCCGATATTGGCATACTTACGGCAAAAATCACAAAGGAAAGGATCAAGGATAAAAGTCTCATCGATTTTTTCATAAGAAAAACCCCGCCTCAATATATTCAGATAATATATTTTACCACAATAGTATCAAAAGGTCAAACACACAAAATGACCTCCCGATTTTTTGTAATCGGGAGGTCACATTAAATTTGGGAATTAATTATTTGTTAATAACGCGGACTCTGATAACGCCCTCGATACCCTTTACAGCCTCGATGGAAGCCTCGCTGATAGCGCTGTCGCAATCGAGAACAGTGTAAGCGTAATCCTTCTTGGACTTGGAAAGCATATTCTCAATGTTGAGACCCTGTGCAGAGAATACAGCAGCAAGTCTTGTAAGGGTGTTGGGGATGTTCTTGTGGAGAACGCAGAGACGGAAGTTCTCTACAGGACCGCAGTCGAGGTCGGGGAACATAACAGCGTTCTTGATGGAGCCCTCTTCGAGGTACTTCTTGACTTCGTCAGCAGCCATAACAGCGCAGTTGTCTTCAGACTCGGGAGTAGAAGCGCCGAGGTGGGGGATAGCAACGATACCGTCAACACCGAGAACCTCGTCGGTGGGGAAGTCGACAACATAGCCGCCGACCTTGCCGCTGGCAAGAGCTTCCTTGATAACGTCAGCGTCAACGAGCTCTGCACGTGCGAAGTTGAGAATGCGAACGCCGTCCTTCATCTGGGAGATAGCCTCAGCACCGAGGTAACCCTTGGTGTCTGCGTTGTAAGGAACGTGGATGGAAATGTAATCGCAGTTCTCGTAGATCTCCTTGAGGTTTACGGAGTGCTTGATGTGTCTGGAGAGGCTCCATGCAGCATCAAGGCTCATAAAGGGATCGTAGCCGTAAACGTCCATACCGAGGTTGTAAGCAGTGTTTGCAACAAGAGCACCGATAGCACCGAGACCGATAACGCCGAGCTTCTTGCCCTTTACTTCAGGACCTGCGAACTGAGCCTTGCCTTTTTCGACAAGCTTAGGAACATCTGCGCCCTGACCCTTGAGACCCTTAGCCCACTCGATAGCGGGGATGACCTTACGGGAGCACATAAAGAGAGCAGCGATAACGAGCTCCTTAACAGCGTTTGCGTTAGCACCGGGGGTGTTGAAAACAACGATACCCTTGTCAGCGCAGTCAACAACGGGGATGTTGTTGACGCCTGCGCCTGCTCGAGCGATAGCGAGAAGGCTTTCGGGCATATCCATTTCGTGCATGCTTGCGCTTCTTACGATAACTGCATCGGGATTTTCTACTGCATCGCCTGCGGTGTAACCTTCGCCAAGTCTGTTAAGACCGACAGCAGCGATTTTATTGAGTGTAAGAATGTTATACATTGTAAAACTCTCCTAATTTTCAGTAATTATTTGTTCTCAGCCTCGAACTTCTTCATAAACTCAACGAGCTTCTCAACACCCTCGGTGGGCATTGCGTTGTAGATGGAAGCTCTCATGCCGCCAACGGAACGGTGACCCTTGAGGTTTACGAAGCCTGCAGCGGTAGCTTCCTTGACGAACTTAGCGTCGAGCTCATCGTTGCCGGTAACGAAGGGAACGTTCATAAGGGAACGATCTTCCTTGACAACGGTGCCCTTGAACATCTCGGAAGAATCGAGGTAATCGTAAAGGATCTTAGCCTTGTTTTCATTGATCTCCTTCATCTTCTCTACGCCGCCGAGCTCGAGAAGCCACTCGAGAACGAGCTTAGCAATGTAGATAGCATAGCAAGGAGGAGTATTGTACATAGAACCATTCTCGGAATGGGTGCTGTACTTGAGCATAGTGGGGCAGCAAGCCTGGGGCTCTGCGATGAGATCCTCGCGGATGATGACAACAGTCAGACCTGCGCAGGACATATTCTTCTGAGCGCCTGCATAGAGCATACCGAACTTGGTTACATCGAGGGGCTCGGAGAGGATGCAGGAAGAAATGTCAGCAACCAGGGGAACATTGCCGGTCTCGGGGAGAGTGTTGTACTTGGTGCCGTAGATGGTGTTGTTGAGGCAGATGTGGAAGTAATCTGCATCGGGAGTAAAGGTAGCAGGATCGAGCTTCGGGATATAGGAGAAGGTCTTATCCTTGCTGGAAGCGATAACGTTAGCTTCGCCGTAACGGGAAGCTTCCTGATATGCCTTGTTTGCCCACTGACCGGTGATGACGAAGTCAGCCTTGCCGCTCTTGGTCATAAGGTTGAGGGGAATCATAGCGAACTGGGTGGAAGCACCACCCTGAAGGAAGAGAACCTTATAGTTGTCGGGAATGTTCATTACCTTGCGGAGAGCTGCCTCAGCGCCGTCGATGATAGCCTGATATGTCTTGGAGCGGTGAGACATCTCCATAACAGACTGACCGCTTCCCTCGTAATCAAGCATCTCGGATGCTGCTTTGGTAAGTACTGCCTCGGGCAGACAGGAAGGACCTGCAGAAAAATTGTAAACTCTTGCCATTGTTTGTTACCTCCGTTATGTAGATATTCGCTCCTGATTAAGAGCTTTCTTAAAATAAGATTAGTTCAATTATAGTTTTACTCTCTCACATAGTCAACATTTTCGAGGGTAGAATTTGTCAAGGTTTTAACAGACTTTTTAGTGCATATTTTCACACTTTAGATTGATAAATTTAGAAAATGGACTATTTTCGTCCTCGATAGACGTACAGACTGCGAATGTGTACACGTGCGGTGGAATGTGTGCGCGGTGTATGGAAACATATTGCACAAAATAATAAAAAGCCCCTGCGGAACCGCCTGTACCGCAGGGGCAATATGTCCATCAGAAATTGGTGTATGCAAATTCCTCAGAATAACCGCAGATGGCACTTTCAAGATATTCGCCTTCGACCATAAAGCGGACTGCCTGCAGGTCATAGGCTGTGATATATGTGTTGGCAATAGCCTCAAGCACAGGTCTGCCTGTCATTCCTCCGATATCCTTGAACTCCTTGGAGAAATCAAGCTCCATAATGCCGTTTCGTCCCTTTACCATAGTGCCGCTGAGAAGACTGCATTTGGAGGGAATCTGAGAATTCAGACTCTTGAGAGCCTTCCATACGTGCCATTTTGAATCACTTTCTACGGTCATTTCACGGGCAAAGACCTCAAGATCATCGTTTACCCAGTATATTTCGGCCATAAAGCCCTCGGAAGAAGGTTCGTCAGCGGATTCGGGCTCATCGAATGACGGAGCTTTGAAATCTGGATCGACAGTAAGATTCTCAATCTCTGAGAGATAAATGCCTCCGTCTCTGCCGTTGTATGTCACAGCGTATGTGTAAGTTTTGCCGTTTGCGGTATACACCACCGCATCGGTGGGCATTCCCTCGGGGACCATACGCATATAGTTGATTGCTTCATCGGGCTTTACGGAAGGCACGTCGAAAAGGTGCTTTCCGTCGGTGATGTAGCCTTCATCGCCGTAATAGATGCCCAAAACATAGAAATCTGTCATTCCGGCATCGCACCACATAACATAGTCCTCGATGGGGTCGTCGCCGAAGGGATAAAATTTGCTGAATCTTGCAAAATGTTCATCGTCGGTGATGGCGGTCTGAAGCAAAGGACTTGCTTCGTCCTTCTTTTCGTTATCCTCCTTCTGAGGCTCGGAAGATACAGGCGCATCAGTCTCGGTCGTTTCGGATATATCCTGCCCGTTCTGTACAGGGGGCGTTGGGTCGGAAACAGTAGGTGTCTCAGGTTTTTCTCCGCAGGCAGAAACTGTGAGCAGTATCAGTATACAGAGAATCGCGGCAATTATCTTTTTCATAATTCATTCCTCCCGAATCAATACATTCTTTCAAACTAATCATATACTAAAAAACACAGGATTTCAATACACAGAAAAAGAAATCTCGACAAACGGGAGCAGATAAAATATAATAAGAACGTCAAAAAGGGGAGAGAAATTATGCTGTGGAAAAAGCTCGACAGGATCGAAAAGAAAATAAGCGGGATACTTAAAATAAACGACGGGATCCCTGCGTGGGTGCTGATGATAATCTACTGGCTGCTTGGGGCAGTGACTATATTTATCGGAGCAAAGATTGTATCAGTGATGCCGGGAATACTGCACGATCTGCTCACAGGTGTATTTTCTGCAGCTGCAGTGCTGTGTATTTTCTCAGCAATGTGGCAGTTCGGGCAGATATTTGAAGGACGCAGCTTCTGCAAGATGATCCACAGAATTATAATTATCGTTTTTTTTGCAGCTTTATTTGCAGTGCTGATAATAATGATATCGTATCTGGACGCAAAGTGCGGCTGTAAGAACTGATAATAATAAAAGGCACGGAAAATTCCGTGCCTTTTAAACATTATTCAGACAAAAACTCAATGGAATATATGGCCAATTCATCGTTAGTTATAAGCCTGAGATCGAAAATACGGTCAGAGGGCAGATTTATGGCACATTCCACTGCCTGCCATGTGGGGAAGTTGTGCTCGCCGGGCTTTTTGGGCCATTCAGCGATATCTGCAGACATAGGAACAGTAACCTCAGCGGCAACATCTCCCTCGTCGATAAGGAACTCAAGCTTTGCGCCCTGAGCGGTAAAGCCTGCACAGCAGAGTCGGACTTTGGTCACATTCTCCGAGACACAGCTTATAAAATCGACTTCGCCGCCGTGAACAGCATCTGTTCGCACAGCAGGGGTGGAACTGCCGCGCTTTTCGATAAAGGTGACGTCCTCATAGTCATCGCACTTCCAGGGATAGATAACGCCCTGAAGCTTGCGGGGCTCTATTTTTTTGCCGGGTATGATTATCTGACCTGTAAGTCTGATATCGCCGCTGGAAGCGCCGATCATAACATTTGCAAAGCCGCGCTCAAGGACGAAACTGTCGGTGGTGACATCCCAGACACGAAGCTCATCGTGAGGCAGAGAGAATGAAATGTCTATGCTGCTGTTTGCCGGTACAGAAACACGGTCAAAGCCCTTGAGCTGCATAATAGGCCTCGGCAGAGCGGAATCCCTGATGCTGACATACATCTGAGGAACATCCTGAGCATCAAAATCGCTATGGTTGGTGAGGCTGAATGTGACCTCCCAGCCATTTTCGGCAGGAATTATTTTCAAATCGGAATATGAGAACTCAGCATAGCTCAGACCGTGTCCGAAGGGATAGATGATACCTTCGTCATTCCAGAGATAGGTCATTTTGCTGTGCATAATATCGTAGTCCATAACACTTTCGGGACGATAGCGATCGTTTCTGACCCAGCTCATAGGCAGTCTGCCTGCAGGGGAGATATCGCCGGAGAGAATGTCGGCGAGACCGTTTCCTGTTTCCTGCATACCGTGAGCGAGAGTGACTACAGCATTGGAAAGTGCAAATGCCATACCGCCGTCAAAGGGGTAGCTGGTAATTACAACTGCAACGCTGTTAGAATTAGCCAGAGCGGCATTTCTTATAAGCTGCTCATCGCGATGGGGCAGAAGAAGAGAATGACGGTCGATACATTCGCGGGCGTGTATCATAGGATTGGTGCCGACTACAGTGACTACTGTATCGTAATCCTTTGCGCGGATCATAGCCTCTGCCTCATTGTTTATAATGCACATAGAGAAAAGATTGTCTTCAGAGGGAGCAAAGGGTTTGCTGAACTTGATGGATTCGCCTTCTGCACACCAGGAGGCAAGTCTGCCGTCAAAGGCCTTTATATAATACTTTCCGTCACCCTGAGGTACGAGGGTGAACTGAGTTTTAACAAACCAGCAGAGAGAGTTGTCTGCGATAGCTCTTGCAGGATATTCCTTTTCGATACGGGCCTGCATTTCCATTTCTTCGGGTGAGAGCTTCTGGTTGGGCTTTACAAGGTGACCGAGATCTATAAGCTTGCCGTTTTCAAGGGAACGGAGAGTTACTGCGCCGAAGCCCCAGTCCTCAAGATAGAACTTTGCGCTTTCCTGTCCTTTTTTGCCGACCATAAGGGCATTGTGTTCGGAACCGAGAACAACGGGAAGACCTGAAGAAGTGCAGAAGCTTACGATATCGCGGGCTTCGAGATAATCTACATTATCTTCTCCGAAGCGAGCCTTCAGTCCGTCGAGAACGGTTACCTTGTAATCCATAAATGCGGTATACCAGTCCATATGGAGCTGAGTTGCCATATGGCCGATAACAGCTATTTTTCCGCCCTTAATAGGCAGTGCACCGCGATTTTTGAGGAGCACGCAGGATTCGGAAACGGCACGTCTGGTTATTGCCTTGTGCTCATCGCTGTTTACAAGCTCCTCGGTTTTGAGATGGTCATAGGGCGTGGAGGGGTCAAACTGTCCGAGTTTGAATCTTACACGGAGGATATCGCGTACGTGGGGATCGATATCAGCTTCGGTTATAAGACCTTTTTCGAAAGCCTCTTTTACTGCAGGGAGAACTATTTCTGGTTTGTCGTTCATAGAGTCTGCGCCGTTCTTAAATGCGTGGGCTACAGTCTCGCAGTGGTCATTAAAATAATTGTGAAGGGTAACGGTCTGCATAAAGTCACCGCCGTCGGTGACGATATGACCTCGGTCTCTCATTCCCCATTCATCCTTGACAAGGTCGTTTAGCATAGGGTTGAGCATCATAGGAATACCGTTGACCTCATTATAGGAGCTCATAACGGAATATGCTCCTGCGTCCTTTATGGCAGCCTTGAAAGGCACGGTGTAATATTCGCGGAGAAGTCTCGGAGAGATCGAGCAGTTGCAGGAACCGCGAAGGTGTTCGTTGTTGTTTGCAAAGAAATGCTTCGGACCGCTTGTTACCATAATGGGATCTTTGCCGTTGTCGTTCTGAGCGGCGGTGATTATGGATTTGGCAAGCTCACTTGTCAGATAGGGATCCTCGCCGTAGCCCTCTTCGGTTCTGCCCCAATAGGGGTTTCTTTCAAGGTCTACTGTGGGGAACCAGAGAGTGGTGCCGCTTTTTTTGCCTGTGCGGTTATAAAAAGCACGGGCTTCCTTACCTGTTACTTCGCCGATTTTTGAAAGAAGATCGCGGTCAAAGGATGCGGCAAGTCCGATAGTCTGAGGGAATGTGGTGGCAGGACCGAGACGGTCAATATAACCGTGAGCGCCTTCGCCGCCGATTGTAAATTCATCAATGCCGAGTCGGGGGATGGCGGGATGTTCTGTGGGGATAAAGTTGATTTTGTCCTCAACGGTAAGCCTCAACATAAGATCGTCGAGCCTCTGCTCAATATCGAGAGAGGGGTCTTTGAAAGGGAACTCAAAAGCCATTTTATTTCCTCCGATTTTAGTTTGTTAATATAATTTGGTATCAGATTCATAATACTTGACCGCCGATGCCCTGTCAAGGGTTATTGTGTCACAGGCGTAAAGTCTTGTATCGGTTGCAATGAATACATTTATGTGCTACAATATCTGCGGATATTTCCTGAAAGGAGAATAGTGTTATGGCTATGAAAGCATACTACGGCGGATCAAATTACCAGAAGCGCCGCAGAAGATCAAACAGCATAGGATCTATGCTGTGGGACTACCGTCCGCAGATCATAATAGGAGTTATCGCTCTTGTGCTTGCGCTTATAATAATCCTCTTTATAAATGTCTGCGGAGACAAAAAGCCCGACTCGGTGGAGTTTGCAGGGGAAAAGTATTCCACCTCGCTTACAAGGCTCGATCTTTCGGGGATGGATATCGATAATGAGGAAGAGCTTAAATATTTTACGTCTCTTAATTACCTTGATCTTTCGGGAACAGGCATCGATGACCTGTCCTCTCTCGCAGGTCTTAAAAAGCTCAGAACGCTGAAGCTCGGCTCCCTGACAGTGACCGAATCGACAGACCCCTCCTATACAGGTGTCGATGAGGTGTTGGGAACCACCATAAAATACAACAACATTGCGGATATCTCACCTCTTTCGAAGCTTACAGAGCTTGAAGAGCTGTATCTCGACGACAACCGCATAGAGAGCATAAATGCTCTTGCAAAGTGCGTAAAGCTCAAGCGCCTGAGCCTGTCTGGAAATTATGTTTCCGACCTGTCGCCCGTTGCCGAAATGTCTGCGCTTGAATATCTCAATATTTCAGACAACAATATTTCGGAGCTTTCTGCATTGTCATCGGTTGTGACTCTGAGAGAACTGCATCTGAGAAACTGCTACGTTGAATCTCTTACCCCCATAGCAAGACTGACAAGTCTTAGCGTGCTGAATATCGACAATAACAGCGCATCGGATATTTCTGCGCTGTCGAAGATGACTGAAATGACCGATCTTGTCCTCAACAGCAACGGAATAAAGGATATCTCCGCGCTTAAGGATATGAAAAATCTGAGAATTCTGTCTTTCCAGGACAATGATGTGTCGGATATCTCACCGCTCGCCAAGCTTGCAAGGCTTTACAGCCTGAATTTTTCCAGCAACGACGTGTCGGATATCAAGCCTCTTGCAGAGCTTGAGGGACTGCGTGAGCTATCCTTCGGACAGAACAGCGTAAAGAGCCTGGCACCGCTTGCAAAGCTCAAGAATCTTACTATGCTCGAATTTGCGGACAACGATGTTTCCGATGCAGCAGCAAAAAAGGAAGCGGACAAGCGTCCCGACTGTGAGGTCAGATACTGATCTGCCAAGAATCTTAACTGATAATTAATAAAGGCTCTTCTTTTGAGAAGAGCCTTTATTTTTGCACCAATTCCTGTTTTGCTTGCCTTTATATAGGGATTAGTATATAATAGTAATGTTAACTAATTATATTCAAAGGGTGAATTACTTGAAAATATTCGATTCCAGAAACACCGCATACAGAAATCCTGTGGGAGCAGTAGCGGAAGATACAAGGGTGCATTTCAAGGTGTGCCTGCCAAGATACATTTCCGCTTCCCGTGTTGATGTGCTTTTCAGAAACGAGCACACAGGCGAGACTGAAACAGGCAATATGTTCTGGTGCGGTATGGAGGGACGCGATTTTGAATGGTGGGAAGTTGACTTCACACCCAAGAGCGCAGGCTTATGGCACTATCATTTTGAAATGGAGTGTGTGGCAAGTGCCAAGAAGATAGGCCGCGATTTCGGCAGTGTGGGTGTTCTCACCGCAAACCCCAATCCCTGGCAGCTTACTGTTTACGAGAAGGATTTCAAAACCCCCGACTGGCTTGCAGGCGGCATAATATACCAGATTTTCCCCGACCGCTTTGCGAAATCGGGAAAAACGGAAAACATCTACCCCGACCGTGTTATGCACAAAAACTGGGACGAAGAGATAATCTGGTGGCCCGATGAGCACGGAAAGGTACTCAATAACGACTATTTCGGCGGAGATCTGCAGGGCATAATCGAACATCTTGACAGACTTTCAGAGCTCGGCGTCACCTGTCTTTATCTCAACCCCATATTCGAATCTCACGAGAACCACCGCTATTCAACCGCGTTTTACGAGCGGATAGATCCGCTGCTTGGTACTGCGGAGGATTTTAAAAATCTCTGCGATGAATGTCATAAGCGGGGAATAAAGGTAATACTCGACGGTGTTTTCTCTCATACAGGCTCCGACAGCGTTTATTTCAACAAGAAAAAACGCTATAGAGATCCCGGGGCATATAATTCCAAGGAGTCGCCCTATTATGACTGGTTCGCATTTTCCGAATGGCCGAACAAATACCGAGGCTGGTGGAATTTTGACACACTGCCCGAGGTGGAGGAGAATACACAGTCCTATATTGACTATATCTGCGGCGAAAACGGAATACTCCGCCGCTGGATAAGACTGGGAGCGGACGGCTGGCGTCTTGACGTTGCCGATGAGCTGCCCGATAAATTCCTTGATGAGCTGAGAAAAGCTGTCAAGGCAGAAAATCCCGACGCTATCATTATGGGTGAGGTCTGGGAGGACGCATCCAATAAAGTGGCTTACGGCGTGCTCAAGAGATATTTCGGCGGAAGACAGCTCGACACCGTAATGAATTACGTTTTCAAGGATGCTGTGCTCGGACTTGTTACAGGCTGGGACGCAAAGCACGCAATGGAATGTATACTCTGCGTGATGGAAAATTATCCGCCTCAGGTAATACCGAATCTTATGAATCTTATCGGTTCTCACGATACTATGCGTGCGCTGACTCTTCTCGGCGGCGAGCCCCTTCACGGACGTGACAGAGCGTGGCAGGCGGCAAACAGCCTTCGCGGAGATCAGATCGGCATAGGCAAAAATCTCCTTCGCCTTGCAACAGTGATGCAGTATACCCTCCCCGGCGTACCCAGCATCTATTACGGAGATGAAGCAGGTATGCAGGGCTACAAGGACCCCTTCTGCCGCAGAACTTATCCTTGGGGAAGGGAAGATGAGGAGCTTCTTTCCTGGTTTGGAAAGCTCGGAAAGCTTCGTCTTTCCCTTGAATGTCTGAAAAACGGAGCTTTTGAGCCTGTTTATGCGAAAAAATCCACACTTGCCTATATACGCCGCGGCAAAAAGGATGCAATATTGGTGGCGGTGAATGCTGCGTGGAACGATGAAGTTATAGAATTGCCGGAGGATTTTATCGAAGCGGAAGCTTTGCTCGGTGAATACAACGGCGGAGAACACCTCGTTATCCCTGCGACCTCTGCGGTCGTGCTTAAAATAGCCCAGGAAAAATAATAAACGGTTGGTGAGACAAATGCAGATGCTCACAATTGAAAATCTGACAAAAACCAGAGACCGCACATACCTGCTCAACGATGTTACCCTCGGTGTGCAGGAGGGCGAGATATTGGGTCTGCTCGGACCCTGCGGAGCGGGAAAATCCACTCTGATAAACATTGCCGCAGGGCTTACTATGCCCGATTCAGGCAATGTTTATATAGGAGGAGTAAATCTCCACAGGGACTTTGAGAAATGTATGAGACTGACAGGCGTAGTGCTTGACAGTCCCCGATTCTTCGATAATATGAGCGGCATGAAGAACCTTCGGGTGCTTGCCGCACAAAGAGGAAAGATATCCAAAGACAGGCTAATTGATATTGTGGATATGCTCGGTCTCGGAGAGATCGCAGACAGAAAGGTCGGAACCTATTCAAAGGGAGAGACAAAGAGGCTTGCGATAGCTGCCGCCATAATGCATATGCCCCGTCTTCTGCTTCTCGATGAAGCTATAGACGGACTTGACCCCGTTGAATTTCTCAATGTCAGAAAAATGCTTTTCTCCATAACGCGTGAGCTCGGCACAGCGGTGGTTATGACCAGCCACCAGATGCGAGAGCTTGAAAAAACCTGTAAGAGAGTTGCAGTGCTTGAGGCAGGTGTGCTCATAGGTGTGTCAACGGTAGAGCGTCTGAGAAAGTTCGGCACGGGCAAGGTTTGCCAGCGAATGTTGGTGGACAGACCTGCCGATGCCGCAAGGCATATATTTGAGGCAATGGAAGTTCGGTGCGAGGTTCGCAACGGATATGTTGTATTTGACTGCGATCAGGCACTTGTGCCGAAGATAACAGCTATGCTTTTTTCCGCAGGCTATATGGTTTATGAGGCTCGTCCTCACGAAATATCTCTTGAAGAAGCCTATTACAGACTGCTCAGAGAGCGTCCCTCCATTGCCGATGAGAGCGAATTCAGAGAATACGGATATACAGGAGGGGATTATTGATGGGCAAGCTGCTTAGATCCTTAAAAGGCGAAAATGTCCGTCTGTATTCAAATTCAGGTCCGCTTCTGGCATTGATAGCCGTATTTCTGATATCGGTATGCGTTGCCTGGGTTATCGGAGCAAACAGCGGAAAGGACAGTCTTCTGCCTTCTGCCATAGCCGATGAAGTAAACGAGCTTCCTGTGTCTGTGCCCAAAGAACAGACAATTGAAACGGAAGAGACTATACAGCAAGTTATAACGGATGAATATATTTCGGATAGTAGTATGATATCGGGATCGGATGTATCAGAATCCGATAAGGAAACAACAAAGATCGTGGTTGAAACACGTCCTTTCGACAGTTGGAATGAGGCGTACAGAGCAAGATATGAAGAACTGACCGATCTTAATGAGGAATACACACGAATGGCGGAAAACCATTCAGGCAGGGAAAAGGGCTACTACATTGCAAAGCAGCAGGAGGTAGTTCGTGAAGCGTATATAATCAACGCCTGCCTGAAGACGGGAAAGGAAATGGGATATTCCGCAGCTTGGAACGTAGTATATCTCACCCTCTGGCTGATGCTTCTGCCAATAGGAATATTCGCAGCGGCGGCAATAGCGTCGAAAACCGCAGGAGAATATAAATCGGGAGTTATCTACACCCTTTACACACTTCCTGTGACCCGTATGAAGCAATATTTTGCAAAACTTATGTCCGTTTCGCTGTTTGCGGTGCTTATGTGTGCCGTTGCGTGGACAGGCTCCGTGTTTGGTGCTATGATGGGATGCGGAGGGCTTGCATACGTGGGCGAATATATAAGAGTTCTGGGCGAAAGTGCTAAATTCGAAAGTTTCTTTGCCTTTTCTCTGGAACTGCTTGTTTGCACCTTTATAACATCACTTATTTTAGTGGCGTTCAGTGCCGCAGTATCCACACTGACACGCAGCCAGAGCACAGCTGTCGCACTTACGGCAGTTCTGTGCATTGCCGCTATGGTTTTCGGAAAGACAGCAGGAGGCTCAGGCAATATTTTGGTTGGATTGTCTGTGGTATCCGTGTTGGATGTATCCGCACCTCTGCGAGGTGTTCCGAATTTTGCGTCTGCAGGCTATGGAGTTTCCTGGCTCGCGGCGGCAGTATACTGGCTTGTATTTATAATATGCGGCTATTTAGGAATGAGGCGTGATGTGCGCTGATGATTCACATCAGAAAGGAATACCGAAGATGAAACGCATATTGGCGGTTTTGACAGTGCTGATTATTCTTTCATCACTGTGCGGCTGCAGCTGCGACAACAGCGACTATTATTCAACACCGAATGTAGATCCCAAACCATCTGTAGTTGTACAGAGCGGGGCGAAAGATGAGATATCCGCACCGGTGATGGGAAAAGGTGAATACACGATGCTGTGTACATTCAGACAGACGGCACTGTACTATGATGCCGAATACGGAATGGAAACAGACTGGGATATGAAGAGCTGGTATGATTTTACGGCAAAGGAAACCGAAAAGGGTCTGAAGCTGAAATTCACCATAGCACGAAAGAGCTATGTGTACAGCAGCAATGATGACAGCACGGTAGTGTTTGACACTGCCGATGAGAGCACCAGAAGCTTGGACACCGAGATATATTTTGATATGATCGGTCACGGCTTTACGGTGGATCTTGATAAAAACTATAAAGTAGTTTCCGTCGGAGGAACAAAGGAGCTTTATTCCAAGGTGGATGGCGCATCCGAGCTGATGGGGGAATCAGAGATACGTGCTATCGCTGAGGAACTTCTGCTGACCCTGCCTGAAACTGTGACAAAGAATACGGTCATAACCCATTCCCAGACCGTAGATTCCCAGACAAAAATGGAGATGAAATACAGCGTATCGAAGATATCAGATTCGATGATAAGCTTTGATATGAAGCCTGTAAGTGAATACGGACTTCCCGAAGGGGAATACGGAGATGGGTATTCCATTGAATATAAAGGCGCGGCAGATTATAAGGGCTCGCTGAGCATAATGAATACTGACCGTTTCCTGCAGAGTTCCACAAACAGTATAACCTATTACAGTGAAATGAAGCTGTCAGACGGCACAGGTGTCGTTCAGAAGCTTGACGGTATTACAACAGTAACAGACAGCTGTCAGATAACGGCAAAATAGAGGACTGAAAAAATAAACACACCTACAAAAAGAAGGTGATCTATATGGAAAACGAAAAGGTATCCGCAGAGGGCAAGCCGAAGTTTTCCGTCAGATTCAAAAAGAATATGCACGTTATGCATCAGCGGCTGAAGCGTGCAAAAAGGTTCATAAGCAGAAAGCTTGAAAAAATACCTGCCCACAAGCTCATTCCTATGAGTTTTGCAGTAATAATACTTGTAGGCACATTGCTTCTGCTTCTGCCATTTTCGGTAAAGAAGGGAGAAGAGCCCACAGGAGTGATACAGGCGCTGTTTGTTGCAACCAGTGCCACCTGCGTAACAGGACTTACGCCCTTTGATACCGCAACCCACTGGTCTCTTTTCGGACAGACGGTAATAATCCTGCTGATACAGACAGGCGGTCTCGGCGCGATGACAATTGTAACATCGCTTGCGCTGTCACTTCGCCAGCGACTGGGGCTGCGCAGTTTGAGAATAGCCCAGGAATCTACAGGATATCTTGATATGGGCGGCACGCGCGGAGTTCTGAAGGTGGCGGCAGGGGTGACGCTTATATGTGAAGGCGCAGGAGCACTTCTGCTGTCCTTTGAGTTTATTCCCAGGTTTGGATTCTTGAAAGGCGTCTGGAGCTCCGTCTTTACGGCGATTTCCGCATACTGCAATGCAGGCTTTGATGTGCTTGGCAGGGGAGACAGTGTGGTAAGTCTCAATTCTGAGCCTTATGTACTTATGGTGCTGTCAAGCATCATTATTCTCGGCGGACTGGGCTTTGCCGTATTCTATGACATAATAAACGTTATAAAAGAGGGCGGAAAAGTACGCAATCTTATGATGCATACCAAAATAGTATGCGTTGCATCTGCGGTGCTGCTGATTATAGGCACCCTGTTTTTCCTCGTAAGCGAATGGAACGGCGTGCTTCAGGGTATGAGCTTCGGAGACAAGCTGTGGAATGCTTTCTTCCAGTCGGTATGTGCTCGCTCAGCCGGCTTTGCATCAGTAGATCTTGGTGCTGCCAGCGGCTTTACAAAGCTGTTTTTCTGTGTGCTTATGTTTATCGGAGCTTCACCGGGCTCTACCGGCGGCGGTGTAAAGACCACAACTATGGTGGTGCTGATCACAACGGTGGTATGCACTCTGAAGGGATATGACCATCCTGTAATAGGCAAAAGAAGGATAACAAGAGAAACCGTGTACAAAGCCCTTGCTATATGTGCTACGGCAATATCCGGAATAATCGTTGCGACGGTAGTCATTCTCGGACAGCTTGGCGGAGAGGTCAAATCCATTGATGCTCTTTACGAAGCGGTCAGCGCATTCGGAACCGTCGGAGTTACGGCAGGCATAACAGATGATCTGCCGCGGATTTCTATGATGGTTCTCTGTTTGCTGATGTTCCTGGGGAGAGTGGGACCGATATCGCTTTCACTTTCCATAAGCAGCAGAAGCAGCAAGCGTCCGAAAAACACTATTTATCCCGATGCGACTATAATTTCGGGCTGATATCTGTTCCTTGAAATGCGGATATGAATGTGATAAAATCATTTGTATTGTTATGCATTTTTAATAATATTGTTACATTCTGTTTAACGATTGTAAACGGATTGTTATTGATTATCGATAAATAAAATGGTATGCTGAACATACAGCATCACCGCAAATATACGGAGGAATACACAAAATGGCGAATTTATTTGAAACCTGTATCAACAAAATGGAACCCGAGCTGATCTCCAAGGGCTACACAAAGGGCGAGAGCCAGTATGGCGGAAACGAGCCCTACGTGCTGTTCAACAGCGAGGCAGACACACTGCTCATCAAGTACTCAAAGAAGGATAAGCGCTTCTACCTTTGCAAGGGTGAGGCTGAAGCAAAGGCTGACGACTGCGGACACGTTCAGACCTACTTCTTTGACGAAGAAGACGGTGACGGCGAGCGCGAGGCACTGAGCGTTGCGCTTGACTTTCTTGATACACTTTCCGCTCCGGTAAAGGTCTCAAAGGACCGTATAGCGGCTGTTGCAAAGCAGGCAAAGAAGGAAGAATCCGGGGACAGTATGGATGTCAACTTCTTTGTCAACCGAATCCCCACCTCATTCCCCGAGTGCAGAGCTCCCCTTATTTCCCACAAGAACTATTACGGAGAGATTCTGCCCCTCAAATTCTGTGAAGAGACTGTATGCGCAGCACTTGCAAATAATCTTAAAAAAGGCAACAAGGCACGCCTTGATCCCTTCTTCGAACTGCTCTCCAATGCCTACGAAAAGGGCGATATGGATACAAAGAGCATAATTGTCCAGGTTATCCTCAATTCCATAATGGATGAAGAGGGACGTGCATATGCAGAGGGCAAGCTCAGCGCACAGCTTCGCAAGGCCTGGATAGCAGGACGCAAGTATATAGGCAAGGAAGTAAAGCCCGAGCCTGTATCCACTGCAAGAAAGCTCGCTGAGGCACAGGCTACCGCAGAAAGACTTCAGGCTACCCGCCGCAAATAAGAGAAAAGGGATTTCGGAACACTTAAATTTTTCTGAAAAGAGAAAGGGTGCGATGTAATGAATAACAATCCCCAGAACATTCAGAGCAATGTTCCAGTAAACACAAATGCTCCGCAGATTGTACCTGTACAGGTACAGCAGCCTGTCGTTTATACGGCACAGCCTCAAGTAGTGTACGCTCCCCAGCCGGTAGTGCACAGCGCACAGCCTGTAAAGAAGCAGCCCAGCAAGAGGACGAAAAAACTTCTTGAAAACACCTCGAGCGTAAGCTCCTGGATGCTTTTCATTCTTTCGCTTATCTACGGAACCCTGTTTACCAACATTCTGTTTTCAAACGGTGCAAGCGGACTTGGACTTACTCTTCTTGTAATTATCTACTACTGCTTCTTCACACCGTTTATCGTAACAGGCGGCGGCAAGAGCCGCAAAACCGCGTGGCTCCTTCTTGCACCGGTTCTTGTTCTGGCAGTCTCAGCCACACTGTTCGCATCCACCGCAGGCAGAGCGGTAGCGATTCTCCTTATGCTCGTTCTTATGCCGATGCAGCTTATGCTTATGGGCGGCTGTTCGCAGAACAGAGTAGTTTCATTCAGAGGATTTACAGATATTTTCAGAGTGTTCTTCGGATATACCTTTGCTAATATCGGAGCATCCTTCCGTTCTCTCGGAAAGAACGACGGAAGCAAAAAGGGAAATGGACTTAAGGTTTTCCTCGGTCTTGTTATCTCGATTCCTGTTCTTATCGTGCTTATTTCAATTTTCGCATCTGCTGATGCGGCTTTTGCACACTTTGTAGATACGATTGTAGATTTTATAAATCTCGATCTTTCTGAGCTGGTTGCGGATATACTGATCGGAGCTATTCTTGCAGTGTTTATTTTCTCCAACGTGCTTACCCTTCGTTCAGGCTATTCCACCAACAAGAAGGAAGGCAAAAAGATACAGATATTTGATTCTGTAATCACCGCTACAGTTCTTTTTGCGGCAGCAGTTGTTTACCTGATCTTTGTGTTTATCCAGATCGAGTACCTCTTTGTTGGCGCGAAACTCCCTGCAGACCTCACTTATGCAGAATATGTGCATAAGGGTGTTTTCGAACTGAGCCTTGCAATTTTCCTCACATTTGTGGTTTGCGCCGCTATTCGCACCTGGGCAAAGAGAAACGAAAACGGGAAAGTAGGCATAATTCTCAGAGCGGCTCTCAGCGTCATAACTCTTGCCACATTTGTTATCTGCATATCTGCGTTTTACCGTATTTTCCTCTATATCGACGCATACGGCCTGACCGTAAGCAGAGTTGCGGCGGTTATGTTCATACTCGGTATGACTCTTGCATTGCTGGCTCTTGTTGCCGGATTCTGGATCGATAAGCTCCGCATTGCACCTGTTGTAGCAGCTATAGTCATTTTCTGTATCTGCGCTTTCAATATAATGAATGTTGACAGAGTAGTTGCAAAGGTCAATGTTGACAGACATATACAGAGCGGAAAGAACATTGATATTGAATATATCGCAGAAGAGCTCTCCTGCGGAACAATGCCTGAAATAGAGCGTCTGTACAATAACGCACAGGACGAGCAGACAAAGAATCTTGCAGAAGCACTGATAGCTATGTACTATTACGACGGCTCTCTCAATACCTGGGACGGAAAAGTGGCCATAAAGGATGTAGATTTTGCTGACTGGACATTTGACCACCAGAACGGCCTTGCAATCTATAAGGCTGCAGGCAGCCCCGACAGAGAGACCATAGAATATCTCGAGGACTTCTGCAACCGCTATTATTACTGGTAATAAAAATGGCAATTATTGTTTGTCCCGAATGCGGTGAGATGTGCCGAGATTATGACCGTTTCTGCCCCACCTGCGGCGCAGCCTGCAGCGGATTTGAAGGCGGAGACTGTGACGGCAACTGCTTCGGCTGTGAACACGATATGCCTCACGGCTGCACAAAACCTGCAGGTCATATGCCCTTTGTATCTCCATACCCTCATTCCATCGTGGAGAAAAAGGGGAAATACGTTATGATCGAGGAAAGCGACAAGCGCAATAAAATAGGGACTGTGGCGCTGGCACTTCTCCCAACAGGGGCTTTCGGACTCCACGATTTCTATTCAAGATATTACCTGCGCGGACTCGCTCATATTGGGCTCATATCCATTGACATCATTGCAAGGGTCTGCAGTATCCCAATATACTCAGCCGGACTGCTCCTGAGCTGGGGACTTGCGGTGTTGGAGGCAGTGCTTATTATTGCCGGAAAAATAAAAACAGACGGAAAGGGATTTCCGTTCTCATAAAAAAGTTTATTTATATGCACCTCCAAAAATGTTTGGAGGTGCATATTGTTATATACCTGCATATTGCTGTTAGAGTAAGGGAATACAGCATATAGGACTAGATTAAGGGGAGTTTATTGTACAGTACTGCAATTGAAATATAGCAGAGCTTATGATAAAATGTTAAAAGAGTAACTTACGGAGGTAATAAAATGAAAAAGTTATGGCAGTGTGAAGGAAAAGCTTTGCTTATGAAAAGCATAACAGTATTGATTCTTATAATTTGTTTACTGGCATCATTTGTGCCAAGTAATACATTCAAACCCGCTTATGCTGCGGAGGAAAGCACAGTAACAAACCCCGGTTCTCTGCAAATTACAATGAATACAACATTCCCGGTAGGCAGTGATATGAATAACCTCGGAATATGGGGTACAGATACGATTTACATCGATTGGGGAAATGGAAAGATTGTTGAATTTACCGAGGAGTGGCGAGTTGTTGAGGGGAAGACAATCAAGATATACTGCAGAGGCAATGTTACCCAGTTAGACTGCGATTACAGTCAGCTGTCCTCGTTGAACATAAGCAATTGCTCAAGCTTGAAAGAGCTGAACTGCTGCAATAATTTTCTTAAGGAATTAAATGTCAGCAACAAAACAAGTTTGCATACGCTGCGCTGCAATGATAATCAAATCACCCAACTGGATGTTACAAGCTGTTCTGCTCTGAAAGAGTTGAATTGCAGAGGAAACAAACTGAAAGAGTTAAATGTAAGCAAAAATAAGAATTTAGTATTTCTGCATTGCGGACAGAATTTCTTGAGCAAGCTTGATGTAAGCGGTAATCCTGCTCTTGCGGACCTAAACTGCGATGAAAACCAACTGACCTATCTTAACATAAGTAATAACGGCAGTCTCAAAAAGCTTTGCTGTGCTTGCAATATGTTAAGTGATCTTGACTGCAGCAGTTGTGCATCTCTTCGCACCGTTGATTGCGGAGTGAACAGACTGACATTTGAGGATCTTGGGGATATATATAATGCGGTGGCAGGCGTAAAAGTTACTTTTGCTCCGCAGGAAGTGATCGAAATTCCGGAGACAGCGTATGAAATTGACCTTTCCTCTCAGTATGATGTTGCAGGAGCGAAGACTGTGTATAAGTGGTGCGATGCTTCTGATGAGACAGAAGTTCAGCCTACATATGCTGAAGGCGGAAAATTTGAATTTGGCGAAGAATTTGCCGGAAGATCATTTTTCTGCATAATGACAAATGAGTTAAGTCCCGATGCAGTGATTTCAACTTCGAATGTAGAAATCATAAGTCAGAATATGGAAGAAGGAGACATCGGGCGCGATGAGAATTATGTAGAAAATATTGAGGTAGATGAAGGTACTGTTTTTGAGGATGAGGAAGGAAGCCGATATGGAACAGGCAGGATTCATCTTGTTGTAGGCGATGTTGCAGAGGGCGATGAGGATATTATTCTCGAGGCAATTAAATCGAATAACGGGACATTCAACAGAGATGACGGAAATTATGCTTTATATGAAATAGATCTTGAGACCGACGATGGCGTTAAAATTAAGGTAGTTGACGGAAGAATACGAGTTTGCCTTAAATACCCTAAGAATCTTAATTCCAGATATTCAGAATATACTTATAAACTGTATCATATGAATGATGACGGCACAGTAGAAGAGGTGGAAATAGAAACAGCGCCCAACGGTATATGGTTCTATGCTGATGATTTCAGTCCGTTTGCGCTTATCTTTATCGACAATAATGCAGAGGAATCTGCGTCAGATAATTCCGAAATTGACGTAGAATCAGAAAATCACAGCGGTGCAGACAACGGAAATGCAATTTTGTTTTTAGGTATAGGTGTTGCTGTAATAGCAGTTGGTGCAGGAGTTATTGTGATTATAAAGAGAAAGAACAAGACTAATAAGTAATCAGACAAGTAAAGAAAAGCCGCTCAATCGAGTGGCTTTTCTTTTTATGCTTTCGCTTTTGCTTTGGTTATCACGTTGAGCTTGCCTGCAATTAACATACGGCTGACGATAAGATAGCAAATCATATTTAGTATCATAGCTACAGCCCAGGAAGCAGGATAGACTGCGTAAAGAGTGAGCAGATTGGGTGACATTTCAAATATTGTGTAGATATAGATTATACGGAACACGCATACGCCGAGCAGGGAGGTTACCATAGGAAGGAAAGAGCGTCCCATACCTCTTAAACATCCTGCGAAAACATTCATAAGTGCAAACACCCAGTAAGAAAGTCCGATAAGCCTTGTTCTGTTGAGACCGCAGGCGATGACCTCAGGGTCGGAATTATAAATGGAGAGGAGTTTGTCTCCGAAGAAAAACAGAACAGCACCCAGACCGAGGGAAATAACAACGGAGAGCACAGAGCAGATTGCACATACGCGGCGCACACGTTTGTATTTGCCTGCACCAACGTTCTGACCTGTAAAGTTTATGGAGGTGTCTGCAACACCGGATACAGCAACATTCAGGAAGCCCTCAATGCTGACAGCAGCAGTGTGCGCCGCCATAGCGGCTTCGCCGAAGGAGTTTATAGAAGACTGGATAAGTATGTTTGAGAAGGAGAACAGCGCGTTCTGAAGTCCGATAGGCAAACCGACCTTTACCATCATAGCAAGCTTTTTGCCGTGAATTTTAAGCTTTGAGGGGATAAGGCGAATGGAGCCTTCGGAATGGAGGAGACTGAGGAGAACAAGAAATGCGGACAGCGCCTGAGACACAACGGTTGCTATAGCAACACCTGCAACATCAAAGCCGAAGCATATGACCAGAACGGCATTGAGAACAACATTGAGCACACCGGAAACGGCAAGGAAATACAGGGGGCGTTTTGTATCGCCTACAGCGCGAAGGGTGGATGCGCCAAAATTATAGAAGGTGGTAAAAGGCATGCCGAGGAAATAAATTCTTATATAAAGAAGTGATTTGCCTATTACCTCAGGCGGTGTACCCATAGCGGTAAGCAGGGGCTTGGCGGCAATCTGTCCGATAACGCACACAATAATACCTGTCAGAAGGCTTGTAAGTGCGGAAGTGTGAACGGTTTTGCTGACCTCTTCGTCCTGGCCTGCACCCTTGAATTGAGCGATTATAATACTTCCGCCAAGAAAGAATCCTATAAAAAGATTTGTGACAAGATGTATTATAGAGGAGGTTGAACCTACCGCCGCAAGAGCAGTTTTGCCGTTTTCGGCAAACTGACCGACTATTATGGAATCAGCCGCATTATAGAGAAGCTGAAGAATATTTGAGAGTATGACAGGAAAGGCAAAGCGGAGCATCTTGCCGAGAAGAGGGCCGCTGGTCATATCGATTTCGTAGCGTTTGGACATAGTGACCTCCCTGAAAATGTTTCAATTGCTATGAATTATATCACCGAAGCGATGCATACTGCAAGGACAAAACGGACTCATAGCAGGATAAACCGGCTGTACACAAAAAGCTCACAAAGCCTGACACCTCTGAAAACAGATGTGTCAGGCTTTGATAAAGAAAAAATAAATCAGACAATGAGTCCGTAATGGGCGGTATCTCTATAGATGCCGTTCTTTTTTATTTCGTCCCGTGCGATTCCCTCAAGAGAGAATCCCGATTTTTCGAGTACCCGTCTTGATGGGGCGTTATCCGCAAAGGTAAGGGCAGATATCCTGTGCAGAGAAAAACGCTGTGCGGCAACAGGGATAAAAGCCTGTACAGCAGAAGTTGCGATGCCCCTGTTTCTGTACGCTGAGGAAATAACATAGTCAAGAGAAGCTCTGTCGTAGGCTTTTGAAATGGCGTTAAGCCCCACAAGCCCGATAAAATGCCCTTTGTAGTCAATTGCAAGCTGCCAGCCTGTACCGTTTTTAAGCCAGTTTTCGCGCATTTTTATCATTGATAAAACCGTATTCTCAGAAGGATCGGAAGGGAAACCTACGGTCATATTCTGCACAGTGCTGTCCGTTATAAGCTCAAGCAGAAAAGGAGCATCAAAAGAGGTTAGCGGGCGCAATACAAGCTCGGAAGATACCGTCACCATTTGCATCTCACCGCCTCAGCAGATCCTAAAATGCCGTCCAGCACAAGTCTTCTGACTTCGCCGCTGTCATCTCTTAGCATAACAGTGCCGTAATACCGTCCGAACACTCTGTTTCGGTCGATTTTTACAAGTCCCAAGGCACTGCAGCCGTCTGATGCAGAGTAAACAGGCACCATACGCAGATTTATATCGCCGTCCTCACCGATAAAGCTCCAGGATTCACGGTTCATATCATCAGGCACGGAAATATCAAGCTCGCCGATTTTATAAGCCTTTCCTGCATAGAAGAAAACATTCTCTCCGCACTCGCTGCGATCGCCAAATCCCTCGCCTATATTGAATCCGAAGCGCTCGCCCTCATAAAGAGCAGACGCACAGCAATGGAGCCAATGGGTGTCGTGGGGAAATACGCCTCGATTCCATTCATAGCATCCGAAGGCGGAGTCAGGCTTGAAAACCGTCTCAATGCCTGCATAGCGGAGAGTTGCGGAAACAGGTATACAGCTTATTTTATGAGTATAATAAAAATTATTTCTGCTTGAAAAAGGAATGACTGCAGACATTCCCTCGTCCTTCTGAGTATGAAAAACTGCGGAGATATAAAGTTCTTTTACATCGTCAAAGTTTGGGAACCTCAGGGTGAGCCGTCTCTCGTTCTGACCTAAGGATATGTTGATAGATGAATTTTTAGATCGGTAGACTATATCGCCAAAACCGCAGTTGTTGGGGAGCTCATAGCCTCCGAAGGTAAAAAGCTCGGTAGAAATATTGGTCTTGTGCCAGCCTTCACGCAGGTTTACAACCGAAGCAGAAGCAATACCCATATAACTGTTGTCAGAAATAGAAACAGAGATGAGCCAGTCTTCATTTCCAAAGGTATATAAATCCCATTCCTTTACGCCCACTCGGCGAAAAAAAGGTACATCACTGCGGTCGTAGCCAAGCAGAGGGGAGGTGCTCCAGCCCCATTGCGAAAGCTGTCCTTTTTCGTTGAGAAGCCGTCCATCGACGGTTATTTTATTCTGATGTGAATACGCCATACATATCAGAGCCTTTCGATCTTCTTAGACATAATATTTTACCATACGAGAATAAAATACTCCACCCAATTGAAATAAAATTAAAAAATTTTCATTTTACTATTGACAATAGTGTGTGACACACACTATAATACAGACAACGATAACGTGAACGGAGGGATATTGTGAATACAGATGAGATCGTATCGGGTCTTATATTGGAGCTGAGAAGAGGAACGCTTATACTTCTGGTACTGAGCCGTCTTGAAAAACCAACTTATGGGTACAGTCTGGTCAGTGAACTGGAAAAGGGAGGAATACCTGTGGAGGCAAACACCCTGTATCCTCTTATGAGAAGGCTGGAAAGTCAGGGACTTTTAAAAAGCGAATGGGAAACAGGGGGCAGCAAGCCGAGGAAATATTACGTCCTGACAGAAGACGGAAAAGAAGTATTGGAGAGAATGAAAACGCACTGGAATGCGTTTTCCGACAATGTGAGAAATATATTGGAGGGTAATATCGATGAACAATAATGAATTGATTTCGCGTTATGTATACGCAGTTACAAGACTTCTTCCCAAGAAAAGCAGAGAAGAGGTGGGAAAAGAGATAGAGGGTAATATATACGAGATGCTGGAAGCAAGATGCGGAGAGATAACTCCCACAGAGCAGGATATAAGAGTTGTTCTGGCAGAGCTCGGAACACCTGCACAGCTTGCCCAGAAGTACGATACAGATTCTGTCGGACACCTTATCGGCGGAGAATATTATTTCAAATACAAGATCGTTCTTAAAATAGTCCTTATTGCGGCGGTCATAGGCTCTGCTCTTGCCTTTGTGATGGGAATGATATTCGACCGTGATCAGTCTGTGTTTGAATATGTTACCGAATGGCTGTTTAGCGCAGCTCCTGGAATGATAATGTCCGCCTTTGCGGTAATAACCTTCGTCTTTGCGATCCTTGAGCGCAGGAAGGTAAATATTGACGACAAGCTTGACAATCTTCCCAGCATTCCCGAAAAGCAGGAGAAGATAAAAACAGCTGATTGCATAGTTGATATCTGTTTTGCCATTTTCTTTACGGTTCTTATCCTTCTGTTCGGAGACGTAGTACCTATTATCGCCAACATCAGCGAAGAAGGAATGGATATAAAATCCATCCCGTTGTTCAATGTTGAAGCAGCACAGGCAGCGTGGATACCGCTTATCCTGTGGACTGTGATGACTGTTACAAGAAACATCATCCGTATAGTTGAGGGGCGCCGAAATATGACGGTGTTTGTAACAGGTCTTGTTACAAGTGTGGTTTCGGTGATCTGTGCATTTATTTTCCTTCTTCGCTCAGATGTATTCAACACAGAAGGACTTCGTCTGGCAGCAGCTATGACAGGTGATGCACAGGAAGTTATAACAAAACTGTTTGACAACATCGGAATAGTTCTCTTTGCCAGCATAACTTTCGGTCATATCGTGGATAACATAGTCAGTTTCGTACACGCACTGAAAAGTAAAAACGCATAATCAAAAGTCCTGAGAAGACATTGTCTTCTCAGGACTTTTGATACGGTTATTCAGCTGCAGATGCAAACATTTCGGGGTAGAGTTTTTTGTACTCTGCCAGCAGAAGCTTTGCGTTTTCATAGGATTTGCAGAGCTTTTCCTTTTCGCTCAGTTCTTCTGTCATACGAACAAGACAGAAGCCAAGACGTGGAGATTCGCCTATCTTTATGCACTCGTTGAGGATCTCCATATGAGTGATCTCCATCCATAATGGAGCGCCTTCATAGGATTCGAAGAATTCTTCGCCCTTAGCGCTGACCATAACATCGAAAAGATCCTTTTCAACTATCCACAGCATAGAGGTAGGCTTGCCATTGAGGTGCTCAAGCGTCTGATCGTACTGAATCAGTGTTTCTGCGCCGCCTTCGCCATAAATATTGAAGTCGTTGACAAAAACATTGATCTCGCCGTTTTCATCCCAGTCGGAAGTATGGGATTTGAGCTCGTTCTGGAGCTCGTGAGTGATTGAGGAAGGATAATCACTGAAGCTGACATATACAGTGGCAGTGATGTCGCACTCCTCAGGAAGAGAAATAATTGTAAAATAAACGAGGATAAATATGCCGAAAGCGGCTACAAGAATAAGAGTCTTGTTTCTGTACCAGAAATTCTCTATCCACTTAAAAAAGCCGAGTTTCGGGGGAGTGTATTCCTCTATATTGGATTCACGGGCATTTATTTCATCCAGTATCTGCTTTTCAGCCTCTTCGCTGCTGGGACCGACATAATTGTCATCAATAGTGATGATTACGCCTTCGTTTTCTTCGTCATATGCAGCAGTGACAGCAGATTCTTCGGATGCGGATTCCTCGGTGATCTCGTTTTCGAGAAGCTTTTCGTCCATAGTAAAATGTTCTCCTTTAAAAGTATACACTTAATATACCATTTGTGACAGAAAAGTCAATGAACAAAAAACAAATGCTTTGTGATGACTAATTTCTGCGCTTAACCGACTGGCGCTCGACGATCTCACCGCGAACCAACAGTCTGCAGGGAACTGTATTGCCGTCGATAGCGGAAAACAGTGAAAGCACAGCGCTTTCGCTCATCTTTCTGGTGTCAACGCGGCAGGTGGTGAGCTTTGGTTCGCAGGCAGAGGCAACAGGGGAATCGTCATAACCCACAACAGAGATATCTTCGGGAACACGAATTCCTTTGCTCCTTAGCTGATCGATAAGACGCACCGCAGTATCATCGCAGTTACAGACAAAAGCATCAGGCAAAGAAGCGGGCAGGGAAACGGTATCAGATAAAATGCCGTTTCTGCGGTCGGGAATGACCCAATCCGGACGCTGAGGAAGAAGATGCTGGATCACAGCGCGGTGGTAGCCAAGATATCGGTCAAGTATGCTTGTGGTCTCAAATACAGAGCCTACAAATCCGATATTTCTGTGACCGCAGTCGATAAGATATTTTGTAATGCGATAGCAGTCGTTTGTGTTATCACTTACAATTGAAGGGGCATCGGACATATCAGAATAGAAATCCAGCAGTACATAAGGTTTGCCGGTATCGGAAATGGTGTTTATGTAGCTGTCTGTAAACTGTCCGAGGAAGATAATACCGTCTGAAAGCGAAAAAAGTCCGGGCAGATTGAGGGCGCGCTCATCAGAATCCGAAATTATCTCAAGGGTCGTCAGAGCATCGGAAGCCGCCGCCGCAATGCTTATTTCGCTGTAAAATCTCGAATAGAAAGTGTTTGTGCCGAAAAAGTGCTCCGGCACAAGAACTCCTATGCTTTTGGGTTTGGCTGTCGGGGCTTGGGTATAACCGAGCTCGGCAGCTTTTTTCTGTATTTCCGAACGGAGAGACTCGCTTACTCCGTCCTTACCGCCGAGTGCTTTTGAGACCGTAACGGTACTGACGCCCAAAATCTCGGCGATATCTCTCATAGAGACCCTTTTCAATTATATCAGTCCTCGTAATTCATATCATCGCCAATGGAGATGGTGAGCTCGTCACTGCTTTCCGAACCGCCGAAGCGTTCCAGGATCTCGCAGGCCTGCTGCCACTCGACCATTTTAATGCACATTCTGCCGTTATGATACGGACATTTCCATTCACCTGCAAGGCAGCCTTCAGAGGGAATTCCGTCATCGGAAACCCCGTTGTACCATTCGCCGCTGCCTTCACGGCGGTCGATGAAATTATCTTGAATATAGTCCCAGATGCCGTATGCGGCACGAAGATATTTCTCATCAAGAGTGCAGAGATATGCGTTGGTAAAGCCGAGAACAGACTCTGCCTGAGCCCACCAGGTGTGCTCCTGCTCGTTGTCTCCGTCCACAGCATCGCATATAAACGCGCCGCTTTCGGAGATAGCCTTTCCGTAGACCTCTTCGGCAAGGGCAACGGTAACATCGTGACATTTGTCAAACAGGGGAGCGTATTTTTTCTCGCTGTCACAGCTTGAAACGGTAACGCCTGCAAGGTCCATAAGCCAGGAGGCTTCGATCTCGTGGCCGTAAGAGCGGATATCTCCCAGAGGCTCCATATTTTCATCAAAGAAAACATTGAGAGAACGCTTTTCGCTGTTGTATACCTTGCCTGTATATTCCTCAAGAAGCCAGGCAAGTCTTTCACGCACGCGCTCTTCGCCGCCGGCTTCGAACAGCTCGGCGTAAGCCTCGGCAAGATGCAGTATGGTGTTCATAGTGTACTTTGAAATTACGCCGCTTTCGCTGAGACGTATATTTATAACAGGGACAAATGCGTCGGTGAGAGCCTCGTGATAGCGTTCGCCGTCACGGCATTTTGTCTCGATAATATCGAAAAGTTCCATAGCAAGCTCAAGAGGTTCCTTTTCGCCGCTTGCTCTTGCGTAAGAGGCGAGAGCGTATACGGCAAAGGACTGAGCATATGTGTGCTTGCTGATATCGCACATACCGCCATCACGCATAACCGACCAGTAGATTCCGCCGTTCTCCTTATCTATCATCTTATCGCGGATAAATTTATAGGCGTGCTCGGCATCCTCAAGAAGCTGGTCGGTTCCGAGCAGCATATAGCTGTTTGAAAAGAACCACAGCACACGGCTCATATATACAGCTCCCTTGTGTGCTTCCTCATCTATTGCAAGAGAGTAGTCGCGCTGTCCGTAGTAACCGCCCTTCTCTTCGTCACGCATATTGCGCCAGAACGGTATAAGCTGATTTTCCAGATGCTCAAGCATCCCTTCGGCCATTTGTCTCATCAGATTCGCCCGCTTTCGGTATCAATTTCGTTTGTAAGACTGTTCTTTATAATATAATCCACTGCTTCATCGACCGTGGTAAAGGCGACGCCTACGTAAGAGTCGGCAGAGCCATAATAGATAGCTATTCTGCCTGTATCGCCGTCTGTGAGCGCGGCGCAGGGGAATACAACGCTTGGAACGAAGCCTGTTTCCTCATAGGGCATTTCGGGAGCTAACAGGAAGTTGCGGCAGCGATATTTTACCCTGGAGGGCTCATTTATATCCAGGATCGCACCGCCCATTGAATAAACATAACCGCTGCAGGTGTGGCATACACCGTGATAGAACATCAGCCAGCCTTCGCTTGTTTCGATGGGGGCAGCGCCGCCGCCGATTTTCAGAGACTGCCAGCCTTTGGTAGGAGCCATAACGTGCTTATGCTTGCCCCAGTAGGTGAGATCAGGACTTTCGGAAAGATAAATATCACCGAAAGGTGTGTGACCGTTGTCGCTGGGACGGGAAAGCATTACATAGTTGCCGTTTATTCTTCTGGGGAAGAGAACCGCGTTGCGTGTGGGGGGAAGGAACGGGTTTTCAAGTCTGGTGTAGGTTTTGAAATCCTTTGTCTTGGCAACGCCGATAGCAGGACTGTAAAAGTCGGTGCACCACATAACAAGATACCAGCCGTCATCAATAGGGACCACTCTTGGGTCATAGGCATATCTCGGCTGGAAGGGCTTGCCCTCTTCGTCGATAAAGGAAATGGGCTCTTCCTCGAAATCCCAGTTGATGCCGTCGCGGCTGCGGCCTGTGTAAAGACGGGAAATTCCATCGCAGCCGTCGCCTCTGAAAACGCCTGCAAATGCACCCTCAAAGGGTATTAATGCGCTGTTGAATATTCTGTCAACGTCCTTTATGGGGTGACGCTTGGTTATGGGGTTTTTGCTGTATCTCCATACAGGGCGGTCATAACCCTCGGGCTTGTCCTCCCAGGGAATGTTGGGGAGAGAGGCGCAATTTATAAGCTTTACGGACATTTACATCCTCCTTAACTAATTGATTACTTAATTGTTAGTTTACAATAAGGGAAAGAAAAAGTCAATTTGACGTATTTGATAAACTTGCGGCGGCAATATTACAAATATCGCACAAAAAAGAAGAGAAACAGTTGCGCGATTTGTCTGTGAATTATTCCGTAAACCCTTTACCTGTATGCAAAAAAACATTATAATGCTCTTGAAAAGATATATGATCAGGTGAGGCAACTCAAATCACAGGAAAGAGGTACTTTAGACCAATGAATTTGAAATATGTAAATAAATACGAATACACAGAGGATATGTGCGAGAGAGCGTCCAAGTATGTTTATTACAGACGGACTTTCGCTGTAGTAATGCACATTCTGCTTATATTGATAAGCATAGCGGGAACGACATTTACAGTGTACTATCTGGCAGGGGGAATTGAACCGCCGTATCACTATTCCACCTACATTTTCTACTCGCTGGCACCCATCGCAGCGGAAATTGCCGTATTTGTAAAGTACAGAAAAATGATCGAGCAGGAAAAATCCCTTCTGAAGGGCGAAAAGGTCGAAATAACGGTGAGCGCCGATGATGACAGGCTTACAGAAACAATAGACGGAGAAACAAAGGCGGAAAGCGATCTGCTGGAAATCGAAAAAGTGTATGATTGCGGAGACTTTTTCCTGGTCACAGCACTGGCGGGAGAATACTACATATTCAAAAAAGGCTGTTTTATAGAAGGAGATGAAAACAAATTCGTTTCCGATATAAGAAACTGCGTAAAAATCACCCGTAAAAAAGCAATAGAAAACAGCAAACCGAAGCAAGTATAAACAAATAGTGAATCCGATGATAACTTACAGTTAAATCTATTGCGAAGATGCCGAAAATAATGTAAAATATAATCCTATCCTATGAAAGGAGAAGCTTGTAATCAAGCAGGGTCAGATATAATGAACAACAACGGCAGATATAACAGATCCGGCAGACCTGCACCTCAGGGTACATACGGCCGTCCGTCATACGACTATAATGATGTATACGGCAGACGTGCTCAGCGTTCTGATGTTTCAGGAATGATGCAGACGGATAATTATAAAAGTATGAGAAGCGGTTCTCTTGATTCTCTTGAGGATGACTTTGAGGATATCAAGCCCCAGCGAGTGCCTGCGAGAAGGGCAGATCCAAATGGAGACAGCGGTACACCTGCAGCTGTCAATACCCCTGCACGTCCTGCACCGCCTCCGAGAGAAGAGTATCTTTTTGATGAGTTTGACAGCGACTTCGGAGATTCAGGACTTTCCGACGATGGATTTCAGGATGATTTCGCTGATTTCGGATATGGCTTCGATTCCTTCGAACCTCAAATAAGTGCGGCAGGAAAAGGAGCAGCGCGCAGTCTTGACGAATACCGCGCTATGAGGCAGGAACAGGATTATACCGTAAGGGAAAATGTTCCGTCCCGTGCACCGGCAAGAGCACCTCAGCCTGCATTTTCAGATTTTGACGATGATTTTGGCGATAGCGGCTTTGATGATGATTTTGACGATGGATTCAGTGCGCCGCGCGCAGGAAGAGCTTCTGCAGCAGCGTTCGCAGCCGATGGCGGTTTTGACAGCGGTTTTACCGATGATTTTGAGGATGATTTCGATGCGCCGCCGGCACCGGCGGCACGCAGACCTATGCCACCTCAGAGACCGATGCCTCCGCAGTCGCGTCCTGCACCTCCCCAGAGACCGATGCCTCCGTCACAGGGTCGTCCGATGCCTCCGTCAAGAGGCTATGACAATCTTTCTGCAGAGCAGAGAGATCTGGTAGACCGAAGACCTCAGGGAATGCCTGAGTTTTATGCTCAGTTCCTTGTAAGCGGTGAGGCGGACGAACGCCGCCGTGCAAAAATGGCAAACGCCAATCGCTCTAAGATGAGACGCATTGCGGCTATAGCGGCAGGATGTGTGGCGGCAGTTGCTATAATCGTTACGGCTTCCGTAATAATTGCATCAAAGCCCAAAAATCCCATTGAGGTAAGAGCAGGCTTTGAGGAAGTGGATAGCTCGATCCTGTATTCAATGCTCAAGGAGAGCGTGGACGAAAAGCTCAGTGACGAAAGCGTAAGTATTGATGTAAACGGCACCGATCATACAATAAAGCTTTCCGATTACGACTTTGCCTATGCTGCGCCGGGAACACCGGAGGTCAGCTATCTCGATATAATATCAGGAACCGAAATAATAGGCAAAGAATCACTGGTCTCGGATGGTTCGATAATCTGCAACGAGACTAAAATAAAGAAGCTCCTTACCGACCTTGCTGCAACACAGGGAGACACTATGGTCGAGCCGTACTACACAATTGAAGGCGATCAGCTCGTTGTTAACGCAGGCAAAAACGGAGTAGGTATAGAGTACGAGGAGTTCCTGACCGATCTCAAGAGCTGTGTGCGCAGCGGCAGCGGCTCTGTTTCGGCAAATGTTCATATAATAGAAGCTCCCGATGTAGATATGGACAAGATCCATAAGGAAGTCGTGTGTGAACCAAAAAACGCTTCAACCACGACTTCAGCAACAGGCGAAATGGTTTTCGTACCGGAGATAGTTGGCAAGCAGTTCGACCTTGACTCTGCAAAGAAACTGGTCTCCGCAGGTGGCGAAAAGTGGTCCATTACAATGGCACTTACTGAACCGGAGATTTCTCTTGTAGAACTTCGCGCACCCTACTGTCTTGACAAGCTTTCATCTTGGGCGTCGAAGTTTGACAGCTCCAGCAATAAAGCTCGTGCAGCCAATATCGCACTTGCCGCAAGCAGCATCAACGGCACCGTTATCCAGCCCGGTGAAAAGATAAGCTTCAATAAAATCGTGGGTGAAAGAACGGTCGAAAAAGGCTATTCTTACGCTACTGTTTACACCTCCGAAGGTGCAGACACAGGCGTCGGCGGCGGTATCTGTCAGGTTTCGTCCACAATGTATTATACCGCGCTGCTCTGTAACCTTTATATTCCCAAGGAAGAAAACAAGGAAGAGCCGGGCAGAATAAACCACGCATATGCAGTCGGATATATGGAAGTCGTAGGAACAGATGCTACCGTATCCTATCCCTGGCCTGACCTGTATATCGTAAATAATAAGGAATACCCCGTAAAGATAGTTATGTATGTAGAGGGCGATTACCTCCACTGCGAATATTGGGGTACAGCAGATGGAATAACCTGTGTCATCAAGTCCAACAACTCGAATTACGTTGCACCCTCAAAAATATATAAGCACGCAACAGCAACAAAAACAGGAAAGACCATTGGTGCAGCAGGCTACACCTCCACAACATACCGCTATGTTTATAAGGACGGCGAATATCAGTACAGAAGCAAGGAAGCAACAAGTACGTACAAGCCCCTTAATATAGTAGTATATACAGACACACTTCCGGCAGGAGCAAGCTGGGCAGATTAAAAGCAGAAGACCTCTCCGATAAAACGGAGAGGTCTTTTTGTGTGAATAATTTACTTGACATATGAAAGAATATGAAATATAATGAAACTGAAATAAAAGGAGGGTTAACATGCTGGAATTTGATAAGCTATATACCGTTGAGGATGTAGCGCAGAAAACAGGACTTACAGACAGAACGATAAGAAATTATCTGAAGGATGGAAGACTCAAAGGAAAAAAGATCGGCGGTCAATGGAGATTTACTGCAGACGATATCGAAGCTCTGTTTTTCACTCCGGGCGAAGAGAAAGAATCCGAAAACAATGAGCTCGGAGAATTTCTTGCATCTTCCTGCGAGAACAATAACCCTGATGTTTATGCAGTGGCAGAGTATAAGTGCGAACGTGGACAGGCGAAGGATCTGGCGGCAAGGATATGCGCAGAGATAGATAACCCTGCCAACGGATATGCAGGGGGTAAGTTTGACTATATATATAATGAAAATGAGCAGCGGGCAAGATATACCATTCGCGGAGGGGCGGATTTTGTTGCTGCAATGCTCAAGATCATAAAAAAACAGACTCGCAAGTAGTGATATATATAATAGTATAAAGGACATATATAATAGTATAGAAAAATACGGTGAAGATCAGATTATAGGAGCCTGATTTTCACCGTATCTGCTTAATAATAGGCCAAACAAAATTAAAATGCTTAAAAAATGCTTAAACATATAATTCGGAAAGTAACATATAAGGGTGGTTCGGGCACAAAAAAACGACAACTTTTAGTGATTGCAAGGAAATAACCCCCAAATATGGGGTGAAAAGATGTTAAATCAAGCAGAGCTAGAAATAAAACTTAGTTAACAAACAAGGTTGCGTTGTATTAATTTCGTGAGAATTCAAAATTTTTTAATAATTATAGTTGAAATCAGAATAACAATCAGCTATAATATAGTCACAGTGCAGGCGAAGCGAATAAAAAACGCCTGAGAAAACAAACACGTTCCATATAAGATCGTAAAAAGGGTTTAACCAGACATCGTAAAATGTCGCAAAAAAAAATCCGAAAAAACTTCTTAAAAATAGTTGATTTTGTTGGGCGAACGTGTTAATATCTTCTTGGACTTTCCCAAAGGGAGGAAAAAAGTCCATCCAAAATCGGGTATAAGTCATATGGGAGAGCTGATGCTCCGAAATGGCGTGGTGAACCAGTTCGGTTCAAAAGCTTCCTTGATGACTAAACCATATCAGTCATAATTTAAACTAGGAGGAAAAATTCATGAAGAAATTTTTAGCACTTCTTCTTGCAGCTCTTATGCTCGTAACTGTTTTTGCAGCTTGCGCTAAGGAAGAGCCTGCTCCCGCTCCCGCTCCCGCTCCTGTAGAGTCCGACACTGACGTTGTCGAAGAGCCTACAGAGGGTAAGGTATTCAACATCTACATTTGGAACGACGAGTTCCAGAAGTTCTTCAAGAAGTACTACGAAGGCACCATGCCCATCAACGAGGCAAAGGTTGCTGAAGGCGAAGCTCCCGTTTACTACACCGCTGCTCCTGGCGTTCCCGAGGGCATCACTGTAAACTGGGTTCTCAACCCCAACGCTGACGGCGTTTATCAGCAGAAGCTTGACGAAGCTCTTGCAAAGCAGGCTACCGCTGCTGCAGACGACAAGATCGATATGTTCCTTGCTGAGGCTGACTACATCCAGAAGTATGTAGACGAGGCTTGCACCATGGACATCGCTGAGATCGGCTACAAGAATGCTAACACCATGTATCAGTACACCATCGACGCAGCTACTTCCGTTGACGGCGTATGCAAGGGTGTTTCCTTCCAGTGCTGCCCCGCTGCTCTCATCTATCGTCGTTCCATCGCTAAGGCTGTTCTCGGCACCGACGTTCCCGAGGAAGTTCAGGCTCAGGTTGACGATTGGGCAAAGTTTGAGGCTGTTGCACAGAAGGCTGGCGATCTTGGTTACATGATCACCCCCAACTATGCTGCTACCTACCGTGTATTCTCCAACAACTGCACCATTCCTTGGGTAGATGCTAACAAGAAGCTTCAGTTTGATGCTGGTATCACCACTTGGATCGAGCAGACCAAGAAGTTCATGGACAATGGTTGGACTGCTAACTATGGTCTTTGGGACGGCGCTGAGCAGGGCAAGGAAGGCAAGGCAATGTGCTGGTTTGGTCCCGCTTGGTACTTCAACTTCTCTATGACCGGCGCACAGGCTGAGACCTCCGGCGACTGGGCTATCACCAAGGGTCCTCAGGCTCACTTCTGGGGCGGCACATGGCTCCTCGCAGCTACCGGTACTGACAACCCCACCATGCTTAAGGAAGTCTTCGAGACCTTCACCACCAACGCTGACGTTTGCTCCGCTCTCGTAGAGAACGAGGCTCAGTATCCCAACAACACTGCTGTTGTTGACAAGTTCGCTAACGATGCAACCTATGGTTCTGCATTCCTCGGTGGCCAGAACGACATCGCTCTCTTCTCCACCATGGCTGGCGACATCAAGTGGGAGAACCACACCATCTATGATCAGCTCCTCAACGAGAAGCTCCAGGAGCAGATGCTCCCCTACTTCACTGGCGAGATGACCTATGAAGATGCTCTCAACAACTACTACGATGTAATCGAGGGTCTCTATCCTGACATCGTTATCGAGTAATTTAAATTTGTAAAAGTTTAGATTAGCATAATCCCCAGCTACGCCAAGGCTTATGCCTTGGCGTAGCGTTGTAAAAGGGCTATTTTTTTTACAATATGCCTCCCAGACGGTGAGTAAAATCACCTGAGATGCCTATGGGATCTCACACAAAAAATCCAAGGAGGGAAACATATATGGCTTTGGATACTCGTGCCCCTGAAAGCAAGCTGAGAAAAAGAAACAAAGGTGTCAGCTATGCAAAGTGGGGTTATATTTTTCTTATCCCGTTTTTCATTGTATACATAACATGTTCATTTTTCCCTCAGATCCTTACATTCTATAACAGCTTTTTTGAGAACTATAGAATCGGTCTGAGACAGATCGGTCCTGAATTTGTCGGTTTTGAAAACTTTAAGGAGCTTTTCCAAAAAGACAGAAGTGATGAAATTCGAGTAATCAAGTATGCTGGCAACACCATGCTTATGTGGGTTATGGGTGCTATTCCTCAGATTGGTATAGCTCTCCTCCTTGCAGTTTGGTTCACCAGCTATAGACTCAACATCAAGGGCCAGGCATTCTTTAAAACAGTAATTTATCTGCCTAACCTTATAATGGCATCGGCATTTTCTATGCTTTTCTTTGCTCTGTTCTCCAGAACAGGCCCCATCTATATGCTTCTTGATGATGCAGGAATGCTGAAGATGCACTTTGACTTCTTCACCAACACCTGGACAACACGTTCACTGGTTGCTCTTATGAACTTCCTTATGTGGTTCGGTAACAGTACCCTCTTGCTTATGGCAGGTATTATGGGTATTGATCAGTCCATATTCGAAGCTGCAACTATCGACGGTGCAAAGTCCGGTCAGGTATTTGTCAAGGTTACACTTCCGCTTCTTATGCCCATCCTGCTGTACACCTCTATCACCGCTATGATCGGTGGTATCCAGATGTACGACGTACCTCAGATCTTGACAGACGGTGCAGGTGCTATCGACAGAACCGCATACACCCTTATTATGTACCTCAATTCTTTCATCAACCCCAATAAGAATTACGGTATGGGCGGTGCTCTTTCTGTTGTTATCTTCATCTTCACAGGCGTTCTTAGCATGTGGGTATTCTCTATGCTTAAGAAGCAGACCAGTGAATATGACGATGAGCAGATTGCTAAGGCTGACAAGAAGGCAGCAAAGCTTGCTAAGAAAGGAGGCAGAATCTAATGGCTGGTAAAAAATCTGTAAAAACCGAAGAGTATGAGTCCTCTTTGACTAAAAAGGGTCGTCGAATGCTGTTCCTCAGCCGTTTCTTCGTATACCTTGCGCTGATTTTCCTTTCAGCTATCTGTCTCTTTACTTTTGCAATGCTGATCATCAATGCTACACGCACACACGTTCAGCTTGCAAGCCCGCACTTCTCTATGGTACCGGGCACAAACTTCATAGTTAACCTTAAGAATGCATGGAATGACCTTTCCATCAACATTCCTCAGGGTATGGTAAACAGCTTCATTATCGCTATCTGCGGTACTGTTCTTACTGTTTACTTCTCAGCACTGACTGCATATGCAATTCACTGCTATCGTTTTAAGGGCAGAAAGGCTATCTATACCTTTATTCTTGTTATCATGATGATTCCTTCTCAGGTTTCTGCTGTTGGTTTCGTTCAGATGGTTAATAAGCTTAATCTTATAAACACCTACTGGCCCCTTATTATCCCCGGCATCGCTGCTCCTGTTGTATTCTTCTATATGAAGACGTACATGGAGAGCATCCTGCCTCTTGAAATCGTTGAGGCTGCACGTGTTGACGGTTCCGGCGAGTTCCGTACCTTCAACCAGATCGTTCTTCCTATCCTGAAGCCTGCTATTGCTGTTCAGGCAATATTCTCCTTCGTAGGAAGCTGGAACAACTACTTCACTCCTGCTCTTATCATCGATAAGGCTGAAATGAAGACTGTTCCTATCATGATCGCTCAGCTTCGTTCTGCTGACTACTCGAAGTTTGACCTTGGTAAGATGTATATGTTCATCTTCCTTGCTATTCTTCCTGTTATCGCAGTTTATCTCATTCTCTCGAAGTTCATCATTAAGAATGTTACTTCCGGTGCTGTTAAGGGCTAATACTTACGGCAGTTTTGAGATTATTAAAAACCCGACTGTTTACAGTCGGGTTTTTGTATTTGAAAAATATAATTAAACAGGAAATTCTGTGAATAATTTATAAAATTAAGAGAAAATCTTCGCAACACCCTTTATTTTATTCGAGCAATATATTATAATAACTAAGATATAATAAGTTAATTGTGCTCACATTCAAAAATCTCTGAAAGGAGACCATTCTCAAATGAAAAGCAAGGTACGTCTTAACATATGCGGAACCGATTATTACATCACCAGCGACGATGATGAAAGCTACATCCGCGCAATAGGTGACGAAGTCGATGCCCGTATGAGCGAAATGATGGCTGAAAACGAGCGTATATCCACAACAATGGCAGCAGTGCTCTGCGCACTGACCTATGCTGATGAACAGCACAAGGCAACAGCATCCGCTGACAGCCTTCGTGCTCAGATCAAGGATTACGTTCAGGAAAGCAGCAAAGCACGTCTGGAGGCAGACGAGGCACGCCGTGAGATCGAACACCTCCGCCGCGAGCTTCAGAGCATCCGTATGCGTTTTTCTGAGCTTCAGAACAGATAATGTCAATAGAAATACTTGCTCCTGCAGGAGGACAGCAGCAGCTTGAGGCTGCGGTCAAAGCAGGAGCGGATGCAGTATATCTGGGATTAAGAGGAAAGCTGAATGCCCGACGCGGTGCGGCAAACTTTGCTCCCGAGGAGCTGAGCGAAGTTGTAGCAATGTGCCACGAAGCAGGCACAGCGGTTCACGTAACTCTTAATACGCTGCTGTTTGATGATGAAACTGACAGCGCACTGTCTCAGATAGAAGCAGTATGCAAATCCGGTGCAGATGCAGTAATAGTGCAGGATCTCGGTATGGCGTCACTTATAAGAAAGTGCGCGCCAATGCTGACAATGCACGCATCAACCCAGATGACTATCCACAATCGAGCTGCACTTGAAACACTGAAAGAGCTTGGATTTTCCCGCGCAGTGCTTGCCAGAGAGCTTACAGGCAAGGAAATAGAGGATATAACAAGAAACTCGGAACTTGAAACCGAGGTATTTGTACACGGCGCATTGTGTATGAGTATGTCAGGTCAGTGCCTGTTTTCCTCTATGCTTGGAGCAAGGAGCGGAAATAGGGGCATGTGTGCACAGCCTTGCCGACTGCCGTTTATATCAGGCGGTGTGGAAAACTGTCTTTCCCTCAAGGATATGAGCCACATTTTATATGTGCCTGAATTTCAGCGAATGGGAGTAGCCTCGTTGAAAATAGAGGGCAGGCTAAAGCGTCCGGAATATGTCGCGGCAGCTGTAGCTGCCTGCAGAGCTATGCGCGATGAAGGCAGCGTTCCCGAAGAACTGATGAACGACCTTTCAAGGGTTTTTTCACGTTCCGGCTTTACCGATGGGTACTATACCGGAAAGCGCGGCGATGTAATGTTCGGGATAAGACAGAAGGAAGATGCGGCAGACAGTGCTACCTTTGCATCTCTTCATCAGCTTTACAGAGTGCAGACTCCAAAAATCCCTCTCAGCGCAAGTCTCGAATCCGGCGAAATAACAAAGCTTTTTGTCAGTGACGGAGAAAATGAAGTAACCGTAAAGAAGGAAAATCCAGCTGATGCAGGCGAAATATCTGAGGAGCTTGTAAAAAAGCAACTTTCAAGAACAGGCGGAACACCGTACTATCTTGACAGACTGAGCGTTTCAGGCGACAGAGGGTCAGCACCTTCACTGCTCAATTCCCTGAGAAGAGAAGCATTGGCAGCTCTTTCGGAGAAACGCCGCGAGATAAAAGAAATAGATTTTACACCTGTACACATCGAAAATGACAGGCATATAAGAACAGAGAAACAGCCGCTGACCCTTATATTCCGAAGCGAAGCTCAGATACCTGAAAAAATCGCAGATTTTTCCGATAGTATAGAAGAGGTGTATTTACCTCTTGAAACTGCCTGGAAAAAAGTGAAGAATATCGGTATAAGGGTGTGTGCAGAAGCGCCGAGAACTATGTTCTGCGGAGAAGAAGCATTTTCAAAATGGCTTTTGAATGCAAAAGAGGCCGGAGTCAAAGGCGTTATGCTTCATAATATCGGTCAGATAAGCATTGCAAAGAGCCTTGGATTTGAGATACAGGGCGGTTTTTCACTTAACGCTGTATCTTCAGAATCAATAAATGAACTTGAGAAAATGGGTTTTTCAAGCTGTGAGCTTTCCTTCGAGCTGTGCGCAGGACGTATCAGTTCCCTGGGAGGAAAACTGCCGAGAAAAGCTGTGATATATGGAAGAATTCCTATGATGCTCACAAGAAACTGTCCTGCATCTCTCGCAGGCTGTGTTAAAGAAGGGTGTCAAATAACAGACAGAAAAGGGATAGATTTCCCTGTGATGTGCCGAGGTGGAGCAAGCGAAGTGCTCAACAGCGTACCCCTTGCCATAATGGATAAGGACGAGCTGCTGCCTGGCGTTGACGGATTTATAATGCGTTTTACTACAGAATCTGCTGAAGAATGTCAGAAGATAATCACTGCAGCGATAAACGGCACAGCGCTTTGTGATGAGCGCACCAAAGGTTTATATTTCAGAACCGTATTATAAAAACGGAGATTGATATAATGATAAAAAAGATCCACGTAAAACCCAAACTGAAAGTGGTTCGTTTTCGGGAAGGGGCAATAATTCCCGAAAGAGCTACAGCAGGTTCGGCAGGGCTTGACCTGCACGCCTGCATCCGTGAGCCTATAACCATCGGAGCAGGCGAGCGAGTTGTAATCCCCACAGGAGTCGGCATTGAACTGCCGGATGCAGGCTATGCCGCACTGATACTCGCCAGAAGCGGACTTGGAATACGCCACGGAATAACTTTGTCAAACGGCGTAGGCCTTATCGACAGCGACTACAGAGGTGAAATAATTGTAGGACTGTCTAATTTCTCAAACGAGCCCTATGAGCTGAGGGTACAGGAAAGAATCGCACAGATGATAATAATGCCCGTATCCACCATGCCCATAGATGTAGTAACCGCACTGTCCCAGACAGAACGCGGAACAGCAGGATTCGGCTCTACAGGCCGAGGCGGAGAGGAAAGTAAGTCAGAAGAATAACATTCGTATATCGGAGGGACAGATGAAGCGTATTATAAGCACAAAAACCGGACGGTTAAGCATAGCCGCAATACTGATTGCGTGTATGCTTATGTCAGGCTGCAATAACTGTGCTATGATGGCGAGCCTCAATAAAGGCGAAGATATGGATGTTGTGTTCGAGGCACTGGGCACCGATATTTTCGGAGAGCATTACCAGACCGTTCTGGAGCTTCATATGGCGCTGCCTGTAAGCGTGCATTATGATGCAGCTGCCGAAAAGACAGGGTACAACAGCCTTGCAACGGACAAACAGCGTGAAGCCTATGAGGCGATGGAAAAATCTGTCTTCCGTTTCACCAATGAGGGCGGAGGAGAAAAGGGTGCGTGCCAGTTGGAGCGCGCCTACATTCCGAATCTCACAAGCGCAGAGATCTATATGGTCAAGGAGGCGGTTTTCTACGACCACCCGGAGGCGTTCTGGCTCTCGCGGAATTATTCCCTTGACTACAATTTCAAAGAGGGACATTTTATTATCCTCTATTCCTATTATTCCTACGACACAGCGAACACTATGGCGCGTGCACTGGAAAATGCGATGTCTGCCTATCTGATCGATATGCCGAGGAATTTAAGCGAATACGAAAGAGAAAAATACATCCACGACAGACTTGTTTCCGAATGTGAATACGATATGGAAATGGTAGAAAAAGGAGACGACGATCCTGATGCATCCAGTGCGTACGGAGCTCTTGTAAATCACCGAGCAATATGCGGCGGATATACAATGGCATCGAAGCTTCTTCTTAAAAGTGTCGGAATAAAGAGCTATGCGGTACACGGCATAGCAGATAATTTGCCTCACGTCTGGCTTCTTGTAAATATTGAGGGCGGATGGTATCATCTGGATGTTACCTGGGATGATCCTGTGCTCAGCGAGCCGTCCTTAAACATACAGCGCGCATATCTTAATCTCAGCGATGAAATGATCACTGCAGATCACGAAATATGCAGCGGATTTGACAAGCTGACTGACCAACGGATACAATCCGGTGAGGCAGGCGACTCCTTTTATAACTTCTCTATGCCTGCAGCCGTTTCTTCAAAATTCAACTATTTTGAACGCGAAGCGCTGTACATCGCAACTCTCAGTGATGCATCCACCAATGAGATATCTGAAAGGATCCTGAGTGAACTTAAGGAAAACAACACAGTACTTAGCATACGCTTTGATCCGTCTCTCGATGCACAGGCAGCAAACAGATGGCTGATAAGCGAAAACAACACACTGCGCGCAGCGGTGGAAAAAGCAAACAAAAGCTCAGGAACAAAAGTTAAGGAGTATATAATTACGAGCTATCTGGAACACAGTGCAGAATATATGCGCCGTGTCTATATAGTGCGATTGATAATAAAAGAGTAAAATTTACGGCGGTACGTTAATTAGAAAGGAAATCGGAAAATGAAGGTTGTACTTGCGGCAGATTCCGGAAAATATGCAGAAATACTTAACAGAATGGGTATTGAGTGCACAACAGTAAATCCTAATATGGATGAAACACTTGTAACAGGCAAGCGTCTGCCTCCTATGGAGGTAGCTCGTGCTCTGTCAGCACAGAAGGCTGTAACAGTACTGAAATACTATCCGTCAAATATGGTTCTCGGTCTTGACACTGTTATATGTCTTGAGGGCGAGCTTTTTGGATATCCTAAAAACAAAGAGGACGCAAAGCGTATGCTGCTGCGGTTTTCGGGAAAAACCCACGAGGTTCACACAGGTGTTCACCTTGTAAGCGACTATATTCAGGTGGCATTTTCCACCAGAACAACAGTAGAGATGACCGCATTCACCGAAAAAGAAATTGATGCATATCTCGAATCAACTGATGAATATCTTACCTGTCCCGGTGCCTACAGCATCGACGGATATGCTTCCATATTCATTGAAAAAGTAAACGGCGATGTAAACAGCCTGCGCGGTATTCCCGTATGTGAGCTTCGCAAGCAGCTTCGCGAGCACGGTCTTCGCGTATAATTCTCAAAAAATTAACATATAGGGCGTATTCTGTAACATTTTGTATGTTGTGTATTATGTAAAACTGTGATAAAATTAACTATTGCAAAGGGGAATTGATTTTACAGAAACCGACCCTGATTACGTGAAAAATGCCTTAGATAAAGAAAGGATAAGATATATGAATTTTCTTGCAAGAGATATCGGTATAGACCTTGGTACCGCAAACACACTGGTATATATCAAGGGTAAGGGTATCGTAATGCGCGAACCCTCCGTTGTTGCTGTTGATATACGTACAGATACAGTTCTGGCAGTGGGCGCACAGGCAAAGGATATGATCGGCCGTACTCCCGGATCCATTGTAGCAGTACGTCCTCTCAAAGACGGCGTTATTGCTGACTTTGATATTACTGCAACTATGCTGAAATATTTTATAAAGAAGGCAGTTAAGACAAACCTTTTCTCACGTCCGAGAGTTGTTATCTGTATTCCGTCTGGTGTTACTGAGGTTGAAAGACGAGCTGTTGAGGACGCAACCAAGCAGGCAGGCGGCGGAGATGTTGATCTTATCGAGGAGCCTATGGCAGCAGCTATCGGCGCAGGTCTTCCCGTTGCAGAAGCAACAGGTTCTATGGTCGTCGATATAGGCGGCGGTACCAGCGAGGTTGCAGTTATTTCTCTCGGTGATATCGTAACAGCATGCTCTGTACGTGTTGCAGGTGATAAGTTCGACGAAGCTATCGTATCTTATGTAAAGAAAAAGTACAACCTGCTCATCGGTGAAAGAAGTGCCGAAGAGATCAAGGTAAAGATCGGTTCCGCATTCCCCTATGAAAATGAAGAGGGAATGGTCATAAAAGGAAGAAACCTTGTTGACGGTCTTCCCAAGAATGTTGTAATTTCCGCAGCAGAGGTTCGTGAAGCGCTGGCAGATCCGCTGTCCAGTATCATCGATGCCATCAAGGTTACCCTTGAAAAGACTCCTCCTGAGCTTTCTGCCGATATTATTGATCACGGCATTATGCTCACAGGCGGCGGCGCACTTCTTCGCGGCTTTGACAAGCTGGTTGCTCAGGAGACAGGTATGCCTGTTCATATCGCAGAACGTCCGCTGGACTGCGTTGTTGACGGTACAGGTAAGCGTCTTGACATTATTATGCCTAACTCTTACTGGAGAGCCAGAAACTGATTTTCTCAAAAAGCTTATTGATTGCCGCAAGGTGTTCCCTTGCGGCAATGTGATATTTTTATTAAGGTGGTGTGCCTGTGAAAGAGATATTCAAGGGCAGAAGCTTTAAAATACTTATAGCAGTTCTTCTGGTTTTGCTTGGTGTAATGGTATATGCGGCTTCCCGTTCCACAGATCAGGGATTTACCGCTTCACTGGCTTCGTACATAACTCGTCCCATTCAGAAGCTCAGTGCGCTTGTATCCAGCGGTATAGGCGGATTCAAGGATCAGTTTGAGGATATTGACTCTGTACGTGCCGAAAACGAGCTTCTCAGAAAAAAGTGCCGCGAACTCACCGCTCAGATGGTGGACTACGATTCACTCAAGGCAGAAAATGAGGAGCTGCGCGCTATAAGCGGTATCAGCGAACGAAATACAGATTATAAATTCGAAATGGCTACGGTAATATCCCGTGATGCCGCAGATTCATTTGAAACCTTTATAATAGACAAGGGAAAAAATCACGGAGTGGAGCTGTATGACCCTGTTATTACAGCAGACGGTCTGGTAGGATATGTATCACAGATAGGTCCTATCTCATCGAAGGTGACCACAATAATAAGCTCTGCCAGCAGTGTCGGTGCGGTAGACAGCAGTACCCGAGACGGCGGAGTTCTGGTAGGCGACCTTGAGCTTGCAGCGCAGGGGTATGCAAAGCTGTCGTATCTCGCACGTGACTGCGATGTTACAACAGGAGATATAATCGTCACCAGCGGTCTTGGCGGAATATTTCCAAAGGACCTTATTCTTGGCGAAGTGCTTGAGATAAAACCCGAAGCACAGGATATCTCTCTTTACGCTATAATCGAGCCGTCGGCAGATATCGGCGGATGCACCACTGTTTTTGTTATAACCGAGTTTGAAGGTCAGGGCGCAGTGGTTGACGGCGAGCTTGCCGATCTGCCCGATAAACCTGATACGGACGAAAACGCAGACGGCGAATAATAAGTCAGAGTACATTCCCGAAACGGGGTGACCGAATGAAAAACCTACTCAGCAGGGTGAGGATAAAGTGGGCTGTATATATCCTCGAGCTGGTAATAATCTATATACTTCAGAACACACCGAATCTCATCCCATCCTTTCTCGGTATCAGTCCGATGCTGCTCATTATTTTTGCAGTCAGTATCACGATGTTCGAGGGTGAAGGCAAGGGAATGTGGGTAGGACTCATAGCAGGCGTGCTGATGGATCTCGGCAGTGCTATGGTATTTGGATTTTATTCCATACTTATGACGGTTGTGTGCTTCTTCTGCGGCATACTCGTTGTATACCTGATGAGAAACAACCTTGTCACGGCAATGGTTTTGGCTGCGGCATCGGTATTTGTTATAAGCCTGTTTCAGTGGTTCTTCAAATTTGCCCTCTGGGGCGACAGCGGAACCTGGTATTTCCTTTACGGAGTTCTCCTGCCGAGAACGATTTACACTACATTGCTTATGCCCATAGCTTTCTATTTCAACCGAGCCATTGCAACTCATCTGGAGGAAGATGAGTAATAAAATATTAATATGGTGTTCGTGTAATTATCACATATAGCGGTTACAATTAATAAAACGGAAGGGAGGTCGCCGTAATGAGCGAGGATAAGAGAATAAGCCGACGAATATTTATCCTTATTGCAGCTGTAGTGTCTGTTATAGTCATATATGCTGTGGTTTTGCTGAAGCTTCAGGTAGGACAGGGTGAATATTACCGCACTCAGGCTGTAAAGCAGACGGCGACGACCATTTCTGTAACAGCCGCACGAGGCGAGATAGTTGACCGTTACGGAAGAGCTATCGTTCAGAACCGACTGGGCTATGCAATAGTATTCAACCGAGCGGAAATGGAAGTCGGAACAGAAAACGAGATAATATGGCGTCTCTGCACACTTCTTACAGAAAAAGGGGAAAAGTGGAACGACAACACACCGCTTTATGTCGATGAATACGGCAGCGCAAGCTATCCATCGGAGGAAGAGCAGACAACAAAGGTAAAAGCGGCAATTTCCGATATGCAGGAAGAGCTGATGCTCCAGTCGTATGCTACAGCTCAGAACTGCTATGATACGATGATAACCGACTACGAGCTTGAAAACACAGCTCCCAATGTTGCAAGAACCATAATGGGCGTCCGTCTTGAGATGGAGCTGGCTTCATTCTCCAGTGCGTATCCTTATACCTTTGCGTCGGATGTAACTCTCGACACAATGCAGATAATCAAGGAAAACGAAGCCCTTTTCAAGGGTGTTGAGATAAATGTTGTTCCTATCCGCGAATACGCGGACGGATCCATAGCACCTCACATTATAGGCAACATAGGCCCTATCTACGCAGAAGAATACGAAGAACTCAAGAAGAGCGGATACCGAATGACCGATTATGTCGGTAAGTTTGGTATAGAAAAGACCTATGAAAGCTACCTTCGCGGAGATGACGGAAAGAAAAAGGTACAGCGTGACGATAACGGTGACGTTATTTACGAAGAGTTTACCGAGGACGCAGTTCCGGGAAACACTATTGTTCTGACTCTTGATTCAGAGCTTCAGAAGGTATCTCAGAAGGCTCTTGAAAAATGTATAACCTCAATTGCAAAATCAGGTAAGGCAACTTCTGTAAAGTATGACGGCGAGGACGCAGATTCAGGCGCGGTAGTTGTTATGAACGTGCAGACCTTTGAGGTGCTTGCCCTTGTAACATATCCATCCTACGATATGGCGACCTACAGTGAAAGCTACGATGAACTGCTCAAGCATCCGGGCAAGCCTCTTTATAACAGAGCGCTGAACGGTACCTACGCGCCCGGTTCCACATTCAAGGTTGCAACTGCACTGGCAGGACTGGAAGAAGGAGTTATAACGACGAAATCCACCTTCACCTGCAATAAAGTATTTACACACCCCGAATATAAACTCAGAATGCGCTGCCTGGGTAATCACGGTGCAATAAACGTCACCACAGCGCTTTCAAAGTCCTGCAATATATTTTTCTATAATATCGGCGATCAGCTTGGTATCGGCAGACTCAACGACTATTGCCGTCAGCTTGGTTTCGGCTCTGCAACAGGTATAGGAATGGGCGAAGCAAAGGGCACTCTGGCAGGCCGTGAGGAGCGAGAAGCAAGAGAAGAAGGCTGGTATTACGCAGATACCCTGCAGGCAGCCATCGGTCAGAATGATAACCGATTCACTCCTGCACAGCTCTGTGCATATATGTCAACCGTTGCAAACGGCGGAACACGATATGAAGCACGTCTTATAAAGACAATAAAGAGCTACGATTATACAGAGACCGTTATTGAGGACACCTCTGATAATCCCAAAATACTCAACAACCTGAACGTTTCCGAACAGAACCTTGCAAACGTAAAGAGGGGTCTGCTTTCGGTTACTCAGGAGGGTACCGCATCTGCGGCATTCTCCAATTATAAAATGCAGGTCGGCGGTAAGACAGGTACGGCAGATACCATCAAAACCGCTACAGCGAACGCAATATTTATCGCATTCGCCCCCTATAACACACCTGAGATAGCGGTTTGTATCGTCGGCGAAAGATGCGGTCACGGAAGTGAAATGACAAGTGTTGCAAGAGATATTTTTGACCAGTACTTCTATTCAAAGAAGACGGACGGTTATGAGAATATTTCTGACGGACAGCTTATAACCTAAACACATAAACCGGCAGGTCACAAAACTGCCGGTTTATTTTTAAAAATAAATTTGTAATTTCTGTAACGAAATATAGATTTCTCCGACATATTGTGTGAGTATGTGAAAGGAGGCGATACGGTGTCAGACATTTCGGAATATTATAATGAGCATTCTCAGCTTGTGTACCGATATCTGTTAAAATTGTGCGGAAATGCGGATCTTGCAGAGGAGCTGACCCAGGAGACATTTTATCAGGCAATACGCACGTTGGACAAATACCGGGGCGAATGTAAGGTGTCGGTGTGGCTTTGCCAGATAGCGCGCCATTGCTGGTACAAATATCTTGAGAAAAATAAAAAGAGCAAAAACAATATTCCGATAGATGAGCACCTTGCATCGGAAGACAGGAAACTTGACGACCGAGTTGCAGACGCGGAGGATAAAATGCGTATTTACGCAAAAATGCAGGAACTAAAAGGGGATGTCCGAGAGGTGCTCTATCTGCGAATTCTTGCCGAGCTGTCATTTAAGGAGATCGGCATAATTATGAAAAAGAGTGAAAATTGGGCCCGTGTTACATATTTCAGAGCAAAAAACGCTCTTTCGGAAAAATGCGATGAGTAGCCGCGCTGCTTTTATCGCACACAGGAAAGGAGAAATTGATAAATTATGAAGCAGAATTGCTATATTGTACGTGACCTTATGGGAAATTATATAGAAGAGCTTGTAAGTGAGGAAACTGCCGCCGATATAAAAGAGCACCTTGATGAATGTGAGGACTGCAGCCGTATTCACAGAAATATGATTGAGCCTGTTTCAAAGGAAGCGCTGCAAAATCCTGAGGAGAAAAAGGAAAATGTCAGAGAAGTAGCATATCTTGGCAAATTCAGAAGAGTGCGCAAGGTGCTGATAATAGTGATTGTTGCAATTGCGGCACAAATGCTGTTATACTCGGCGGCGCTGGTTGGTTTATTTTATGCACTGACCGTAGGAGGCACTGATACAACGGACATCTCACAGTATGAGCGGTTTCTTGGCGAAAACGGAGAACACAAGGATAATTATATTGGGTATAACGATATTTTCCCCAATGAACTCCCTGACTCTGCAGAGGTAAGTAAGTTCAACAGTATATGCAAGGCAGGACTTGACGATCATTATCTTTCCTATCTCGTATATACCTGCTCTGATGAGGACTATTCAGCTGAACAGGAACGCCTTTCGAAGATAAAGAGCTCTGAAAATCCGAATGTATACGGAACCAAGGGTTTTGACAGCGGCTATGAGCTTTGCGCTGTATATGCAGGTGAATACGGCATTATATATGCTCTGACCGATGAGACAGACAATGAATATGTATATGTGGCGATAGAGTTTACTGATTATATCTGTGATATAAAATATGAAAGCATCATTGAAAAAGAACATCTGCCTATCGGGTTTGATGCAGGTGATGACAATGCTGTAAGACAGGCATTTGACGAAGAACACGATCCGTTCGGATGGTAAAAAACAAAAAAGCAGATACCTTGCGGTATCTGCTTTTTTTGTACTTGGACGCCGTTAGGTTTGAATAAATCCCTTGGTAAATTAATTTAAAATCAATGGAGATATTATGGCAATCGAAGCACAATCAAGACAAGAAATTCGACATTAAATATAAAACAAAGATTACCAACGCTGTTATGGTAAACGAATTTGATTGGTTTACCATAACAGGGCTATTGATGCAACAGTAATTTTCAGAGCCCCTTAGAGGGGTAAGCATATAATAACCCTTATTGGGTATGAGAAAACCACTAGTTTACTAGTGGTTTTAATTATCCGATCATATCGCAAATATAAAGCTGTAAACATCCTGACCGCCGTCGACCTCGTAGAGCTCAACACGTGGGAAGTTCGTTTTGATGTAATTTCTCACCTTGTCCATATCTTCCTTTTCGGCGTCCTTGCCGAGGATTACGATTATGACCTCCTTGTCGGTCATATCCACCTTTGAAAGAAGGGAACAGGCGGCATCTGCTCTTGTGTCGTCAACAGCGACAAGCTCCTTGCCGATAAAGCCGAGAGAATCGCCTTCGTTGATAACAAAGCCGGAATTAACGCTGTCGCGGACAGCATAGGTCACAAGACCTGATGTAACGGAATTAATAGCTTCGCTGAGCTGATCACATATGGTATCAAGATCGTCAGATGTGAAATCCAGCATAGTAAGAGCAGAGTAACCCTCAGCAATAGTGCGGCTTTCGAGGACTCGGACAGATGCCTTGTCATAAAGCTCAGCGGCCTGTTTTGCAGCGAGGAAAATATTTGAATTGTTGGGGAGGACGATAATATTATCAGCATTTACAGCATCGAATGCTGTAAGAAAATCCTCGGTAGAGGGGTTCATTGTCTGCTGACCGTCAACGATGTAATCTGCGCCGAACTGGGTGAACATTTCCTTTATGCCGTCACCCTGAGCCACCGCAACAACGCCGTACTTCTTATGTTCCTTGGGGACTTCCTTACGCTCATAGCGGTTCTCGATAGTGGTTTCGCTGTGCTGGATAGACATATTCTCAACCTTCAGCGTGACAAACTCGCCGATGGTATGGCAATAGGCGAGAACTTTTTCAGGCTCAAAGGTGTGAACGTGGAGCTTTATTCTTGTACCTACCTTGAATGCTACGATGGAATCACCGCCTATGGATTCAAGATATGCTATAAGCTCCGACACATCGTAAGACTCGGGGTCTGTCTTATCGTTTCTCAGCTGAACCATTACCTCGGTACAGTAACCGTAGATCATTTCGGTATCAACGCCGAAGGCATCAGTGTTGAGCTGAGTGCTGTCGGCAGGAGAAGAATATTCGCCGCTTTCCACAGTCTCGCCGTGAAGAATACGCTCCATACCTTCGATTATGTATACAAAGCCCGCGCCGCCGCTGTCGATCACGCCTGATTCCTTCAGAACGGGAAGCAGCTCGGGAGTGCGGTCAAGGGAACGGTGCATTTCAAGGCGAAAAGCATTGAAGAAATCCTCCAACGTGCCGCCAAGACCGTTTTCGGCGGCGTATTCCGTAGCCTCGCGCATAACTGTGAGCATAGTACCCTCAGTGGGCTTGACAACAGATGAATATGCCTGTTTTACACCGCTTCGCATAGCTTCTGCAAAGACCTTTGAGTCGGCAGTTTCAACCCCTGCAAGACCTCTTGCTATACCCTCGAAGAACTGGGAGAGTATAACGCCTGAATTGCCTCTTGCGGAAAGGAGCATGCCCTCAGCGACCTGCTTTGAGGTTGTGCCGAGAGTACCTGCATCGGAGCAGCCTGCACCGCCTGCGATGGTGCGGCTCATATTGTCGCCTGTATCACCGTCGGGAATGGGGAAGACGTTAAGGTCATTTACGATTTTTGCGTTATTCTGCAGGTTTTTTGTACCGCCGCGGATCATATCCACATACAGAGAACCTGTAAGAGAGTAAGTCGTACTCATAAATTATCAACCAACCGTTTCAACTTTCTTTCCAAATGCATAAAGAACTACAGTGCCGGGACCGGTGGAAGCACCGATGATCGGTCCGATATAGAACTGCTCGGTAGCCATAGGCTTGATTACTTCCTTTACTTTTGCTTCGAGGTAGTCTGCATCTTCTTTGCAGTCGGCATGACCGATGTATACAGTCTGCTTGTCAGCATCGATGATAGCTTCGTTCATAAGGTTGACGATCTCGTCCATAGAAGCCTGTCTGCCCTTGACTTTCTTTATTGCAAGGTTTGTTCCTTCGACATTGGAAATAAGGATGGGCTTTACGCCGAAGAGATTTCCAAAGAATGCGGCAGAAGCCTTTACTCTGCCTGCTCTCTTGAGGTATTCAAGGGTGTCGATGGCGCAGAACTGATTGGAGGTGAGACGAATGTCGGTGATGATCTCAGCAATCTCATCGGCGCTCTTTCCCTCGTCGCGAAGCTCTGCGGCACGGATTGCAAGGATACCTTCTCCCATACAGGAGTTAAGGGCATCAATGCAGTGGATTTTAGCGTCGGGATATTTTTCAAGGAGCTGCTTTGCAACAACGATTGAGGTGTTTACGGAACCTGAGAGAATACCTGCGCAGGCGATATAAACGATGTCGCAGCCCTCTTCGAGATATTTTGTGAAGGTGTTTATGTAATCAGTAGCAGGAACCTGTGTGGTAGTAACACGTGTTCCGTTTCTCATAATGTCATAGAGCTCCTTCGGGGAATAAAGAGCCCAGTCAAGGTTTGCCTCTTTTTCCTCGCCGTTGATGACGATGTTCATCTTTACATAGTCGATGCCGTATTTTGCTCTGTTTTCGGTGGAAAGGTCAGAGCAGGAATCGGTGATAATCTGTACTTTTCTCATATCCTTTTACTCCCTTTTCATACTAATCAGATTTTTCTGAACAACTCGGCGGAACGCTCAGTGTAACCGCCTTTATGTATTTTAAGCAGCTGACGAACGCAGGAAAGAACCGAGCGCTCGTTTGAGTTGCCGTGAGCCTTGATAATGGGCTTTAATGTGCCGAGAATCATTGCGCCGCCGTTTGATGTAAGGTCTATCTGAGACATAAGTTCTCCGACAGCTTTTTTTATAAAGCTTCCGTCAGTACCCTCGGGAAGATTCTTTTTAAGAGCCTCAATAAACTTTTCCACAACGAAAAGTGCAGCACCTTCGGTGCTTTTAAGAAGAACATTGCCTGCAAAACCGTCGCACACAAGCACGTCGTAATTTCCCGAAAGAGCATCGCGTGCTTCCATATTGCCGACGAAATTTATGGGAAGTTCTTTCAGATAAGAAAATACTTTCTTTGAAAAAGCGCTGCCTTTTTCGTCCTCAACACCTACAGAGACCACAGCCACGCGGGGATTTTCAACACCCACGAAGCTTTCTGAAAGTGCAGAGCCAAGCAGAGCAAACTGCTTCATCTGTTCAGGCTGCATATCGACAGCGGCGCCGCAGTCCAGCATAATTACATAGTGTCCGTCTTTTTTGGAGGGCATATGTGCAGCCAGAGCAGGAGACTCCACACCGGGAAGTCTGCCGAGATAAACGGCGCTTGCAAGAATTGCGGCGCCGGTGCTGCCTGCAGTGACCATGCCGACAGCATCGCTGTCCTCCTTGAGTCGCTGCATACCTCTGACGATGGAGGAATCGCGTTTCTGGAGCAATGCCTGTCTGGGATCGTCGTGATTTGTTATTACAGCAGGGGCATCGAGAATTTCCAGACGCTCCTTATCATATTCATAAGCAGAAAGCTCATTTTCAATATACTCTCTGTCACCGCAGAGTATAACGGAAATATCGGGAATAGCATTGATGCACTGTACAGTGCCCTTGATTATGGCATTGGGATCATCGCAGCCGAAAGCATCGATTATGACCTTTTCCATTCTGTTCCCTCCTGTTAACTAATCTTTGTTGATTGTTTCGCCAAGCTCGGCAACTATTTTACGGAAACGCTCACATTCCTTTTCGAGCCCTTCTTCGGTCAGGGACAGATCAGGTGAAAGCTCATATGCGTCGCCGATAATAACGGGAGTTTTGCGAAAGAGCTTGTAGTGAGCGTGCCAGACGGGGACTATTTTGACTCTGCAGGCACGAGCGGCAAGAATAAAGCCTGATTTGAAATCGTGAACAGTATCATCGTAGGTACTTACGCCTTCGGGAAACATAAGAAGGCTTCTTCCCGAGCGAACGCTGGAAACACATTCGCGCAGCCAGCTTACATCGGCAGAATAGCGATCGATGGGAATACATTCAACAGCAGCGAGTATCCAGTTTATGAAGAAGCGGTCATACCAGTCCTTCGCTGCAAGAGTCCGGGGGCGGTGCCTGCCTAAAGCGGTAAGCATAAACTGTCCGTCACTGCCTCCGCAGTGGTTTGTGATATATATGACCGGCTCGCCGATATCTGCTTTTTCGGGGTTTGTGAGGACAGGGCGGTAAACAATACGCATATAAAGCCGCGTACATTCTGCGAAAAACCTGCCCAGCAGCAGTGTCAGCTTATCCGTAATATCACCTCTTAAAATATGAAAACATCAAAAAAATTAAACCATATTAAAGCGTACAATTCAAGACACAAAAGCGTTAAATTGTATAAAAACATATAATTTACACCAAAAAGGAAAAACAGGAAAAAGTAAGCGACGGGTTATTGTGAAAAAATATATGCAATATACATAATAAAATCAACCTGTGCCAGTCACATTGACGAAATGGAACAAAAAACACGCTTTTGACAAAAAATAATCAATCTAAGTATAGCATTTGACGATAAACTCTGCTATAATTATGGTGTTTGGGTGTACCTAATTAAAAGTGCGCCCGTATCCCTACAATTTCCATTTTTGCAAGGAGGAAATATAATGCGCAAAATCATCAGCAATCTGCCCTTTAACGGAACAGAGGAGCAGAAAGCAAAACTGATGGCAGCAATCGAAGCTCACAAGGAGCAGAGAGGTGCTGTCATGCCCGTCCTTCAGGCAGCACAGGAGATCTACGGTTACCTGCCCTATGAGGTTCAGCTTATGGTAGCAGAAGGTCTTAACGAGCCGCTTGAGAAGGTTTACGGTGTAGCAACATTCTATTCTCAGTTCGCACTTTCCCCCAAGGGTAAGTATCACATCTCCGTCTGCCTCGGTACTGCTTGCTACGTAAAGGGCGCACAGGCTCTTGTTGACAAGATCACTGAGATCACAGGCGTTCGTCCCGAGGAGTGCTCCTCCGACGGTAAGTTCTCCCTCACAGCATGCCGCTGCATCGGCGCATGCGGACTTGCTCCCGTTCTCACCATCAACGATGATGTTTACGGCAGACTTACCGCTGACGATATCCCCGGCATTCTCGCAAAGTACGAATAATCTGTACGAGATAAGAGGGAAAGTAAATGAAAATCTGTACCATTCAAGAGCTGCTTAATGCAAAGGTTCTTTGTAACGAAGAAATGCTCGGTCATCACGTATATTCCGCCTGCGGAAGCGATATGATGAGCGATGTTCTCGCATATGTCAAGGATCAGGCTGTGCTGCTCACGGGGCTTGTAAATGCTCAGGTAATCAGAACCGCAGAAATGATGGATATGGTATGCATCGTTTTTGTGCGCAGCAAGCAGCCCACGGAGGAAATGATACAGCTCGCTGTCGATCACGGTATAGTTCTGCTTTCGACAGAAATGCGCATGTATGAAGCGTGCGGACGGCTTTACTCAAACGGCCTTACAGGCACCGCAAAGAAAGGCGGTCAGTAAATGAGTGAGCTTGTAAAATTTCATTACGACGTAGACGGCGATAACTTTACTTCTGCAGGTCAGGCATCTGTAATGGTAAAGAAGAGCCTGCGTGAAATGGGAATAGCTCCCGATATATACCGCAGAGTCTCAATCGCAATGTACGAGGGTGAGATAAATATGGTCATCCACGCGGACGGAGGTACAGCAGATGTTATTGTCTATGAGGACGGTATAGAAATAATCCTCGCAGACAGCGGGCCCGGTATCCCCGATGTAGAGATGGCTATGAAGGAGGGCTTTTCAACAGCTCCCGACAATATCCGTTCCCTCGGCTTCGGCGCCGGAATGGGACTGCCGAATATGAAGAACTACACCGATGAGATGAGAATCGATACGGAGGTAGGACGCGGCACTACAATAACAATGCGCGTCAATTTCTGATATGACTAATTACAAGCATTCGGTATACCTCGATCCGCAGAAATGTCACGGCTGTACTGCCTGTATGAAGCACTGCCCCACCGAGGCGATAAGAATACGCGATGGGAAGGCAGAGATCAGTGCAGACAGGTGCATAGACTGCGGACAGTGTATCCGCGTTTGTGCGCACCACGCCAAAAAACCTGTCCACAGCAAGCTTGAAAAGCTTGATGATTACAAGTGGAAGATAGCGCTTCCTGCGCCGACCCTTTACGGTCAGTTTGATTCCCTTGAGGATGTGGACTATGTCCTGGACGGACTTCTTAAAATAGGGTTTGACGATGTTTTTGAGGTTTCTGCAGCAGCAGAAACGGTATCGGGATACACCAGAATGTATCTGCACACCGATATGGTGGTAAAGCCTGTTATAAGCTCTGCCTGCCCTGCGGTCGTCAGACTGATCGAAACACGTTTTCCTTCTCTGAAGGATCATATAATGCCTCTGCTGCCTCCTGTTGAAATAGCCGCTATAAAGGCTCGCGAAAAGGCAATGAAGGAGCATCCGGAGCTTTCTGAAAAGGATATAGGAATATTCTTCATATCTCCCTGTCCTGCGAAGGTCAGCTACGTTACAAACGACATCGGCGGAAAACGCAGTCAGGTTGACGAAGTAATCGCAGTAAACGATGTTTACTTCCTGCTTCTCAACGTAATGAAGAGGGAAAATACTCCCCAGCAGATAGCACAGTCCGGTAAAATCGGCGTAGGCTGGGCTACAACGGGCGGAGAAGCTTCCGCGATCTTCAACGAGCGTTATCTTGCTGCAGACGGCATTGATAATGTAACGCGTGTTCTCGATATGATAGAAACAGGAAATATGCCCCAGCTTGAGTTTATTGAGCTCAATGCCTGCCCCGGCGGCTGCGTCGGCGGTGTTATGACGGTTGAAAACCCCTACATAGCAAAGGCGAGACTTCAGACTCTCAGAAAATATATGCCTGTTTCACAAAACACCATAATTGATGATGAATATATTCCCGAAAGCTGCTTCTTTGATACTATTCCCACATTCCAGCCGATAAACCGCTTAAGCGACAATATCGGCGCTTCCATCAGAATGATGGCAGAGATACAGAGAGTGCGCGAAAGTCTTCCCGGCATAGACTGCGGAACCTGCGGCGCCCCTAACTGCCGCGCATTTGCTGAGGACGTGGTAAAGGGAAAGGCTCAGCTCTCCGACTGCATAATCAGTATGAGGGAAGAGCTGAAAAAGTATCTTGAAAGCAAGAAAGATAAAGAGGAGGCGTAAATAATGACTGTATCTCAGTTTGCCTCTGAAAAAGGCCTGCGTGTCCTTTCACTTCCGAAGCCCGAAAGGGAGATAGAGGGAGGATACATAGGCGACCTGCTCAGCTGGGTAATGAGCAAGGCGGAAAGCGGTAATGCGTGGATAACCATAATGAGCAACGCCAACATCTGTGCTGTTGCAACACTTACGGATGTATCCTGCATAATCCTCGCAGAAAGCGTTGAGCTTGATGAGAATGTCAGAGCTCTTGCGGAGGAAAAGGGCATCAATGTTCTCTCTTCCGAGAAATCTGCATTTGATATAGCTGCGCTTGTAGCTTCTGTTCTGTAATATTATGGGAAAGTATTATTACGACTTTCACATTCATTCCTGCTTATCACCCTGCGGCGAAGATGAAAGCACGCCCAACAGCGTAGCCGGAATGTGTGCAATAAACGGCATACAGATAGCCGCACTGACGGATCATAACACCTGCCGCAATTGCCCTGCGTTTTACGTGGCGGCGAAGAGGTACGGAGTTATCCCTATAGCAGGTATGGAGCTTACAACAATGGAAGATATCCACATCGTATGCCTGTTTGAAAATCTTGAGGACGCCCTGGCGTTCAATGATGAGATAGACAAACGGAGGATGAGGATAGAAAACAGACCTGACCTTTTCGGTAATCAGCAGATATGCGACGATGAGGACAACGTCATCGGCATCGAAAAGGATCTTCTGATAAACGCAACGGATATTTCAATAGATGAAGTACCCGAGGTGGTGGAGCGATATAACGGCATATGTTATCCCGCTCACATCGACCGAACATCAAACGGCATAGTCGCAACGCTGGGTGTATTCCCCGAGACGCCTGTTTTCACTTGCTTTGAGCTGTATAACAGCGAAAAGTACGAAGAGTATGCGGAAAGATTTCCGATGCTCAGAAATATGAAAATGCTGGTTGGTTCGGATGCACACAACCTTATGGATTTAAGGGATGCGGAAGCGTTTCTTGAAATAGAGGACGAACCCTACAGCGGCGACTTTGTCAGAAAACAGCTTTTTAAGGTGCTGAGAGGACAATGAAAGAATTATCCCTTAACATACTCGACATAGCGGAAAACTCAGTCAAGGCGAGAGCTAAGCTCATCACCATCGCACTTGAGGAAACGGAAAACACTCTGAGATTTACAATTACCGATGACGGCTGCGGAATGAAGCCCGAGTTTCTCAAAAACGTAACAAACCCATATGTGACCACAAGGACAACTCGTCCGGTTGGAATGGGAATATCGTTTCTGAAGCTTGCGGCAGAACAGACCGGCGGAAATCTTACAATAGAGTCAAAATCCGAAGAGCTTTCCCCGGAAGAGCACGGAACGGTTCTTTCTGCACTCTTTTACACCGATCATATCGATTATGTGCCGCTCGGCGATATAGTTTCGACTATAACAACGCTGATCCACGGCTCACCCGATATAGAATTCGTTTTCGAGCACACCCACCCGAAGGGGGAGATTTCCCTTGACACTCGTCAGATGCGAGAAATACTGGGTGAGGTACCGCTTGACAGCGCAGAGGTAATAGCCTGGATCGGAGAGTTCCTCAGGGAACAGTACACCGAGTCCGGTTACGATAATTAATCTTTATAATATTATTCGGAAAGGAATGTTATATTATGAAATCTTTAGCGGAACTCGCTGCAATCAAGGAGCGTATGAAGGGTAAGGTTGTTATCCGCGAAGGCTCCGGAGAGATCCGTGTAGTCGTCGGTATGGCTACCTGCGGAATCGCAGCAGGCGCACGTCCCGTTCTTGCAGCATTCGTTGAGGGTGTTGCAAATGCAGGTCTTGCTGACAAGGTCAGCGTAACCCAGACAGGCTGCATCGGCATCTGCCAGTATGAGCCCGTTGTCGAGGTCTACACCTCCGACACAGAGAAGACCACCTACGTCAAGATGGATGCAGAGAAGGCTGCACGCGTAATTGAGGAGCATCTCAAGAACGGTAACGTCGTCGCTGAGTACACCATCAACAACGTTGCAAAATAAGAGGAGGAACTGACAAATGATTCGTGCTGAAGTGCTTATCTGCGGAGGTACCGGTTGTACTTCCTCCGGCAGTGTTAAAATTCAGGCAGCATTCAATGAGCACCTCGCAGC
>JAZUPB010000015.1:0-38627 GCA_045604965.1 Acutalibacteraceae bacterium
TCGAGGAGACCTGCAGCGTTTGCATCGTTCATGGAGCCGCCGTACTGGATTGTGAAAGCCTCTGCTGCTTCAGCAGAATAGAGCTCAGCGAGAAGCTCGCGGATGATATGGCAGACTTCGTTAGCCTGCTCATCGGTAGCGGTAAGACCTGTGCCGATAGCCCAGACAGGCTCATAGGCGATGATAACGTTCTTAAGCTCGGATTCTTCAATCTGCTCAAAAGCCTTGACGACCTGATGCTTGACGATCTGAGCGGTGATGCCTTCCTGACGCTGCTCGAGAACCTCGCCGACGCAGATGATGGGCTTGAGACCGCTGTCAAGAGCAGCTCTTGCTCTCATTGAAACAGTTTCGTCAGTCTCGCCGAAGTACTGTCTGCGCTCGGAGTGACCGAGAACGACATACTCAACGCCGATGCTCTTGAGCATAGGTGCGGAAACTTCACCGGTAAAAGCGCCCTTTTCAGCCCAGTGGCAGTTCTCAGCGCCGATCTTGATGTTGGTGCCCTTAGCAGCCTCGAGAGCAGCGTGAAGATCGATAAAGGGTACGCAGCAGATAACAGTGCAGTCAGCATCCTTTACGAGAGGAGCGATCTCATTGATAAGAGCAGTGGTCTGCTCGGGATTGTTGTTCATTTTCCAGTTGCCTGCGATAACAGCAGCGCGCTTAGCTTTGTTCATTTCTGTTTCCTCCAAAATTTAAAATATCAAATATACGGCGGACGCCGATGAAAACGCCCGCCGCAAAATTTTTCTTATTTCTCGTTGAGGCAAGCAATGCCGGGGAGCTCAAGACCTTCGAGGAACTCGAGGGAAGCGCCGCCGCCGGTGGAGATGTGGGTCATCTTGTCAGCGAAGCCGAGCTTCTCGCAAGCTGCAGCGGAGTCGCCGCCGCCGATGATGGAAACTGCGCCGCTCTCAGCAACAGCAGTAGCAACAGCGATGGTGCCGTTAGCAAAGTTCTCCCACTCAGAAACGCCCATAGGTCCGTTCCATACAACAGTGCCTGCGCCCTTGATAGCCTCAGCAAACTTAGCGGAGGTCTTGGGACCGATGTCGAGACCCTGCCAGCCGGTAGGAATCTTATCGGAATCAACGGTCTGATATTCAGCATCGGGAGCAAAAGCGGTAGCAACAACGTTATCGTGGGGGATAAGGAAGTTAACGCCCTTTTCCTTAGCCTTAGCCATCATATCCTTAGCAAGCTCGACCTTGTCGTCCTCGCAGATGGAATCGCCGATGGAATAGCCGAGAGCCTTCATAAAGGTGTAAGCCATACCGCCGCCGATGATGATGGTGTCGACCTTCTCGAGGAGGTTGTTGATAACACCGATCTTATCGGAAACCTTAGCGCCGCCGAGGATAGCAACGAAGGGACGTGCGGGATCAGCAAGAGCCTTGCCCATAATGGAGATTTCCTTCTGGATGAGGTAGCCGCATACAGCGGGGAGATAATCAGCAACACCTGCAGTGGAAGCGTGAGCTCTGTGAGCGGTGCCGAAAGCATCGTTTACATAGATCTCTGCGAGAGAAGCGAGAGCCTTGGAGAACTCGGGATCGTTCTTCTCTTCTTCCTTGTGGAAGCGAACGTTCTCGATCATAACAGCCTTGCCCTCTTCGACCTCAGCAGCAAGAGCCTTTGCGCTGTCGCCGATAACGTCAGAAGCGATCTTGACCTCAAAGCCGAGCTGCTCGGTGAGGTAAGCTGCAACGGGTGCGAGGGAATACTTCATATTGAATTCGCCCTTGGGACGACCGAGGTGAGAGCAGAGGATAACCTTAGCGTTGTTCTCAAGGAGGTAACGGATGGTCTTGAGAGCCTCGTCGATTCTCTTGGTATCGGAGATCTTGCCTTCGCCGTCAAAGGGAACGTTGAAATCGCAGCGAACTAAAACTTTCTTGCCGGAGACGTTGATGTCTTCGACGCTCTTCTTGTTGAGATAATTCATTACAAAAAGCATCCTTTCTTTCGACGTTAGCTTAACGCTAAGTCTGACAATTAGTCTGCGGTTAAATATCAACCGCACATCGTTAAGATTGTAACATAATCGATAAAGAATTACAAGTATAATTATTGTCACTGCAGGGTGCAGATACTCGAAAAAAACAGTACAAATTGTATAAAAAGGGTTAGCGGGTGAATGTATGTAAAAGAACAGGGTATACGGATAAATTAAATATGAAGGTATTGACATATTTTTGTAAATATGTCATATTTTAATTAATTATAATATATCTAAAGCAAATAAATTTAAATGAAGAAATATGTCAAAATTGGAAGATAATGGGGTATGAAAAATGTCAGATGAAATGATAGTAAATGAAAGCAGTGCAGAAACAACGGAAGCTGCAGAAACAACTGCACAGGAAATAATTACTGAGGGAGCAGCAACAGAGAAAACTGCGCCTGCGGCGGAAAAGCCGAAAAAGAAGCGATTGGGAAAAGCTGCTGTATTTATAATCGTAGCCATAGCGATTGTCATTGTCGCCAATGCGGCTGCTGCGGTGTGGTTTATACAGAATTTCCATATTGCTGACGGCGATGTGTACGATAAAGCCGAGTATTTCAAATCAGGTGATCAGGTTTATAAACGCGATGAATTTTTCATTTCGGAGAATACAATATACAGCAATTGGGCGTTTTTCGAATTCGAAGATAAGGCGTATTCACGAAATGAATATTTTGTTGTTGACGGTAATCTCTATGACTTTGATTCGTATATTGAATTTGAGGGCAAGGCATATGACCGAAAAGATTATTTCCTTTCTGATAATAATCTTTATGACTATGCTTCATACATAGAACTCAACGGAAAAGCATTTTCACGCAATGAATATTTCGAAATCAACGGCTCAGTCTTTGACTACGATTCATACTTCGTGTTTGAGGATATGGTATATACGCACGATGATTTTTTTGTGTCGGACGGAATAGTTTACAGATATGATGAATACATTAACTATAATGGAGAACCTTTGAGCCGGGAAGAATATTACGAGTTCGAGGGCGAGTGCTACAAAATTGTAGATATAGAGTTAGGCGGACAAAAATTCAGAAGCGATGTGACTGAACTTTATTTTGATGAAGAAGATACAATGATAACTGACCTGACTTTGCTGAAAGAATGCAGACTTCTTGAACGTCTTTCTATCGGCAGTGACTTCTTCGCCACTTACACTGAGCTAAAGAATATCGAAGTTCTGGGAAAACTTAAAAACCTTAAGGCATTAAGCATAGCTGCGTGCAGTATTGAGAATTTAAGTTTTTTGGCTGATATGACTAAGCTTGAAACGTTAATAATCAGCGGTTGTAATGTTGACGATATCTCTTCACTGAAGGAATTAACAAACCTCAAATTGGCTTGGCTTAGGTGGAATCAGATTACTGATATAAGTCCCCTCGAAAAACTTACGAATCTTGAGAGTCTGGATTTATCATCCAATCAGATAACTGATGTAAGCCCACTTGAAAATCTTACGAATCTTAAGGAACTGGATTTGGCTGCCAATAAGATTAATAATGTAAGCCCGCTCGGAAATCTTACAAATCTTGAGTATCTGAATATCAGCAGCAATTGGAGCTATATTGGTGATGAATATGTCGGATTATCTGATATAAGCGCACTTTCCGGAATGAGTAATATAGAGAAAATTTATGCAGACAGCAATAATATATCTGACCTGTCACCGTTATATAAATTAAGCAAACTGGAGTATTTGGAACTGCAGGATAATAAAGAGCTGACAATTGATGAAATAGTAAAACTGAGGGAAGCACTTGGGGATAAATGTGAAGTGAGTTTCTGATATTGTCAGTGTAAATGCAAAGATTTGCCCGAATAAATTCATAACAGACAAAGCGCTGTGCGGAAAATCCGCACAGCGCTTTGTTTGCAGCATAACCGAAAACAGTATAAACAGAATGTCTTGTAAAAGAACGTTCGTAAAACAGCGCAGGAAGATATACAGAACCCTGTTTCAAAAGATAACAAAGAGATAACAAGTTTTTCTGTGTGTACCGGTTGATGCAATTCAATTGTAATTAAATTGTATGAGTTTTTTTGTTGATAATAAATGGTGTTGTATGAAATAATCAATAATGTAAATATGGTTTAAGAAAGGGGAAAATATTATGGCACAGAAATGTTTCGGGGAAAAAGGAGAGCTTGGGGATAAGAAGCGTATTGCGGCTGCGTTTCTGCTGATTGCTGCCTTGAGTGCGGTGTTGGGGGTTGTTGCATATGCAGCGATCGAGATATCGCATCGATTGGTTTTTTCTCACTGCTTTGTTGCTGACGGCGAAATATATGTCAAAGACAAATTCTTTGCGTTCAATGATAAGGTATACAGCTATGAAGAATATTTTATTTACCTCGGGAATGTGTATGATTACAAATCATACATAAACTTTGAAGGGGCTGCATATGACCGCAGTGAATATTTTGAGGCGGAAAACGGAGTGTTCAGCAAAGATACCCATTTTGAACACGAAGGATATGGGTATTCAAAAGAATACAATTTTGAGGCAGACGGCAAGCTGTACAGCCATAAAGGGTATATCGATCATAACGGCAAAGCATACAGCCGAGAAAAGTATTATGAATATAAAGGCGAGTGCTACGAAATAAAGGATATAATACTCGCAGGGAAGATATTCAAAAGCAATGCCACAGAAATATCCATATATAGGGCGGATGCACCCTTTTCAATGACCGATATTTCTGCCCTTGAGGAATGCAGAATGCTTGAAATGCTCTCTATCTGCGGCTTTGACGAACTTGAGGATATAACTCCTGTCGGCAGTCTTGAAAATCTGACACACCTCAGTCTCGAAGGCAATGATATTTCCGATATACGACCGCTGGCAGGACTCAGTAATCTTGTGAGCATTAATCTGGAAGAAAATGAAATAACGGACATATCTCCGTTATCAGAACTCAATAATGTCAGATTTCTGTATCTGGAGAACAACTCAATAAACGATATAAGCGCATTGAAGGGTCTGAAGGAGCTTGAAAATCTGTATTTAAGCAATAACTGTGTTTCTGATATCGGTGCAGTGAGTGAAATGAGCAGTCTTACGGTATTTTATGCAGACCATAATCAAATTGCTGACATAACACCTCTTGCAAAGCTCAATAAGCTTTGCAGGCTCGATCTGAACGACAACAGGATAACCGATATTACCGCACTGAAAGGAAAACCTGAGCTTTCCGAGCTGTGGCTTGAAAATAATCAGATAGAGGATATAACATCCATTGCAGAGAATGTAAATATCGAAGTTATGGGCATTTCGAATAACAGAATAAAAGATATAAGTGCTTTGCTTGATATGAAAGAGCTTTGTGTGCTGTATGCAGGCGTCAATGAAATAACCGATATTTCTCCCCTTGCTGACAAAAAGAAGCTTCACACGCTTGAAATCTACTATAATAAGATAAGCGATATAAGTGCGCTTTCTGAGCTTGAAAATCTTACAAGCCTCGATGCATATAATAATATGATTTCCGATATAAGCTCCCTGCAGAATCTTAAAAATCTGAGACATCTTTTGATGTCGGCAAATGATATTTACGATGTTTCGCCTATATACGGAATAAGCGAACTGAAAATGGTAGATCTTGCGGCAAACAGCGGACTGACGAAAGCAGATATTGATGAACTGAAAAAGAATCTCCGCTCAGAGTGCCTTGTGCTCTTCGATGATAACGAGTGCGAATGTACAGAATAAAAAATAGGGGATATGCAGAATGGCTGTGCGGATTTTCCGCACAGCCATTCTGCATATAAAAAAGAACAACCGCCTGTTTTCACACAGGCGGTTGTAAATTATCTGAGATTTACGGTTTTGCCGTCCTTCATCATTTCGTTCATACGGTCATCAAGAAGCTCTCTCGAATAAATAAAGCGGACAGCTTCCATAGTGACATTGCGGGTACGGACGACTTCGCGGCCGGTGGAATCAACATCGTAATACTCCTCGGTGCCGTTGGGATCAACGGTGAGGATGGTGGAGTAAACACCGTCGAGAATTCCCTGCTCTCTGAGAAGAGCGAGCTCGTCGGTAGTGATGCCGAGGTAATCGGCTGCGTCAAAATCGTTGAAATACTTCATTTCGGGCTGGCGAAGAACAGGAGCATTTTCTGCACTGTCCTTGCCGGAAGAGGTGATGGCACCTGCAATAACAAAAGCGGAGACAAGGGTGAAAATTCCGAGAATGATCATACCGATGATAAATGAAATTGTTGACATAATATTCCTCCGTATTACGGCAGAATGCCGTTAGTATTCTTTAGATATATGCTCAGAACGAATATTTCGTACACCTGAGATATTTTATCACGAATGTCAGTTCTGTCAATAGATATATTATGAATTTGTCTGTTTAAGGGACTTTATGTATCGGAAAGTCGATTTTTCGCCTTTTTCGCAGAGCATAACAAGAAGAGATTCCAGCAGATCGCTTGTGGCAGGGTGGATGACTCTGCGGGCTTTGCCCTTGAGGAAATAGTCAAGGGGCATATCGTCTTTGTAGTTCTTTCCGTTGTATATCTTGCTGGCGGCAAGTCTGTCGCAGAACATTTCCTTTACATATTTAAGTGGCATTTCAACCGGCTCCATACGCTTTGTCACAGGATTATAGTCAGTCCAGTATTCAAAGTGATGACGGTTTCTGCCCTTGTGATGCATCCAGGCAAGGGAATAGCCTTTTGTTTCACGTTCCTTTTCATTGGGGCTTCGTGTGCCCTGATAAAAACGGACGCCTGCGGAAAATTCCGTATAAGAATATTTTGAAAGGTCGTGAAAAAGACCCTGAAAGCCGATGCCTGCCCTGAAGCAGTGTGCAATGACACGGTGGCGGTGTCTGGTTATGATTCGGAAATGTTTTACTGCATTGAACATCTTATAACCTCCGTAGAGCAGGGGGGAAGGCTGTCAGGGAAAGCTGACAATGATCCTTGTGCCGATGCCCGGCTCACTTTCGATGGAAATATCCGCGTTGTGATATGCAACAGCGTGCTTGACTATTGAAAGACCGAGACCTGTTCCGCCGATAGCCTTGGAGCGGCTTTTGTCAACACGGTAGAATCTTTCAAATACTCTGCCAAGCTGATCCTGAGGAATACCGATACCAGTATCGGAAACCTCCAGAACAGGGTGAGAATCCACCCTGCGGACAGATACAGTCACACTGCCGCCGTCCTTGTTGTATTTTACAGCATTGTCAGCCAGGTTGTAAACAAGATCTTCAAGAAAACGTTCTGAGCCCCGTACTACAGTAGGTTCGCCATTGAGAGTGAATGTAACCTTTTTCTTTTCTGCGATGCCTGAAAGTCTGGAAATGACCGATTCGCACAGAATGTAAAGGTCAACATCTCCGTTATCCTCGGTGAGTTTGCCTTCGTCGATCTGCGATATTCTCAGAATATCCTGAACAAGGGAGATGAGTCTGCCTGATTCATCGTAGATCATAGATGCGAAGCTGGCTGTGTCTTCGGGCTTTACCATACCGCTTTTGAGCATCTCCGCAGCGCCGTGAATCGTAGTCAAGGGAGTTTTTAGTTCGTGGGAAACATTGGAGGAAAATTCGCGGCGCATCGATTCACGCTGGACGCGCTCTGTAACATCGAGAACTATAGCCACAGCAGCGCCGTAAGAATCGCTTCTTGCCGGGCTTGCAAAAATTCTGTAATGCCTTTTCTGAAGTTCAAATTCGCGCTCACAGGAATGACCCTGCAGAGCATACCACAGTGCATCGTATGCCTCTCGGCAGGAATCGATGCCTCGTGAGGAATCATTGAAGCCGAATATCTGGTGCGCCGCGCTGTTGTATGATGTGATGTTCATATCATTGTCAACGATTATAAAGCCTTCGCTCATTCCTTCGGTTATAGAATTGAATTCATCGTGGCGGCGGCTCAGCTCTGCCATCTGATCTTTGATGAGGGTGTCCTGACGGCGCAGTCTTGTGAGCAGGGGAGAAAGCTCAGGGTACCCTGCAAGTCGGTCGGGGGCAGAGACAGAAAGCTCTACGGCGGGCTTGATGAGTTTTTTTAATATATACTTTGAAAAAATCACAGAGACAATTATTATTCCTGCAAGAAGGAATAGAAGGTGCGGAATTGCAGAAGCAAGAAGCTCCCAGAAATTTCCGGGAGCTTCTGCATTTATATCGCGTGAAAGAAAGACAAAGTATACAGCGATGAAAAACACAGAGCTGAGTGCAAAAATCGCAAATGATACCGCGAGGATACATTTGAAGATCCGCTTTGTCATAATATCACGTCCTATTTATCGGAAAGTGCGTACTTCATACTGAACAGCTGATAATTGTTGTTGAAGGCATCAACAGAGCCGTCCTTGAGATTGTCAAGATATTCGTGCATACCAAGTCTGTCGTTTTCGATCTCAAGCATACAGGCAGCGATGTTGGAGCAGTGGTCTGCAACACGCTCAAGGTTTACAACGAGATCGGAATATACAAAGCCCAGCTCGATGGTGCAGTCGTTTTTCTGGAGTCTCTGGGTATGTCTGCGACGCATTTCTTTTTTGAGATTGTCGATGACTTCTTCGAGTGGCTCAACAAGTGCGGCAGAATCGAGATTGCCTTCATCAAAGGAAACAAGTGCGAGATCAAGGATCTCGGTAACTGCGCCCAGCAGAATATTGAGCTCCTGCTTTGCTTCGTCGGAAAAAGCAAGCTTCTTGTCGTGTATTTCCTCAGCTGATTCAACAATGTTGACAGCGTGGTCGGATATACGCTCGAAATCACCGATGAGGTGGAGGAGCTTTGTGGCTTCCTCACTGTCCTTGAGGTTCATTTCCTGACTGCTGAGCTTTACAAGGTAAGAGCCCAGCATATCTTCATAGCGGTCAACTTCGGATTCCTGTTCTCTTATGAGCTCACAGGTTTTTGCATTGTATTCGGAAAGAAGACCGAATGACGTTTTAAGAGATTCGACGGATACCTTTGCCATAGATGCTGTGACAACACGGCAGCGTTCAACAGCAACAGAGGGAGTTGCGAGAAGTCTCTCATCAAGAAGCTCGAATTCCTTGCCCTTTTTCTTGTCAGGAACAAGCTTGCAGGCAAGATTTGTGAGCTGCTTGGAGAACGGAGTAATGAGAAGAAGAGCAATTATTTTAAAGCCTGTATGAGCAACAGCGATTCCAAGGGGAGACGCTGCCTCGTTGAGTATGGGCATATTATCGCCGAAGAAGTATACGACAAGGTAGAATACGGGAAGAAGAATAAGGGTTGCTATAACGTTGAAAAGCAAATGGATTGTGGAAGCGCGCTTTGCGTTGGGAGTTGCACCGATGGAAGAAATTGCAGCACTTACACAGGTGCCTATATTCTGACCCATAATGATAGGAACAGCAACGTAATAGGGGACAAGTCCTGCAATGGCAAGAGCCTGAAGTATACCGACAGATGCGGAAGAGGACTGGATAATGGCGGTAACCACAGTACCTACAAGCACACCGAGAACGGGCTGATCACCGAACATAGTAAGGACACTTGTAAATGCTTCATTTTCTTTAAGTCCGGAAACGGAACCGGACATAGTCTCCATACCAAACATAAGAACTGCAAAGCCCAGCAGTACCATACCGGTGTCCTTTGTCTTCTGCTTTTTCATAAACATATACATTATTATGCCGAGAAGAGCCAGCACAGGTGTAAATGTGGAAGGTTTGCATATCTGCAGCCAAATGGGAGCTTCCTCTCCGATACCTGTAAGGCTTAGGAGCCAGGCGGTGATCGATGTACCGAGGTTTGCACCGTAAATTACGCCTGCTGCCTGAGAAAGAGTCATAACGCCGGAGTTAACGAAGCCGACGACCATAACTGTGGAGGCAGAGGATGACTGAATTATAAGAGTTACTACAAGACCCAGAATAAAGCCTTTTACAGGATTTGTGGTGAGCTTGCTGAGAATGGTTTTCAGCTGATTGCCAGCGCGCTTTTCAAGTGCGTTGCCCATAAGGGACATACCAAAAAGGAACATAGCAAGTCCCCCGATGAGTTCGAGTACCTGTTTCCAACCCATAGAAATACCTCACATATCTTTTTATTATTTCAAATTAACCCATTAAAAACGATATATTTTTACTGTTAAATATAAATCTGCTGAATGTTAAATCTATGTTAAATCTATGTTATAACTTTATAAAAATCACATAAGCTTATAGCCGACACCTCGGACTGTATCTATAAGAGAACCTGCATCGCCGAGTTTTTGTCTCAGTGTTCGAACGTGTACATCAACAGTGCGATTTTCGCCGTCATAGTCATAGCCCCATATTTTTTCAAGTATAACATCTCTTGTCATAACCTTTCCTGCGTTTTTGGCAAGAAGCAGCAGTAGTTCGTATTCCTTGAGAGTGAGGGAGACGTTTTCAGAGCCGACACGCACAATGTGGGCTTTATCATCGACAGTAAGATCGCCAAATGAAAAAATTATACCTGTAGTATCGGGTTTGGAAGAGCGGCGCATAAGGGCCTTTATTCTGGCAATAAGCTCCATTATGCCGAAGGGTTTTGAAATATAGTCGTCGGCGCCGGCATCAAGTCCGATGACCTTATCATATTCGGAATCCTTGGCGGTGAGCATAATAATAGGAACATCGGCGGTGCTGCGCTGAGCACGGAGTTTTTTCAGGACCTCGATGCCGTCTTCCTCAGGGAGCATTATATCAAGAAGAAAGAGATCGGGAGTATCTGATGCGAGGGCTGTCCACAGCTCAGATGGACGTGAAAAACCCTGTGTCTCAAAGTCAGATGAGTTGAGAGCATAAATGACAAAATTGCGGATGCTGTCGTCATCTTCGAGAATGTATATCATTATGATGCACCTCCGGATAACATTTTAGTGCCTGCAGAAGAAAAAATCAATAATTTAATTAATTTGACAGAAGAATCATACAATCCTAATTATAATGAAATAATGTCTGTAAAACAAATCGAAACTATTGCAATTGTAATTATTTTGTAATATAATTGATAAAAGAAGGGAGAATGCAGCTATGTTGAAGAAAATTATTTCGGCAGTACTCATACTTGTAATGCTTATCGCCGTATTTCCTATAAGCGCATTTTCGGCAGAGAAGAAGTATGTACAAGTGACAGCATCATCTGTAAATATCAGGAAAGGTGCAGGCATAGGCTATGCTAAGACCGGTGTTGTATACAAAGGCGAAAAATATGAATATTTATCATCAAAAAAGGCAAGCAACGGTGTGACCTGGTACAAGATACAGTACAACGCATCGAAAACAGCCTGGATAATAAGCAAATATTCAAAGATAATAAATGCCGAGACTGCATCCACAACAACTGCAAAACCCACAACTACCACAGCAGGTTCATCGACGACGGTAAAATCAACAACCAAGTCGACGACCAATTCAACGGCTGCAGCGGTGATAAAGAAGGTCAAAATCACAGGCTCGGTTGTAAATGTGCGTAAAAGTGCAGGAACGAAGTACAGTGTCATAACCACTGTAAAAAAGAACAGCACCTATGTATACACAGCAACCAAGAAGGTCAGCGGAAAGACCTGGTACAAGATAACTGTCGGGAAAAAGACAGGTTGGGTGATCGGTACATATGCAAAGGCTATAACTGTGGCAGCTCCCACGACCACAACTGCAAAGCCTACCACAACAACTACAAAACCGACAACCACGAAACAAACCACTGAAACGACGGCGGCAACCACAAAGAGTACGACAGCATCAGTTGCATCGACAACAACAGTGACAACCACAGTCGAATCATCGACTGCAACTTCGCCCACATCAGCGGCTGAAACTACAACATCAAATACAACGGCAGCAACTACTGCCTCAGGAACTGATGTCGATCCGTCGGGATCTACTACAGTGCCTACAGAATCAACCACCACAGTAACTACTACAACCACCACGGCAGTAAAGAACGTAGAGATGGTGACTATAACGGGTTCACCTGTAAATGTCCGCAGCGGAGCGGGTTCGAATTACAGCAAGATTGGTTCTGCCAAAAAGGGCAATAAGTATAAGTACCTGGGAACAAAGACAGTCAAGGGAAGAGCTTGGTATAAGATACAGTTTACAAGTTCAAAGACAGGCTGGGTAACAAGCCAGTTTTCAAAAAAGATTACAGTAAAAGCAGAAGCGGAAAAGCCTGTGCCTTCTGATGCTCAGTCATATGTAAACAGCATAGCGAAGTCATACGGCGCAGACGGCATACAGGTTGCACTTATTGACGACGGTGTTGTCAAGGGCGTTTATAATTACGGATATGCCACAAAGAAAAGCAGCAAAATGACCTCTGACCATAAGATACGTGTTGCATCGATTTCCAAGGTTGCAGTATCTGTTTGTGCAATGAAGCTTCAGGAACAGGGCAAGGTCAATATAAACACAAAGATCGGCACCTACTGGGGAGCTAACCTGCCGAAGGCAGTAACCCTCAAGAGTCTCCTTTCACATACCTCAACACTGAGGTTTCTTGGCTACAGCAGCACAAAGGCAGGAACTCTTTCACAGCTTAAAAAGTCAGGAAACTATACCGGAGGTACTGTAGGAGCATCATCAAGTTGGATTTACAACAACTACGCTGTAGGTGTTGCTGGTTCCACTCTTGAGGTTGCAGCAAAAACTACGATGAATAAGTACGCAAAGTCAAATGTTTTTGCACCGCTTGGAATGGATGCTGCGTTTAACCCGGGAGCAGTAAATGACACGTCAAAGCTTGCAACCCTTTATTATGCAGGAGGCTCAGTGGCAAGAAGTGTATCAAAATCCAAAAGCATAAAGGGAAGCTCTGTTCCGGGCAACAATACCAGTGCCTTTGCAGGCGGCCTTACCTGCTCGGCAAAGGATCTTGCTAAGATGATTGCAATGCTTGCAAACGACGGAACATACAACGGCGTACAGATCCTTACACCCGAATCTGTACAGACAATTGAGAAGCAGCTGTTTAAAAAGTCAGAGTACGGCGGATCATTCCATCAGTGTATGCCCCTGCGTTACAAGGCAAATCTCTACGGTGAGAGCAGTCTTTATTACCATACAGGCAATGCATACGGTGTGCTGGCGCTTGCGTCCTATAACCCCGATACAAAGGACGGTGTTGTTGTTGTAACAACAGGAGCAAGTGCATCCCGTGATTCCCAGGGTGTATACGCAGTTTGCAGCAAGATCACGCAGTATATGTATAAGAACGTGATCTGATTGTCCTGAAAAGTATTAATAAAATAGCTAACCCGACCTGTTAATTACAGGTCGGGTTTTCATAATTAAAGGGCGATATATTTGTAGCCCACTTCCATAACCTCGCCGTCCTCAATAAGAACAGCGACGCCGTTATCTTCTGTATCTTCACCGCCCCAATCGCGGTCAAACAATATGTAAACAGGATTTTTGCCATTATAGTCAGCCCAGATAACAATGCTGTCAAGATGTATGTTTCTTACGAGATCCTCTTTGTTGTCAATATCAGGCCACCATTCGTTGAATTCATCAGGATCATCGGGACCGTAAGCGCCTTTTTCTTCCTCGTTGTAGTAATTGAGAATTGCAGCGGCTGTTTTATGCTGTATTTCATCCCAGTTTTGCATCAGTGCTTCATATACATCGCGCTGTTCCTGTGTAATAGGTTCGCCTTCATCAGCGTTGATGTATATATCGATTTCCCGGCTGTCTCCAAAAAACACGATTTCTTTTCTTGCTGTATATTCGCCATCGTACGCAACTTCGCCAAATACTTCATCAAACATATTATGTTCCTCCGATAATTGTTTTTTTCAGTATATCATTACTTTCAAATAAACGCAATTTGTGCGAAAAAATTCCCATCAGAAAGTTGTTGTGAACTTTACATAAAAATAGTTACAAAATGTTTACAACGCACATATTGCAGAATTATGGGGTATATGGTAGAATGATGCACGGTAATAGTCCGAAAAACTGTTCCCCGACTTAATGGAGGTTATTATGAAGAGATTTGCTAAGTATGTAATTACTGCAGTATTGTGTGCGGCGATAATACTTGGAGTGATAGTCCCCGGTGCACTTCCCGTAAAAGCTGCCGCTATAAGCGGCAAGACCGGAATCGGAATGGCTGAGTGGGCATGGAAAGCATACAGAGAAAAATGGGATTATAAGTACGGCGGATCATCGGCAGGTGCTGTTGATTGTTCGGGACTTATACGTTCATACTGCAACGGAAAAGGCGGCGGTGCAAAGGATCTTGTTGATGCGGCTTCTGTCAAAGGCAATATGAACAGCATCCCCAGAATTCACGGTCTTGGACTTTGGCTTAACGGACACGCCGGTGTTTACGTCGGAAGAGACGAAAACGGTGTTGACATGGCTATTGATTCAAGAAATAAAAACAAGGATATGCAGTACGATGAACTGTACGGAAACTACTGGCCTGTATGGGTCAAGTGGTTTAAGATAGATATGATATCCTATCCTACCACGGGATGGTATGAGTACGACGGAAACACCTATTACTATCACGATGGCGAGTTTGTTGTCGGAAAATTCACCGTTGACGGAGTTACATATGATTTCGGCAAGTCCGGTATCTGCAAGGGTGAGGCGACAGAAGATACACCCGACTATGAAAAAACGGTAACAATCACAGCGAAGAGCACTACAGTGAGATCCGGCGCAGGTGCTGACGAAAGTAAGGTAGGCACTGCATATGTAGGAGAAAAATATCAGCTCCTTGAGACAAAAAAGGTAAGCAGTGTAAAGTGGTATAAGATAAAATTCACTTCGTCTAAAAACGGCTGGGTAAGCAGCAGTTATGCAAGAGCCGACCAGCAGGAGGCCACGGAATCAACTGTACCTGAGGAGAACGAAAATAGACTCAAGGTAACAGGTGGAACGGTAAATGTAAGAACCGGCGCAGGCGCAAGCAATAGTAAGATAACCACAGTGTTCAAAGGCGATGAATTCGTTTACACCGATTCTGCTGCGGCATCAAACGGCACTATATGGTACAAGATTATCCTCAGCAGCTCAAAGAGCGGCTGGATAAGCGGAACCTATGTTGAATTGATAGAGGTTCCGGTCGGAACAAATCCGACAACAACCACTACAAAGGCAACAGATAAAACTACAAAAGCAACTACCGATTCAACAACTGCAGCAACCACGACAACTACAGCATCAACAACTACAACAACTAAAAAGACTACGACCACTACAGCAAAGCCGGCACAGAACAAGCTGCAGATAACCGGTGCAAAAGTTAATGTCCGTAAGGGTGCAGGTACAAGCTACAGTGTAGTAACCACTGTCAAAAAGGGCGGTACCTATGTGTTTACCGCGACAAAGACCGTAAGCGGCAAGAAGTGGTATAAGATAACAGTCGGCAGTAAGAGCGGCTGGGTAATCGGCACATATGTAAAGGTTGTTTCCACTGCAACTACCACAAAAGCCACAACAACCACTACCAAAGCAACAACGACTACCACAAAAGCGACTACTAAGTCAACAACAGCAAAAACAACCACAACGACTAAACCGACAACTACAACCACTAAAAAGACTACAACTACCACCGCAAAGCCGGCACAAAACAAACTGCAGATAACGGGCAAGATAGTTAATGTCCGTAAGGGTGCAGGTACAAGCTACGGTGTAGTAACCACGGTCAAGAAGGGCGGTACCTATGTGTTTACCGCGACAAAGACCGTAAGCGGCAAGAAGTGGTATAAGATAACAGTCGGCAGTAAGAGCGGTTGGGTAATCGGCACATATGTAAAGGTTGTTTCCACTGCAACCACTACAAAGGCAACAACTACTACAACAAAAGCGACTACCAAGTCCACAACAGCCAAAACCACTACAACTACCAAACCGACAACTACAACGACTAAACCTGCACAAAACAAACTGCAGATAACGGGCAAGATAGTTAATGTCCGTAAGGGGGCAGGTACGAACTACGATGTTGTTACCACGGTACTTGAGGAAAGCATTTATGAATTTACAGACACCAAGACCGTAAGCGGCAAGGTTTGGTACAAGATAAGCGTCGAAGGTGAGACGGGCTGGGTAATCGGAACATACGCAAAAGTTATTTCCGGTAGCACGACCGCAGCGACAACTACCACAACAAAGGCAACAACCACCACAACCAAAGCCGCATCAAAGAAAGTAAAAATAACAGGAGAGGTTGTCAATGTCCGTAAGAGTGCAGGTACGGGCTATGCCGTAGTGACCACAGTCAAGAAGGGCAGCACATATACCTATACATCTACAAAGACCGTAAGCGGCAAGGTCTGGTACAAGATAACAGTCGGCAGCAAGAGCGGCTGGATAATCGGAACCTATGCAAAAAAGGTATAGATATAATAAATCACCGATACTCTTTTGTATCGGTGATTTTGCTTGAAATGAGAAAAAGTATATGTTATACTTGATTTAATATGATTTTGGGGAGGGCTGATTATGCATCTTCAGGAATCTGGCGAAATGTATATAGAGTCCATTTACGTTCTTTCAAAGAACAGCAACGCTGTGCGTTCAATAGACGTAGGAGAATATATGGGATATTCAAAGCCAAGCGTCAGCCGTGCAATAGGACTGCTTAAAAACGGCGGATATGTAAAGGTGGATGAAAACGGATATCTTACCCTGACTGAAGCAGGTCTTGAGGTGGCTGAAAAGATGTACGAAAGGCATATTCTTCTCACAGATTTTCTTGTACGCCTGGGTGTTGATGAAGAAACCGCAGCTGAGGATGCCTGCAAAATAGAGCACGTTATAAGCGACAGCTCCTTTGAGGCTATCAAAAAGTATGCATTGGAACAGATAAAATAAAAAGTTGACCGTCGATGAAAATCGGCGGTCAAAATTTGCTGTCGGAGGCATAATATGAGACTTAGACATAAGAAAAACCTTGGCGCAAGAATGGAAAAAAGCGCAGCTGTGCAGATAATCGTAAAATGTGAGGATAAGGACAGCCGAAAGGAAGTAAACGGCGAAGAATATCTTGACCTTGCGGAGATTTTCGGCAGAGAGGCGCCGTTGTGGCTTGAGATCGGCTGCGGAAAGGGTCGCTTTGCCTGTGAGCTTGCAAAGGCAAACAGGGACATAAATATAATCGCGGTGGAAATGCAGGAGAATGTAATAGTCACAGCCTGCGAGACCTGTGCAGCAGAGGGAATAGAGAACCTCAAATTTATGTGCATAGGCGCGGAGTATCTTAACAGATTTCTTCCGAAGGGCGCGGTTGAGAGAATATATCTCAATTTTTCCTGTCCCTATCCCAAGGCACATTATAGAAATCACCGCCTGACATCACCGAGATTCCTTGCTCTTTACAGAGAGATTCTCTCAAAAGATGGCAGAATAGAGCAGAAGACCGACAATATGCCGTTTTTTGAATATTCCATTGAAAGCTTTTCAGAATGCGGATATATTATACGAAATGTGTCTCTCGATCTTCACCACAGTAATTTTGAAGGGAATATTGTCACTGAATACGAGCAGAAGTTTTCTTCTCTCGGTCAGCCAATATACAGACTTGAGGCATATCTTAAATAAAACAAAAGGAGAGGGATATATCCTCTCCTTTATTATTTTACTCAGATATCTTATTCTGTGTTTTGCTGAGTATCTTTTTGATATTGAAAAAGAACAAACTTCCTGCGACGATTATTGAGACAGTATCGGCAATAGGTTCTGCAAGGAAAACAGCAAATACCTTATTGTCGAAGAAATGAGGCAGGATATAAATAAGGGGAATAAGAAGTATGATCTTTCGGAGACTTGCGATAAAGAGAGAGATCTTTGCCTGTCCCAGAGCAACAAAGGTTTGCTGCGCAGCCATCTGTATGCCAAAGAAGCCCATAGCAGCAAGATATATGCGAAGAGCCCAGACGGTAGTATTCATAAGCTCGGCAGATTCGTTGTTGAAAAGAAGTACAAAGAATTCGGGGAAAACCTGAACAATGCACCAGAATGTAATAGTGTAAACGAAGCAGCAGACAAAAAGTATTCGGTATGCCTTCTTTACGCGGTCGGTCTTGCCTGCGCCGTAATTGTAGCTAATAATTGGTGAAGTGCCCTGGGCAAGTCCCTGGGTGGGCATCATCATAAGCTGCATAATGCTTGTGAGAATCGTCATAGCACCGACAGCAACATCATCGCCGTACTTTGCGAGCGAAGAGTTGAAAGCGATATTCAGAATACTTTCCGTTGCGGTCATAATGAAGGGCGAAACACCGAGAGCCAGCACAGGCAGTATGATTTTCCATTTAAGACGGAAGTCCTGTCTGTTAATTTTAAGCAGAGTTCTGCGTCCGGAAAGAAACAGTAGTACCCAAAATGCGGAGACGGTCTGGGATATAATGGTTGCAAGTGCTGCACCCTTTACACCCATTCCAAGTACGAAAATAAAAATCGGGTCAAGGGCAATATTTAATAGAGCACCGATCAGAACAGTTGCCATAGCCGTCTTTGCAAAGCCCTGTGCAGTGATAAAGGTGTTAAGACCCAGTGCGATCATAACAAAAACACTGCCTGCAACGTATATGCGCAGATAATCAAGGGCATAGGGAAGAGTGTTTTTGCTTGCACCGAAAAGAATAAGTATCGGTTCGGCGAAAATTTCGAGTACAACGGTGAGAACGGCAGCGAAAATCACAAGAAGAACGGTGCAGTTGCCGAGAATACGCTGTGCGGTATTATTTTCGCCTTTTCCCATAGCAATTGAGGCTCTGGGCGCACCGCCTGCGCCGATAAGCAAAGAAAAGGCAGTGACTATCATAATAACAGGCATACAAAGTCCAAGTCCTGTAAGTGCCATATCTCCGATTTCGGGGATATGACCTATATATATGCGGTCAACAAGATTGTATAGAAGATTTACTATCTGCGCTACAATAGAAGGAAACGCAAGCTTTACGATGAGCTTGCCGACACTTCCTGTGCCGAGATCGGCAGTTAAATTATTTTTTGAATTGCTCATAATATCCTCTTTTCCAAGAAAGATTCGCTGAATATAATTTTAATACCTTAATTTGAAAATGTCAAACCGATGTAAGTAATAATCATAAAATCTAAAAATCACTATAGCTTTACAATTTCTTGACTTTGCATTATTGCTATGATATAATTTTTGCGATAGTTAGGGCACTGTGTCGGAAATAGTTGACATAATGCCGTGAAACGAAAATATAACGAATGGAGATAATCAATTATGGAAAGAATCAAGACCCTTAACACCCGCAATATGTGTGAGAGCGCAAAGAAGGGCGGCTGCGGCGAGTGCCAGACTTCCTGCCAGTCTGCTTGCAAGACCAGCTGCGGCGTTGCAAACCAGAAGTGCGAGAACAAGGATAAGAAGAACTAATCATTAACTTATCGCAATGAAGAAAGGTGCCGCCTGAGCAGGCGGTGCCTTTTATATTTAAAACGGAGGCACCACAATGGTTCATCAGTATAAACTCAACGGATATAATATTGTTCTAGACAGCTGCTCGGGCTCGGTTCACGTTGTTGACGAGGTAGCCTATGACATTATTGCACTTTACAAGGAAAAGAGCGCAGATGACATAGTAGCGGATATGCTTGAAAAGTATGCTGACAGAGAAGACGTAACCCGAACAGATCTTTATGACTGCATCGAGGATATAAAGAGCCTTGAGGAAGCGGGCAAGCTTTACACATCCGACACTTTTGCCGAAATGGCAGGTACATTCAAGGAACGTTCGGGCAATGTTATAAAAGCGCTGTGCCTGCACGTGGCACATACCTGCAATCTCAACTGTTCCTATTGTTTTGCAAGTCAGGGCAAGTATCACGGCGACAGAGCATTGATGAGCTTTGAGGTTGGAAAGCAGGCCCTTGATTTTCTGATGGATAATTCCGGAAGCAGAACCAATCTGGAGGTTGACTTTTTCGGCGGTGAGCCGCTTATGAACTGGGATGTTGTAAAGCAGCTTGTTGAATATGCGCGAAGCGTCGAAAAGGAGAGAGGCAAGAATTTCCGCTTTACTCTTACAACCAACGGAATGCTTATCGACGATGATGTCATAGAATTTTCAAACAGAGAAATGAGCAATGTGGTATTGTCTCTTGACGGCAGAAAAGAGATACACGACCGTCTGAGAGTGGATTACGCGGGCAAGGGAAGCTATGATACCATTGTGCCCAAATTTAAAAAGTTTGTTGAGGCACGTGGAAATCAGGGGTATTATATGCGAGGTACCTTTACCCACGCAAACCCCGATTTTACAAATGACGTATTTCATATGGCAGACCTTGGCTTTACTGAGCTGAGTATGGAACCTGTGGTTTGTGCACCGGGAGACCCTGCAGAGCTTACAAAGGAAGACCTTGAAACAGTCAAGGAGCAGTACGAAATCCTTGCAAAGGATATGATACGCCGCAGAAAAGACGGCAAACCAATAACCTTTTATCACTATATGCTTGACCTTACGGAAGGTCCCTGTATTTATAAGCGCATATCCGGTTGCGGTTCGGGCACGGAATATATGGCAGTGACTCCCTGGGGTGACCTTTATCCCTGCCACCAGTTTGTCGGCGAAGAGAAGCATAAGCTTGGAAATGTGTGGGACGGTGTTACAAATAACGAACTGAGAGAAGAATTCAGAAGCTGTAATGCATATGCACGTCCCGAATGTGCCGACTGTTGGGCAAAGCTTTATTGTTCAGGAGGCTGTGCCGCAAACGCATACCACGCAACAGGCTCAATACGAGGTATATATGAGCCGGGCTGTGAGCTTTTCAAAAAGCGCATTGAATGTGCGATTATGATGCAGGCGGCAGCCCAGGAAGAATAACAAATAATTGCTCTGCTGCCGATATTTCTTAAACATCGGTTTCCAAAGGGGCTCTGCCCCTTTGGTGGGGTTTTCAGGGGCAGAGTCCCTGAATCATATTCCGCAGAATACGAAAATGGTTTTCGTTTCAAAACCGCAGGAGGGCAGTTAAACAGTCCGGTGGACTGTTTAATGATGGGAACCCTCGGCGGGGGTTCCCGTTGCCGTCCTTTGGACGGCTTCCATTTCAGCATCAGCGGTGAGCTATGTTCACAACTGCTGTAAGCAGTTGTGTTTTAATAAATACGAATCGGTGACTTCGTCCCCGAACCCCTATCAGTGGGCGCTGCCCCCTGAACCCCTGCAAGTTTTTTGAAAAAACTTGATAAAAACTTTTGTTATACACAGATGAGAGGATAGTTTATGAAAACGCCGATAGTTGATTTTCTCAAAGATTATCAAAAATCGAATAAAATACGCTTTCATATGCCGGGTCACAAAGGCGTTTCCTTTCTCGGCTGCGAGTATCTCGATATAACAGAGGTTCACGGAGCAGACGCTCTGTATGAAGCGGAGGGGATCATAGCGGAAAGCGAAAGCAATACCTCTGCGCTTTTCGGCAGTAAAAGAACACTTTACTCAACCGAAGGCTCAAGCCAGTGCATACGAGCAATGCTGTATCTTGTCATTAAACACAGGCAAAAGGGCTGCAGCAGAACGGTAGTTGCCGCGAGAAATGTCCACAAGGCTTTTGTCTATGCTGCCGCACTGCTTGATTTTGATATAATCTGGCTTATGCCTGAGGAGAGCGCATCTCTCTGTGCCTGTCCCGTTACGGCAGAGGGGCTGAGAAAGACCCTGAGCAGTCTGACCGAACCACCTGCAGCAGTTTACATAACGTCAGTGGATTATCTTGGCAACATTGCCGATGTAAGAGAGCTTGCAAAGGTGTGTCACGAATACGGCACAGTGCTTGCCGCAGACAATGCTCACGGAGCATATCTGAAATTCCTTACACCGTCACAGCATCCTCTTGACTTTGGCGCCGACATATGCTGTGACTCGGCACACAAGACTCTCCCTGTTCTGACAGGCGGAGCTTATCTTCACATAAGCAGAAATGCACCGGAGGGCCTTGCGGAGGACGCAAAAAACGCTATGGCACTGTTCGGCTCAACAAGTCCGTCGTACCTTACGCTGGCATCTCTTGATATGTGCGTTGATTATCTTTTGGATAATTACGGAGAAAAGCTCAGTGATATATGCCTTCATATAGAAAACACAAGATCTGTTTTGAAAGAAAACGGCTGGAAGGTAGAAAAGACAGATCCACTGCGTATAACGATCGCCGTTCCCGAGGGAATGACGGGGAAAGACCTGGCTGAAAAGCTCAGAGCAGAGGGGATAGAGTGTGAATATTCAGATCCCGATTTTGTCGTCCTTATGATGACTCCCGAAAACACAAAAGAAGAGCTTTTTACCCTTGAAAAAGCTCTGAAAACCAACAAAATGCCATACAAGCAAAATGGCTTTACACATCTGAAAGCTGCAGAAACAGTGACTTCTGTGAGAAACGCACTTTTTGCACCGCAGGAAGTGGTTTTGGCAGAAAATGCATTGGGAAGAGTGTGCGGAGCGCCAACAGTGTCCTGTCCTCCTGCAATTCCTATAGCCGTTTCGGGGGAAAAAATAGACGAAAGTATGCTTCGGCTGTTTGAATATTACGGTATAGATAAAATCGAGGTACTAAAATAGACAGCATAACTTATCAAATCAGCATCTTGCACAAACAAAAATATTAGCCTGCGCTAACCGTTGGCGACACCGCCAAAAAGTTAGCACGGGCTAATATTTTTGTCAAAATCACTTGACAAAATTTGACTGCAAGACTATTATAAATGTGCAGTTAGCGAGGACTAACCACCCTTCTCGCACAGTAAGGAGAAAAGCTATGAGTACACTTAAAGACGTAAAGGTCGGTTCTTCGGCAAAGGTACTGAAGGTAAACGGCGAAGGCGCAGTAAAGCGCAGAATTATGGATATGGGTATAACAAAGGGAATCACAATAAAGGTGCGCAAGGTAGCGCCTCTTGGAGACCCTATGGAGCTTACCGTACGCGGTTATGAGCTTTCATTGCGTAAGGCAGATGCCGAGATGATAGAGGTTGAGTAAGTTATATATGTGGGTTATCCCACATATTTTTTGACAGACAGGTTAGCGAAAGCTAATTGAAATGGAAAGGAAATTTACAATGGATATCAGAATCGCACTGGCGGGAAATCCCAACAGCGGCAAAACGACCCTGTTCAACGCACTGACCGGCTCAAACCAGTATGTAGGAAACTGGCCCGGAGTAACGGTTGAAAAGAAAGAGGGAAAGCTGAAAAAATATGACGGAGTCATAGTAACGGATCTTCCCGGAATATATTCTCTTTCTCCCTACACAATGGAGGAGGTCGTTGCAAGAAAATATCTTGTTGACGAAAGACCTGAAGCGATCCTCAACATAGTTGACGGAACGAATATAGAGAGAAATCTCTATCTGACAACTCAGCTTATCGAGCTTGGAATACCTGTTGTGGTCGCCATAAATATGATGGATATCGTTCGTAAAAACGGCGATAAAATAGATTTTGAATTGCTTGGCAAGCGTCTTGGCTGCAAGGTTGTCGAGCTGTCCGCTCTTAAGAATGACGGAATATTCGATGCTGCGGAGGCTGCCATAGAGGCGGCAAAGCAGGGGGCAAAAGAGCCGGGACATATATTCTGTGGAACTGTAGAGCACGCCATTGCTCATATTGAGGAAGCGGCAGTTCACGGACTTCCCGACGAGCAGCAGCGCTGGTATGCAATAAAGATCTTTGAGCGTGACAGCCGGGTTATCGAAAAGCTTGGCATTGAACAGTCGCTTGTAGATCACATCGAAAAGGACATAAAGGCAGCGGAGCGCAGAATGGACGATGATGCCGAGAGCATAATCACCAACGAGCGCTATCTGTACATAGAAAAGATCCTTGAGGGCTGCTATGTCAGAAAGAACGCAGGCAAGATGACAGTGTCTGAAAAGATAGATAAAATCGCAACAAACCGTATTCTTGCAATTCCCATTTTTATACTTATAATGCTTGGTGTCTATACTCTTTCCATTGGTACTATAGGCGACTGGACCGTAGGCTTTATGAATGACACCCTCTTCGGTGAATGGATAATCCCCTGGGTAACATCATTCCTTGAAAATATCGGCTGCGCACAGTGGCTTGTAAGCCTTGTGGCAGACGGCATAGTCGGCGGAGTTGGCGCTGTTCTCGGCTTTGTGCCTCAGATGATGATCCTTTTCCTCCTTCTTTCAATTCTTGAGGATATAGGATATATGTCGAGAATCGCATTTATTATGGACAGACTTTTCCGCAAGTTCGGCCTTTCGGGAAAGAGCTTCATTCCTCTTCTCGTAGCATCAGGCTGTGGTGTTCCCGGAGTTATGGCATCACGTACCATCGAGCAGGACAGAGACCGCAGAATGACCATTATGACAACCTGCTTTGTACCCTGCGGTGCAAAAATGCCCATTGTAGGTCTTATCGCAGGCGCATTGTTCGGAAACAGCCCTGTTATAGCACTTGCCGCATACCTTATCGGTATCGGTTCAGTTATCGTATCAGGCCTTATCCTTAAAAAGACAAAGCCCTTTGCAGGTGAAGCGGCAACCTTTGTTATGGAGCTTCCCGCATATCACGCACCTGTAGCAAAGAACGTGCTCAGAGCAACAGGCGAACGCGGCTGGGACTTTATAAAGCGTGCAGGTACCGTTATTCTTGCAGCCAGCGTTATTATCTGGGTGCTCAACAGTCTTAGCTTTGAAGGCGGACTTCACTACATCGGCGAGGGCGATGCAAAATCCATCCTCAATGTCATCGGTGAATTTATTGCTGTTATCTTTACTCCCCTTGGCTTCGGCAAGTGGCAGGCGGCAGTTGCAACAATTCTCGGACTTGTTGCAAAGGAAGAGGTCGTCGGCGTTTTCGGTACACTTTCAGAAATGCTCTCAGACAGCGTTGACCTTATGACAGAGGTAGAAGAAGGCGTTACAAGAAACGCAGCTATCATAGGTCAGGAGTTCTTCGGAAATAATAAGCTTTCCGCATTCTCCTTTATGATATTCAATCTTCTCTGCGCACCCTGCTTCGCTGCTATGGGCGCAATCAAAAGAGAGATGAACAGTCCTCTTTGGACATTCTTTGCACTTGGCTATATGACAGTATTTGCCTATGCAATTTCTCTTATCGTTTATCAGATCGGTATGTTTATAGTAACAGGCATTTTCAATGTCTGGACCCTTGTGGCGGCTATGGCTCTTGTTGTAATTCTGTACTTCCTTTTCAGAAGAAACAAGTATAAGCATACGCCCCTTGAGGCAAAATAAGGAGATGTGAAATATGAATCTTCCAACAATCATTGTTTTATCAATCGTAGTTGTAATTTTCCTTGCAATAGTAATAAAACAGATACGCGACAGGAAACAGGGCAAATGCTCCTGTTCCTGCGGCGGATCCTGCGGCAGCTGTGCTCTCAGCGGCACCTGCCACCCGAAAGCAGAAGACTGAATAAAAAAAACACTCGGAGCAATTTGTTCCGAGTGTTTTTTTTTATAAATTCGTAACCTTGCGGATTGTCTCGCTGCCCTTTTCAAGGGAAACTATTCCTGTGCGGCATATTTCGAGAATAGAATAATCGCGCATCAGATCGACAAAATCATCAATTCTTCTGCGTTCCCCCGTAAGACGGAGAACGATGGAATCCTTTGAGTAATCCACAGTCTTAGCCTCAAAAGCCTTGGCGGCAGTGAGAATATCGTCACGGCTGTGAGGCTCATTTGCAAGCTTTATAAGCATAAGCTCACAGCTTACGCAGTTTTCGCTGTTCAATTCCTTGATATGGCATACATCGGGGAGTTTGTACAGCTGATTGATAAGCTGCTGCTTGTTGAGTTCATCGCCGTCAAACATCACGGTTATACGTGAAAACTCATTGGATTCAGTCTCACTGACAGTAAGGGAGTTTATATTGAACTGTCTGCGTCGGAACATACTCGTAACCCTGTTCAGTACGCCTGACTGATTGCGCACAAGCACAGCTACGGTATATCGATTCATATCAGTCACCTAACTTTACAATAATATCATCCATAGAACCACCGGGCGGAAGCATAGGAAGAACAAATTCATCCTTGCAAACAGCGCAGTCGATAACATAAGGACCGTTATAATTAAACGCATTTTGGAGAGCTTTGTCAAGCTCTTCGAGAGAAGATACCTTTTCGCCATCTGCGCCGAAAGCTTTGGCAAGTGCGACAAAGTCAGTTTTGCGGTCAAGGACGGTGGCAGAATAATGCTTGTCGAAAAAGAGAGACTGCCACTGACGCACCATTCCAAGAACGCCGTTGTTGAAAATGAGAACGGTAATCGGGACATTATATGTAACGGCTGTTGCAAGTTCGTTAAGGCTCATACCGAAACCGCCGTCACCGGTGACGAGCACGCTTCGCTCCTTTGTGCCGAATGCGGCGCCGATAGCGGCGCCCATACCGAAGCCCATAGTGCCGAGACCGCCGCTTGAAATGAATCTGCGCTTGTTTTTGAGAGTAAGATTCTGAGCAGTCCACATCTGATGCTGACCGACATCGGTGCATACAGGAGTGTTTTCACCAATGTGTCTGTTGAGGGTCATTATAATATTGCGGGGAGTAAGTCCGCCGCGGCTGTCCTGAAGAAGTGCTTCCTCCTGACGAAGGGTATTTATCTTATCCTGCCATTCGGGACGTCTGACCTCTCGGATAAGGGGCAGAAGCTTTGCAAGAGTACATTTTACATCAGCCCTGAGAGTATGGACAGCAGTTACGTTTTTGGAAAGCTCAGAGCCATCTATATCAATATGCACTATCTTTGCTTTCTTGGCAAATTTCATTCTGTTGCCCGTTGAACGGTCGTTGAAGCGAACTCCCAGTGCGATAATGCAGTCGGCCTTGTGCATAGCCATAGATGAAGCGTAGCGGCCGTGCATTCCCTGCATACCGAGAAATCTCGGGTGGTCTGAGGGCAGTACGGAAAGTCCCATCATAGAACAGCCGAGAGGTGCATCGATTTTTTCTGCAAGGGAAAGCATTTCCTCCTGAGCGTCACCTGAAACCACACCGCCGCCGAAATATATAAAAGGTCTTTTACAGCTGTTTATGCACTCTGCTGCCTGCTCTATGCGTATGTCCTTTGCAGGGAACGGTTCTTCGGGAGAGACAGGGGGCATAGGAGAATACTCACATTCTGCCATCTGAACATCCTTTGGCACATCGATAAGAACAGGTCCCGGTCTGCCGGATATAGCTATATGAAAGGCTTCTCTTATTGTATCGGCAAGCTCTTCGACATCTGTAACAAAGTAGTTGTGCTTGGTTATGGGAAGAGTGACACCTGTAATATCTATCTCCTGAAAGGAATCGGTAGCTATCTGAGAGGTAGGCACATTACCGCATATGGCAATAAGAGGAACAGAATCAAGATGGGCTGTTGCAATACCAGTAACGAGGTTTGCGGCACCGGGTCCCGATGTTGCAATTACAACACCCGGTCTGCCTGTTGAGCGTGCGTAGCCGTCCGCCGCATGAGCAGCACCTTGCTCGTGAGCGGTGAGGATATGATTTATCTCGTCACTGTACTTGTAAAGGGAATCATAAACGTGGACGATCTGACCGCCCGGATATCCGAAAACGGTGTTGCAGCCTTGTTCAATAAGAGTTCTGATTATTATGTCTGCACCGGAAAGAATCATTTTATATCAATCCTTTTTCTTATTACCGAAATAAGCCTTTTTATGCTGTTGACGTCTGACAGAGTGCGATTGCAGATACAGTGCACTCTGTCCCTTTATATTATACCTCAGTGTGTCAATAGGGTGTACCGGAAGCCTTTTGGTACACTGCACGGAAGGGGGGGCTGCTTACGTACAGGACAGATGTGTTTTACAAAAACAAATAGTCAATGTGTCAATAATGAGACAAATCGACTTTGTAAAATTACAGTAAACTTTTAGCAAAGGTCATTTACAAACATATGTTCGACAATTATAATTAAAACGCGGCAGGACAGGAGAAACGATGAAATGAGGTAAGAGAAATAGAAGAGGAAAAATATTTCGTTCTTGGGGAGAACGAAAAAGAGAGCGATTATTTTCATATGGGAGAAACGATGCAGGAATCCTTTTATAGGCTTTCAAAGGGATTGTTTACAGAGGAAAGATACAGGGATTTGACATTAGACGCGAAAATACTTTACTCAATTCTGATAGACAGGATGGAGCTTTCGGCATACAACGGCTGGAAAGACGAAAAGGGCAGATTGTATTTATATTACACAACAGATCAGGTGTGCGCTGTTATGAGATGCGGAAACAACAAGACGGTTCGGATGTTCAGGGAGCTTGAGGAGGCAGACCTGATATATAGGGTGCGCAGAGGACTTGGCAAATCGTCGATAATATATCCGAAGAAGATTCAATATTCAAAAGAGGAATTTCAAAAGTGTCAAAATGACATTTCAGGAAGTGTCATAACGGGAAGTCAAGAAGTGTCAAAATGGGAAGGAAGTAATACTGAATATAATAATACTGAATATAGTGATACTGAATCTTCTTCCTCAGACGAGGCGGAAGAAATTGAGGAGCAGATAAAATATCAGATAGACTATGACATACTCGCAGAGAGGGGAGACAGAAGAAAGCTCGATGAGCTGGTGGGAATAATCACAGGACTTCTGTGTATACGGTCACCTACGGTAAGGATAGGCAGAAACGAATATTCACGAAGTATAGTTGAAATGAATATGAAGAAGCTTCGTGCAAAGCATATAGAGCTTGTTCTGGAGAGAATGAATGAAAACAGAACGAGGATACATAACATAAGAGCCTATCTTGAAATGATGCTGTTTCAGGCATCAGCAACAACAGATCATTATTATCAGATGGAGAGCGGCAGCGATAATGTTTGCTAAAAAAACTTAACAGCCGAAAAAGCCGCCCGAAGCAAATTGCACGAGCGGCGGGGTATTACAGTTTGACAGGTATCGGTGCTGATATTTCCATAGAATCGGGAGTGACGATGCATTCATAGGCGAGAACGGAAACTCCGCTTTGATGTGCTTTTCGCAGTGCATCGCCGAAAGCCTTATGGCGCTCATCATTTGGAGTGAATTTCTGCGCGCCCTCCATCTGCACGACAAAAAGCACACAGGCGCAGTACCCCTGCTCTGCGGCACTTATAAGCCCGTTGAGATGCTTGATGCCACGTTCGGTAGGCGCATCGGGAAAGGAAACGATACCCTCTGATTCAAGGGTAACTCCCTTGACTTCGATAAAGCCTTCTTTTCCCTCAGTGTCCTTTACATAGAAATCAAATCGGGAATCGCCGTGAGTAAATTCGGGCTTTATAAGGGAAAGCTCGGACATATTCGGCACAGTAAGCCGTCCGTCAGACAGAGCCTCAAATGCTGCCTTGTTAGGTGCCTGAGAGTCCATATTAATAAGCAGATCGCCTTTTCTGACAGCAACAAGGTCGTAGAGCAGTTTCCTTTTTCCGCGCCGAAAAGTAAAATCCTCTAAAAATATCTCAGCATCGGGAATAAGAAGCTCCGCACAGCGGCCTGTGTTTTTTACGTGTACGGCGACCTCTTCGCCGTCAATAAGAGCATTTGCCACAAAGCGGTTTGGACGCGACAGAAAACGGGCGGAGATAATATTCTGATATTTCATTATCTGAGAGAAAGTCCGTCTTTGAATGCATTTCCAACCTTTTCGCCTATAACGCGGTAGGTGTTGTGTACAGAGTCAAAGGTAATGGGAGCGAGCTTTTCGATATCGATTTTGCCGTCGTCGCCGAGTATGCTTTCATCTGCGGAAACATTGACGATCTCGCCGAGAAGAATACAGCTTTCCTCGCTGTAGCTTATCAGCCTGCATTCGACAGTCATCGGCAGTTCATTTATAACAGGTGCGTTGACGAAATCGGATTTTATGCAGGTAAAGCCTGCCTTGCTCATCTTATCGGGATCATCATTGCCTGAAACGATACCCACATAGTCACAGGGAACAACAGTAGACGCTGTTGCCATACTTACAGTAAAGGCTTTGGATTTGAGGATGTCCTCTGTGGTTTTGTGTCCTGCGCTGATGCAGACAGCTATCTGATTTTCTTCACTTATTCCGCCCCAGGCTGCGTTCATTGCGTTTGGAGTGCCGTTTTCGTCATAAGCGGCAAGGATAAAAACGGGCTGGGGATATGTCCAGGGTTTTACGCCGAAATTTTTTCTCATAATTATAACCTGCCTTTCTTTCAAGGGTATTATACACCCGAATGCGATGCAAGTAAACAAAAAAGACCGCACACAAATGCGGTCTTTAAGCTCAGTCGCAGGTTGCAGGGTGGGTAGCTGAATATTCCAATGCATTTTCTGCCGCTTCCTTCTGGAGGAGTATGTATTCCTCCAGACAAAGATTATGGGAGTATATGTATTCCGCGTGACCTGTACCAACATATCTGAAATGCCAGGGCTCATAGTTTATGCCTGTGAGCTCAACCTTGTCGGAAGGGTATCGCAGTATCCATCCGTACTTGTGAGCGTTTTGGAGCATCCAGGCACCTGCCTTGGTCTCGTGAAGTTTGTCGGACAGCTTTGTGGTTGTTCCGATATCCACCGCAAGCCCGATATGATGCTCGGAATATCCGGGGGCCTGCACTGTCTGTGCGGCAAGCTCCTTTGCCTTGTTCTTGCCGTATCCGTTGTCCATATGCTTTCTGACAGTTACGTTGAGTATCTCCTTCTGCAAAGACACGCTTCTGTAGCCGGATATCAATATGACCTTCTGACCTGTGGCATTTCTGCAGTCCTTTTGCATCTTTGCATATGAATCAAGGGCTTCCTTTACAAGGGTCAGAGTTGAAAGTTTTGAGGGCACGACCCCCATAGTGCTTACGACTTTGGGCTTGTAGCCGTCGGGGATAGGATTCCAGCCGTTAACAAGCATAATCTCGTCATCAAAAAGAGGGGGATAGTCCTTTGCAGGGTCGGGCATTTTCTTTTTGACGACTATTTCATAGGAAGCTGAGACAGAGGATGAATCGCTGACAAGTACAGTGGTTCGTCCTTCTGAGACTCCCGTTATAACACCATTTTCATCAACAGAGGCAATATCGCTGTCTGAAATTGAATAGGAGAGCTGCGCTTTTGCTGAGGGAGGAGCGAGCTTTACTTCAGGTGAGACAGTGTCGCCGATATAAACTGCATATGCAGGCTCGGTTTTTATCTTAATAAGAGTGGTTGTATCGACAGACTGCACAAACTTTATAAGTCTGATAAGGTCGGAGGGTGATTTTGCAGGCACAGACTCAGCAGAAGTATCTGCAGGAGATGGATGCAAGTCAGCTTTGTCAGAGGAGGCAATGATGCAGTTAATCACAATAAGTGCGGCGCAGAAAAACAGCAGAACCGAAGTAATTAGCATTTTCTGTTTTTTTACTTTGCTTGCATCAGTCATACTAAAGCTCCTCCTTTACTGTTTCTGCATACGCAATAATTATAAAGCAAAATCAGCGTTTAGACAAGAAGCAAAAGGGCACATATTGTTAAAATAAGTTATAAAACAGCAGAAGATTTTGATTTTTTTTGATTTTAGTCTGAAATTTTACGAAAAAGGCTTCTAAAACGACGGTGCGATTGAAAAATACTGTTATGATGTGGTAAAATAAGTGTATATGATTATTATGGCGGTTTTTATTGCCGCCTGAGGAATAAAGCTCAAGGAAAAGGAGCAGGCTGAGATGGATCTTATAAAGGTATTCATAACAGAAGATGAAAGTGTGGTTCGTGAGGGCCTTCGCGATATAATTCCCTGGGAAAAGCACGGTTATGAATTTGTGGGAGATGCACCTGACGGAGAAATGGCACTGCCGCTTATTCGTAAGCTCAAGCCCGATGTTCTCATAACCGATATAAAAATGCCCTTTATGGACGGACTTTCACTGAGCAGCATCATAAGCAGGGAATTTCCCGATATGAAGATAATCATAATCAGCGGCTACAGTGATTTTGAGTACGCCAGAAAGGCAATAGAACTCAACGTTGACCAGTACCTGCTCAAGCCAATAACCAAGGCGACGATTATCAAGGCTCTGGAAGCTACAAGGCAGAGAATAGAGGAAGAGCAGGAGCAGAAAGACTATCTGCGCAGATACGAGCAGGAGATAAAGAAGTTTGAGAGCTTTTCGCGCAGGGCGTTTTTTGAAAAGCTGGTGGAAGGCTCGATGTCAGTTGAGCAGATATATGAGCAGGCTGATGAACTGAATCTCAATCTCACCGCAGACGGATATAATTTTGTTATCTTTACGGTGCAGTCAATAAACGACACCGCTTATTCAGAATCTGCCGCCGTTGTCCTTGACGGACTTCTGAATTATTTCCTGCGTTATCCGGATTACATACTTTTTAGATGCAACCTGCTGTCATACGCAGTGCTCATAATGGGCGGAAAGGATAACCTCGACGAGCTGACACAGCGAAGTGTTGAGATTATAAAGATGCGCTGTGAGGGTGCACAGACGCCTCTTAATTGGTTTGCTGCAGTGGGTAATCCCACATACCGTTTAAGCGGACTGCCTCAGTGCTATTCGGATACAAACCACGTACTTGCATACAGACATATTATGCCCGGCAGACATATATTCGAGGCAGATATGCTCAATAACGAGCGTGCCAATAAGGTTAATTCAATTGATGTGCTCGATCCACAGAAGATAGATCCTATGGTAATACGCAACTTCGTTCAGAACGGCACCTCGGAGGAAACAGAAGCATTTGTAGAGGAATATCTGTCAAATCTCTGCGGTGCGGAGAAATCTATCCTTTTCAAGCATTATATAATTATGAGCGCCAGAATAAACGCTGAGCTTGTGCTTCAGGAAATAGGCTGCAGTAAGGACGATTATCTTGGGCAGATACCGTCTCCGGAACTCGATCTGCCTCCGGAAGATCTGAAGGACTACCTTGTAAAGGTGCTGAGCGCCGCAGTAGATATGCGCGATCTTGAAACTCAGCGTCAGAACAGCGATATAATAGACAGCGCCATAAGATACATAGATAAAAATTACACCGATGAAGGAATATCCTTAAACAGTGTGGCGCAGGCGATAAATATAAGCGCAAACTATCTCAGTGCACTTTTCAGTCAGAAGATGGGCGAGTCCTTTGTGGAGTATCTGACTCAGAAGAGAATGACAAGAGCAAAGCAGCTTCTTCGTCAGACTGGAAAGCGCTCGGGCGAGATAGCATACGAGGTCGGCTACAAAGACCCAAGATATTTTTCTTTTGTTTTCAAAAAGACACAGGGATGTACTCCGAGAAGTTACCGTACAGGAGAGACAGAGTAAATTATGAAGGTTCACCGTTACGATAAAAAATCTATAAACGGCAGAATGATCAGTCTGTGTCTGAATATATTTCTGCCCCTTCTCACATTGTCATTATTCATACTTTCGATGCTGATAGTGTATAATTTCCAGTATTCGGCAGTCAGCAGCAATATAACCACTGCATCGCGCTTCAGTCAGGATTTTAAGAACGATGTTGACCTGAAGATGTATTACTTTGTTATAGGAAGCAGTGATGAACTGCCCTGGGAGGATGTGCGCACTGCAAGAAATCTTGCACAGGAACTGCTGGACAAAACAAAAAACGGCGACAGCCGTCAGAGCCTTAACAGTGTGCTCAATCTGTGCGACAGCCTTAACCTCAATATAGCAAGAATACAGAACACCGAAGGTTACGATAATCGCATAGAACAGCTTGAAAACAATATCTACATTATCACCGAGCTTATTGAGGAGTATATATATACATATCTCTACTATGAAGCGGGTGAAATGGCTGCACTGCAGAGAAGCCTCAAGTTCTGGCTGATAGCAGAGATAATCTCAGGCGTACTTCTGATAATTGTTGTTGCTTCTGTGTCTGCAAAGAACGCAGTAAGGATAAGTCGAAGCATTACCGATCCGATCGATGCACTGTGTGACAGAATCGACGAAATAGGTAAGGGAGACCTTACAGAGAAAAAACCGGTCAAGGCTGACGATATGAAGCTTCAGAAGCTTGGCGTTGGTGTTGAGGAAATGGCAGTAAAGCTTAGTAGACAGATAGAGCTGAACAGGCAGGAGCAGATAAGACTGCGCGGTATCGAGCTATCCCTGATACAGGCGCAGATAAATCCACATTTTCTGTACAATACCCTCGATACTATCGTATGGCTGATTGAAACGGGCAAGGACCAGGCTGCGGAAGAAATGGTCACCAGCCTTTCTACTTATTTCAGATCATTCCTCAGCAACGGCAAGGATATAGTTACCCTCGGGGAGGAAGAGCTGCACGTAAGGAGCTATCTTGAAATACAGCAGGTGAGATATAAGGATATAATCGATTATAGTATTGAGATTGACGATTCCATAAAAGGCTGTTTAATACCCAAAATGACTATTCAGCCAATGGTTGAAAATGCAATTTATCACGGACTCAAGCCAAAGAGGGGCAGGGGATTGATAAACATCACAGGCAGTATCGCTTATGGAAGAGTTACCCTGAAAGTAGAGGACACAGGAGTCGGAATGGACAGGGAGACTCTTGAAAAGCTGAGACATCAGATAGCAAATGACGATCCGTCGAGTTTTGCACTTGTTGCAGCATATAAACGTCTGCGGCTCGTTTACGGGAACGACTGTACCTTCGCAATAGACAGCGAGCTCAATTCCGGTACTGCAATAACAATGACGATACCTTACAAGACGGAGGGTACAAATGAAGAGAATAATTAGTATGGTGATGGGGCTGCTTATGCTGGCAATATCAGCGAGCGGCTGCAGTTTATCTGAAAGCGGTAAAAAAGAAAAGGACCTTATTGTGGTTGGATTTTCACAGGTTGGCTCGGAATCCGACTGGCGAGCGGCGAATACAAGATCCATAACTCTTGCCCTCAGCGAAGAGAACGGCTATGAGCTGCTTTTTGAAAACGCGAAGCAGAATCAGGAAAATCAGTTTATGGCAGTCCGCAACTTCATACTTCAGGGTGTGGATATGATCGTTGCCGCACCTGTTTCGGAGGTCGGCTGGGACAACGTTCTCCACGAGGCGAAAAACGCAGGTATTCCGGTCATAATCGTTGACAGAGAGGTAGCGGTAGGGGATGATTCGCTGTATGCAGGAAGAGTCGGCTCTGATTTTCTCGCAGAGGGAAGAACTGCTGTGGAATGGCTTGAAAATGAGCTTGCAGACCGTGGACGCGGAAAGGAAGAGATAAATATTCTTCACATCAAGGGTGCGGCAGGATCAACAGCACAGCTTCAGAGAACAATGGCGCTGGAGGAAGGTGTGGCTGCAAACCAAAACTGGAACATTGTATCACAGCTTAACGGTGAGTTTACCGAAGCAAAGGGTTATGAAGTTGTAAGGGATTATATAAAATACAACAAAGACATAGATGTCATATACAGTGAAAACGACAATATGACCTTCGGTGCAATGCGTGCTCTTGATGAAGCAGGTATAACCTACGGTGAAAAGGGACAGGTTATAATCATATCTTTTGACGCTGTCAGAGAAGCGCTGGAATATTGTCTGGAGGGAAAGATAAATCTTTGCGTTGAATGCAATCCTCTCCACGGCGAAATCGTTGACGCAATCATCAAACAGTACAAAAATGGCGAAAGAATCCCGAAATTGACGTATGTCAAGGAGAGTTGCTTTACGCGCGACACGCTGTCAATTGATATAATAAACGAGAGAGAATACTGATAAATCCGATAAAAAAACTCCCACGCAGATTTTTCTGCGTGGGAGTTTTTTATACATATAATATCAATCGCTGCTGCGTTGAGTAAGGAACCAGGGGAGAATTGTTTTTTTAGGTTTTTGTCCTGCAATAAGGGCGAGAAGAGACTGGGCAGCGGTGGTTCCGGTGATGTGAGATTCGTGACCAAGGGAAGTGATCTTCGTATCGCCGAGAACGGAATAATAGCTGTTGTCGAAGCTTACCACTGCGACCTTTTTCGGAACATCGATGCTTGCGTAATTAAGTATATGTATAAGGTAATAAGCAATCTCGTCGTTGTAGCATACTACTGCCGTGCAGTTTCCGAGGTAATAGCGTATGAAATTGTGCAGGGGGCTGTCGTTATCGTCGAGAAGCATACGCCGATCTTCTGAAGAGAACCAGTAATAATTGTCCTCGCGAAAGTTTATTCCAAGATCCAGGCTTGCCTGAACACAGCCTGCATAACGTTCAACGCCTCTTGTATCATTGCATTTCATAATACCTGCAATGTTTTTGTGTCCCTTTGCTGCAAGGTGCTCTATAAGATGATAAGCTCCGCCAAAATTGTCCTGAGTTACAATGGAAGCATTTGCAGGATAATCGTAGGCGCAGTGCATATAAACCACAGGAATCCCCTTTTCACCGATCTTGGCAAGAAGATCCTTGTTATGACAGGCAAGACTGTTGTTCTGAGCTTCCATAATAATGCCTGCAGGAGGATTTTCAAGAAGTTCTGTCAGTATATCACGTTCGTTGAGAAACAGACCGTCAGTGCTGTAAGAATGAAGAGTATAGCCTTTGTCAGACAGTATGTGCTGTATATCCCGAATGATCTCCGGATAGATATATTCATTTTTATCGGGGATAATAAGAGCTATTTCACGGCTCAGGACAGCAGGATCGGATAAATATGAGCCGCTGCCTTTTTTCTTCACAATGAACCCGTTTTCCTCAAGAGAAGAAAGGGCAGAGCGCACAGTCTGTCTGCTGCAGGAAAATCTCCGGCAAAGCTCCGCCTCGCTGGGCAGCTTATCTCTGCCGTTTTTCTGCATTGTTCTAAGCTCTGCAAGGAGCTCTTTTGCAATAGTAATATATTTGGCTGCCATATAAATTACCGCCTTAATATAATATATAGAAATGGTAACATAATATTAAATACCGTGAAATAGAATTTTTATTTGTTTTTGTTGAATCTTGTAATATGAAAAATGATGACAAAAAATAAAACTCCAAATTTTTATTTTGTTTTCTGATCGGCGGATAAAAATATATGAAACAAAAGCAAAAACAACAGCAGATTTATGATATCAAAAAGCACAGAACCAAATGTGATCGTAAAATTTCAAACAAAAAATCGTAAAAAAACAGCACATAACATACAGGATGAAACGTTAAAGCTTCTAAGCTGTATTGTTTTAAAAAACTGATAAAAAACCTGTAATTATTCACTTTCACAGTTTTGATTTTGGGGTATGAGAAAGCGTTGACGCAGGGAAAAAAGGGTGATTTAATAAAGCCAACGAAGCGGAACACCGCTATCGAAATCTAGGAAAAAGAGGTTAGATTATGAAAAAGTTATTGGCAATCATCCTGGCAGCTCTTATGCTCGTCACCGTATTCGCAGCTTGCGGCAAGACCGCTGCTGACGGCGACCTCATCAAGGTTGGTATCATCAACAACGACCCCAACGAGTCCGGTTATCGTACTGCTAACGACAAGGACATGAAGGACACCTTCACCAAGGCAAACGGCTACGATGCATCTTTCGCATACTCCCTTAAGAACGACGAGCAGATCGCAGCTGCTCAGAAGTTTATCCAGGACGAGGTTGATTATCTCCTCATCTCCGCAGCAGGTACCGCAGGTTGGGACTCTGTTCTCACCGATGCTAAGAACGCAGGTATTAAGGTTATCCTTTTTGACCGTACCATCGACGCTGACGAGAGCCTTTATGAGGCATCCATCGTTTCCGATATGGCTAAGGAAGGCGAAACCGCTGTAACATGGCTTGCTTCCCAGAACCTCTCCGAGTACAACGTTATCCACATTCAGGGCGTTATGGGTTCCGCTGCACAGATTGGCCGTTCCGGTGCTCTTGATGCTAAGGTAGCTGCTGAATCCAACTGGAACATCGTAAAGCAGCAGACCGCTGAGTGGAATGCTGACAACGCACAGCAGATCGTTCAGTCTGTTATCGACTCCGGTGCTAAGTTCAACGTTATCTATGCTGAGAACGACGATATGGCTAAGGGTGCTGTTGCAGCTCTCGATAAGGCTAACATCAGCCACGGCGTAAACGGCGACGTTATCATCATGGGCTTCGACTGCAACAAGTGGGCACTCGAAGAGCTCCTTAAGGGCAACTGGAACTATGACGGCCAGTGCAACCCCTTCCAGGCTTCCTACATCAACGAGATCATCAAGGGTCTTGAAAATGGCCAGGCTCCTGCTCAGAAGGTAGTTATCATGGACGAGAAGGGCTTCGACGCTTCCACCATCACTCAGGAAGATGTTGACAAGTACGGCATCTAATTACTGATTTCGCAAATGCTTATCTGAAGATCAGGTAAATTGTATTCGCGCGGTACGGTATACATGGTATATCCTTGTATCCGCACCGCGCGGATTTTTTTAAAATGAATCGACAAAATCTGCTTTAGGGAGGCGGTAAGTTATGCAGGATGGCGCAATTCTCGAAATGCGTGGCATATGCAAATATTTCCCCGGCGTCCGTGCTCTTGAAAATGTTGACTTCACACTTCGTGAAGGTGAGATCCACGCCCTTATGGGCGAAAACGGAGCGGGCAAATCCACATTCATAAAGATTCTGTCCGGGGAGCTTGAACCCGACGAGGGATTCATCAACAGACACGCGCCGGTTTCCACCATCGCGCAGATGGGTGCGGAGAAGTCGGAGGCCAAGCGGTCTTAGGA
>JAZUPB010000016.1:0-1763 GCA_045604965.1 Acutalibacteraceae bacterium
TAAGGATGATAAGATTCTGCTTTCGTGGAACGGCTGGATGATAATTGCCATGGCAAGAGCAGGACTGATTCTTTCCGATGAAAGATATTTAAGCACTGCCATCAAAGCCGAAAAGTTTATCCGAGAGCAAATGACAGATGAGCGAAACCGTCTGTTTCTGCGCTACCGTGATGGCGAAAATGCCAACGCAGGTCAGCTTGATGATTATGCCGTTTATACCCTCTCTCTTCTGGAGCTGTACCGCATTACTTTTGATACGGAACACCTCAATGAAGCTATATTAAGAGCGGAACAGATGCTTGAGTTCTTTGAGGACAAGCAGAACAGCGGATTCTTTATGACCGCCGAGGACGCAGAAAAGCTGATAGTACGTCCTAAGGAAACCTATGACGGTGCTATTCCCTCTGGCAACTCAGTTGCTGCGGTAGTTCTTCAGAAACTGGCATATCTGACAGGGGATCCCAAATGGCAGGATGCTGCAACCAGACAGCTCAGTTTTATTTCCGAAATAATGGGTGATGAACCGTCGGGCAGCTCCTTTGGCTTGCTTGCTGTAATGGATAAATTGTATCCGCACAAGGAGCTTGTCTGTGTTTCGGGTGATAAGATACCCGACGAACTTTGCGAATATATAAAAAACAGCCCGTCCTACGGGCTTGAAATCATTCTGAAAACACACGAAAACGAACAGGTGCTTGCAGAATGTGCACCCTTTACAGCGGATTATCCCATACCTCAGGAAGGTGCAATGTATTACCTTTGCGAAAAGGGTACCTGCAAAGCACCTGGCAAGGATTTCGAGCTGTTAAATTTGGATTGATGCTTTTCGGTTTAAAAATTTATGACAGAAAATACTCGCAAACCGTTGGTGTCAGTGGATTTTGTCCACTTAGGTCATTCTGTTTCTTGTGCATTTCTCCGCCATAAAAAAGACCACCCAAAGGTGGTCTTTTTTATTTTTCAGGAAGCCTAAACCATGTCACTCCTGTGGCGGTAACAAAAGCAAGTTCATGCAGTTGATTATTGTTCATTTTACACTAATTTTCAACCTTCAGACAGTATACTATCTCCAAACACAAGTTTACAGATAAGTTGACAGATGTAAAGTTTTCTGTTATTCTATATACGAATTCAATAAAAGTTCGAGATATAGAGGATAACAGAATATGAAAAAACAGATCGAACAACTAAAAGCTGTGAAAAACGCTATCATTCTTGCTCATTATTACGCACCGGGCGAGGTGCAGGAGATAGCTGACTATGTCGGAGACTCCTTTTATCTTGCAAAAGTGGCAAAGCAAAGCACCGCAGATATCCTTGTTTTCTGCGGTGTATCCTTTATGGGCGAGAGTGCCAAAATTCTCAACCCCGATAAAAAGGTGCTTATGCCTGATCTCACGGCAGATTGCCCTATGGCACATATGGTTACACCCGGCGTTATCGACGAGATGCGTACAAAGTACGATGATCTCGCTGTCGTCTGCTACATAAATTCCACGGCTGAGCTTAAATGCCAGAGTGATGTATGTGTTACGTCCTCCAACGCCGTTGATATCGTAAAGACTCTCCCGAACCGGAATATATTCTTTATTCCCGACCGCAATCTCGGCAGATATGTCGCCGAGCAGGTTCCCGAAAAAAATATAATTCTCAATGACGGCTGCTGTCCTATCCACGCTGCTGTCACAGCAGAGCAGATAAAGGCAGAAAAGAAGCTGCATCCGAATGCGCCTGTTCTGTCTCACCCCGAATGTGAGGCGGAA
>JAZUPB010000017.1:0-6684 GCA_045604965.1 Acutalibacteraceae bacterium
GTATATCAAGAATAATGCAGGATTGATGCTCACCCTTTTTGTTATCAAGGAGAAAATCATAAACAATAGAGTTGTTTTTAGCCAATATGCTTGGACGTACTGAAGGGTGAGTCAGAAATTCCTCTACCTGTTCGGGAGAAAAGTGCCACAAGCCGTTAATTTTTTCGCCCTTAAGTAAGCCTAAAGAAATGTAATTTCTTATGGTTCTGTCGGATAACCCTGTAAATAAAACTACATGATTTATTGTGTAATAATTTCCCTCTGAATAGATATTGTTCATATCAGTGTGCTCCTTTCGTGTTTCTGATATGATTATACACGCTTGTTTATGTACGATTCAATTTGAAAAAATACAACTTTTTCATAGCTGCATTAAAATATCAGGCATATAATGAGCAGCACTGACAATGTCAGACCATTTATATAGATAGAAATAGCAGCTAAAATACAGCTCAAATATTTGATCGTTCATGGAGTCAATGCAATTTCGTGCAAAATTATTCAAGATGTTATTTTATTTTCACAATGAGCGCAAGGAGATGCTTGAAATATCATAATGGTTGTGGTATATTTAAACAAAATTAAAGCAAAAACCTCTCGTAAGAAGAGGACGTTTATATTCTAAAAAATAATTTTTGGAAATTTTGAAAAAAGCCTTGACAAACGGCAGAATATGATGTATAGTAAGCAAGCGTTCTGAGGAACGGCGGCAACCTCGCGGAGGTTGGGATTCACGGCATGCCGGTGTAGCTCAGTTGGTAGAGCAGCTGATTTGTAATCAGCAGGTCGGGGGTTCGAGTCCGTCCACCGGCTCCAGACCGTGTAATTGAATAGTGGGATATGGGAGTGTTCCCGAGTGGCCAAAGGGGGCAGACTGTAAATCTGTTGTCGACGACTTCGGTGGTTCGAATCCACCCGCTCCCACCAAAAGACTTGTACATCTGTACAAGTCTTTTTTATTGCCAAAAACGGCGTATTGTGGTTTAATAAGAGAAATCGGGCTGTTCGATAAATAAGAGGTTAAGGGATAGGTATTATGATTACAGATTGCTATGATATTAAAACAGAACCCATTATCAGTCTTAAAGAATTTTACGGCGAGCCAAAACATATTGTGGATGTATGCTTGATTATCTTTTCGGTAGATATACATAATCATTTGCTTGATGCTTATGAATGTGAAAAGATAGGAATGCTGGGTTCCTGCAACGGAAACATTTCTATCTATAAAATGAATTATAAAGGCAGAGACATTGCTTTTTATCTAACAGGCATAGGTTCAGCCCTTGCATCAGCTTTTTGCTATGAAGCTCATTGGCAGACAGGAGCAACAAAATTTATTATGTTTGGTTCCTGCGGAAGTCTCGACAGAGAAAAAACGGAAGGCAAATTTATAATTCCAACAGAAAGTTATCGCGGAGAAGGTTGTTCTTACTATTATGCTGAGCCTGCCGACTATATTGAAATAAAAAACAGCCAAAAACTTGCTGACATATTTGAAAAGTTAAATATACCTTATGTGTCAGGTAAGGTTTGGACAACAGATTCTATGCTCAGAGAAACTGTTGGGCTTGTCGAAAAACGTAAGGAAGAAGGATGCATTGCAGTCGAAATGGAACTGGCAGGAGTGCAGGCCTTGTGTGATTTCTATGGTTTAGAACTTTATGATTTTCTCGAATCAGGAGATGTGCTGGAATCAAGTGGTTATGACGTTGAAGGACTTCAGGAAGCAAACCACAATTTAGGAAAATTATATGTAGCACTTAAAACAGCGCTGTTTTTGTAAAAACCGAATATATTAAACCGCAATGAGACTTATCTTATAAATTAAACAAAGATGGTGTAATAATGTCCTTTTTCAAGAAAAAAGAGAAAACAATACCCGAGGGAAAATACAGAATTATAAAAATAGGAAAAGATGCCTTATTCGAATTTATATATGAGTCAATAATTGATAATCAGGAATGTTTTTTTGATGTGACTGACGGCACCAAAATAGCAACAAGATTTGATATAAATTGGGATACAGGCGAGTTGATCTGCGTGGCGCGAAGTGAGTACGCCGAAGACGAACATTTGCAATTTGGAATTGATGTGAGAAAACTTATGTCAAGATTACAGGAAACAACAAGCACTATGTATGACGATAACAGATATATTGAAATGTCGGAAGAAGAAATCAATAATCTGTAACAGCCAAAATAAAATTACAGTAAGCTCAAATTATATATACTTAAAAGGTTATAATTCTCAGAACAAAGGAAACACTATAAAAAAACAAATGGAGGTTTCTTATGTTCAAACACGAGAAAATGCTGTTTCACCCGGTAGAAATAGAACGACCGAATCCGCAGTATGCTGCGCTCCTGCAGGAACAGCTGGGAGGCGGAAACGGTGAGTTGAAGGCGGCGATGCAGTATATGTCGCAGAGCTTTCGTATCAAAGATCCCGAGATAAAGGATCTGTTTATGGACATTGCGGCAGAGGAATTGAGCCATATGGAGATGGTGGCCCAGACAATAAATCTCCTTAACGGTCACGATGTGGATGCAGCAGCGGTCCCTGCAGGGGAGATACAGACTCACGTGCTGCTGGGGCTTAATCCGGGACTTATCAATGCATCAGGTTATTCGTGGACAGGAGACTATGTTACTGTCACAGGAGATCTGTGCGCCGATCTGTTGTCGAATATAGCCTCAGAACAGCGTGCGAAGGTCGTGTATGAATATCTCTATAGACAGATAAATGATAAAAAGGTAAAGGAAACCATAGATTTTCTGCTCAACAGGGAAGAGGCACACAATGCGATGTTCCGCGAAGCCTTCAATAAAGTGCAGAATACAGGTTCAAACCGTGATTTCGGAACCACAAAGGCCGCAAAGATGTATTTCAGCCTTTCAGAGCCGTCGCCTGAAAACAGCAGGTTTACTGAGCTCAAGGGCAGTGCTCCGTCCTTTGAATAGAAAACACCGCCAACCGAATAAGTCGGCGGGGTGTTTATGAATAAACAGAAAAAACACGCAAACACTTATATTGAGCCTATTGACAAAATCAAGAACTTAATGTAAAATAATGGTGGTTAGCAAAGGCTAACCGATTTCTTAAACCTCGAGTTAGCGAAAGCTAACCGAAAGGAGAAAAGAAAATGAGAGATGAATTAGTAATACGTCATTGTTCACCAACACTGGCAGGACTGAAAACAGGGAATATGTTTACCTGCTCATATAATGATATAGAAGAAGTCAGAGCAGAGCTCAGAAGACTTAATGGAAAGCTTGTAAAAAAAGGCTTGAGGGCGCTGCCGCTCAGATTCAGCGATAACAGAGCACTTATATATGTATTCAGACCAAGCAGACTGCTGAAAGATCTTCAGAATAATACTGCCTGCAGACTGTTGAGGGAGAGAGGGTACTGCTGCGAAACACCGGAACGCTGCGTGGCGCATCTAATGCAGAGATTAAGCGAATCGGAGGATTTTCCTCACGAAATAGGTTTGTTTCTTGGCTATCCCCCCGAGGATGTTGACGGATTTATAGAAAACAAGGCAGACGGCTATAAGATGGTTGGCTGCTGGAAGGTGTACGGAGATAAAGAGAGTGCACAGAAGATGTTTGATAAATTTGATAAATGCACCAGGATTTACAGGGAACACTGGAAAAATGGAAAACCGATAGAAAAGCTGACGGTAAGCGCATAACAGGAGCAAAAACAAGACGCGGTTTTAAGTGCTGTGTCTTGTTTTTTGTGTATGCATATGTTATCATAAACTATAATTTATCAATGAAACAATCCTCGTTGAAAGGATGTAAAAAATGAGCAGAATAAGTCTTGCGGAAATGCAGTCCCAGACTAAAAAAGTGGATATAAAATACATAGTCGGAGCAGCTGTTCTGTTTGTTATTCTGATTGTATTGTTTATTGCAGCAGGAAATATAAAGCCTACAGTCAGTGAAGAAGAGATTACAGAAGCTGCTGTGAGACAGGAATGGGATACGACCATAAGGATAAACGAGGTAATGCTGAGCAATTCACTGTATGCACCCTGTACCAACGGGAATTTTTACGATTGGATCGAGCTGTATAATTCGGGACAGGAGCAGATGGATCTCAGCGGTCATTATCTCAGCGATAATCCCGAAAAGCTGGATAAATTCCTAATAGAGAATTTGGTTTTGGAAGCCAATGAGTATGTGCTTATATATATGTCAAGGCTATCCGGAGTGGACGAAAATGGAGTTCTTCATACTAGTTTTGCTCTTTCTTCTCTCGGAGAGACAATATATCTGAGTAATGATGCAGGCGAAATTGTCAGTGTACTGACAGTACCTGAGGGCAGGAGCAATGTATCATACGGCATCTATAATGATAAGCTTGTGTGGATGTCAACACCTACACCGGGAAGTGTAAATACAGGAGCGATTTCGGAAAATCTCGAAGCCCTTGAATACGAAGTGGCAGGCGTGCGCATAAACGAGATAATGACAGGAAATAAGTCCATAATATATGATTGTGAGGGCGACTACAGTGACTGGGTTGAGATATATAACAACACAGAAACAACAGTTGATCTTAGCGGCTATACAATGACGGACGATTCTCAGAATACTGATAAATGGGAATTCCCGGAAGGAACTTTGATGTCGCCGGGAGAGTATATTATGATATTTTGTTCCGGTAAAGATAAGATTGATGCAGCAGGAAATATTCATACAAGCTTCAGACTCGGCAAGGACGAAGCGGAAATTCTGATATATTCTCCTCAGGGACGGATATGTGACAAGAGAGAGCTTGTATTCATACCTGATAACGTATCATACGGCTTTGTAACCGAAAGTGATATGACAGCATATTTTTCATTACCAACACCGGGAAAGGCCAATAATACTCCGATAGCGGAATTTACTGAAGCACAGCTCAAAAAGATGCAAGGAATCTACGAATAAGGCTTAAATTCAAGATTTTATTGACTTTTAAGAGTGATGCTGTTATAATACCAATGTTGCGTTCGGGTTATCCCGTTACAGCATATTTCATCCTTACCCCGTATTGACGGGGTCATATGTCCAGAAGGAGGTGCAATAAATGGCAAAAGCAAAGTACGAGTCCATTCTCGTCGTATCCTGCAAGCTCGACGATGAGGGCATCGAGGCAGTTGTCAAGAAGTTCCAGGATCTTATCGAGGCAAACGGTGAGATGAACGAGGTGACTGTCTGGGGCAAGCGCGAACTCGCTTATGAGATCCAGAAGCAGAGAACAGGTTACTATGTAATCTTCAACTTCACTTCTGAGCCTGAGTTCCCCGCAGAGCTTGATCGTATCTACAAGATCACCGACGGTGTTCTTCGTTCTATGATCGTCAACATCGAGGAATAAGGAGGAGACGGAATGCTTAATACTGTAATTATCATGGGCAGGCTCACCGCCGATCCCGAAATGAGATCTACAGCGTCCGGTCTCCCGGTTGCAAGCTTTACTCTCGCAGTTGACAGAGATTTTCAGTCTAACGGAGCGGAGAGAGCAACCGATTTTATTGATGTAGTTGCATGGCGTCAGAGAGCTGAATTTGTGTCGAAGTATTTCCGCAAGGGTCAGCAGATGGCAGTCAAGGGTTCACTTCAGACTCGCAGCTACACAGACAAGGACGGAAATAAGCGCAGAGCTTGGGAAGTAGTTGCAGATAATGTATACTTCGCAGACTCCAAGCGTGATTCCGGTTCATCCGAAGGCGCAACCTACGGCAGCAACGCTTCCTACAGCAATGCAGCAAGCGAGCAGCCTGCGTCCTTCTCAAACGGCGCATCTGAGGATTTCACACCGATAATCGATGATGATCTGCCGTTCTAAAACATAAAATTATCTGATATAATAAATGAAAGGAGTTCTGTGAAATGGCTGACAGACCCGAGAGACCCGATCGCCGCGGCGGTCGTAAAGGTCGTAAAAAGTTCTGTGCTTTCTGCATGGATGGTATCACCAACATTGACTATAAGGACGTAAACAAGCTTCGCAAGTATATGTCCGAGAGAGCAAAGATCGTTCCCAGAAGAGTAACCGGTACCTGCGCACATCATCAGAGACAGCTTACCACTGCTATCAAGCGCGCAAGACACGTTGCACTTCTTCCTTACACCAACGACTAATAATGCTTAAAGCCTCCGCTTATGCGGAGGCTTTGTTATACATCAGCGTAAGAGAGAAAAACATTTTGTTTTTTGCCTCGAAAAATGGAAATAACTATTGACAAAGCAGAAATTTCTGATATAATATCTTTCGTTGACACGCGGAATTAGCTCATCTGGTAGAGCGCCACCTTGCCAAGGTGGAGGTAGCGAGTTCGAGCCTCGTATTCCGCTCCATAGGACCTGACGCTTTTGCGTCATGTCTTTTTATGTAAATTTCATTTTTTTCACTTGCTTAAATCTAAAATTTGATGTATAATACAATCGAGGGAATTTGTCCTTGTTTTTAGATTTACAAAACTGCCTTGCAGCGGTCTGTATATGATTAAGGGTATAAATGCCGCCCGAGTGTTATCGCTGTGCGGCTTGTAATGATGAAATAACACAGCTTCGACCGCTGTGAAAGTGCTCTGAAAGGAGAATATAATATGCCCGCAGATTTGCATTGTCACACCAAAATTTCAGACGGTTCAACAGGCCTTGATGAACTGGTGGCGATAGCAAA
>JAZUPB010000018.1:0-2072 GCA_045604965.1 Acutalibacteraceae bacterium
GACCGCTTGGCCTCCGACTTTCTAACTCTGTTATATCACTGAACGCCAACACCACGCTTTGGGCGCAGTTATAGCTGCTGCGAAAGTTTTGTTCTGCGATTAACCCATCATTCGTCATGTCGTTGCCTCCGATGGTTGTTAAGTTCATTATACTCTTTCCGTAAGCTGCCGTCAATCTCGCCATTCCAATAAGTCAGAAACTAGGCCTTATACTAGGTAGCAATAAAACACTTTAATATCTATTGCAGAGAATTCCACATAACTGCGTTGTCAGTCTTGACGCCCTCCACCTTGTTCTGCGAAATTCTCCGCTAATATCTTTTTATAGCTTTTTATTGCTACTTAGATAATATGTAGTGACCCCACTTTGCAAGACGTGGATTTACCTGTATACTTAAAATGTAAGAAATAAGGTAACAGGGATTACCGCATACAAAGGAGATCACTACAATGACAAGTATAGTACAAATCGGCATGGATGTCCACAAAAATAATTTTACAGTTTGCTGCTTCGACATCGAAAGCGAACAAGTAAAGTACACGGTAACTTTAGAGCCTGACTACAGGCAAATAATCAAGTATATTCAGAATGTCAGAAAACGTTATCCGGAGGGCACAGAGTTCGAGTGCGGTTATGAGGCAGGGTGTCTTGGATATTCTCTTTACAATGACCTGACCTCACACGGTGTCAAATGCACCATCCTTGCGCCAACCACTATGTCGGAGCACGACAATAAGATCATCAAAACCGACAAACGCGACGCTGCCAATATCGCTAAGTGCCTGGCATATCACACCTACAAAAAGGTATATGTCTTAGACGATGAAGATAACTCTGTCAAAGAGTATATCCGCATGAGGGATGATCACAGCAAGGAGTGGAAGCGCATCAAACAGCAGATTCTCGCACTCTGCCTGAGAAACGGATCTGTCTACCGTGATGGCGATCATTGGACTCTCAAACATATCACTTGGCTGAACCATCTAACGTTCAAGAACGCTGTGCTTCAGGAAACGTTTGAAGAATACCTTTCCACTTTCAACTATCTGAAAGATAAGCTCGAAAGGCTGGACAAGAGGATAAAAGAGTTTTCTCAGAAGGAAAAGTACATTGAAAAGGTAAAAAGGCTCTCCTGTTTGTTGGGTATCAAGGAGCATACCGCATTATCTCTTGTTGTTGAAGTCGGAGATTACAACCGTTTTCCGAAAGCAAAGAGTTTTTCAGCATTCCTTGGATTAGTCCCCGGAGAACATACCAGCGACAAGAACAGAAATATCCTCAGTATCACCAAAGCAGGTAATACTCATTTGAGAAGATTGCTTGTTGAAGCCGCTCAATGTTATCCAAAAGGTAAGATCGGCTACAAATCTGCCGCCTTGAAAAAACGTCAGCAGGGAAACCCGCCAAAAGTCATCGCTTATGCAGATAAAGCAAATGAAAGATTAAGACGAAAAGCATACCATCTAATCTTGGGAGAGAATAAAAAGCGAAATATCGCGGTTGTCGCTATAGCTAGAGAACTCGCTTGCTTTGTATGGGGGATGATGACCGATCATGTGGATTGATCTTTATCCTACACAACAGCTTTTCTCACTATCCGAATATACAAACATATTACAGTAAATCTACATCTATTTCAGAGGGCGTCTGAGAGGAGCTTGGTACTCTCAGGTTGAGCTATCTGCGTTAATACTATCGTGACACTTGCGTGATTCACGTACTTAGATAACAGAGCTTTCGGCGGACCATTAGCCTCGCGGTATCCAATCCACGTATAACAGACCGGCCAATTCCGATTCTTCTGTTACCGGCTCCTGTCACGCGCCCTCTGCTTTTTTTCATTTGTGACTTTTGCCTATTGACAAACGGTCACTACATAACAGTATAAAGTATCCGGCGGACAATTAAGTGCCTAGTTCGGATTTTTTACGATAATGTTTACAGTTTGGTAATAACCCGTTCATAAGCTTACAAAAATCATCTCGGTGAATTAGTGAAATTGCACAACTTTTAGTCAATATTACCCAAAACAAGCGACAAAAAAGGTGCAAAACTAACAGAACTTACCATA
>JAZUPB010000019.1:0-58476 GCA_045604965.1 Acutalibacteraceae bacterium
TTACGCCGCGCGAAGCTCGGCGGCAATGTTTTCTCAGGTGTCCGGTTTTGCCGAAGGCAAAATCGGGTTACACCGTCATTTACGCCGTGCGAAGCTCGGCGGCAATGTTTTCCCAGGTGTCCGGTTTTGCCGAAGGCAAAATCGGGTTACAAAGTCGGATCGTAGCCATGTCGTTCTGTGAGCCAAGGAGTTGATTTATGACATTGTCTTCCTAAGCCCGCTTGGCCTCCGACTTCTTCGCACGGCGTAAATGACGGTGTAACCCGATTTTGCCTTCGGCAAAACCGGACACCTGAGAAAACATTGCCGCCGAGCTTCGCGCGGCGTAAATGACGGTACAACCCGATTTTACTTTCAGTAAAAAACGGACACCTGAGAAAACATTGCCGCCGAGCTTCGCGCGGCGTAAATGACGGTACAACCCGATTTTACTTTCAGTAAAAAACGGACACCTGAGAAAACATTGCCGCCGAGCTTCGCACGGCGTAAATGATAAAACAAGCAAACCTATTTACCCAAATCAGCAGAAAGGAAGAACTGTGATTTGCCTGAAATAAAAACTGTTGTCTGCGGCGAGGGAATAAACCTTCTGTCCATACAGGGGGACAGATATAAAACCGGAGTTGCAGCTATAAATATGTATCTCCCTATGGAAGAAAAGTATGCAGCAGCACGAGCTCTCGTGCCGTATCTGCTTGTGCGTGCGAGCAGAAAATATCCTGATTACAAAACACTCAGAAGACACCTGTCAAACCTGTACGGAGCATCAATGCGTGCCGGAACAGGGATGCACGGAGATTATCACAAGTTTAATATCGGCATTGCATTTCTGGATGACAGATATGCCATAGACGGGGAAAAGGTTTCTTTTGAATGTATAGAGCTTCTCCTTTCAATGCTTTTTGAACCGCCCTTTGAAAACGGAGTTTTCAGAACTGAAGACGTGGAAGTTGAGCGCCGTTTGATGCTTGAACGTATTGACGCACAGATGAATGACAAAATAAGATACGCACGTCTGAGATGCATCAAGCATATGTGTGCGTCTGAGCCTTACGGACTTGAACCTCTCGGAGAGCGTTCGGAGGTAGAATCAGTCACAGCAGAGGAAATAACACAGGCGTGGCGTGATATTATCAGAACAGCGCGTCTTGACGTTGTCGTTTCAGGAACATTTGACACATCGGAAATTGAAACAAAGCTCAGAGAGATTGCAAAATCAACGAACAGATCCTGCACCAGCCTTCCGGAACAGACTATAATCGGGAAAGCAGAGACGGTAAAAGAAGTAACAGAGCGCACAGATGTCAAGCAGGCAAAGCTTGTCATCGGATACAGAACTCCAATTAATACAACTGATGGTGATACTTCCGCAGTTCGTCTGGTAAATATGCTTTTCGGCGGAATGGTGAACAGCCTTCTGTTTAAAAATGTGAGAGAAAAAATGAGCCTGTGCTACTATTGCTCATCAGCCTATATTCGCAGCAAGGGTATGCTGTTTGTACAGAGCGGCTTGGATGAGGAACAGGCGAAAGCAGCTCACGAAGCAATAAACGAACAGCTGCAAACCTTGAAAAAAGGCGATTTTTCAGATGTTCTCATAGAGCAGGCAAAGCTGTACAACGCAGGTGTATGCAGAGAGATAAATGACTCTCCCTTTGACCTTGCAGATTGGTATGCTTCACAAATGCTCGATAAAGAAATGATATCGCCTGAGGAATATATTGAGGAAATAAATGCTGTATCAAGAGAGCGTATAATTGATGCAGCAAATACGTTTACTGCGGATACAGTGTATCTGCTCGCAGGAAATGGAGGCGAAGAATAATGAGCTTTACCGAATATTACTGCGAAAGAACAGGGGACAGATATTATAAAACCGTTCACTCATCGGGAGTGACAATATATGTTTATCCTCAGGAGGGCAGAGCATCCTGCTGTGCTGTTTTCGGTACAAAATTCGGATCGATAGATGATCATTTCTTTTTTGACGGCAGAGAAATATCTGTTCCTGCAGGTGTAGCCCATTTTCTTGAACACAAGCTGTTTGAAAACGAGGATACAGAAGTTTTCGAACTGTTTGCAGAAAACGGAGCAGATGCAAACGCATATACTTCATATGAGAAAACCTGTTATCTGTTTAACTGTACCGATAAATTTGATGAAAACCTCAGAATACTTCTGGACTTTGTCAGAAAACCTTATTTTACAAAAGAGTCGGTAGACAAAGAGCAGGGTATTATTGCGCAGGAAATCGGAATGTATGAGGACAATCCTGATTGGTGCGTATTCAATAATATGCTTCGCGGTATGTATAAAAAGCACCCGGTAAGAGAAAGCATAGCAGGAACAGTGGAATCCATTTCCAAAATTACTCATGAGCTTCTTTACGATTGTTATAATGCCTTCTATACACCATCAAATATGGTGCTGTCGGTTGCAGGCAATGTAACACCTGATCAGGTGCTGAAAATAGCTGATGAGATGCTCGAACCCGGTACACAGGCGCCAAAAAGAATAGTACCCGAAGAAAATGACAAGGTTGCAGAAAAATACATCGAACAGGATTTTGATGTATCGGCACCGATGTTCAATCTCGGATATAAAGAAAAACTCTGCGAGCTTACTTCAGAACGTCTTATGCTCACCGAGATCATACTTGAAATCCTCAGCGGAAAGCCCGGAGACCTGTTTAACAGACTGATGGAACAGGGACTTGTCAATCATTCGTTCGGAGCAGATTTTATGTACTGGGACGGAGTACAGGCTACAGCGTTTTCCGGTGAATCATCAGATCCGGAGCGAGTACGTGATGAGATAAACAAGGAGATCGAAAGACTCAAGAAAGACGGAATAAAGCAGAGTGATTTTGATTGGGCACAGCGAGCGGTATACGGTGCGGCAGTAGCTCAGCTCGATAATGCTTCATCCATTGCAAACAGCCTTGCAGATTCTCATTTTGCAAATGAGAATATATTTGAGCAGGCAGAGGCTGCAGCAAAAGTAACTCTCGAAATGGCACAGGAACGCTTGATGGAGATGTTCGATGCAGAAAACTCCACATTATCAGTTGTAAAAAAGACGGGAGGTAAATAGTAATGGCAGGAATGAAAGTTGAATTTCCCGGTCTGGGCTGGGAATTTGATATCAACCGCGTTTTTCTGAATATCGGCGGATTTGAAATTATGTGGTACGCTGTTCTCATTGTTACAGGCGTGCTTATCGCTATTTTTTACGCTATGAAAAACATCAAGAAGTTCGATCTCAATGTAGATAAGTTCCTTGATGTTATCATACTCGGACTTGTACTTGGCGTGGTAGGTGCAAGAACATATTATGTTCTGTTCAACCTCAGTTCCTATAACAGCATCGGAGATGTGCTGAACTTCCGTGAAGGCGGACTTGCGATATACGGAGGCGTAATAGGCGCCGTGCTTGCAGGTGTGATCGGCAAATACTGGCGCAAGCTTTCGCTTATGTCTATGCTTGACGTCGCATCAGTAGGATTTTTGGTTGCGCAGGCGATAGGCCGCTGGGGCAACTTCGCAAATCAGGAAGCTTTTGGCGACGCAACTGATCTTCCCTGGGGAATGCTCAGCGAAAACACATTGAGGGTTGTACCTGACAGCCCTGTACATCCCTGCTTCCTCTATGAATCCTTATGGTGTATAACAGGGTTTGTACTGCTTTGCGTTATGGTTAACAAATTTTACAAGTTCCGCGGACAGATATTCCTTTCTTATATTTTCTGGTACGGACTTGGAAGAGCTTGGATAGAGGGACTTAGAACAGACTCCCTTTATATAATCCCCGATGTTCTGAGAGTTTCTCAGCTTCTGGCAATACTTTGCGTCATAGCAGCCCCCATACTTCTTTATCTCGGATTTTCTGAGCGTATGTTTGACAGAGTATCACCCGAGTATAAGACAGTAAGTCTTGCTGATTATAAAGATGCAAAAGCTGAATATTATGCTGAGCTCAGCGAAGAAAAAGAACAGGAAACAGAAGAAGCAAACACACAGGAGGATAACAATGGCAGTGATAATTGACGGTAAGAAAGTTTCGGCAAATGTACGTGCAAGAGTAGCAGATGAGGTTGCAGTACTCAAAGAAAAAGGAATAAACACCACCCTTGCTGTAATTATAGTAGGTGATGATCCTGCATCCAGAACTTATGTAAACAACAAGAAAAAGGCCTGCGCAGAGTGCGGTATCATTTCAGAAGAGTATGCATTGCCTGCAGAAACAACACAGGAAGAACTTCTTGCTCTTGTGGACGAGCTCAATAAGAGAGAAGATGTAAACGGAATCTTATGTCAACTTCCGTTGCCCAAGCATCTTGATTCTGAGATAGTTATTGAAGCTATTTCACCTAAAAAGGATGTTGATGCATTCCACGCTGTGAATGTAGGTAAGATTATGATAGGCAACTATGATTTCCTTCCCTGCACCCCTGCAGGAGTTATGGAGATGCTTGCATCGGAAAACATAGATGTTGAGGGCAAGAACTGCGTAGTTATAGGTCGAAGCAATATTGTCGGAAAACCTATGTCAATGCTGCTCTTACATAAGAACGCAACAGTAACCATTTGCCATAGCAGAACAAAGAACCTTTCCGAGGTCACATCCAAGGCAGACGTACTTGTAGCTGCAGTAGGCAGAGCGAAATTTGTCAAGGCAGATATGGTCAAGGAAGGCGCGGTTGTAATAGATGTTGGTATGAATCGCGACGAGAACGGAAAGCTCTGCGGAGATGTGGATTATGCAGAAGTTGAGCCGAAAACCTCTGCAATAACACCTGTCCCGGGCGGAGTTGGTCCTATGACCATAGCAATGCTTATGCAGAACACCCTGAAGGCTGTTAAGCTTCAGAATAATATCGACTGAAAATAAAAGCTCCTGAGAAGAAAGTTCTTCTCAGGAGCTTTCTATGCCGGAGAAATAATTTTTATGCGGCAATTGGTGATGGATAATGTTTCATACTAAGCAAATTCAATGCAATTTATAGTATATATTAATTGACATTGCCGCCTGCATAATATAAAATTATTAAATATGGAAAAACCTATTTATTCGACCAAAGGTGGAATCAAGGGAAATGCAAAAGCTCCAGGAAACAATCGGATATCAGTTCAAGGATGAAAACTGTCTGCTCACAGCACTGACTCATTCATCCTATGCCAATGAACACAGAAATACATATAACAACGAACGCCTTGAATTTTTGGGGGATGCTGTACTCAGCATAATAGTAAGTCAGCACCTGTTTTCAAATTTCAAAGGCAAAAAAGAAGGAGACCTTACAAAGCTTCGTGCATCGCTGGTATGTGAAGAAACATTGGCGGTTTTTGCACGGCAGATAGATCTCGGCTCGTATATACGTTTCGGAAAGGGCGAGCGCAACAGCGGAGGAGGGGAAAGACCTTCCATTCTTGCAGATGCCTTTGAGGCGCTTATCGCAGCAATATTTCTTGACGGCGGCATTGAAAAGGCTAGGGAGTTTGTTCTTGGATTTGTAATTGAGGAACTGAACAACACACACAGCAAGAATAAAGCCGATTACAAAACAACGCTTCAGGAGATCGTGCAGCAGAGCGGAGAAGAAAAACTTGAATATGTGTTGGTCGGAGAAAGCGGACCGGATCATAACAAGAGATTCACCACCGAGGTGTATATAAACAGCAACAAGGTCGGAAAGGGAAGCGGCAAAAGCAAGAAGGAGGCCGAGCAGCAGGCGGCACGAGAGGCATTGAAGCTGCTGGGATATTGAAACACGTAAATATAGCGCTGTTCGTGCCGCACCAGGGATGTCCTCACCGATGCATTTTCTGCGATCAGTGTGCAATATCAGGCCAGACTCAGAGAGTGACAGAGGCGGATGTTGACGAAGCAGTAGCGATTGCGAAAAGGTCACTGGGTGAAAAACTGAAAAATGCCCAGATTGCTTTTTTCGGAGGAAGCTTTACAGCGATAGACCGCTCATATATGACAGAGCTTTTGAATGCCGCATCAAAATATGTCAAAGACGGTACAGTGTCGGGAATACGCTGTTCCACACGTCCCGATGCAATAAGCGAAGAAATACTTGAAATATATAAAAGCTATGGCGGAACAGCTATAGAGCTTGGCTGTCAGAGTATGGACAACAGGGTTCTTGAAATGAACCGACGCGGACATACTGCGGAGCACACAGTGAGTGCCGCAAAGCTCATAAAGGAATATGATATTGAGCTTGGTGTTCAGATGATGACAGGTATGTACGGAGACACCGAAGAAGGAACGATAAAAACAGCAAAGGAACTTATCGCTCTTGAACCGGCTACAGTGCGGATATATCCGACGGTCGTAATGGAAAACACACGTCTGGCAGAATTGTACAGGGAAGGAAAATATACTGCACAGACTCTCGATACAGCGGTCTCGCTTTGCGCAGAGCTTCTAAGGATGTTCAGCAGGGCAGAAACAGAAGTAATAAAACTTGGTCTGCACTCATCGCAAAGTGTTGAGTCAGCGTATATTGCAGGTCCTTATCATCCTGCGTTCAAGGAACTTTGCGAAAGCAGAATATACCTGAACATAGCGAAAGAAATGATAAAGGAAAAAGGCTCATACGTAATCGAGGTACCAAAAGGTGAGACCTCGAAAATGATAGGGCAGAAAAAGAGCAACGCAGCAGAATTTGAAAAGCTTGGTGTGTTGATAAAAATACGTGAAAACCCGAATTTAAACAAATACGAAATCAGATTTTCAAAAGAACAGGAGGTGGACTGATGCAGTTAAAATCATTGCAGATGCAGGGATTCAAATCATTTCCCGATAAGATAATGATAAGCTTCTCAAAGGGTGTTACGGCAATAGTAGGACCGAACGGAAGCGGAAAGAGCAACATCAGTGATGCTGTCCGATGGGTACTGGGCGAGCAGTCTCCGAGAGTTCTTCGTGTAAAATCTACAGAAGATGTAATTTTCAAGGGCACTACCGAGCGTAAGGCTCAGGGATTTGCAGAGGTAATGCTGAACTTTGATAATTCAGACAGAGAACTGCCTGTAGACAGTGATGATGTATCGGTCCTGCGCCGTTATTACCGCTCGGGAAAGAGTGAGTTCAAGATAAACGGTGAATCGGTAAGACTTCAGGATATAACAAAGCTTTTCCTTGATACAGGTCTCGGAAAAAGCGGATATTCGATGATCGAGCAGCACAAGATAGCTGCAATGGTCGATTCAAGAAGTGACGAAAGACGTACAATCATCGAAGAAGCATCAGGAATATCAAAATACCGTTACAGCAGAGCTGAAGCACTGCGCGAGCTTGAAAGAGCCGAGGATAATCTGGTTCATCTCAGAGTCAGACTTACCGATCTTGAGGAGCGCGACGGTCCTCTTGAAAAGGAGTCCGAAAAGGCGAAAAAATATCTTGAGCTCAGAACCGAACGTGAAGCTGTGGAGGTAGGTTTGTGGCTTGCAACTCTCTCGGTTTCAACCAGTGAGCTTCAGGATATTGACTACAATATAACTCTTTACTCAAATCAGCAAAAGGAAATAGAAGAGAAGATCCGAGGCGCTGAAACAGCTGTAGTTTCCCTTATGGAGCAGAGTAATGCTCTGAATGCGAAAAAGGATGAGGTTATAAGAAACGCATCCGAAATTGAGGAACAGGCTATCAGAACCGAAAGCGAAGCGGCTATTATCAGAAACGATATTGAGCATACCCTTGCCGATATATCGCGTCTTGAGGGTCAGCTCAGTGCTTTTTCACAGGACGAAGAGCAGCAGAATGAAGAGCTTCTCGGTAAGAAAAAATCACTTGATGAAAAGCGCCTTGAAATAGTGTCCCTTTGCAGTCTTCAGGACAAGAAGAAAGATGAGCTTGAAGGGCTGAGTACGCTTGTAAGCGGTTTTTCCGATCAGCTGGAAGAGCTTAATGCAAAGCAGAATACAATTGCAATAGCACTTTCCGAAGCAAGAGTGCGTCTTGCGGGAGCAAAAGAACAGCTTGCAGATATAATTGAGCGTCAGAAAGCTTTTTCGCAGACAGAAGAGGAAAATGCGAAGCTGTTTGAACGCCTTTCGGAAGAAAAGAAGCAGACAGAAGAATCTATTTCTCTGGCAGAAGAGAAGATCGGTTCTCTTACCAATACAGTGGGCGGTTACCGTCTGCGCCTCGAAAAACAGCGCACAAGGCTTGATGATGCCAAAAATGTTACTGAAAAGCACAGACAGGGTATTGCTGAATGTCAGAGCAAGATAAAAATAATAGAAGATCTTGAGCGCAGTATGGGTGGATTTGCCTACAGCGTAAAAAAGGTAATCGAAAGCTTTTCAAAGGGACAGTTGCGCGGTATTCACGGCCCTGTTTCAAGACTGATCGAGGTTGAATCCGAATATGCAACAGCGATAGAAATAGCATTGGGTATGGGTCTGCAGAATATAGTTGTAGACGATGAAGACAGTGCAAAGGCTGCAATAAATCACCTGAAGAGAGAAAATGCAGGACGTGCGACCTTCCTTCCTCTTACAACTATAAAGCCCAATAAGCTCAATGAACCATCGCTGAAGAATTTTGACGGCTATATAGGTCTTGCCTGCGAGCTTGTTGATTGCGACAGCAAATACAGAAACATAGTAGACAACCTTCTGGGCAAAATAGTAATTGCGGAGGATATGAACACAGGCGGCGTTATAGCCAAAAAGTTTGGCTATAAATTCCGAATCGTTACGCTTGACGGACAGGTGTTCAACGCAGGCGGCTCAATGACAGGCGGTTCAGTCAGTGCAAAGAGCTCAGGCGTGCTCGGCAGACGAAGCGAGATAGAGTCACTTAAAACAAATATGGCAGACTTGCAGAAAAAAGCAGACGAAGCCGCTGCAATACAGAAAGAGCTTGCTGCAAAGGTTGCAGCAGACGAAGCTGCATTGCTTGGCGCACAGGGCGAGTTATCCACTGCACAGCAGGATCTGAATGATTTCAAAACCAGCCTGCGAATCATTTCTGAGCAGTTTGAAAACGCACAGCGCGACAAAAACAGCATTGAATCACAACGTCAGAGCGCGAAGCAGAGAGAAAAATCTCTTGGCGATTTTATTTCTGAGCAGGAGGAAAAAATAGATTCGCTGAGTGCTGATGCAGGAAAGCTTGATGAAGAGATAAGCGGCAGCGCTGCAGAACGCGGTGAGCTTCGCGATAAACGAAATGCGCTTACAGAAGAGCTCAGTAATCTGGGAATGCAGATAATGGCAACCCAAAAAGAGTGCGAAGCAATCGAAATATCTATTTCAGAAATCAAGTCACGTATGGATAACAGAGTTGCACAGCGTGATGATATAGGCAGAGAAATAGAAGAAAAGAAAAAAGAGATACTTGCACTTGAGGAAAACGCAGAGCTTCAGACAAAGAATGCAGATGATATGCGAGTCAGAGCAAAGGTTATGCGTGATTCTATCGGTTCCATAAACGAGGAACGTATGAGCCTTGAGTCACAGATAACCGTACAGACGAAGCTTTCCGGTGAGCTTGGAGACAGCAAGGCATCGGTAATGAAAGAACTTGGCCGCTGTGAAACTCAGCGTCAGAATAAGCAGGCAGAATATGACAATATCATATCAAAGCTCTTTACAGAGTATGAAATGACACTGCGTGAGGCAGAGGACAAATATGAGCCTGTGAGCGACAGAAAAAGTGCACAGAAGCGCGCCAATGAGCTCAGAACTGCAATGAAACGCCTTGAGCCTGTCAATATCAATGCGATAGATGAGTACATAAAGGTCCATAATGACTATGTGACCTTCAAATCTCAGATGGAGGATATTGAAACATCAAAGGCAGAACTCGAAAAGCTTATAGATCAGCTGACAGCAAGTATGAAGGATATGTTTACCGAAAAGTTTGCTGAAATAAGCAAGCATTTTGAAAAGATATGTCCCCAGCTTTTTGGCGGCGGTTCTGCAGAAATAAAACTTACCGACGAATCAGATCCTCTCGGCAGCGGAATAGAGATGAATGTTTCTCTGCCGGGCAAGGTAGTCGATAATATGCTTTCATTCTCAAACGGTGAAAAGACAATAATTGCAATGGCGCTTTATTTCTCGATAATGAAGGTAACCCCGTCGCCATTCTGTTTCCTCGACGAAATAGATGCACCGCTTGACGAAAGCAATATAATCAACATAGCTGATTATATTGTCCGTATCAGTGACAAAACTCAATTCATAACCATCACCCACAGACGCGGAATGATGGAAAAGGGTTCCACCTTGTACGGTGTAACTATGCAGAAGGACGGCGAATCCAAGCTGCTTGAACTGAAGGTCAGTGAAATAGAGGAAAAACTCGGATTATAACATAAGGAGAAAATAATGGGATTTTTTGACAAGATAAAGCAAGGTCTGAAGAAAACAAAATCAACAGGCTTTTTCGGACAGATAGGCTCTTTTTTCAAGCGCTTCACAAAGATAGATGAAGAGCTTTTCGAGGAACTTGAGGAAATGCTCATAACCGCAGACTGCGGTGCGACGACTTCCGCAAAGATATGTGATGAGCTGCGCAGCAAAGTCAAAAAGACAGGAACCAAGGATCCTGAAGAGGTAAAGAATCTTCTTTGCGAGACAATTGCAGAAATGATGGAGGGAGAGCAGGAGCTCAATCTTGAAACAAAGCCTTCCATTATCCTTGTTATCGGAGTAAACGGAGTTGGCAAGACCACAACTATCGGTAAAATGGCAAACCAGCTTCGCGACAGCGGTAAAAAGATTCTTGTTGCTGCAGCAGATACATTCCGTGCGGCAGCTATTGAGCAGCTTGAGATCTGGACAAACCGTGCAGGCTGTGATATTGTAAAGCACTCCGAAGGTGCTGATCCTGCAGCGGTAGTATTTGATGCAATTGCAGCAGCAAAGGCAAGAAATGTTGATGTCGTTATTGTTGACACAGCAGGCAGACTCCACAATAAGGTAGGTCTTATGAACGAGCTTGCAAAGATCAGCAGAATCATCGAGAGAGAACTTCCCGATGCATCGCGCGAAGTCCTTCTTGTGCTCGACGCAACCACAGGACAGAATGCTGTCAATCAGGCAAGAGAATTCAAGAATGCAGCAGGCATTACAGGCATCGTACTTACAAAGCTTGACGGTACAGCAAGAGGCGGCGTTGTAATTGCCATTAAGGAAGAGCTTGGCGTACCAGTCAAGTACATCGGTGTAGGAGAGAAAATCGATGATCTCCAACCCTTTGTGCCTGCCGACTTTGCTCGTGCTCTCTTCGATGTAAACGAAGACTAAATTGAGGTTTCCAAAGGACAATGTCTTTTGGCGGGGTATAGGGGCAGCGCCTCTATGCGGGAGTTTGAGGGCGGCAGCCATCAACTCATAATAAATCAATAAATGCAAGCGAACCGCTTGCATTTGAAAATGGAAAAGAGTTGAGGGGCGCAGCACCTAAAGCGCCTGCGTCAAGGACATTGTCCTTGATAATCCTGCAACCTTTGAATAAGGTGCCAAATTGATAAATCAATTTACGAAACTTTTATATTTGGCAGGTGAAAACGATGAAATTTATTGTTGCAACAAATAATAAAAAGAAACTTGCAGAGCTGCAGAGAATACTTTCCCCCCTCGGAGTGGAGGTTTGCACTGCAAAGGAGCTTGGCTTTACATCGATCGATCCTGAGGAAACAGGATTAACTTTCGCTGAAAATGCAGAAATCAAAGCAAAGGCCTTCTGCGAGCATACAAAGTTGCCGTCAATAGCAGATGATTCTGGTATCTGTGTTGATGCACTGGACGGCGCTCCGGGAGTGTTTTCCGCTCGTTATGCAGGTGAGCCCTGTGATGATCAGAGAAATATAGATAAGCTTCTTGCAGATATGGAAAACGTACCTGAAGGAAAGCGAGAAGCCGCATTTATGTGTAGTATATGCTGTGTTTTTCCTAACGGTGAAAAGCTGACAGCTGAGGGCAAATGCGAAGGCTATGTCGGTTATGAGCGAGTGGGAATGGGTGGATTCGGATATGACCCTATTTTTATGCTATCTGATGGACGAAGCATTGCAGAATACTCTGACGAAGAAAAAGATGCAATAAGCCACAGAGGAAACGCACTGCGCGAGTTTTCAACAAAACTCGCCGAATATTTAAAAACAAACGAGGTATAAGAATGTTGACTAGCAAACAGCGAGCCTATTTAAGAGGACTTGCAAATGATTATGAAGTTATTCTCACTGTAGGTAAAGGCGGTGTAATTGAAAACGTTATTAAACAGGCAAACGATGCGCTTACAGCCCGTGAGCTGATAAAAGGACAGGCACTTGAGGCATCTCCGCTCACATCACGTGAGGCAGCCGAAGAGCTTGCAGAGGCGACAAATTCCGATGTTGTTCAGGTTATCGGAAGAAAATTCATTCTTTTCAGAAGAAACAACGAAAAGCCGATTATAGAATTACCAAAAGCACGAAAAAAATAAAGGAAGTGCACGTATGCAGCGTATAGGAATATACGGAGGAACTTTCGATCCGATTCACGTGGGACACCTTAATCTGTGTGCGGCTATGAAAGAAAAACTGTGCCTTGACGAGATAATAATGATACCTACAGGCACTCCGCCCCATAAAGCTGCAACAGCAACAAATGCCGAATTTCGTCTTGAAATGTGCAGATTGGCTGTAAAGGATTATGGGCTAACAGCAAAAGTGTCCGATATAGAGATTCGAAGAGAGGGCAGAAGCTACACATATCTCACTGTAAAACAGCTTCTTGAGCAGATGGAGGATACAGAACTGTATCTTGCTATGGGAGCAGATATGTTTATGTCTCTTGAATCCTGGTACAATTTTGATGAGCTTAAAAAGCTTGTTGTGTTCTGTGCCGTGCAGAGAGATGACGTTTCTACGGATGAGCTTGAAAAAGAAGCAGAGCGCTTACGTACTATAGGCTGCAAATGTATAATAATAAGTCTTCCTGAGGTTGATATATCCTCAACCGCTGTGAGAGAAAGAGTTGCTGCAGGAGAACCTATAGAAGGATTTGTAACAGAATCTGTTGAGAGATTTATTGCTGAAAAGGGACTGTACATGCAAGAGGTGAAATAAGTTGAACGCAGAAAAAAGGGAATATTATAAGAGAATTCTGAGAATGCGTTTATCCGACAAGCGCTACAGACATTGCCTCTGCGTAGCAGAAGAGGCAGTGAGACTTGCCGAAAAGTACGGAGCTGACCCCAACGCAGCGGAAGAAGCCGGGTTGCTTCACGATATCACAAAGGAAACCGATGAGGAGACTCACAAGTTTATAATAGCGCAGAGGGAGACTCTGAGCGAGCTGGAGGATAAAACACATAAGCTGTGGCACGCGATGTCAGGAGCTGCATATGTGCAGAATCAGCTGAAGGTTGAAAACAAAGATATTATAAATGCTATACGGTATCACACAACAGGCAGGGCAGGTATGAGCCTACTGGAACAGGTGATCTTCATAGCGGATTTTACGAGCGCTGACAGGGATTACAAGGACGTAAACGTAATGAGGGAAAAGGCAGATGAAAGCCTGCAGGAGGCATTGCGTTACTCGCTGGGTTATACAATAAGAGACATTGAAAAGCGCGGAGGAACAGTCCATCCCGATACAATAGCCGCATATGAAGAATACAGGGGATCACTAAGTGAATAAAAGCTCTTGACAAGGGCTATATAATAAAAACAGACATTTGTGCTGATATTGGCACAAGGAGGATTAAATATGAGCATTGAAGCAAGAGAACTCGCGCTGAAGATAGCAAACATACTGGATTCCAAAAAATCTCAGGATCTTGCAGTAATCAGAGTAGAGGACGTAACCACACTGGCAGATTATTTTGTTATCGTTACAGGTAACAGCTCCACACAGGTAAAGGCTTTCGCTGATGAGGTGGAGTTCAAGCTCAAGCAGGAAGGAATCACACCGGGACACGTAGAGGGTCATACAACCCGTTCCTGGATAGTGCTTGACTATTATAGTGTAATTGTTCACGTATTCGATCCTGAAGCACGTGAATATTATGACCTGGAAAGACTATGGCTTGACGGTGAGAGACTTGATCCCTCTCTTTATGAATACAAACCTGAAAACTAATCCGTTAGGAGCTGACATAAAATGAGTTTTGGAAAATACGATTTTAAGGCCATTGAGGCAAAATGGCAGGATATCTGGGACGAGAACAAGACATTCTGTGCGCCCAATAACTTCAGAAAGCCTAAGTTCTATGCACTGGTAGAGTTCCCGTATCCTTCCGGTGCAGGTCTGCACGTAGGTCACCCCAGACCTTACACTGCAATGGATATCGTTGCAAGAAAGCGCAGAATGGAAGGTTATAACGTTCTGTTCCCCATGGGCTGGGACGCATTCGGTCTTCCTACTGAGAACTACGCAATCAAGAATCATATCCACCCCTCCATCGTTACCGAGAACAACGTAAAGCGTTTCAAGAGCCAGCTTCGTATGCTGGGTCTGTCCTTTGACTGGGACAGAGAGATAAACACCACTGATCCTTCCTATTTCAAGTGGACTCAGTGGATATTCCTCCAGCTTTACAAGAAGGGTCTCGCATACAAGAAAGAGATGGCTGTTAACTGGTGCACCTCCTGTAAGTGTGTTCTCGCAAACGAAGAAGTCGTAAACGGCGTCTGTGAGCGCTGCGGCAGTGAAGTAGTCAGAAAGGTCAAGAGCCAGTGGATGCTCAAGATCACCGCATATGCACAGAGACTTCTCGATGATCTCGACGGTCTCGATTACATAGAGAGAGTCAAGCTCCAGCAGAGAAACTGGATCGGCCGTTCCACCGGTGCAGAGGTTGATTTCAAGACAACCCTCGGAGAAACTCTCAGAGTTTATACAACACGTCCCGACACCCTTTTCGGTGCAACTTATATGGTAATCTCTCCTGAGCATCCCCTTATTGAGAAGCTTTCCGATAAGCTGACCAATATGGATGCTATCCGCGAATACCAGGCAGCAGCAGCCCGCAAGTCCGACTTTGAGCGTACTGAGATGGCAAAAGACAAGACCGGTGTAATGCTCGGCGGAATCAAGGCTATCAACCCTGTAAACGGCAGAGAGATACCCATCTTCATCTCCGATTACGTTCTTGTTTCCTACGGCACAGGTGCTATTATGGCAGTTCCTGCACACGACACCCGTGACTGGGAGTTTGCAAAGAAATTTGATCTTCCCATTATAGAAGTCGTCAAGGGCGGCGATGTTGAGAAGGAAGCATTTACCGACTGCGAGACAGGCATAATGGTAAACAGCGGTTTCCTCGACGGCCTTTCTGTTGAGGAGGCAAAGGTAAAGATCACTGAGTTCCTTACCGAAGAAAAGCTCGGCGAAGCAAAGGTCAACTTCAAGCTTCGTGACTGGGTATTCTCCCGTCAGCGTTACTGGGGCGAACCTATTCCTCTGGTATGGTGTGACCACTGCAACGAGTGGGTACCCATCCCCGAAGATCAGCTTCCCCTGACTCTCCCCGATGTAGAGTCCTACGAACCCACCGACAACGGTGAGTCTCCCCTTGCAAATATTACCGATTGGGTAAATACAACCTGTCCCAAGTGCGGCGGTCCTGCTAAGCGCGAAACCGATACAATGCCTCAGTGGGCAGGCTCTTCCTGGTATTTCCTGCGTTACTGCGATCCTCACAACGATAAGGAGCTTGCAAGTAAGGAAGCTCTTAAGTACTGGGGACCCGTTGACTGGTACAACGGCGGTATGGAGCATACCACACTTCACCTGCTTTACAGCCGCTTCTGGCATAAATTCCTTTATGATATCGGCGTAGTACCCACTGCAGAGCCTTACAGCAAGAGAACCAGTCACGGTATGATTCTCGCAGCAGACGGCGGCAAGATGAGTAAGTCCAGAGGTAATGTTATCAACCCCGACGATGTTGTGGCACAGTACGGTGCAGATACAATGCGTCTTTATGAAATGTTCATCGGCGACTTTGAAAAGGCGGCACCCTGGCAGGAAAACTCCGTCAAGGGCTGTAAGAGATTCCTTGACAGAACCTGGAATCTTCAGGATCATATTGAAAAAGTACGTATGCGTCCCGAGGTTGCATCTTCCATTCATAAGACAATCAAGAAGGTCACCGATGATATTGAGAACCTTAAGTTTAATACTGCTATTGCAGCACTTATGTCACTGCTCAACGAGTTTGAGTCACTGAAGACCATAACAAAGGACGAATACAAGGTGTTCCTCCAGCTTCTCAATCCCTTTGCACCTCATATCACTGAGGAGATCTGGCAGAACCTCGGATACAACGGAATGCTCAACCAGCAGAAATGGCCGAAGTTCGATGCATCCAAGTGCGTTGAGGAGACAGTGGAGATTCCTGTACAGGTCAACGGCAAGCTCAGAGCGACAATAAAAGTTGCTGCTGATGCAGATGCTCAGACAATCCTTGCAGCAGCAAAAGCTGACGATGCAGTCAAGAGCTTTGTTGACGGAAAAAATATTGTCAAGGAAATCTATGTTCCGGGCAAAATTGTGAACATTGTAGTAAAATAATATTGTTTATACAAATAACTATTGACATTGCGTTAGAATATAGATTATAATAGACAGCGTCCTAAGTTTAACACCCCGTGTTGAAAAGGCGGAGGGGAGGGAAAGTTAATTATGTCATCGGAAATCAAGGTAAGAGATAACGAGTCTTTGGAAAGCGCTCTGCGCCGCTTTAAGAGATCCTGCGCACGTGGCGGAATCATTCAGGAAGTCCGCAAGAGAGAAGCTTACGAGAAGCCCTCTGTCAAGCGTAAGAAGAAGTCCGAAGCCGCTCGCAAGCGCAAGTATAAATAATTGACTTCTACAAACAATGTAAGAAAAGCGAGCAGATAATCTGCTCGCTTTTTTATTTTATGAATCTGCCCAAACGGCAGGATTCTTAGGGAACTGCGTTCCTTAAGTGGTTTCCAAAGGTGAAACCTTTGGTGGGTTTTAAGGGCAACGCCCTTAACTTTCAATACACGATAAACAGCAGGCGAACCGCCTACTGTTGAAAAGCACGAAAAGTTGGGGCTTCGTCCCAAACCCTATACAAAGGGCTTTGCGATCCGCAGATCGCTGCCCTTGTAAATCTCGCTTAAGGGTGAAATCCTTAAGAATCTCCTTTAGTGTAATGAACAATAGAAATGAGGAATAAAAATGCCTCTGTTAAAACCCCGCCTTATGGTGGATAAAATGATAGACCTAGATATGGAATTTTTTAGGGCTATAGGCTGTAAGGCTATTTTGCTGGACGTTGACAATACTATGACTACCCACGATAATCCAACTCCTGCATACGGCGTTATAGAGTGGATTGACAAAATGAAAAGCAACGGACTAAATCTTATAATAGTCTCAAATAACAGTGCCGAGCGCGTAGCTCCCTTTGCCGAAAAAATCGGACTTGATTTTGTTGCAAAAGGCGCAAAGCCCCTTGCAAAAGGATTCAAGGAAGCCTGTCGTCGCATTGGTGTAAAACCTAAAGAAGCCGTAGCCATCGGAGATCAGATATATACTGATATTATAGGCGGCAACCTGCTTGGCGCTTATACTATACTTACAGTGCCTTACGAGCTTGAGGATAAAGCCTTTTTTAAGTTTAAAAGAGCAATGGAAAAACCCGTAATAGCGTCATATAAAAGGAAAGCGAAGAAAAAGAATGCCAATTAAAATAGGACCTGCCGGAATGTGTGAAATGGCAGCAGAAGAGAAGATAAAAAGCACAGAAAAGCTTATGCAGTGGCTTGGCGAAAAGGATCTGAATGCCTTTGAATATCAGTGTGGAAGAGGTGTTCGCCTCAGTGCAGAAAAAGCGGCGCTTATTAATAAAGCCGCAAAGAACGCAGGAATAAGCATTTCGCTTCACGCACCGTATTTTATTTCACTTGCTTCTCTTGAGGAAGAGAAAAGAAATAATTCTGTTGAGTACATTCGTCAGAGTGCAGAGGCAGTTAATATGCTGGGAGGAAACAGAATTATTGTCCACCCGGGAGGACTGTCTAAAATGAGCAGGGAAGAGGCAAGGAAAATTGCCTGCGAAACGCTTGTAAAAGCACAGAAGACTTTAGATGAATGCTCTCTTGACAATATCAGCATCTGTCCGGAGGTAATGGGCAAGATAAATCAGCTTGGCGACCTTGAGGATGTTATAGCATTCTGCAGACTTGACGAGAGATTCATTCCGTGTGTCGACTTCGGTCATCTGAACAGCCGTACAGGTGGATCGCTTGTATCGGTACAGAATTATATTGATGTATTTGAGCTGCTTTCAAATGAACTTGGCAGTGAGCGAATAAAAAATATGCATATGCATTTTTCAAAAATAGAATATTCAAAAGGCGGAGAGGTCAGACATCTTACATTTGAGGATGAGATTTACGGACCGAATCCGGAGGCATTTATAGAAAGCATAGTGAAGTATAATATGACACCGACTGTAATATGTGAATCTGCAGGCACGCAGACAGCAGACAGTATAACAATGCTTGGAATGTACAATAAATCTTATAAGGAGAGAAATATATGAGCAAGACATTCGCACAGGAATATGCAGACAGAATAAAAGAATTTCAGAATCGCCTGCCGGACTCAGTGGACGGTGCGCTTATAACATCTGAGATTTCCAGAAGATATATGACCGGCTTCCCCGCATCTGATGGATTTCTTGTAATTACAAAAGAGAAAGGCATCTTCACCACAGATTCGAGATACACCGAAGCAGCTGAAAACCAGATTACAAACTGCGAAGTCAGAGGTTTTTCAAAAATCGGGGAAACTATGGCGGAAATCGCAAAGGAACTCGGCATCAGTAAGGTTATCATTGAGAGTGAGAGAGTCACCCTTGCAGAAGCAGCGAGATACGAAAAGCTTTTTGAAACCATCGAGCTTGTAAAGGACAGCCAGCTTGACGATATACTCAATGGTATGAGAGTATCCAAATCAGAATATGAGATCGAGAAAATAAAAGAAGCACAGGCCATAACTGAAGCATCTCTTGAGTATGTACTTGAAAACGTCCTCAGAGAAGGTGTGACAGAAAAGGAGCTCGCACTTGAAATTGAGTTCTATATGAGAAAACACGGTGCCGAACGTATAGCGTTCGATCTTATAGTTGCAGCAGGAGCAAACAGCTCAATGCCCCACGCAGTTCCCTCTGATTATAAGATTCAGAAGGGCGACTTTATTACATTTGATATCGGAGCAGTTGTTGACGGATACCATTCGGATATGACAAGAACAGTGGTGTTCGGAAAGGCCTCCGATGAACAGAAACTTATTTATAACACTGTGCTTCGTGCACAGCAGGCGGCCATCGATTATGTGATAAACGGCGGCAAGGTGCTTTCCGAATGTGACGCAGCAGCACGAAATGTGATTTCTGATGCAGGCTACGGTCAGTATTTCGGACATTCCACAGGACACGGTGTAGGTGTAGAGATACACGAAACGCCTTCTGTTGCACCGTCTGCGAAGGGAGAGATACCTACGGGAGCAGTGATAACTGTTGAACCGGGAATCTATCTTCCCGGCAAAGGCGGAGTCAGAATCGAAAATATGGTATACAAAACTGCAGATTCGGGCATTAATCTCACCAATTTGCCTCGTGAACTCCTCGAAATTGGTTAATTTTTAATGAATTTGAAATATTTTTGAATATAATACTTGCAAATTTATCATAAACAAGATACAATAAACTATGGCAACTGACAACTTGGAGGTTTTATAATGGTAGTAGCAGGCGATTTCAGAAACGGCGTAACTTTCGAGATGGACGGCAACGTATATTCCATCGTAGAGTTCCAGCACGTTAAGCCCGGCAAAGGCGCAGCTTTTGTCCGTGCAAAGATCAAGAACGTAATCACCGGCGGTATCGTCGAGCGTTCTTTCAACCCGTCCGATAAGTTCCCCACCGCTTTTATTGAGCGCAAGGATATGGAGTATTCCTACTCTGACGGAGATCTTTATTACTTTATGGATCCCGAGTCTTATGAACTCGTTCCTATCAATGGTTCTACTCTTGGCGACAACTTTAAGTTCGTAACCGAGAATATGACCTGCAGACTTGCATCCTATAAGGGCAACGTATTTGCAGTAGAGCCCCCCAACTTTGTTGAGCTCACTGTCACTCATACCGAACCCGGCGTAGCAGGCAATACTGCAACCAACACAACCAAGCCCGCAACTCTTGAGACCGGAGCAGAGATATTTGTTCCTCTCTTTATCAACGAGGGCGATAAGGTTAAGATCGATACCAGAGACGGCGGTCAGTACATCGGCCGTGCATAATAAAATCGACGATAAAACTCTTGGGGAGGCATTATCATGAATACAATCGAAAAACTTGCTTATGTTAAGGGTCTTGTTGAGGGTCTCGGACTCGACGATACCAAGAAGGATACAAAGGTTATAAAGAGCCTTCTGGATCTTATTGAGGACATCGTTGACAACGTAGCAAACCTTCAGGACGGTTTCACCGAGCTTCAGGAGCAGATCGATGCTGTTGACGAGGATCTCGGCGAAGTCGAAAAGGATCTCTACGGCGATGAGGATTGCTGCGACTGCGATTGCTGCAGCGGTCACATTGACGAAGCTCCCGAGAAGAAGGATATTGACGAGCTCTTCTACGAAGTTACTTGCCCCACCTGCGGCGAAACAATCTGCCTCGACGAGGATATGATCAATGCCGGCGAGATGGAGTGTCCTAACTGCGGCGAGAAGCTTGAGTTTGACCTCGAGGGTTAATTTTTCCTGATATATGAATTTAAACAGGGAGCGATTTTATCGCATCCCTGTTTAAGTGCGTCTGTAAGCGGCTGCAGTGCAGCCGCCTTTTATGTGTATAAATGGTTGCAAAACGCCACAATATAATGTGTTGATATTGACACGAACACACAAATTATGTAAAATATATAGGTAAAAGATATTGCAAAGGGAAGAAATCATTAGTATGGAAAACAAGAGAAAAACTACAAAAAGTGAATACACTAATGACAGTATAACCTCGTTAAAGGGTGCGGAGCGAGTAAGAAAACGTCCTGCTGTTATTTTTGGCTCGGATAGTATTGAGGGCTGTGAGCACGCAGTGTTTGAAATACTGTCTAATGCAATAGATGAAGCACGCGAAGGATACGGAAACAAGATAGTTGTAACCCGTTATCAGGACGGAGCGATCGAGATAGCAGATACAGGAAGAGGTATTCCTGTGGACTATAACGAGCGTGAACAGAGATATAATTGGGAGCTTGCATTCTGCGAACTTTATGCAGGCGGCAAGTATAATAACGATACAAATGAGACTTATGAATTTTCACTTGGCCTGAACGGCCTCGGCCTCTGTGCAACTCAGTATGCATCAAGTTATATGGATGCAGAGGTGATTCGTGACGGCTTTGTGTACAGGCTTCACTTTGAAAAAGGTGAGAACATAGGTGGCCTGCAAAAAGAACCGTTTTCCGGCAAACGAACAGGAACGAAAATAAAATGGCTTCCGGATCTTGAGGTTTTCACCGAGATAGACATACCTGCAGATTATTTTATAGATACCCTCAAGAGACAGGCAATAGTAAATGCCGGTGTAACTTTTATATTCGATGACAAAAAAGAAGGACAGAAGCAGGAATTTCTCTATAAGGAAGGTATTGCGGACCACGTTCGTGAGATCGTCGGAGAAGAAGCGATGTCTTCGGTACAGGTCTGGAAATGCGAACGTCGCGGACGCGACAGAGAAGACAAGCCCGATTACAATGTCCGCATAAATGCAGCACTTGCATTTTCGAATAAAGTAAGTCTTACAGAATATTATCATAACTCCAGCTGGCTTGAGCACGGAGGCGCGCCTGATAAGGCTGTACAGAGCGCGTTTACATCGATGATAGATCACCGCCTCAAGGCAACAGGTAAATATAATAAAAACGAAAGCAGTATCAAGTATCAGGATGTTGCTGACTGTCTTGTCATTGTTGTGTCGTCATTCTCGAATCAGACAAGCTATGAAAATCAGACAAAGAAATCTATAAACAATAAATTTATCCGTGAAGCGATGACAGAGTTTTTCCGTCATCAGATTGAGGTATGGTTTCTTGAAAATCCCATAGAGGCTGACAAGATCTGTGCTCAGTGCCTTATAAACAAGCAGAGCCGTGAACAGGCTGATAAACAGCGCCTGCAGATAAAGAAAACTCTTACCAGCAATATGGACATGACTACAAGAGTTGCCAAGTTTATTGACTGCAGAAGCAGAGATGTAAACGAGCGAGAGCTGTATATAGTGGAGGGTGACTCTGCGGCAGGCTCCTGTAAGGTGGCAAGAGATCCGAATTTCCAGGGAATAATGCCTGTTCGAGGTAAAATACTCAACTGCCTCAAAGCCGACTACTCACGAATTTTCAAAAGTGAGATTATAACCGACCTTATAAAGGTTCTCGGCTGCGGAGTTGATGTGCAGGGAAAATCCGCCAAAAACCTGTCAAATTTCGATATAAATCAGCTTCGTTGGAATAAGGTTATAATATGTACAGATGCCGATGTTGACGGCTATCAGATACGTACTCTTATTCTTACAATGTTCTACCGACTTACTCCGAAGCTTATAGAAGCAGGAAAGGTGTTTATAGCTGAATCGCCTCTCTATGAAATAATCACCTCCGATGAAACCTATTTTGCATATACAGAGCAGGAAAAGACGGAGATAATGGAAAAGATCGGTAAGAAAAAATACAAGATCAACCGTTCAAAGGGACTTGGTGAGAATAATGCGGATATGATGAATCTTACCACGATGAATCCTGAGACACGCAGACTTATAAAGGTTGTTCCATCCGATGTTGAAAGAACCGCGCAGATGTTTGATATTCTGCTTGGCGATAATCTGTCGGGAAGAAAGGAATATATCACAGAGCACGGCAGCGAATTTATAGATCTGGCCGACGTACAATAATATCCGAAAGGAAAAAAACTGATGGCAAGAAAAAGAAATACGACGGAGTCTAAAGCTTCGTCGACAAAAGGATATATAAAGGGTGCAGGTGAGATAGTAGAGCAAAAGATAGACGATACTATCGAAGTAAACTATATGCCATATGCAATGAGCGTCATTATGAGCCGAGCATTGCCGGAAATAGATGGATTCAAACCGTCGCACAGAAAGCTCCTTTACACAATGTACAAGATGGGACTCTTAAACGGAGACATCCAGAAATGTGCAAAGATCGCAGGTGCAACAATGTCTTTGAATCCCCACGGTGATGCGGCGATATATGATACTCTTGTTCGTATGACTGTTGCACACGAAGCATTGCTCCACCCGTATATTGAGTCCAAGGGATCCTTTGGCAAGGCGTATTCGCGAGATACATCTCCTGCTGCGTCCAGATATACCGAAGCGAAGCTTGCAAAAATATCTACAGAGCTTTTCAAAGATATAGATAATGATGCTGTTGATATGGTGGACAACTTCGACGGAACTATGACAGAACCGTCGCTGCTTCCGGTTACATTTCCATCGGTGCTTTGCAACAGTAATCTCGGTATTGCTGTCGGTATGGCGAGCAATATATGTTCATTCAACCTTGCTGAAGTAATAGAAACAACTATAGCACTTATTAATGATCCTGATCACAATATTGAAACCACACTTATGGCACCGGACTTTCCCGGCGGAGGCTTCATACTCCAAAATCAGACTGATCTGAAGGGCATTTATAATACAGGCAGGGGCAGTGTAAGAGTACGCTCGCGCTATGCATATGACAAAAGTGCAAACTGTATTGATATTACACAGATTCCGCCGACAACATCCATAGAAGCTATAGTTGAAAAGGTAATCGAGCTCGTTAAGATAGGAAAAGTCAAAGAAATCAACGATATCAGAGACGAACAGGGTAAGGATGGTCTGAGAATAACTATTGACTTAAAGCGAGGAACAGACCCTGAAAAGCTTATGGCAAAGCTTTTCAAGCTTACCCCGTTAGAAGACAGCTTCTCCTGTAATTTCAATGTACTCATCGCAGGAACTCCAAAGGTTCTCGGCGTTCGCGAGCTTCTGGAAGAATGGATTGCATTCAGAACCGAGTGCGTAAGACGCAGAACGTATCATAATCTTGGCAAACTGAAGGATAAACTGCATCTGCTGACAGGTCTTGCAAAAATACTGCTCGATATAGATCGTGCAATAAAAATCATCCGCGAGACCGAGGAGGAATCAGAAGTCGTTCCCAACCTTATGATCGGATTCGGCATTGATGAAATACAGGCAGAATATGTGGCAGAGATCAAACTGCGTCATATAAACAGAGAATACATTCTCAAAAGGATCGCAGATGTAGACAAGCTGAAAGAAGAAATAGCTGAACTTGAAAGCATTCTCGGATCGAACAAAAAGGTGCAGAAGATAATAATCAAAGAGCTTCGTGAGGTAAGCGAAAAATACGCTCAGCCTCGCCGTTCGATGATACTCTGCGAAGATACAATTGCCGATGTTGAAGAGGTCGAGGAAATTCCTGATTATCCTGTTAACATTTTCCTTACGGCAGAAGGATATTTCAAGAAAATTACTCCTCAGTCTCTGCGAATGAGCAGTGAGCATAAGCTCAAGGAAGGAGATTCCATCGTACGTCAGCTTGAAAGCAGAAACAATGTAGAACTCCTGTTCTTTACAAACAAATGCCAGGTTTATAAGACCAGAGCAGCCAACTTCTCCGACACCAAAGCCAGCGTGCTGGGTGAGTATGTCCCCGCAGTGCTCGGTATGGATGAGGGTGAAAAGGTCGTCTATATGGCAGTTGTTGAAAATTACGAGGGCTTTATGGTGTTTGCCTTTGACAACGGAAAGATTGCTAAGGTGGATATGTCTGCATATCAGACAAAAACAAACCGCAAAAAGCTCATAAATGCCTATTGCGCTAAATTCAACTTTGTAAAGGCAGAATACATTACAGAAGATACCCAGCTTTTGCTTACCTCCAGCACAACTCACAGACTTATTGTCCACACAGGAGCGATTACAGCAAAGACAACAAAGGATACACAGGGCATTCAGGTTATGACACTTCGCAAAAATGCTCATCTTGTTGATATGTGTATTTACACAGAGGGTATGATAGAGGATTCCGACAGATGCAGAGCAAAAGCACTGCCTGCGGCAGGAGCCAAGGAAAAAGGCGAACAGCTCAGCATAATTTAAAAATGGAATCCAAAGGATTTTATCTTTTGGTGGGGTTAAGGGGCAACGCCCCTATGGGTTTTAAGGGCAACGTCCTTAACTTTAATATTAATTAAAAAGACCGCACAGTAAGTGCGGTCTTTTCAGTTCAAGCAACGCAAACGCATATAATCAGCAGATAAAAAGCTGATTCTCTCACTTGAACAATACTATTGTTGCCGTGAGAGGCGATTTTATTCATAGAAATAGTTATTCAACAGGCTGAGCATCTGTAAGCTGACCGAGAACGATACGGTAAAGTGTCTCTGGATCGTTTAAGAAACGTTCCTTGACAATATTGGCATACTGTTCATTTGGGACATACAGAGAGGTGCTCATCATAACTGTTTCTCCGTCGAGAACAGAACATTTTACCAGAAAACCGTTTCCGTTCGGGATAAGCTCAACACTGTTCTGTCGCTCGTGCTTTCTGCGCGAAAGAATCTGCAAACCCACTGCCAGAGCCTTTTCACGTACTGTAAAGGGAAGTGACTTGTAAAGAGATTGCGCTATTTCTCGACCTGTTTCGGTTACCGTGAGCGTGCCTGTTTCAGAGTCTTCATTTAAATTGTCTTTATTGACAAGTGATTCTATTGCATCGCAGGTCTCAAAATAATTTGCGAGATCCTCACGCTGAATAATTTTAACCAAATCACTTCTGTTTAGTGGTTCATCAAAGCTGTTAACAATGTAACATATTAAAATCTTGATCTCACGTCTGCTGCGGAGTCCGTCGTGGGAGATACCCGCAGTAAGTGCTCTGTCGTCCATTTAAGAGCAAACTCCTTTGCTGTTTAGTATAAATGATTTTATAGCAGTCAGCAGTTCAAATCAAGATGTTAAATGTAAAAACTCAGAACAAAACAGGCTGAAGCTGCATATCAAGCATTGCAGCGGAAAGAGTATCGGGGATTTTTGAAAAATCGGAAACAAGAGAACGCGGCTTGCCCAATGGATCATCCTCACGCATAGGAACAAAGAAGATGTTTTTTGTGTTCATTAGCAGTCCGATATTTTTTGCGGAAGCACCGAGGGCGTCATTTGTCGCAGGTGCAATAACTATGGGACGTGAGTTGCGCAGATGTGCTTTTGCCGCAAGGGTTACAGGTGTATCACTTATGCCGAGTGCAAGCTTTGCCATAGTATTTCCTGTACAAGGAGCAATAATGAGGATATCAAGCAGCTTCTTCGGCCCGATAGGCTCAGCTGATGCTATAGTGTGTATTATTTTTTTACCGCATACATCCTCAATATGAGCAATAAAATCCTCTGCTTTGCCGAATCTTGTATCTGTGGAGTATGCGGTATTTGACATAATAGGAGTAACATCCGCGCCGTTTTTTACAAGAGATTCGAGCTGAGGAATGACTTGAGAAAAAGTGCAGAATGATCCGCACAGCGCAAATCCGATTTTAGTATTTATCAAGTTCTTCGACCTCCTTCAAAATTGAATAGATAGTTTTTTTGATGTCAAGTGCAGCGCCGTACGGAGAATATTTGCCGGGCAAAGAGAGTGCGTGAACGGCGTTTATTTTTCTGTTTTTAGCTGCTGAAAAATCAATTCCGCCTTCTCCTGATGCAAGGTCTATCATTACAGCATCATCTTTCATAGCGCCAATGAAATCAGCAGATATGATCGGAGAGGGAACGGTGTTGATAACAAAATCGCAGTGAGGAGCACAAAGGGGCAGTTCGCTTATATCAACAGTGTCTGCACCGCAGCACTGAGCGAGTGCACGCTGAGCTGAATTTCGCGCAGCAACAGTTACTTTTGCCCCGAAAGAAACAAGAAGCTTTGTCAATGCATTTCCTATCCTTCCGAATCCTGTAATAAGCCCCCTCATAGTGAAAAGGGAGTAAGGGGAAAGGTTTATAAGTGTTGCGATAGCACCTTCTGCTGTAGACTGAGCGTTCAAAAGAAGAAAATCCTCTCTCGTACCGTAATCAAAAACATTAAATGGCATAAGGGAAGATTTATTGAGTTTTGAAAACATACCTGCAAAAACAGGTTTATCTCCTATGGCATCAATGAGAGCTTCATCAAAAGGGAGAGTTTTTTGAGATAAAGGCGCGTTGATGTTTATTCCGTCTGTAGAGCAGGGGAGAGGGAGAATAACAGCGTTGGCGGCACGGACACCTTCCAAAGCAGAAAACTCCTCACCGTGACCGGACGGAAAAACCGCGTGGCCGTCAGCGGCGAGAAGCCTTGTGAGTGTAACAAATCGGGCATCACCGCCAATTATGGCAAAAGAAGTTCGTTTCATTATGGATTACCCCAATCAGAAATATATACATAAGGTGAAATATTCACCTTGTTATATATTATGAGGGTAAGTAAAAACAGTGAATTAAAAAACGGAGAAGAAACGAGAGTTTTGCTGCAGGAACCAGCCAAAGCATTGAGATGATTTTATGTGAAATACAAAAGAAAACTTTACATTTGAAACCAAAAATGATAAAATAAATTAATAATATAATATTGTGGGAAGAAGAGAAGACATTATTGCATCAAAAACCTTGTAATTCGAGCGTTTTGGGTATATAATAAATCGGATAAAAGCAAGGGAGGACATTGCAATTGCGCGAAGTCTATCTTGATAACAGTGCTACGACCCGTGTATCAGAAGAGGCGGCAAAAAAAGCACTGGAAGCAATGACTGAAAATTACGGGAATCCATCTTCTCTGCATACAAAGGGAATGGACGCCGAAAAATATCTCATAGATGCACAAAAAGCGATAGCATCGAAGCTTGGAGCATCGGCAGAGGAGATATTTTTTACTTCCGGCGGAACCGAAAGCAATAATCTTGCGGTGTTCGGTGCGGTTGGAGCAAAAAAACGGTTGGGGAACCGAATCGTAACAACTGCAATAGAACATCATTCTGTGCTGGAAGCTTGTGAACAGCTTGAAAAACAAGGCTATGAACTTATAAAGCTTAAGCCTGACAGCAGCGGAAAAATATCCGAAGAAGCAATTTTTGAGGCAGTAAATGACAAAACTATTCTTGTCTCCGTTATGCTTGTAAATAACGAGGTGGGCTCAGTATTGCCTGTTCAGGCTGCAGCAAAAGCGATAAAGGCTGCGAAGGCACCTGCGCTGCTGCATTGCGATGCGGTACAGGCATTTGGAAAGATGCCTGTAAAGGTAAGTGCACTCGGCTGCGACCTTCTTACAGTTACGGCTCATAAAATACACGGCCCGAAAGGTGTCGGCGCGTTATATATAAAAAAGGGTGTCAGAATACTGCCATCTCTTTTTGGCGGAGAACAGCAGAAGAAGCTTCGCCCGGGAACGCAGGCAGTACCGCTGATAGCCGCATTTGGAGAGGCAGTCCGTGAATTGCCGGACATAAATGCGCAGAGTGAATACATAAGTGCGCTTAGAAACAAATTATTGAACAGACTCGGTGAAATCGACGGAGTAAGCATTAACGGTGCAGACAATGCAGTGCCGTACATAGTGAATTTCAGCACAAATAAAGTGCGTTCAGAGATTATGCTCCATTATCTGGCAAGCCGCGGTGTTTTTTGTTCTAGCGGTTCGGCCTGTGCGAAAGGACAGCCAAGTCACGTGCTGTCTGCAATGGGTTATAATTCAAAACGAATTGATACAGCGCTTAGAATAAGCTTTTCAAAGCATAATACCGAAGATGATATTGATGTGCTGGTTGATGCGCTGAAGGAAGGCTTGTCAAAGCTAAAATACTGATCGAGAGGGATCGTTTTTGAACGAAGTAATACTTGTAAAAAACGGCGAGCTGGCATTGAAGGGACTCAACAGAAGAACCTTCGAAGAAGCTCTGATGAAAAATATAAAGAATGCATTGAAGCCTTTGGGTGCAGTTGAAATCCGTAAAGCGCAGTCAACGATGCATATCAAGCCCGAGGATCCTGATTGTATGGACGAGGCGGTGGAGCGCACTGCGAAGGTTTTCGGCATTGCGGCACTGTCGAGAGCGGCAATGTGTGAGAAGGATTTCGATGTTATTTTGAAAACATCAGAGGAATATCTCGCACCTCAGCTTCTGGAAGCAAAGACATTCAAGGTCGAGGCTAAGCGCTCTGATAAAAGCTTCCCGATGAAAAGTCCGGAAATCTGCGAAGAGGTTGGCGGATATCTGCTTGAAAAGTTCCCCCATCTTCGAGTGGACGTACACAATCCTGATATTGTGGTAATGGTTGAAATACGCGATTTTGCCGCATATATTCACGGCAATCCCATAAGGGGAGCCGGCGGACTTCCGGTCGGAACCGGCGGCAAGGCAACCGTAATGATATCAGGCGGAATTGATTCGCCTGTTGCCGCCTGGATGATGGCAAAAAGAGGACTTGATATTTTTGCAGTTCATTTTGCTTCTCCTCCGTATACAAGTGAGAGAGCAGAGCGTAAGGTAGTGGATCTTCTTTCAAAGGTTGCTCAGTGGCACGGTCCTATAAAACTTTATGTAGTACCCTTTACAGAGGTGCAGGAGGCAATCAGGGACGGAGTTCCGGAAGAGCTTTTCACAATCATAATGCGCAGGATTATGATAAAGATAACCGAGCAGCTTGCAAGATTCAACGGAGCTTCTGCAATGATAAGCGGAGAAAGCGTAGGTCAGGTTGCAAGCCAGACGCTGAAAGCAATAGAATGTACCGACAATGCGGCAGGAATGCCGATACTTCGTCCTCTTGTGGGAATGGATAAGGATGAAATTATAGCAATTGCAAGAAAGATAGATACCTTTGAAACTTCCATTCTGCCGTACGAGGATTGCTGCACGGTGTTTACCCCAAAGCATCCTAAAACAAGACCGGTGCTCAAAAATGTTCTTGAGGCAGAAAAAAACCTTGAGATAGATGAAATGATGACAGCTGCACGAAAAGGCAGCAAGATAATGTGGATAACATCCGATATGGATTAAACCCAACGGCGTGAAATCAAAAAGGAGGGATCGGCTTAATGAATGCGGAACTTATTAATATTGGTACAGAACTGCTCATAGGCGATCAGATCAACAGTAATCAGACATTTCTGGTTAAGGAACTGGCAAACATAGACGTTAATATCTATTGCCAGAATACTGCCGGTTTTGACCCTGACAGACTGAGCGATCTGCTCAGTATCGCACTGACTCGAAGTGATGTTATACTTCTTGTCGGCGGAATGGGACCCAATGCTGAAGATATTACGAAGCAGACCGTGTGTGATGCGCTGGGTCTTCAGATGGTACGCCACGATAAAAGTGAAAAGAGAATAATTGAATACTGCCAGCAGAATGGTATTGAGACAGACGACATAATAATGTCAATGGCAGATATGCCTGCAGGCTCCGTTGTTTTCAGAAATGATAACGGTATGTGTCCCGGATGTGCTATCCGAAGCAGTAAGCAGTGTATCGTTATGCTGCCAAGCTCAACCGTTGAGCTTGTGCCTATGGTACGAAGCTATGTTATCCAGTACCTCAAGCAGCTGACTGATGGTGCGGTTTTCTCCCAGACCATAAGTGTTTTCTCGATGGGTATCTCTGTGCACGAAGTTGAGGAACGTCTTGGCTATATAAAAGACAGCCGCAACCCGACGGTAACCTGTATTGAAAATACCGGTGAAGTTCAGATTCGAGTTACATCGAAGACAGATACAGAAGAGGCTGCACGAGATCTGGCAGCACCTATCATCAGAGAAATACTTCAGATATTCGGTTCGGACGCTTACGGAATGAACGTAAGCGGATTGGAACAGGTCGTTGTTCAGAAGCTGATGGAAAAGGGTATGACCCTTTCAACTGCAGAAAGTTGTACGGCAGGTATCATATCAAAGCGAGTAACAGACATTTCCGGTGCATCCAAGGTTTTTGAAATGGGTGCAGCTACATATTCAAGTAATAAGAAATCCGATATGCTTGGCGTTTCCAATGCTGTTATTCAGAAGTTCGGTGCAGTATCACCGGAAGCAGCTGCTGCAATGGCAGTAGGTGCGAGAAGACTGGCAGGAAGCTCCCTTGCAGTTTCAACAACAGGTATAGCAGGCCCCGGCGGCGGTACTCCTCAGCGTCCTGTCGGACTTGTATTTATCGCTCTTGCCGATAAGGAAAGAGTATGGGTAAAGAAGGTTCTTATTCAGAAGCCCGGAATGGACCGAGACTATGTACGACAGGTTGCTTCATCTCATGCACTTAACCTTGTACGAATCTACGTAGAAACTCTTCCGAACCTTATGCCCGGATATGAGGTACTTGCAGACAATTTCAAGGATATATATCTTGATAATCCTGCCGGAGCAGTGGCATATAAGGGATCTGCAAAGAGAAGAAGAGCATCTTCGGCAGCTTATGTTGGAGGCAGACAGAAGCCGAAGCGCAGTGTAGGTGATGTTTTCAGAACTATCCTGTTTATAGTTGCTCTTGCCGGTTTCCTCGGTTCAGGAGGATATCTGCTCAACAGAGAGATACAGGACCGTTCATCTCAGAGCGAGCTGGAAAAGGTCTCACAGTTCTACGAAGCAAAAGAAGTTGAGACAGCTGAAAACGGAATATGGAATGCTGTTACAGTTGAAAAAGAAGACGCTCCGAGAGATGCTCAGAACAGACTGCTTGCGTTTTCAAATCTTGTTGAGGATTATCCTGACACAATAGGTTGGATCACAGTGCCCAACACCGATATAGATTATATCGTTGTTCAGGATAAGGACGGAAAAGACAATGATTATTATCTCAAGCACGATTTCAAGGGTGCTAAGAACAGAAACGGCGCTATATTCGGTGATTACAGAATGAATATTGAATACGGCAAAAAGCAGGCAAACACAGTCGTATACGGTCACCATATGAAGAGCGGTCTGATGTTCAACAATCTTCTCAAATACGATGAACTCAGCTTCTATAAGGAAAACCCTGTAATATCCTTTGACACGATTTATGAAGAAGGCCAGTGGGTAATCTTTGCACTTATGAAGATTGATGCAAAGGAAAACAACGGTTCACCGTCATTCAACTTTATGAAGCTTGGCAGTGCACTGGAAGATCCACTCAATTTCCAGGCGTTTATCAATGACATCAGAGATCATTCTGTTATAAATACAGAATCTGCAATAGCAGTTACCACTGATGATGAGCTTCTGACACTTTCAACCTGTTCTTATGAACACAGCGACTACAGAACAGTAGTTGTAGCAAGAAGAGTAAGAGCAAATGAAACCATAGATGTATCAGGTGTTACCTGGGCAGAAAGCCCGATTATGCCTAAGTCCTGGGGTAAATGGAAGGGTTCGCTCTGATGGTATAAAAGTAACGGGATGCAGTTTATCTGCATCCCGTTTTGAAATATGAGTATATAAGAGGGGATAAAATGAAAAAGCTGTTTCCGTGTATGATGGACCGTCCGGGAAACGGAAATGTATTCGGCATATTTATCTACTGGTTTTTCGGATTTGTTATTTTCCCGTTTGTACTGCCGATTCTGGCGGTCGGAAGCTGGGATAATCTTGTTCTTATCTCGTGGATAGAAATAGTATACTATCTGATAAATTTCGGCGTAGTAATAACGATGCTGAAAAGTTATTTGTCGGATTCATTTTTTACAGTAAGAATAAAACCTGCAAAGTTTATAAAAACAGTATTATTGACATTTGCAATGATGATAACAGCAGTGCTTATGTGCGTATCATTTGATAGGCTTATTTCGGGATATACACTCAATCTGCTGAGCATATTTCCTGTAACGGAATTTTCTGTGCTGATCAGTCCCGATTACCTGGTGACAGTCAATCCTGTATTTGGCACACTGTGTATGACTGTTATAGCACCTGTTTCAATCAGCGGTCTGTTTTATGCAAGCGGTTTTGCACCTGTATGCTATAAAAAACCGTGGCTCGCATATATAGTTGTTTCATTGCTTTTGCTTCTGATTACAGGTTTTGATATTTTCTGGAGGGGCAATGCTGAAAGTGCTTTGCTGATTTTTATAGTACGTCTGCCGGTTCATCTGTTTGCATGCTGGAGCTATCAAAAAACAGATACGATCTGGACACCTGCAGCATCACTGACACTTTTTAACCTCACGATGTCACTGCTCTGCATAGCGGCGCCTAAAATGAATCAGGCTTTTGTTATCTGAACATACATAGAGTCGTTCCAGCATACAAGCTCAATTTTTGTTTTCTTATCACGCCACACAGAATAATAGTCATAATCAAGCCCACCGGAGCTTATCCTGTCGGCAGGACCGTATTCCTTTGATATATTCATACTCCAGAGGATCGGAGCAAAAACGGTGGATATTTCAATGTTATTAACGGTACCGTCTTTATCATAGCTCACGATCACGTTCTGAGCATTTCCGAAGACAGGGATGTCGTTATATGTTCTTCTTTTAATAACAGCAATTGTTCCGCTGATCACGGTATCAGGATGTCCTTCTCCGAGCGTTTTCCTGACCTTTTCATCATTTGCACCAACAAGGGAGGCGAGCTGTGAAAGCTCGCCTTTTTCAAAGGAAGTTCTTCTGCCGGAACCGCCGGAAGATGTGCTGCTGTTTCCGTTACCGCTGTTGCTGCCGCTGCCGTTACCGTTGGTATCGCCGCCGATCTGGAACTCAGCAGAAGCACCGCCCTGCATAGAACCGTCGTTGGTTCTCTCATTGTCACCGTCGATAATGTCATCGCCGTACATTCTGCCGTTTTCTCCTGCGTCGTTTCCTGTATTGCCGCCAACGTCAGCGTTTGTTGAGCATCCGCAGGCAGTGAATATCATAAGAAGCATAGCTGCAAGTAAAATGCAAAAAAACTTTTTCAATTTGTTTACCTCCGTTTTATTAATGAAATCAGCGATGTATGTTGATTTCAAAATTATTATCTGCGTTAATTACGGAGTAATTTCAGCGAAATAATGGAAATCGAAATTTTTATATATATGATTAAATCTATTGAAAGCTGACAAAGAATGGAGTAAAATAATTAATTATAGCAATAGGTGAAAGAAGGGGAAAACCTTGTCCAAACAATTCCTGATGGGTAATGAAGCGGCAGCACTCGGAGCACTTCACGCAGGTGTAAAGCTGGTTTCAGGATATCCCGGAACACCCTCAACAGAAATATTGGAAACAGTTGCCAAAAAGAATGACGGCTCTGTTTATGTAGAATGGTCTGTAAATGAAAAAGCTGCACTTGAGGTAGCGGCAGGAGCATCCTATGCAGGAGCAAGAACTCTTGTTACAATGAAGCAGGTAGGACTTAACGTTGCATCCGATCCGCTTATGAGTCTTGCATATGTTGGTGTAAAGGGCGGAATGGTAATAGTTTCTGCCGATGATCCCGGTCCGATCTCATCTCAGACAGAGCAGGATACCAGACATTTTGCTCAGTTTTCAAAACTTCCCTGTTTTGATCCGTCATCACCCGAGGAATGTTACGAAATGATGAAGGATGCATTTGAGTATTCCGAAAAATATAATACGCCGGTCCTTTTCAGACCGACCACAAGAGTATGTCACGGCTGTGCATCGGTGGAAATAGAAGATTCACCGAAAGTGTACCCTGCACCGGAAGGCTTTATAAAGGATACGATGCGTTGGGTCATTTTCCCGAGAACTTCATATTTAAATCACATTAAAATAGAAAAAAGAAATGAAGAGCTTAAGGATGTATTTTCGGAATACAGATTCAATAAGCTTGAAAAAGGAAACAAAAAGGGAATCGCGGTTGGAGGAATCTCCTATGCATATATGGAAGAAGCACTTCTTGATGCAAAGGAAAGACCTTCTGTGCTCAGAATAGCAACACCGCATCCGTTCCCTGAAAAGCTTGCACTGGAGTTCCTTGGCAGTGTTGATGAGGTTCTTGTTTTTGAAGAACTTGATCCTGTTATAGAGAAGGAGCTTGTATATCTTTGCGGCAAGTATAATCTGAATGTAAAGATAAGAGGAAAGCTTACGGGCGACAATGTTCCTGCAGGCGAAAATACAGTGGAGTCTGCCAAGAACGTACTTAATAAGTGCTTTGGAATAACACAGGAAGCAAAGGGTGCAGAAACATTGCCTGCACTGCCTGTAAGACCTCCGGTGCTTTGTGCAGGATGTCCTCACAGAGCATCCTTCTATGCTGTAAAGAAAGCGGCTGCAGGCAAAAAAGCAGTGTTCAGCGGAGATATAGGATGCTATACATTGGGAAATGCACAGCCTCTTGATATGGTAGATACCTGCCTGTGTATGGGTGCTGATGTGACTATCGCACAGGGACTTCACAGAATAGAGCCTGATACAGTTAACTTCTCCTTTATTGGTGATTCAACCTTCTTTGCATCAGGTATGACCGGTGTTGTAAATGCTGTCTACAATCAGACAGACATTGTGCTCGTTGTGCTTGATAACTCAACAACTGCAATGACAGGACAGCAGCCTCATCCCGGAACAGGAAAAACTATGATGGGCAGCATATCAGAAAAGGTAAGCATAGAAAATGTTCTTCGCGGAATGGGTGTCGAATATGTTGAAACCGTAAATCCCTTTGACCACAAAGCGACAGTTGATGCTGTGAAATCGGCAATGGATAAAACGGGAGTAAGAGCGCTTATCCTGAGAGCACCGTGTATTGCTGTCAGCAAAGGAAATGCACCTTACACAGTGAACGAGGAAAAGTGTGTAAACTGCAAAAAATGTATAAAGGAGCTTGGCTGCCCTGCAATTTCAGTGAATGCGGGTAAAGTGCAGATAGAAAGCTCTCTTTGCCGAGGCTGTGACCTGTGTGCTCAGATATGCCCGACAAAAGCAATCGAGAAAGGAGAATAAATATGAAGACCGATATATTACTTTGCGGAGTAGGCGGTCAGGGTACTGTTCTTGCTTCTCGTCTGCTTGCATTTATCTATATGGAAAAAGGTCTTAATGTGCGTACTGCAGAAACCATCGGTATGGCTCAGCGAGGCGGCTGCGTAGTGTCACATATGAGGGCAGGGGAGAAAATAGCATCCCCGATGATACCGAAGAATGGCGCAGACGTTATTATTGCATTTGAACCTGCGGAAGCAGTGCGCTGCATAGATTATTTAAAAGACGGCGGTACCGTAATAGTAAATAAAAAAGCGGTTAAGCCTGTAACTGCATCGCTTAGCGGATCAGATTACGACGGACTCAATGAAATTGAATTTTTGAAAGATAAGGCACCCAATGTTCTTGTAATAGACGGCGATGAGGTATGCAGCAGATGCGGCAGTGCAAAAGTTCTGAATACGGTTCTGCTTGCTGCGACAGTAAAAAGCGGTGCACTTGGAATTGAGGAAGATGAATTCAAGGGTGCAATCAGAAAGATGCTGCCTGAAAGATTCGTTGAACTTAATATCAGAGCAGTAGAAGCAGTATAAGGAGAAAATAATATGAAAATGACAGATACTCAGCTTGGTATAATCAAAGAGCAGTTAAAGCACCTTACAAGCATCGACTGCTTTTATAAGAAGAAATTAGAGGGATACGATGTAAACATCAACTCTCAGGAGGATTTCCAGAAGCTGCCCTTTACCTGGAAGGGCGACCTCAGAGAAGCATATCCCCTTGGACTCGCAGCAGTTGATGAGAAAGATATCGTGCGAATTCATTCTTCCTCAGGAACAACAGGCATCCCTGTTATAATTCCTTACACTGCACAGGATGTAAGTGACTGGGCAGAAATGTTTGCAAGATGCTATGCAACTGCCGGCATCACAAACGAAGACAGAATACATATTACCCCCGGTTATGGTCTCTGGACAGCCGGAATCGGTTTCCAGGCAGGCGCAGAAAAGCTTGGTGCAATGGCTGTTCCTATGGGTCCCGGAAATACCGAAAAACAGCTTAAAATGATGATGGATCTGAAATCCACAGTTCTCTGTGCAACATCCTCATATGCACTTCTTCTTGCAGAGGAAATAGCAAAGAGAGGTATAAAGAATAAAATCCACCTTAAGAAGGGTGTTATCGGTTCTGAGCGCTGGGGCGAAAAGATGAGAAAGAGAATTGCTGACGAGCTTGGCGTTCAGCTTTTCGATATTTACGGACTTACCGAGGTTTACGGTCCCGGTATCGGTATTTCCTGTGAACACGAGTGCGGAATGCACGTATGGGATGACTTCCTCTATTTTGAAATCGTTGATCCCAAGACAGGTGAAAACCTGCCTGACGGAGAGATAGGAGAGCTTGTAATCACCACTCTCCGCAAGCAGGGTGCACCTCTTATTCGTTACAGAACCCACGACCTTACAAGAATAATTCCCGGCGAATGCCCCTGCGGAAGCAAGTACCCGAGAATCGATACCATACTTGGCAGAACCGACGATATGGTAAAGGTAAAGGGTGTAAATATCTTCCCGAGCCAGATCGAGGAACTTCTTGCAGGTATCGAGGGTGCATCAAGTGAGTATCAGTTTATGCTCGATCACGTAAACGGCAAGGACATCTGCACACTTTTCGTTGAACACACCGAAGGCGCAAATAAATATATGCTTCAGAGCGAGATTCAGGAAAGATTCAAGTATAAGATCGGAATACTGGTAGATGTAAAGCCTGTTGAAATAGGCGAGCTTCCCAGAAGCGAAAAGAAATCCACCAGAGTTTTTGATAACAGATATTAAGATATTAATAAAAAAGGTTGGCGGAAAACCGCCAACCTTTTTTGCCTGTTTATTCTTCTGTTTCTCCTGCTTTATCAGCAGCCTCTCTTCCAAGCTTATAAAGCCTTTCCTGTTCTTCGTCAGGAATCAGATTGTGGGGGAGAGTATCATATACCTCAAATACCCTTCCGCTTGTCCAAAGCTGAGGGTGAATACGCACAGAATAACCGCAGCCGCTGTCCATCATCCAGTCGCTCATAGGCGCCTGAGGGAGTCCGTAACGGCTCAGTATAGTCATTATAGTACCTGCGTGAGCGACTATAACAGCGCTTGTTATACCTGTCTTCATAAGACCTGCAACGGTCATTTCAAATGCCTCACAAACACGGCTTGCAAAATCAGCACCCGATTCGCCGCCGGGAGGAGCATCAACACCGCCTGCATTTATCCACTCTGAAAACCACTTGTTATCTTTTAATTCAGCGGCAGACTTGCCCTCAAATTCACCGAAGCATATTTCGCGGAAAGCATCAATAACAACAGGGACAGCACCGGGATAGAGTATGGAAAGAGTTTCGGTGCATCTTTTCATAGGACTTGTCAGAAAAGCTCCTGCACCGGGATATTCACAGTTCTCAGCAAGATATTTCAATCTTTCAATACCTGCGTCGGCTAAGGATTCGTCGGTAGAACCTATATACTTTCCGTATAAATTTCCGTCAATAATGCCATGCCTGATAAAGTGAATTTGGTATGTTTTCATAAATTTGTCCTCAATTCGCTAAAGGTGTAAATATTTGTTGAAATTACTCTCTGTTTATGATATTATTCTAAAGCACCCAAAAAAAGGAGATGTAACGAGTGAACGACAGCTTCCCCAGGATTATAACACTTTTGCGTACAGAACGCAAGTTGACACAAAAACAAGCGGCAAGTGCGCTGGGTATATCTCAGGCGCTGCTTTCACATTATGAGAGAGGAATCAGAGAGTGCGGACTTGATTTCCTTGTACACTGCGCAGATTTTTACGGAGTATCCTGTGATTATCTCCTCGGACGCTCAACCGACAGAAACGGTGCTATGCTCACTGTTGACGACATTCCCGAGCCTGAGGCATCTGCTGCAGAGGATAAGAAATACATAGGCTCTCCCGTGCCTATCCTCAATAAGAAGATTATTGCAAACTCACTGAATATACTTTTTTCGCTTCTTCAGCAGGCAAAGTGCAAGGCGCTTACCAGTGAAATATCAGCATATCTGATGCTTGCTGTATATAAGATGTTCAGAGTGATGTATTTTACAAATCCAAAAAATAATAAGAGCTATTTCCAGATAAACGAAGGAATGTCAAAGGCATTGTCCACAGCATCAATGGAAGTTCTTGAGGGCAAGATAGCAATGATCGCTGCAGGCAAGGACGTAGACCAGCTTGAGGGATATGATACACCCGACAGACTGTCTCTTTCCGAAGAATCACTGCAGAAGGCATATCCGCTGTTTGCACCTTCGCTTCTCAATCTCGTAAGATCTGCAGAGGTGAGAATGGGCGCTGAGCCTCCGAAAAAGAAATAAAAAGTTATCCCACTGAGAATTTTCTCAGTGGGATTTTTAGTTTTTAATTAATCACAGGTCGGATTTTCTGATTCTGACATAATATTTGTATTCATCTTCGTGTTCTATATATCCGCCGTTGTGAAGCATAATTTTAAGAGAAGCAGGGTTATCTTTGTTTACTCTCAGATAGATTTCATCTTCAGGAACAAGGTGCTTTATGATTTGCAGTATCTGCCGTAAACCTTCTTTGCCATAACCCTTTCCGCGAAATTCCTTTTTTATAAAATATCCCAGATGTCCAGCACCGAGTCTTAATGATTCACACAGGAAATGTCGAAAGCGAAATAATCCGACAATTTCGTCGTTGTCCCAAAGGAAATAAAATGTTTCAGGCACATACCCTTCAGGAAGACCTATGCCGTCAGCGGAGTCAATCATTTGCTTGACTGCCGAACTGACAAATTCATCATGAGAAATACCGTGAAAATCATTGATAAATCCGTTTTCATCATAAGGAACATCGCAGATAAAGAGATATTCTTTTTCTGCATCATCGAGGTTCACCTTTTTCAGGTAAATCATAGAAATACCTCCGAATATTACTGAAGTGCGTTGTTTTGCTTGTCCATAATCTCTCTTATGGCGTTTTCGCCGAGTTCAAGAAGCTCGTTTAATTCTGAACGTGTGAAGGAACGTTCTTCGCCGGTACCCTGAACTTCGATAAATTCGCCTGCTTCGTTCATAATGAGGTTCATATCGACCTCAGCGGAGGAATCCTCAACATAGCAGAGATCGACCACAGGGATATTATTTGAAATACCCACTGAAACAGCGGCGATCTGGTGTACGATGGGGTCTTTTGCAATAAGTCCCTGCTCAAGCCACTTTTTAATGCCAAGCTTAAGAGCAACATAAGCGCCTGTGATAGATGCTGTACGAGTGCCGCCGTCAGCCTGAATTACATCGCAGTCTATCCAGATAGTGTTTTCGCCGAGAGCCTCAAAATCAACAGCATTGCGAAGGCTTCTGCCTATAAGACGCTTGATCTCGGTACTTCTTCCGTCAGGCTTGCTTGTTTCACGGCGTTTGCGTGTGGGAGTGGAAGCAGGAAGCATCGCATATTCTGCGGTGAGCCAGCCTTTGCCTGTATCCTTAAGAAATGGCATAGTTCCGACTTCCAGCATAGCGGTGCAGAGAACTCTTGTATTTCCCCAGTTTATAAGCACAGAACCGCCGGTGGTATTTGTGAAATTAGGTATGATTTCGATCTTACGAAGCTCGTTATTCTTTCTTCCGTCCTGTCTCATAGTGCTTTATTCCTTTCAGATATCAAGATCGTATATGGCTTTATATTTTTCAGTAAGGTAATCAACATAGTAGTTCGGATCAAAGGGAGCGCCAACACATTTTTCGAGCAAGACAGCAGGGTCATAAAGACAGCCGTACTGATATATGTGTTCACCGAGCCATTTGTTGATGTTTTGGAGAGAGCCGGAAGCTATCTCTGCATCAATATCAAGACTCTCGCGCATTTTTGCAACTATCTGTGCGCTGTAGGCAGAGCCGAGAGCGTATGAGGGGAAATAACCGATCATGCCGCCGCCCCAGTGAGTATCCTGAAGAACGCCTCTGGTGTCATCTGGAACATCAATACCGAGATATTCCTTGTATTTTGCGTTCCACGCAGCAGGGAGATCTTTTGCGGTTATTTCACCGGCGCACATCTGCTTTTCGAGCTCGTAACGAACCATAATATGAAGGGCGTAAGTGAGCTCGTCGGCCTCGGTTCTTATAAGCGAAGGCTCACTCTTGTTTACTGCAAGATAAAAGTCGTGAGCAGTTACACCTTCGAACTGAGTGGGGAAGAGTTTTTGAATCTGTGGGAATATAAGGCGGCAGAAAGCCTCGCTTCTGCCTATGATGTTTTCGTAAAGTCTTGACTGACTTTCGTGAATACCCATAGAAACGCCGCCTGCAAGAGCGGTGGCAGTAAATTCGTTGCTTATGCCAAGCTCGTAAAGAGCGTGTCCGCCCTCGTGGATAACAGAATACATAGAGCTTGTAAAATCATCGTGATAGTGAGTTGTGATACGAACATCATCGGGGCAGAAATTGGTTGTGAAGGGGTGCTCGGTTTCATCGATAGCACAGCGGTCACGGTCTATAGCCATAACCTGCATAAGATAATCGGAAAGCTCGCGCTGTTTGTCGACAGGATAGCTTTGCTTCATAAACGGGAACTCAAACTGTTCCTTTTTGCCTATAGCTTTGATAACGGGGACAAGCTTCTCGCGAAGGGCACTGAAGAACTTATCAGCAGTCTCCATAGTAAGTCCGCGTTCGTACTGATCAAGCATAACATCGTAGGGCGCTGAGTCGGGCTTATAGTACTGAGCGAATCTGCGGTTGGTGTCAAAAATCTTCTGAAGGTAGGGGCAGAAGAAGTCAAAATCATTTTCTTCCTTTGCCTTCTTCCAGACGTTGTCAGATTCGTTTATAAGCATAACATATTCCTGATATTCATTTTTGGGAATACTGGAAATATAGTCAATGCTGTGCATAAATTCGGATACTTCCCGTGCTTCACGATACGAAAGCTCATCCTTGTGCTCGAGAAGAAAACGTGCAATGGTTACGGTTTCTTCACCTGCGGTGAGATCATAACTGAGCCCTGAAAGGTAAGCCATAGTGTTGCCGCGATTTTCTGCACCGGCAACAGGAGCGCCTGTTGCCGCATCATAGCTCATTACACCCATAGCGTGATTTAAAGCGTGGATTTTGAATTCTATAGCTCTGAAAGCCTCAAAAGCTTCTTTTACAGTCATTTACAGTACCTCCTTGTACCAAGTGGGAATAACAGATGTCATATTATTATACCAGTTAAGAACCTCTGCGGCCTGATTTTGCATAACTCTTATCTCATTATCGCCGAATGGCAAAGCCCAGGGCAGAGAGCTTAATGTATTGACAGAAATATACAACGCAAGCAGACGCCAGAATATTTCAGGAACGTCATTATCAAAGTATCCGTCAACTATGCCTTTTGCGAATACAGGGGATGTCTGAACACACCATACAATACGGTTGAACTCTTCCCAGGGATCACCGTAATCATTGCGGTCAAAATCGATGATATAAAGCTTATCGTTTTCTATCATCATATTGCCTATGTGGTAATCGCCGTGCTGATAGCATTGGGGTCGTTCTTTTATAAGGTGTCTGTTGTATTTTATAAAATCAACAAACAGTTGACCATTTTCGTATTTTATGGGGCATTTTCCATATGCATCAAGTTTTCGATTAATTTTTGCATCAAATCGTGTACCCCAGTCAGACATATTGTCGGGAGCGGGGATAGAATGAATCTTTTTGAGAATTGACCCTGCATCGAGACCGAAAGCATACTGTCTGTCATCGGAAAGGGTTGGGATAAGTTCTTCTGCATCGAAACCGTTAATCCAGCTTTGCAGCATATAAACACCCTCGTCGCAGACACCCATTTCAATAGGACGACACATAGGGACATTCAGCGCTTCAACTTTCTGCATCTGTTCAAAAACAGTACGTCTTGATTCCAAGTGTTCGACAGGAGAAATACGAAGAAGGAAAACATTTCCGTCAATATCTTCCACACGGTATTTTTTGTCACCGGACCAGCCCTTATCTATAGGAATCTTGGAAATAAAATTTTTCATAAATTAAACGAACGTCTTGCATTTTCTTCTGCGGCCGTACAGACTTTTTCTGCCGTAATGCCGCGAACTTCGGCAATTTTTTCTGCAACAAGCTCAATGTATTTTGAGTCGTTTCTTTTGCTTCTGTAGGGAACAGGAGTCATATAGGGTGCATCGGTTTCAAGTAAAAGCCTGTCAAGAGGCACAGCCTGCGCAACTTCCAAGGGAACCCTTGCATTCTTGAATGTGACCGCACCGCCGAGACCTATATAAAGACCCAGCTTTACAGACTGTTTCATAAGCTCGACACTGCCTGAAAAACAGTGCATAACACCTTTTACGGGTGCGTATTTTTCGAGTATCTCATACATATCGCCATGAGCTTCTCTGTCGTGGAGAATTACAGGCAAATTGAGTTCCTGAGCAAGTTCTATTTGCTCACAAAGAACTTTTTTCTGTATGTCTCTGGGAGAAAAATCGTAGTGATAGTCAAGTCCTATCTCGCCGATGGCAACAACCTTTTCGTGCTTGGCGAGATTGCGAAGAATATTCAAATAATCCTCGGAAACATCCTCGGCTTCGTGAGGATGAACGCCTGTCGCTGCATATATAAAGGGGTATTTCTCCGCAAGAGAAATGCTTTTTTGCGCAGATTCGATATCAGAAGCGCAATTAATAATTGCGCAGATGCCGTTTTGCGGCATCTGCGACAGTACAAAATCTCTATCTTCATCATAACGCTCACTGTCATAGTGTGCGTGGCTGTCAAAAATTCTCAAACTCATTATCTTACCTTTGAACCGGGCTTCATACCATCGGTGAAAATAACTCTTACATCGTCCTCTGCGACATCAGCACAGAGGATCATACCGTTGCTTTCAACACCGCAAAGCTTTGCAGGCTTGAGGTTTGCAACGACAATAACGGAATGACCGATAAGATCCTCGGGCTTATACCACTGAGCAATACCGCTTACAACTGTTCTGGGGTTGCCTGTGCCGTCGTTGAGTGTAAGCTTAAGAAGCTTCTTAGCTTTCTTCACAGGCTCGCAGGTCTCAATCTTTGCGATTCTCAGATCAACAGCTGCAAAATCATCAATGCCGATTTTGGCAATACCGGCAAGCTCTGCTGCCTTGAGCTCTTCTTCGGTGGGCTCGTTGGTTTTGATCATAGCATTGAGTTCCTCGATTTCCTTCTCAATATCAATTCTCTTGAAAATGATATCGCCCTTGTTAACGGAAACATCAGCAGGAAGAACACCGTATTTGTCAGCATTCTCGTAAGAAACGTCATTTTTGGATGCACCGATCTGCTCAAAGACTACAGGCATAGTAGTGGGCATAAAGGGGCAGAGGAGAGATGCAGTGATTCTTATACCTTCAAGGAGGTTATAGAGAACGGATGCAAGTCTTCCTTTGTTTGCCTCGTCCTTTGCAAGAACCCAGGGCATAGTCTCGTCGATATACTTGTTTGCCCTGGAAACAAGTTTGAAAATTTCAGCAAGAGCGTTTGAAAGCTGAGTTTCCTCAACAAAGTTATCGACATTTGCGCGCAGAGCGGTCATCTCGGCGATGAAATCATCGTCGAATTCGCCGGAAGCTCTGTCTGTGGGGAGTTTGCCGTCAAAATATTTTACAACCATAGCAATGGTTCTGGAGACAAGGTTTCCGAGTCCGTTTGCAAGGTCAGAGTTAATGCGGTTGATCATTACTTCGTTGGAGAAGGAGCTGTCTGCTCCGAGAGCCATCTCGCGCATAATGTGGTAACGGATAGCATCAGCGCCGTAACGCTCACCGAGGATAAAGGGATCAACAACATTGCCCTTGGATTTGCTCATCTTCTGACCGTTGAAGGTTATCCAACCGTGAACAGCGAGGTGTTTGGGCAGAGGCAGATCAAGAGCCATAAGAATAGCGGGCCAGATAATAGCGTGGAAGCGCATAATGTCCTTAGCGACCATATGGACATCTGCAGGCCAGAACTTATCGTAGTCATTATACTTGCCGTTCTCGTAGCCGAGTGCGGTGATATAGTTTGAAAGAGCATCTATCCAGACGTAAATAACGTGCTTCTCGTCAAAAGTGACGGGTACGCCCCAGGTAAAGGAAGTACGGGATACACAAAGATCCTGAAGACCGCCTTCACAGCGGATAAAGTTATTTACAAGCTCAGTAGCTCTTGTTCTGGGACGGAGATAATCGGTGTTGAGGAGAAGGTCCTCAAGTCTGTCAGCAAATTCGGAGATCTTGAAGAAATAAGCCTCTTCCTTTGCATCGATAACATCTCTTCCGCAGTCGGGGCACTTGCCGTCAACAAGCTGAGTTTCGGTCCAAAAGCTTTCGCAGGGAGTGCAGTATTTGCCCTCGTAAGCGCCCTTATAGATATACCCCTTATCGTAAAGAGCTTTGAATATTTTCTGAACGGACTCAACGTGATAATCGTCGGTGGTTCTGATGAAGCGATCGTACTTTACATTCATAAATCCCCAGAGATTCTTGAAAATCTCAACGATCTCGTCAACATACTGCTGAGGTGTCTTATCGGAATCGGCAGCTTTCTGCTGGATCTTCTGGCCGTGTTCGTCAGTTCCGGTAAGGAACATTACGTCATAGCCCTGCATTCGCTTATATCTAGCAATCGAGTCACAGGCAACAGTGGTGTAGCAGTGACCGATGTGCGGATTTCCCGAAGGATAGTAAATAGGTGTAGTGATATAAAACTTCTTGTTTTCCATTGGTAATTCCTCCATTTATTTGCAGGTTCAATAGATTATAACATATTATAATACATTTTCAAGGGAAATAAAGGATGAAATTTAAATTATGTATTGACAAAACAATCCTCTTCTGTTAAACTCATTGACGACAACAAAGCAGGATACTTTCCTCACCTCCGTTTTTATTATGGACGGACGGTCAATAACGATTTTTTTCATCGTGTATTGCCGCGTGGTCAGGAGTGTTCTGTCCACGTTTTTTATTTTTATCGAATACTTGGAGGTGTTTGGTTATCAGCAGGGAACAGCAGGCTCAAATCAATGAGGAGATCCGTGACAAGGAAGTACGTGTTATCGGTCCGGAGGGCGATCAGCTCGGTATAATGAGTGCCGACGCAGCGCTTGAGATTGCAGCCGAAAAGGAACTTGACTTAGTTAAAATCGCACCGCAGGCGAATCCGCCGGTATGTAAGATTATGGACTACGGCAAGTATCGCTTTGAGCAGCAGAAGCGTGAGAAGGAAGCAAAGAAGAATCAGCATGTCGTAGAGATAAAGGAGATTCGACTTTCCCTTAACATCGATACCCATGACTTTGAGACAAAGGCAAATCAGGCAAAGAAGTTTATCAAGAGCGGAAACAAGCTCAAGGTATCAATTCGTTTCAGAGGCCGTGAGATGGGACATCCCGAGCACGGAACTGAAATTATGCGTCGTTTTGCCGAAGCGCTCAGCGAGGTTGCTAACGTTGAAAAGCAGGCTGCACTTGAAGGCAGAAATATGCTGATGATAATGGTTGCCAAACCTGTCAAGTAATAAACAAGGAGGAAAATCCAAATGCCTAAAATCAAAACCCATTCGGGCGCAAAGAAGCGCTTCAAGATTAGCAAGAACGGAAAGGTTCTTCGTATGCAGGCAAACCACAGACATAAGGCTAACAGCGCAGCTAAGCCTGCAAAGAGAAAGAGAAGCCTGAGAGGCACTGTTGTTACCGATAAGACAAACGTAGCACAGGTAAAGAGACTCATTCCTTATAAATAATAACCGTAATTTGGAGGTAACAATAAATGGCACGTGTTAAAGGTGCGCTTGCAACGCGCAAGAGAAGAAATAAGACCCTGAAGCTTGCTAAGGGTTACTGGGGTGCAAAATCCAAGCACTTTAAGATGGCTAAGGAAGCCGTAATGAAGTCCGGCCAGTACGCATACGTCGGCCGTCGTCTTAAGAAGAGAGACTTCAGAAGACTCTGGATCACCAGAATCTCCGCAGCATGCAAAATGAACGGCATCAACTACTCTACATTTATGAACGGCCTCAAGAAGGCTGGCATCGAGCTCAACCGTAAGATGCTCTCCGAGATCGCAATCAGCGATGCAGAGGCATTTACCGCTCTCGTAGAGAAGGCAAAGGCAGCCCTTTAATAATCTAAAAGTGCGTCCGGCAATCCTTACCGGACGCACTTTTTAAGCTGTTTACGCGGTAAATATTTGCTTAAAACGGAGGTGCGATATGGCTGTAGAAATCACCAGTAAGGACAATCAGACTGTTAAGGATATAGCAAAGCTGATGAATAGTGCGAAGGAACGCCGCGAAAAAGGTATGTTTGTCGCAGAAGGCTTACGTTTGTGTGGAGAAGTGCCGGAAAACGGCATTGAAATTGAGGAACTGCTTTATACAGAGGAAGTATATTTAAAGCATACAGAAGAAATTGAAAAGCTTGAAAAACAGGCCAAAAAGGCATATTTGATCACAGAAGAGATATCGCAGAAGATATCTGATACCCTTACACCCCAGGGAGTGTTCTGCACAGGAAAGATGAAGAGCAATACTCTGGACACAGAAAATATGAAAATAGACGGGCAGTATGTACTGCTCGAAAATATACAGGATCCGTCCAACATCGGAGCAATTTTCAGAACAGCGGAGGCAATAGGATTGAACGGAGCGATCCTTTCGGCAGACTGCTGCGACCTTTATAATCCCAAGGTAATGAGAGCAAGTATGGGTGCAGTGTTCCGTTTTCCCTCTGCAGTTGTCAATGATGTACCCACATTTATAAAGAAGATACGTTCCGCAGGTATGAGACCCCTTGCATCAGTACCCGATGCAGACGCAAGCAAAATTACTTGCGTCAGATTTTTCAAAGGTGTTATAATGTGCGTTGGAAATGAAGGCAACGGCTTGACACAGGAGACAATTACAGCCTGCGGTGAGCGTGTTACTATTCCGATGAAGGGCAGAGCAGAATCGCTTAACGCAGCGACAGCGGCATCTATAATGATGTGGGAGATGACTCGCAACTACGTATAAGGAGTGCTTAAATGTGGGCGAGAGCGTATACTGGATATGGCTTCAGAGGATCCTTGGATTTGCCAACAGAAACACAGAGCAGATCGTAGATTTTTTCAAGAGTCCGAAGGAACTGTACAACGCCTCAAATAATGCAAGGCGCGAATGTATATTTTTAAGTCGGGCTCAGCGTGATATGGCAGCGGACAGCGCCGTTATGGATGAAGCTGTAAAAATCTTCGAGCGGTGTAAGGAGCTCGGTATAGAAATACTGACTCCGGAAGATCCGCAGTATCCCGAAAGAATGTATGATATATCCGATTATCCTGCAGTCCTCTATTACAAAGGAAACCTGCCGGATATAGATGATAATGTCGTGCTGACGGTAGTCGGAACCAGAAAAGCCACATCTGACGGAAAGATGATAGCATCGGCACTTTCGCAAAGCCTGACTCAGTGCGGAGCAATAATTATGAGCGGCGGAGCGAGAGGTATTGACGATGCGGCGCACAGAGGAGCGCTTCGCGTAGGCGGCGTGACACTGTCTGTGCTTGGCTGTGGACTTGATGTCAACTATAATCCCGGGTGCGAAGAAACCAGACGAAGAATATTGGAAAACGGCGGCGCACTCATTTCGGAATTTCCGCCGGGATATGGTCCGTCAAAGCACACATTTCCAATTCGAAACAGAATAATGTCAGCGATGTCACTTGGTGTTATCGTCGGAGAGGCTCCTGCTAAAAGCGGTGCCCTAATAACCGCAAGACACGCACTTGATATGGGCAGAGATATGTTCGCGATTCCTGGCAGTGTAATGAGCAGCCTTTCAGAGGGCGCCAATATGATGATACGCGACGGTGCGAAACCTGTGTCCTGTGCATTTGATGTGCTGGAGGAATATAATGCCAGATATCCGCACAGATTAGTTATGCGAGGCAGCCAGACTCCTATATCGCAGATCATCAGAAATTCTCCGGAATTTGTGGATATAGAGCTTACAGGCGGATATTCATATCTGAAGGATAATACGGTGAAAAAGAATGTTCTTGCAGAGCAGATCGAAACGATAAAAGGGGTATCTGTGCCGCTGCCTTCCGATTCATCGGATACAGCATCTGAGATTTATTCACTGCTTAAGGAATACTCGCTCAGTCTTGATGAGCTGTGTGTCAGACTATCAATACCTGCACACAGATTGCTGACAGCGATAACCGAACTGGAAATAAACGGTGTTATTTCTTCAGATTCACAGCGTAAATATTATATCAATAAACAATAGAGGTAAATAATATGTCAAAATTGGTTATTGTTGAGTCACCGGGTAAGGTGAAGACCATAAAAAAATATCTGGGCAGCGAATATGATGTAGTTGCCTCAGTCGGACACGTCAGAGATTTGCCTAAAAACAGGCTCAGCGTTGATGTGAAGAAGAACTTTGAGCCCAAATATGCGGTTATCAAGGGAAAAGAAGAGCTGGTAGAAAAGCTTAAGGATGCCGCAGAGAAGAGTGAATATGTATATCTCGCAACCGATCCTGACCGTGAGGGAGAGGCTATATCCTGGCATCTGGCATACCTTCTCGGTCTTGATATAAATGAGAACAACAGAGTAATATTCAATGAGATAACTGAAACAGGAATTGTCGAAGGTATGAAAAAGCCTCGTTCCATCGATATGGATCTTGTCAACGCACAGCAGTGCCGAAGAATACTCGACAGAATCGTAGGCTATCGCTTAAGTCCGTTTATTTCATCGAAAATAAGACGCGGTCTCTCTGCAGGACGTGTGCAGTCCGTTGCAGTCAGAATGATATGTGACAGAGAGGAAGAAATTCGCGCATTTGTTCCTGAGGAATACTGGACAATAGACGCAAAATTCATTCCTCAGGGAGAGAAAAAGGCATTTGCTGCAAGTTTCTTCGGTACAAAGGACGAGAAGCTTGAGATAAAGAACGAAGCTGAAGCAAATGCTATTCTGGCAGAGCTTGAAAAAGGGGTATATACAATATCCAACATCAAGAAAGGTGTCAGAAAAAAGAATCCTGCACCTCCTTTTATAACATCGACTCTGCAGCAGGAAGCCTCCAGAAAGCTTAATTTCCAGGGTCAGAAAACTATGAAGATAGCTCAGGAGCTGTATGAAGGTATTGATATTGAGGGTATGGGCGCAGTCGGTCTCATAACCTATATGCGTACGGACTCTCTCAGAATCTCAAACGAAGCAAAAGTTGAGGCAGAGGCTTTCATTGAGGAAAAGTGGGGAAAGAAATACGTCGCCGATAAGCCCTATAAGTTCAAGAATAAGGGCGATATCCAGGATGGTCACGAAGCTATCCGTCCCACAATGCCTACACTTACCCCCGATCAGGCAAAGGCGAGCCTTACAAACGACCAATATAAGTTGTATAAACTTATCTGGGAGCGCTTTACAGCAAGCTTTATGGCACAGTGTCTTCAGGACACCACAAATGTTGATATAGAAAACGGCAAATATCTGTTCAAGGCAAGCGGATATACTGTAAAGTTCGACGGCTATACAGCTCTTTACGAGGAATCAAAGGATGAAGAAGAGAAGGACGGAGGAAAACTGCCCGTACTTGCAGAAGGAACAAATCTTAAGGTAAAGGATATTGTTCCAAATCAGCATTTTACTCAGCCTCCTGCACGCTACACCGAATCAACACTCAATAAAGCGCTTGAGGAAAACGGAATAGGTCGTCCGTCCACATATGCAACCATTATTTCAACTATCGTCAGCAGAGAATATGTTGTAAGAGAAGGAAAGACCTTAAAGCCCACAGAGCTTGGCGAAACAACAAACAAGCTTATGAAGGAGCGCTTCGCTAAAATAGTCAGTGTTCGTTTTACCGCTCAGATGCTTAAGAATCTCGATCAGGTAAAGGACGGCAAGGTGGATTGGATTGAAACACTCAGAACTTTCCACGAAGAATTTGAGAAAACACTTTCCGATGCAAAGAAGGCAATGGAAGGCGTCACTCTTAAGCCGCCCGATGAAGAGACCGATATGATCTGCGAGAAATGCGGTCGCAAGATGGTAATAAAGACCGGTAGATACGGCAAGTTCATTGCCTGTCCCGGTTATCCCGAATGTAAAAATATAAAATCCATAGTAAATGAGATAGATGCCGATTGCCCCAAGTGCGGAAGCAAAGTTGTAGTCAAGAAGACCAAGCGCGGCAAGGTGTTCTACGGATGCTCCGGCTATCCCAACTGCGACTTTATGACCTGGAATGAGCCGACTCGCCAGAAATGTCCTCAGTGCGGAGAAATTCTGTATGTAAAGAACGGAAAAACTCAGAAGCTGTATTGTGCAAAAGAGGGCTGCGGATACTCCAGAGCGTTGGAGGAGAAGTCAGGTGAGTAATTCCCGAATAACGGTAATCGGAGCAGGTCTTGCAGGCTGTGAAGCAGCGTGGCAGATCGCAAAAAAAGGAATCAGAGTACGCCTTATCGAAATGAAGGGCAAAAAGTATACACCGGCACATAAGAGTCCTTTGTTTGCGGAACTTGTCTGTTCCAATTCTTTCAAAGCAAACCGAATAGACAGTGCGGCAGGCCTGATGAAGGAAGAAATGCGCCGATTGGGAAGCCTGCTCCTTAAGGTGGCAGATAAATGCTCTGTTGCAGCAGGCGGAGCACTTGCAGTTGACAGGGATTTGTTTGCTGAAGGTGTAACAAAAGCTATAAAGGAAAATGACTTTATAGAAATTGTTGAGGAGGAAGCCACAGAAATTCCTTCCGATGGTATAGTTGTAGTGGCGACAGGACCGCTGACAAGCGATTCCCTCAGTGAATCAATAGGAAAGTTGTGCGGACAGCCCTACCTTAACTTTTATGATGCTGCTGCCCCTATAGTATCAGCAGACAGTATTGATATGGAATGTGCCTTTGCTGCTTCGAGATACGATAGAGGCGGCGAAGACGATTACATAAACTGTCCTATGAATAAAGAGGAATACGAATCATTTGTATCCGAACTCTTAAAAGCTGAGCGCGCACTTCTCCACGATGCGGATAAGGAAATGCCTGTATATGAAGGTTGTATGCCTGTTGAGGTGCTCGCATCAAGAGGAGAGAATACTTTACGTTTCGGTCCGATGAAGCCTGTGGGGCTGCGTGATCCGAGAACAGGACACAGACCTTGGGCAAACCTTCAGCTGAGACGTGAGAATGCAGATGGAACAATGTTCAATCTGGTGGGATTTCAGACCAATCTGAAATTCGGCGAGCAAAAGCGAGTATTTTCTATGATACCTGCTCTGAAAAACGCAGAATTTGTCCGATATGGAGTAATGCACAGAAACACATTCCTTGATTCCCCTAGGCTTCTTGGTGCTGACTATTCTCTTCGCGCCGATGACCGCATATTTTTCGCGGGACAGATAACAGGCGTGGAAGGATATATGGAATCAGCAGGCTCAGGATTGCTGGCAGGAATAAATGCAGTGCGCAGACTCAAGGGAAAAGATACTGCGGTACTCGATAAGGTGACTATGCTGGGAGCTTTATCGCAGTACATATCGGATGAAACAGTGACCAATTTTCAGCCAATGGGTGCAAATTTTGGCGTTTTGCCTCCGATTGAGCCGAAAATAAGAGATAAAAGAGAACGTTATGCGGCATTGAGCGAGCGCGGTCTTAAATCTCTGGAAGAATCAATAAAAATTTGGGAGGAAGAATAATATGAAAATCATCGTTGACGCATACGGCGGAGATAATGCACCTCTTGAAATACTTAAGGGCTGTGAAATGGCAGTAGAAAAGTACGGTGTTGAGATCGTACTTACAGGCAGTGAAGAGGATATAAAGAAAGTATCTGCAGAGAATAAAATATCTCTTAGGAATATGACCATTGTAGATGCTCCCGATGTTATTGCTATGGAGGATCATCCGAGAGAGATAACAAAGAGCAAGAAGAACTGCTCTATGGCAGTAGGTCTGAGACTTCTTTCCGAATCCCAGGGCGACGGCTTTGTCAGTGCCGGCAGCACAGGTGCTCTTCTTATGGGTGCAACCCTTATAGTCAAGAGAATAAAGGGAATAAAGCGTCCTGCCCTTGGTCCGATTATGCCGAAATCAACAGGAATGGTTATGCTTATCGACAGCGGTGCAAATGCCGACTGCCGTCCTGAGATGCTCAAGCAGTTCGCACAGATGGGATCTGTGTATATGGATAAAGTAATGGGTGTAAAGAACCCACGTATCGGTCTTGCAAATGTCGGTACTGAGGATACAAAAGGCGACGAGCTTCGCACTGCAACATTCCCACTTCTGAAGAATCTGGACGGTATCAACTTTGTGGGCAACGTTGAGGCACGCGACATACCTCACGACGGATGCGATGTTATCGTATGCGACGGCTTCACAGGCAACATCATCCTTAAGATGTATGAGGGCGTAGCAACTGCACTCCTCGGAAAAATAAAGGGTGTATTTACAAAGAATCTCAAGACAAAGCTTGCAGCAGGTCTTGTCCTAAAAGAAATGAAGGCAATGAAGAAGGAACTCGACTACAATGAGTACGGCGGAGCTCCATTCCTCGGTGTTCAGAAGCCTGTATTCAAGGCTCACGGCAGCAGTAAGGCAAAGACTTTCTGCAATGCAATAGGCCAGCTTGTAGACTTTATCGGTTCAGGCGCAATAGATGATATTACTGCAGCTGTTGGAAAAGAAAACAGCGAAGAGGCCGAATAACAGGCATACAAAGAAAAGCTTCCGATTTACGGAAGCTTTTCTTTGTATATCCAAAACAATGTTGAATTAATAGTTTTTTAAAGCACCTTCGAAAGGAAGGTCTTCAGACGCTGATTCTGAGGATTTCCGAAAATCTCATCCGGTGTACCTTCTTCGACGATTTTACCTTCATCCATAAAGAGGATTCTGGAACCGACTTCCTTTGCAAAGCCCATTTCGTGAGTTACAACAACCATTGTCATACCCTCAGAAGCAAGATCCTTCATTACCTCAAGAACCTCGCCGACCATTTCAGGGTCAAGGGCAGAAGTAGGCTCATCAAAAAGCATAATTTCCGGCTGCATACATAATGCACGGACAATAGCTATTCTCTGTTTCTGTCCGCCTGAAAGCTGGCTGGGATATGAATTTGCACGATCAGCAAGTCCAACACGCTCAAGAAGCTTCATAGCTCTTTCATATGCGTCTTCCTTTGTAAGACCGAGGAGACTTCTGGGAGCAATGGTCATATTCTCAATGATATTCATATTAGGGAACAGGTTGAAATGCTGGAATACCATTCCCATTTTCTGTCTGTGGCGGTTTATATTGACCTTTTTGTCGAGGATGTTTGTGCCCTCAAATATGATTTCCCCGTCTGTAGGATTCTCAAGACGGTTAAGACAGCGTAAAAATGTGGATTTTCCGCTGCCGGACGGTCCGATAACAACTACAACTTCGCCTTTTTTGATGGTATTGTCTATACCGTCAAGTGCTTTTATAGTTCCTTTTTTGAAATGCATTTTCAAATCACGTACTTCAATAAGAACATCATTTTCAGCTGCATTAGTTTTGATCTCAATATTATCGCTCACCTGCACGCAGCCTCCTTTCAAGAAGTGATACAAGCTTGGTCAGAATAAGTACCACAGCAAGATAAATTATCGCAACTGCTATCAATGGCATAAAGTCAGAATATGTACGTCCGCGAATGATATTTCCTGCCTTGGTAAGATCCTCGAGAGCGATATAGCCTACGATGGAGGTTTCCTTAAGCATTACGATAAATTCATTAGCCAAAGAGGGGAGAGCGTTCTTAAGAGCCTGAGGAAGAATAATATACCACATAGTCTTGATATATCCGAAGCCCAGAGAACGTCCTGCCTCAAACTGTCCCTGATCGACTGCCATTATACCGCCGCGGAATATCTCAGCAACATATGCACCTGAGTTAAAACCGAATGCCAGCACGCCTATGAGCACTTTTGCGTTCGATGCCCTGAAAACGACAAAAAAGGCGATAAGTACCTGAATCATAACAGGAGTACCTCTGACGATGGTAAGGTAAACCTTGCAGATACCGTTTGCGATTTTGAAAAGAACCTTCAGAAAACCGTTTCGAATCTCGTCAGCCATTCTGTCGTAAGAAGATCTGATTGCAGCGACAATGATACCGATAACGATACCGACGAGAACGGAGAAGAACGCAACCTCAAGAGTAACTCCGAGACCGCTCAGCAAAAGCTTCCATCGATCTTCCTCAATAAAATTGAGGATAAAATCCTCTTTTAGATCCGAAAACCATTCGGATATGCCTGTAAATACCACAGGAGTCAGGTTTGTCATATACATTACTCCTTTATTATTCGTGTCCATTTATTATACATTGTTATAAATCGATATGCAACAGTGTATAATAAAAAACATCCCTGCCGCCTATATTTATCTGCGGCAGGGATGTACAATCATCGGTTATCCGAATTACTCAGCGGAAATGTACTTGTCAACGATCTTCTGAACTGTACCGTCAGCGATAAGCTCGTTGAGAGCACCGTTTACCTTTTCAAGAAGCTCGGTGTTGTTCTTTGCAATGCAGATTGCGTAGTCCTCAACAGTATACTCAGTGTCAAGAATTACAAGACCTTCGTTTGCAGCAACAAATGCCTTTGCGGGCTCGTTGTCGATGATAACGCAGTCGATCTTGCCGGTCTTGAGAGCCTGAACAGCGTCAGCACCCTTGCTGTAACGCTCAACGGTAAGTGCGAGACCGAGATCATCAATGTCGCCGGAAATATAGATGTCACCGGTGGTGGATTCCTGTACGCCGATAGCGTAGGTTGCACCTTCAGCATAGAGATCGTCAACGGTCTTGATGTCAGAGCCTTCTGCTACGATAACGACCTGAACACCTGTTGCATAACTGGTGGTGAAGTTTATGTTCTGAAGACGCTCTTCGGTAACAGTCATACCGGCCATACCCATATCAGCCTTACCGGAGTTTACGTAGCTGATGATGGAATCGAATTCCATATTCTCAACCTTGAAATCCATACCGAGCTTGTCAGCGATAGCCTTAGCGATCTCAACGTCGATACCTACGAACTCGTTGTTCTCAACGTATTCATAGGGAGGGAACTCTGCGTTGGTAGCCATTGTGAGAACGTTGTCCTCTTTTGCGCCGCAGCCTGCAAAGCAGAATGCAGAAACAAGTACCAGAGCCAGAAGTGCAGCGATAAGCTTAACTGTTTTTTTCATTTTTATTTCTCCTGTTCATATAGATAGATTTCAGCGGATGTGTTTCATCCGTCTGACTATGGTGATATTATAATTAATGTCAGCGGAGAAATCAATGCATATATTCACTGAACATACATAATTTACACCTGAGTTATTTATAAATATTCACAAAACTGTATTTTTATACACCGTGTTTGAATAAAATGATGTCTCCCGATATTATACATATAATAAAAGAAAAATTCTGCAAAAACTCTTGCACATAAGCAAACATTATGATATACTATCAAAGATTTCGCACGTTATGTGGGATCGGCTCGGGTTGCATACATTCAGTGTGTTTTCGCCGGTCTTTTCGTCAAAGATGATCAACACATAACGGAGGAAAAAACCAAGGAGGAAAAAACAATGGCAGTAGTATCAATGAAACAGCTTCTCGAAGCTGGTGTTCACTTCGGACACCAGACCAGACGCTGGAACCCCAAGATGGCAGAGTACATCTTCACCGAGAGAAATGGCATCTACATCATCGACCTTCAGAAGACCGTTAAGAAGCTCGAGGAGGCTTATATGTTCATCCGCGAGACAGCAGCTAACGGCGGTTCCGTTCTGTTTGTCGGTACCAAGAAGCAGGCTCAGGATTCCAACAAGGAAGAGGCTGAGCGCTCCGGCTCCTACTATGTAAACGCTCGTTGGCTCGGCGGTATGCTCACCAACTTCGTTACAATCCGCAGAAGAATTGAGAGACTCAATCAGCTTCTCAAGATGTCCACCGATGGTACATTTGATCTTCTTCCCAAGAAGGAAGTTATCAAGCTCAACCTCGAGATCGAGAGACTCCAGAAGTTCCTCGGCGGTATCCAGGAGATGAAGAAGCTCCCCGGTGCTCTCTTTATCGTTGATCCCCGTAAGGAAAAGATCGCTGTTGCTGAAGCTAAGAAGCTCGGCATCCCCGTTGTCGCAATCGTTGACACCAACTGCGATCCTGATGACATTGACTATGTAATCCCCGGCAACGATGACGCTATCCGTGCTGTTAAGCTCATCGCTTCCGCTATGGCAAGTGCTGTTCTCGAAGGCAGACAGGGTGCAGAGACTGCTGCTCCTGAGGCTGCAGAGGAAGAGGCACCTGCTGCTGAATAATTAAAAATTAGGAGGAAAATAAAATGGCTTTTACCGCTAAAGATGTTGCAGCTCTGAGAGAAAAGACCGGCTGCGGTATGATGGATTGCAAGAAGGCTCTTACCGAGACTGACGGCGATATGGAGAAGGCAATAGATTTCCTTCGTGAGAAGGGTCTTGCAGCAGCTGCAAAGAAGGCAAGCAGAATCGCTGCTGAGGGTACTGTTTACACCGCTTCTGAGAATGGCGTTGCTGTTGTAATCGAAGTAAACGCTGAGACCGACTTCGTTGCTAAGAACGTTGACTTTATGGACTTTGTTGCTCTCTGCGCAAAGACCGTTATTGCTGAGAATCCTGCTGACGTTGAGGCTCTTCTCGCTGTCAAGGCTTTCGGCACTGAGAACACTGTTCAGGAAGTTCTCACCGAGAAGATCCAGACCATCGGCGAAAACATCAAGATCCGTCGTTTCGAGAGATACGAAGGAGTTACCGATACCTATGTACATGCAGGCGGCAAGATCGGTGTTCTCACCAAGTTTGCTACCAGCGCTGAGATCGCTGCAAAGCCTGAGTTCGCTGAGTTCGCTCACAACATCAGTATGCAGATCGCAGCTCTCAACCCCCTCTATCTCAACGACGCTGCAGTTCCTGCTGAGGTCATCGAGAAGGAGAAGGAGATCGCTACCGAGCAGCTCAAGAACGATCCTAAGAATGCTAACAAGCCCGCTAACATCATCGAGAAGATCGTTACCGGTAAGATCGGCAAGTACTTTGAGGAAGTCTGCCTCGTAAACCAGGTTTACGTTATCGACAGTGACCTTAAGGTAAGCCAGTATGTTGCTAACACTGCTAAGGCACTCGGCGGCGACATCGCTATCGAGAGCTTCGTTCGCTTCGAGAAGGGCGAAGGCCTCCAGAAGAGAGAGGACGACTTTGCTGCAGAAGTTGCAAAGATGGCAGGTACCAACTAATCTATCCTGTTAAATAAAGTTAAGAGCTTCCGATTTTCGGAAGCTCTTTTTTTATTCAATGGGGAGAGATTAGTTGGTACCTGCCATCTTTGCAACTTCAGCAGCGAAGTCGTATTCTCTCTTCTGGAGGCCTTCGCCCCTCTCAAAGCGTACAAAACTCTCGATAGCGATGTCGCCC
>JAZUPB010000020.1:0-16539 GCA_045604965.1 Acutalibacteraceae bacterium
GGGAAGATAGGAAGTCGCCGACACAAAGATTGCCTGATGTTATCACATCGGGCAATAGATATTCCTCCATAGCTCAGTCGGTAGAGCACCTGACTGTTAATCAGGGAGTCACTGGTTCAAGTCCAGTTGGGGGAGCCAAAAAGAAACACACACCAAAAGGTGTGTGTTTCTTTTTGTTTTCTTTCCTGCACTTAAACAATTAATTCGTGCTTATCATTCAGCTTGCCTTACCGACTGAGCGCAGCTCAGTTGGTGGGAAGTAGCCCGACCGCCGCCGGTGGCGGATGAAGGGAGGGCGTACTTGGTGCAGCGGTCAAAATCTGCATCAACGACTGTTGTGTCCGCAGATTTTGGGTACCGCAAACGGCAAGCTGGCATTGAAATATATTGAACGCACTGCATCTGTGTCCATTTCAAAGTCCAGTTGGGGTTTACTTGTTATTTCTTCACTCTTGCCATATTAGATATTTAAGGGTTTTTGGAAAGTAATATGTAAAAAAGTAAGAGGTAATAAATAATGTTCCTGCTGCAGTACGTAAAACTCCATTACCTACGCCTTATAACTGCACACTCCTCAATTTTTATTAATCCAAGTTTTTGTGCCAGCTTTGCTGATGCAATATTCTGATAATGACAAGCCCAGGTGGGAATCTTATTTTCGCCTAAAACATAGTTTATCATTGCCCTTGATACAATAGATGCATATCCCTTATGCTGAAATCTTACATTTGTTTCTATTCCGATGTCGATTTCTTCATCGCTTACAGCGGAAGAAAATGCCCATGCAGCGGCAATCCCGTTTTCAAAAAGGCAGAATCCCTTGCCTTTGCTTAAAAATTCCTTTGGGTCACTCCATGAAAAATATGGAGTGATTCTTCCGTTAATTTTAGACAGAATCTCAGAATCAATTTCCTTGATTTCGCAGTTATTAGGCAAAACATATTCCGTATATTTGCAATTATCCGCAGGTGCGAAAAAATACCTGTGTTCAATTTCTATAAGCTCCTTGTTTTTAAAGAACTCTGTAGTCTGTGTATCAGCAAACAAGATGAAACGCCGTGGATTTATGCCTTTTTTGTCAAGGATAATATCATACACTGAATCGAGAAAAGCCTCATCATACTCCCCCGAAATATGAGCAAAGCCGCATTTGTGCCAGAAAAGGACAGTGTGGCAATTGTTTTTAGCATTGACAAATATATTACCCTGCTGAATGTCCATAACAATCGAAAGCGGATAAACCTTGCCGAACCTGCAGTTACGGGCAAAACTCAGATAGTCTGAATAATCCTGAAACACAGCTTTCATATATGACGCCGCCCTTCTAACCTGTAATTTTGGTTTATTATTGCATACAATCGAGGTTAAGTCAAACGGTGGTTTTCCGCTGTTTTAAATTGATTCGAGACATATCAATTCCATTGAGTTTTCCTGCCTTTTATGTTATAATGGACAAGGCATAATATGCCCAAGGGAAAAATAAAAAGGAAAATATTTCTGAACATAACAAAGGAGAACTAAAATGATCTACGATGTAGTCGTGGCAGGTGCAGGTGTTATCGGAGGAATGACTGCCAGAGAGCTTACAAAATATAAACTGTCCGTGTGTATCCTTGAAAAGGAAAATGATGTTGCCTGTGGTGCATCCAAGGCAAACAGCGGTATTGTTCACGGAGGATATGATCCTGAGCCGGGAACGCTTAAGGCTAAAATGAATACAGCAGGTGTGGAGAAGCTGTTTGAAACAGCTGAGATGCTGAATGTGCCCATAAAGCGCATCGGTTCGCTTGTCTGCGCCTTTGGCAAAGAAGAGAACAAGACTGTAAAACAGCTTTATAAAAGAGGTAAAAAGAACAAAATAAAGAAGCTTAAAATACTCAGCGGCGACGAAGCAAGAAAGATCGAGCCAAATCTGTCAGATAAGGTTACATCTGCGTTGCATGTACCTACTGCAGGCATAGTGTGCCCCTATGAGCTTACGATTGCAGCTGTGGGCAACGCTATGGACAACGGCGCAGAGCTTAAAACCAACTTCACAATAGAGAAAATAAAAAAAGAAGACGGAGTGTTTACCGTTACGTCTGCTGAAGGAGAGTGTGTGCAGGCACGATATTTTGTAAACTGTGCAGGTTGTTATTCCGATGTGATATCAGCTCTCGCAGGAGACGATTCATTTAAAATAATCCCCAGAGCCGGCGAATATCTGCTTCTTGACAAGGCAGAGGGCGAAAGAGTGAATCACACCATATTTCAAGTACCCTCCAAGGAGGGCAAAGGAATACTGGTAACGCCCACTGTGGACGGAAACTTGCTGACGGGTCCCACTGCCCTTAAAAAGGACGATCCCGAGGAAACTGAAACTACTCAGAACGGACTTAATACTGTAATGAATCTTGCGAAAAAGAGTGTTCCGTCCATAGATTTCCGAAGCGTTATTACATCGTTCACAGGTGTGCGCTCTTCGGAGAAAAAGGGCGATTTCATAATAAAAGAAAGCAGAAAGATTGAAGGTCTTATAAATGTGGGGGCGATTGATTCTCCCGGGCTTACTGCCTGCGTGGCGATAGCAGAATATGCTGTAAGTCTTTTGAAAAAAGCAGGTCTTAAGCTTAAATCAAATCCAAACTTCAGCGGCAAAAGAGAGGATCTTCATTTATTCAGAAAGATGACCGACGAAGAAAAGGATGCTTTTATAAAACAGCACCCCGAATACGGAAAGATAGTGTGTCGCTGTGAAACAGTCAGCGAGGGTGAAATAAGGGCGGCGATAAAGCTCAATCCGCCTGCAAAGGATATAGACGGTGTAAAAAGGCGCACGCGTTCGGGTATGGGCAGATGTCAGGGCGGCTTCTGCGGACCCTATGTTATGAAGCTGATCGCTGAGGAAAACGGGATCGGAAAAGAAGAAATAACGAAGAACGGCGAAGGCTCGGAAATGCTTATAGGAAAGCTTTAAAAGGAGATAGAAATGATAAATTGCGACATTGCAGTAGTCGGCGGCGGTCCTGCCGGAATGGCGGCAGCCGTAGCGGCATATGACAGCGGAGTAAAGGATGTTGTCATAATCGACAGAGATGAGGCACTTGGAGGAATACTTCGCCAGTGTATCCATAACGGATTCGGACTTCACAAGCTCGGAACGGAGCTTACAGGTCCCGAGTATGCGGCAGTTTATGCCGAAAAGGTAAAAGAGAGAAATATTAAGGTTTACTATGAAACAACAGTGCTTAGTGTATCTGAGGATAAGACGGTCACAGCCCAGAGCTCGGAGGGTATGATTAAAATACAGGCGAAAGCCGTTATACTTGCTATGGGCTGCAGAGAAAGAAGCCGAGGTGCACTCAATACCCCGGGGACAAGACCTGCAGGAATATACAGCGCAGGCACAGCACAGAAGCTTATAAACTGCGAAGGCTATATGGTAGGCAAGAGAGTGGTTATTTTAGGCTCGGGAGATATAGGACTTATTATGGCGCGCAGAATATCTCTTGAGGGCGCAAAGGTTGAGGCAGTGTGCGAGATAATGCCGTATTCCGGCGGACTTACAAGAAACATTGTCCAGTGCCTTGAGGACTATGATATCCCTCTTTATCTGAGCACCACAGTGGCAGAAATACACGGCAGAAAGCGGCTTGAGGGTGTTACCATAGCCGAGGTTGATGAGCAGCGCAGAATCAAAGAAGAGACAAGAAGATTCATTCCCTGTGATACACTGCTGCTGTCGGTTGGACTTATCCCCGAAAATGAAATCACAAGAGCGGCAGGTATAGAAATCTGCAGCGATACAAGCGGTGCGTCTGTGGATGAAAACAGAATGACCGCATCAGAGGGCATATTTGCCTGCGGCAATGTTCTCCACGTTCACGACCTTGTCGATTATGTTTCAGATGAAGCTGAAATGGCAGGTATGGGCGCCGCGGCCTATGTACAGGGGACGTTGTCGCAGAAACACTGCATCAGCACCTGTGCAGGAAACGGGGTAAGATACGTTCTGCCTCAGAGAGTGCACACAGATGAAGAAAAGGATGTATCCCTGTTTATGCGTGTTGCGAAGCCCTACGGAAAAGTGAGATTTACGGTAAAAGCAGGAGACGAGGTGCTTGCGACGGCGGTAAGATTGAAAGCAGCACCCGGTGAAATGGAAAAGATAACCGTCAAGGGCGGCAAGCTCAAGGATATAAAAGAAAATATCACTGTATATCTGGAGGAAATCGAATGAAAAGGGAATTGACCTGCATAATATGTCCCCGAGGCTGCACCCTTGAGGTTGAAATAACCGATGAAGCTGTGAGCGTCAAAGGAAACGCCTGCCCAAAGGGTGAGCAGTACGGAATTGATGAATGTACGAATCCTGTCAGGACGGTGACATCTGTAATAAAGGTTTCAAACAGAGAAGACACAATGGTAAGCGTGAAAACCGACGTGCCTGTAAAGAAAGATAAAATCTTCGATGTTATGAAGGCAATAAGAGAGAAGCAGGCTCAAGCACCGATCAAAATAGGCGACGTGCTTATCAAGGATGTTTTCGGCGCTGATATAATAGCCACAAAGGAAATACTGTAAGAAAAAGGGGGCGGAAAGAATGTATGAACTTCAGAGCAGATACCTTTCCGCTGCGGCAGTTTACGGGTGTATGTGATGAGACGAGTCTGCCCTCAAAATGCACTGGAATTTAAATGCACACTGCTATGAAGCTTTACCTTAAAAAGAAGAAAATCAACGAACTTATACTGTATTTATAATACATATAGTAATAATCAGCAATAAAAATACAAAACACCTGCCTTTATGGCAGGTGTTTTTATCTTGAACTTATTTCTCTTTGGAATAAACAGTCATACTCACACCGCTGTCGCGGACAAGAATGTCATCGGGAAGCTTTGAGAATTTTGCAGTTACGTAAATATCCCCTGCTGCACCGCTGATGTTCATCAGCTGAATAAAATAAACGATCCAGAAGTAATCGGAAGGGACAAAGAAATTAAGAACCGCCAGTACAATACCCCATACAACAATGGGGGCCAGAGCGATGACCACATAGGGCTTTTTGCCGTAGTAATCGTCACTGCCTGCAAAGGCATACATACCCGTAAAGCCGTATTTTATCTTTTTGGCGCCGTACATCTTCATAGTAATGCCGTGCACCAGCTCGTGAAGGACAAGGTACAGTATCATACCGACCAGGAATATTCCCCAGCGAAGAAGATATGGTCCGAAGCCTGCCGACATATTAAACATCGATGAAACAGGACAGACCAAAAAATGCAGAGGAACAGCGGCGATAATCATAACGGCGGCAATTATAAGGGCAATGCCGTTTACCTTAGCCATCATCTTTTTGTCATTCTGCATATCGATGTGCAGAATTTCCTCGTAACCCGAAGGCAGTTCGTGTTGTGTTTTCATATTCAATAAATACTCCTTTCAAACAGACATAAAGCCCGAATTCGATTTATTGTAGCAGAGTGGTAAAGTTAAGTCAATAAACTATGGAAAAATCGAATGATATGTGATACAATGAAATTAAGGTGCGCACGAAATCGGAAAATTCGGCGCAGCATAAAACTTTTTGTCATAAACAAAAGGGCAGTGCATTGTTTGCGGCAAAATGCAAAATATACAATCGGAGGGTAAACAATGGAGTTTTTACATTCTCTTGCAGAGATCAGAACACCTTTCCTCAATGAGCTTTTCCTGCTTGTAACAAAGCTCGGCGAAGAGATCGTGCTCTTTCTCGTGCTCTGTATCATTTTCTGGTGCGTAAACAAAAATATCGCATACAGAATGGGTTTCTCATTTGTGCTTTCGTCATCGATCATACAGGGACTTAAGATAACCTGCAGAGTGCCGAGACCGTGGGTGCTGGATCCTTCTTTTGAGCCTGTAGGCGGTTCAAAGGGTGCGGCAACAAGCTATTCTTTCCCCAGCGGACATACCCAGAGCGCATTTGCTCTTTGGGGAAGCCTTGCAACATCAGTTAAAAACGCTTGGCTGAGAGTGCTCTTTATAATGCTTGCCGTTGCTGTGGGATTTTCGAGAATGTATCTCGGAGTTCATACCCCTGCTGATGTTGTGGTAGGTGCTGTTTCAACCATCGCCTGCATAGCTGTAGTTGTACTTTTCATAAAGCTCGATAAAGAAAGCGTTGTTCAGGATGCAGTCGTTTCAGCTGTTTTTGCACTGATTTCCGTTGGTCTTATTATTTACAGCCTCATTCTTCACAGCAAGGGTCTTATCGATCTTGAGAGCGTTATTGACTGCTGCAAGTCCGGCGGTGTAAGTATGGGCTTTGCTATAGGATTCTTCCTTGAAAGAAGATTTGTAAAGTTCGAGCCGAAGGCAGGCAAGTGGTATATCCATATTATTAAGGTGGTTGTAGGACTTGGCGTTCTTGTAGGTCTTAAATCAGGTCTCAAGCCCGTGTTCCACGCAATTATGCCCGAAGCTGTTGCAGATGCTCTGCGTTACTGCATCATCATTCTCTGGGCTATGGTTTTCTGGCCGATGATATTTAAGTGCTTTGCAAAAACAGCAAAAGCAGAAGACTAATAGTTATATCTCACAAATTTAACGTTCTGAATCTGTTCCTTTTAGCCTAAGTTGAAAAGTTTGTCCAAACTCTGTCAAACTTTATCAAAGGGCTTGAAAAATTTCAAATTATCATATAGAATGTTATTCGGTAAAAACAAATTTTATTAACGGAGGTTAATTAATATGTCAGTAAGAGTTGCAATCAATGGCTTTGGCCGTATCGGCCGTCTCGCATTCCGTCAGATGTTCAGAGCAGAGGGTTATGAAATCGTTGCTATCAACGACCTCACCAGCCCCAAGATGCTCGCACACCTTCTCAAGTACGACACCGCTCAGGGTCCTTATGCACTTCCCGTTGAGAGCGATGACACTTCCATCACTGTTGATGGCACCAAGATTGAGATCCTCGCTGAGAAGGATCCCGCAAACCTTCCCTGGAAGGAAATCGGCGTAGACGTAGTTCTCGAGTGCACCGGTTTCTTCGCATCCAAGGCAAAGAGCCAGGCTCACATCGATGCAGGTGCTAAGAAGGTTGTTATCTCTGCTCCCGCAGGCAACGATCTTCCCACTGTTGTATTCAGCGTTAACGAGAACATCCTCACCGCTGAGGACACCATCATCTCTGCTGCTTCCTGCACCACCAACTGCCTCGCACCTATGGCTAAGGCTCTTAACGATTATGCTCCCATCCAGAGCGGTATCATGACCACTGTTCACGCTTACACCGGCGATCAGATGATCCTCGACGGTCCTCACCGTAAGGGCGACCTCCGTCGTGCACGTGCAGGCGCTTGCAACATCGTTCCCAACTCCACCGGTGCTGCTAAGGCAATCGGTCTTGTAATCCCCGAGCTCAACGGCAAGCTCATCGGTTCCGCACAGAGAGTTCCCACTCCCACAGGTTCCACCACCATCCTCGTTGCAGTTGTTAAGGGCAAGGATGTTACCGTTGAGGGCATCAACGCAGCTATGAAGGCTCAGTCTTCTGCTTCCTTCGGCTACAACACCGACGAGATCGTTTCTTCCGACATCATCGGTTCCACCTACGGTTCTCTCTTCGATGCAACTCAGACTATGGTTGCTAAGATCGACGACGACACCTATCAGGTACAGGTTGTTTCCTGGTATGACAACGAGAACTCCTACACCAGCCAGATGGTTCGTACCATCAAGTACTTCGCAGAGCTTGCATAATCTGAGCTTTGTAAAAGCAAATATAATCTAAGCGCACTAATATTCAGCATATCTAATATTTACCCGCTTTGATGAAATCCCCCGAGGTTCTCGCCCTCGGGGGATTTTTGCGTGGTGTGGGATTAGTGTAGGGTATGGCGCTTGCGACATACCGCGAACTTCATTCCCCTTAAATAGTTTTTCATCCTTTTGTCCATACAAAAGGGTGGCTTGCGGCAGGCATAAGGAAACAGACAGAAGAAAAATGTTTACACAAACTCACAGCCTTATTAATATTTTGAATGTAAAATTAAACCATCAAAGTGGAAAAGAGGTAGGGGTGATGGGAAGAGTTTCAGAGGTTGTGAAAGAAGAATTAAAAAGCAAAGGCGCGTGGGCGACAGCTATTGCGCTGATACCTGCAACGCTGTTTGCGTGTTATGTTTATTTTGCTTTTGCGATGATATATCTGTCTTCCGAAGGCAGATTCAGCAATGAGAGCTATTCGCTTTTTGGTGCGATGACTGTATTTATTATTGGAGTGTGCGTCGATCAGGCAGCACATATAATCTGCTGCTGCAATGGCAGTAAATCAGGAGTGATTCTGCGCGTCTGTGCATCGATTTTCGAGACACTGGGCGTAGTATGGTGGATAGTACTGATGTTTACACTTTTTCCGGAAATGACAAACTGGCGAAATCTGCTGGCGGCGTCGGAGACATTGGTGTTGGTGGTTCCGCTTGTGCTGTCTCATATGCTCATTGCTCTTTGGAAAATACTTGAGACGATCAGCCTTGTACAGTACGCACAGTGCTTATCAGGAAAATTCAAGGGCAATGTTATACTGAATTTCGGGGCAGTGGGGATGATCGTCTGTGTCGGATTTTTCATTCTGAGTTTTATAGCGGCCTTAACGTACATAAAATTTTTCCCTTTTGATAGGTACGGCGCATCGTCAGCACTATCAACAGGTCTGTTCATTTTTGGGTTTTCAGCAATACCTGTATATATTATCTCCCTTTCGCTTCAGTCATTCAGAACAGCTGATGCTGTCGCCGAAATTGAATAAAAAACACCGCAGCCCGAATTACTTTTCTGACTGCGGTTATTCTATTGAAAAAAAGATAAGGTAATGCTATACTAAGGCAACCAAAGAAAAGGGGCTGAAAAAGTGAGCAAAAAATACTGTTTCTTTGATCTTGACGGAACATTGACCGATTCTGCGCCGGGAATAATGCGCTGTTTCAGAATTGCACTCAAAAAATTCGGACTTTCCGAGCCGGATGACGAAAAGCTTCGCTTTATTATAGGTCCGCCCCTTTCATACAGCTTTTCCGTAGGCTTCGGACTGTCAGAAGAGGATACGACAGAGGCGATAAAAGCGTACCGTGCGGAGTATTCCGTAAAGGGCTATATGGAATGTACCGTTTACGACGGCATACGTGAAACACTGCAGAAGCTTACCGAAAACGGAGTTATCTGTGCTCTGGTTACTTCGAAGCCTGCAATGTATGCGCCGAAGGTCATCGAACACCACGACCTTGATAAATTCTTCTCCTGTATCAGCGCACCGCTTAAAGATGAAGCCGACCCCGGAAAGGCAAAGCTTATAGAGAGAGCAAAAGAGAAGCTCAATGTAGCAGACGAAGATAAAATATATATGATAGGTGATCGGAAATACGATATGGAAGGCGCTGTGACAGCAGGTGTCTGCGGCATAGGCGCGCTGTGGGGCTTTGGCGATAGGGAAGAGCTTGAGCAGGCAGGCGCTGATTTCATAGCGGAAAAGCCGACGGATGTACTTAAATTTACGGAGGTACAAATATGAATTTTCTCATTAAGAAATTCTGGGACAATGTTGAAAAAATGAATACCAAGAAATTCGGATGGCGTCCCGTACACGATGGAATAACGAAGATATCCGATATAGATTACTTCGGCGACGGAGATAAATACCATCTGCTCGACCTTTATCTTCCTGAAGGTGAGGGGAAGCTTCCGACAATAATAAACATTCACGGAGGCGGCTGGATTTACGGCGAAAAGAAAAACGAATATGCATTTCACGGCTCACGCCTTGCCACACAGGGCTTTGCAGTGGTGAACCCCAACTATCGTCTTGCGCCGAAAAATCCGCACCCTGCACAGCTTGAAGACATTTTTGCAGTTCTTCGCTGGGTCAGTGAAAATGCTGAAAAATACCGCATAGATACAAATAATATCTTCCTTGAGGGCGATTCCGCAGGCGCACAGCTTTCTGCACTTACCGCCTGTATCATTACAAACCCTGAACTTTCCGAAAAATATAATTTCAAGGCACCTTTCTCAATAAAAGCACTGGGACTTTGTTGCGGCGCCTTTGATTTTGAGGATATGCTTGGCAAAAAGAGAGTCAAGGGATGGCAGAACAAACAGGTTCTCGGCGCATTTTTGGGAAAAAGCAACCCGAAAAAGAGCCCGGCTTACAAGAATGTTCTCGTATTTGAGAACCTTACAAAGGATTTCCCCCCTTCATTCCTGATGGCAGTGGGAAAAGATGACCTCCATCCGCACACGCTGAAAATGCAGAAGCTTCTGGAGGAACTTGGAGTAGAAAATGAGCTGCTCTTCTTCCCTGAGACCGAAGATCTGTGGCATTGCTTCCATCTTGACAATGACCGTCCCGAACAGTCGGAAAGAGTTCTTCTTGAAAAAGCCGAATTTTACAGAGAGCATATACGCTGAATATTGTATAATTTAGTGCAAATTTCGTAAAAATTGCTTTGACAATTGTTAAGATGTATGATAAGATATATGGTAGTGAAGAATCTGTGCATAACGAGGTGACGTCATGAGTGTGGTTATATGTGTTACTGCAGGATGTGGCGGTCAGGGATCTTCCGCTTTCGCCTCGTTGCTGACATATGCGCTTTCTACGATGGGACGCAGTGTTGCTCTTGTTGATGCAAAGGGCGGTGCAGGTGCACTGGATTCTATGACTGGCACAAGGGAAACCTCTGTTTTCAATGCAGGAGATGTTCTTGCTCAGCGCTGTGAACTTTCAGATGCAGTGTGCAGCCTATTTGAAAATGTGGTTTTTCTGCCGGCGGCAAAAAATGCCGATGATGCTCCGCTGGCGAAACTCGGCTCGATTCTTGCAGAGTTTGAGGTTTATGATTATATAATAATAGATATGCCAAAAGCCGAAAGTGAAAGCGCAGACAAGCTGTTTTCCTGTTCGGATATGGTTGTTTTATGCAGCAAACCCGCTGTTCGTGAGCTTAGATGCACCTGGAATATCAGGCGCAGAATGCAGAAGCTGGGTGTTGATGCACGCCTTGTTCTGTGTCAGGTGGAGTCTGAGTGTCTTGAGGTGCCTGACCTTGATTTCTGTATTGATGAAGCAAAAACCAGGCTGCTTGGCGTAATTCCCAAGGACAAAGCATTATCTGCGGCAATTGCAGGCGGTGAACTGCCCAAGATCGGCAGTGCCTGTGAAGCTGTTTTAAGAATAGCCCGAAGATTAGAGGGTAAAAGAGAAGAAATTCCTAAGATGTAGAGATAACAATTTCTAAATGGGAGGTATAACATATATGAACATTGCTATCATTGCCCACGACGCAAAGAAAGAACTTATGGTTCAGTTCTGCATTGCATATTGCGGAATTCTCAGCCGTCATCGCCTTTGCGCTACAGGCACTACAGGCAAGCTTGTTCAGGAGGCAACAGGCCTTGAGATTCAGAAATTTCTCACAGGCTCCGCAGGCGGCGGGCAGCAGATCGCAGCAAGAATCGGCTGTGATGAGATAGATCTTCTTCTGTTCTTCCGCGATCCGCTTACAGCTAAGCCTCACGAACCCAATGATATGGATATGATCCGTCTTTGCGATATGCATAATATCCCTGTTGCGACCAATATTGCAACGGGTGAGGTGCTTATTCACGGACTTGAGCGCGGTGACCTTGATTGGCGCAGCGTTGCAAAGACAGGCTATTGATCAGCCGCAGTATCCAAAAACCGCAGTTAAAAATTACTGCGGTTTTTTTATTGACATTTATTTGTTTTAATACTATCCTTTTTATAGTATAAAAAGCAGGGAGCTGTGCGGTATGACGCGCGATATTGATACCTACCCGTTTGGAGCGGGATAATTATAAGATGAATAAATTTTGGGTAAAGCCTTTTGATAAAAGGCTTTTGGGTTTCATAAGGGCAAGGTTCTTATGCCCGGAGTTTGAGGAACGGAGTTCCTCAACTATTCATACTTCCTGCAATATCTCATAAAGGGACATTGCCTAATCAAAGCAAAAGGAGATAATATAAATGGCAGAAACAATTCAGGGACTTAAAAGAACAAAATACTGCGGCGAGTACCGCAGTGCAGATATAGACAAGGTAGTTACCTGCTACGGCTGGGTACAGAAGCAGCGCGACAAAGGTTCTCTTATATTTATAGACCTTCGCGACAGAACAGGTGTTGTACAGCTTGTTTTCGATGAAACCACCGACAGAGAGGTCTTTGAGAAGGCTGCATCCTGCCGCAGTGAGTATGTTCTTGCTGCAGTGGGCAAGGTTCGTGAGCGTTCCAGCAAGAACCCCGAAATCCCCACAGGCGATATTGAAATAGAGGTAACAGAGCTCAGAATTCTTAACAAGGCTCAGACACCTCCCTTTGAGATCGTTGACGGCTGCAAGACCGCAGAGGATATAAGACTTAAGAACAGATATCTTGACCTGCGCAGACCCGAGCTGAGAGACAAGATCATTCTCCGCCATCACTTGATGCAGGAAACAAGAGCATATATGTCAAAGAACGGTTTCCTTGAGTTTGAGACTCCTATGATGATAAAGTCCACTCCCGAGGGAGCAAGAGACTATATCGTTCCCAGCCGTGTACATAAGGGCAATTTCTACGCACTTCCCCAGTCTCCCCAGATGTACAAGCAGCTCCTTATGGTCGCAGGTATGGACAGATATTTCCAGCTGGCTCGTTGCTTCCGAGATGAGGACCTGAGAGCTGACAGACAGCCCGAATTTACACAGCTCGACCTTGAAATGAGTTTTGTAGAGGTTGAGGATGTCCTCAAGATCGGCGAAGGCTACATCAAGCACGTTTACAAGAAGGTTCTGGGCAAGAACATCAAGACTCCGTTCCCCAGACTTACCTATGCAGAAGCAATGGAGCGCTTCGGCTCCGATAAGCCCGATACCCGTTTCGATATGGAGATCGAGAATCTCACCGAGCTTGTTTCCGACGTTGATTTCGTAGTATTTAAGAGTGCTATCGAAAACGGCGGTTCTGTCCGTGCTATCGTTGCAAAGAAGGCATCTGACACCTACACAAGAAAAGAGATCGACCGCACCATCGAATATGTAAAGGGCATCGGTGCAAAGGGCCTTGCATATATCCGCTGGGCTGATGAAACACCCAACTGCTCTTTCGCAAAATTCCTTCCCGAAGGTAAACTTGACGAGATCATCGCAAAGCTACGGATGGAAAAGGGCGACGTAGCATTCTTCGTAGCAGATAAGGACAGAGTGGTTCTTCCCACTCTCGGTGCTCTTCGCCTTGAGGTCGCAAAGAAGCTTGACATTATCCCTTACGATCAAGACAACTTCCTCTGGATTGTTGAATTCCCCTTCTTCGAGTACAACGACGAAACAGGCGGCTGGGATGCAATGCACCATCCCTTCACCTCTCCTCTTGACGAGTGTATACCCTTCCTTTTCAGCGATCCTGGCAAGGTTCGTGCAAAGGCATATGATATGGTTCTCAACGGAATCGAGCTGTGCAGCGGTTCTATCCGTATCACTGATCCTGAGCTTCAGGGCAAGATGTTTGAGGCTCTTGGTATGGACGATGAGAGCGTTGAGCGCAAGTTCGGCTTCCTTATCGAAGCATTCAAGTACGGCGCACCTCCTCACGGCGGACTGGGTCTCGGTATCGACAGACTTTGTATGCTGATGACAGGCGCAACATCCCTGCGTGATGTTATTGCGTTCCCCAAGATCAAGGATGCATCCGAGCCTATGACTCAGGCTCCCGGCGAGGTAGACGAAGCTCAGCTTCGTGAGCTTGGCATAGCTATAATCGAGGAATAAAAGAATTAAAAAAGGTGCCTTCAGAAAAACTTCTGACAAAGGGGAATGAACAGAAATGAAAGCTCTTGCCTCCTTATCTTATAAGCTGATGTTTCTTCTGTTTGCCTTCGTTCCGGCATGCAGTCTGATAGCTGTTGGTATGGGGTATGAATTTACCCTGAAGAATCCTATGGGATTCAGCATAGCCGCAGCGGCCATATCAACAGTCTGCTCGCTGATACTGCTGTGTTCAAGATCGACGAAGAGCAAGCTCGACGCCTTTTTGTCGGTGTTTATTGCTCCGCTGTCTGCCGTTACGGGTATAGTTATGCTTAGAGGAAACTATGTAAACGCTGCCTTGGTGATATTTGCAGTCTGCTTTATATGCACATTTATCGTTCTGTTCAAATATGCAAGACCGATATTCTTAAGGATAATAGCTATAATTTTCTCCTGCTTTGCAATGGCGGTGTATGTTATAGGTGTGGCGATAACCGTTTTTCTTGGCGGACTTGCTGTGAATACTGTGGCAAAGACTGTGGAGTCGCCGGACGGCAGCTATATAGCAGAGGTAATAGACAGTGATCAGGGCGCATTGGGCGGCGATACCCTGGTTGAGGTTTCAAATGTAAAGGATAGAATAGATCTTTACATCGCAGAATTTACAAGACCCTCCGTTCGAGTCTATATGGGCGAATGGGGAGAGGCTGAGAGTATGGAGATTTCCTGGAAGGACAACTCCACTGTTGTGATAAACGGCAGGGAATACCTTATAAATGCAAAATAAAAAATCCGCACACAGAAGGTACTTTCTGTGTGCGGATTTTTAAGTTAGCTGTCAGTCTTTCAGCATTTTGGTTTCCACAGGAGCGTGGTCGTTTATATTGATGGTGTCCTTGGGAGCTTTTTTTACGATGATGTGTGAATAAATAGCTGAAATGAGGTTCTGAATTCCGTCCAAAAGAAGAGCTGCGCCGAGAAGTATCCAGAGGGCGTTGCCTTGAACAGAACGGATAAATACAAGAGAACCGCCGATAGCGATACAGAGGATTGAAACTGCAAGAACAACCCACCAGGAGCTGATGGAAGCACGTTTTGCGTTGATGGCGGTTTGAAGCTTGAGCAGTCCGTCGATAATAAGATAGATGCCTATTATAAATGCGATGAACGAAAGGATCGCGTTATGCATAATAACGATTGTAAGACCGCCGATTATAAATATAACGCCGATTATAATATCCATTGTTACATTCTTTTCGCCTTTGTTCTTGGCAAAGTAGGAAATGACTCTGAATGCGCCGTAGGCGATAAGAGCGCCGCCGAAAATAAACGACAGCAAATTGCCCATCACTGAAGGATCTAATATCAGCATAAGACCGATTGCGATAAATACAACGGAAGCGAGGACATATATCCACTTCGAGCGGCTGAGGCGTTCAAAATTTATCTTGCTTTTAATATTGCTCATTGTTTATACCTCCATATACTGAGATACTGATATTTTACAATAAACAACAGATCAATTCAATAAATATCATACACACAAAGGGAAATTGTATGAGAGGAATATTTATAAAAGGAAAATAAAAACAATTTCTTGACAAAACAAACTCCGTATGATAATATACTAACGCTGTCCGAAGACAGCAGGTGACACGTCCTGTGTTAGCAGGGCAAGTCCTAACGGCGTAATGCCGCCTGCCGAGGTGATGCGTTTATCATAGCCAAGCGATTTTGTTTTCGCTTGACAATTAGGATAATTTGCGTCCTGTCTTCGTTTGAAGGCAGGGCTTGTATATTTTGCCATTCAGACAGCACCCACAAATCTATCGGAGGTGAAATCTGAAATGCCGAGTAATGCAATTCTCGAACAGAAGAAAGCGTACGTTGCTGAGCTTGCTGACAAGCTCAAGAACTCCACCGCAGGTGTTATCGTTTCTTATCAGGGAATCAACGTTGCAGACGATACCAAGCTTCGTAAGGAGCTCCGTGAGGCTGGCGTTGAGTACCGTGTTGTAAAGAACACCCTGCTCAAGCGTGCTGCTGAGATCGCTGAGATCCCCGGCCTTGATGATGTTCTCGAGGGTACCACTGCTATCGCAATGAGCAGCGAGTACACTGACGCTGCAAGAATCCTTTGCGATTATGCAGATAAGAACAAGAAGTTCGTCGTTAAGAAGGGCTATATGGATGCAAAGGCTATCTCCGTCGAGGAAGTTAAGGTTCTTGCTAAGCTTCCCAGCAGAGATCAGCTTCTCGCAACTATCGCCGGTACCTGCAACAGCATCATTGCTTCTGTTGCACGTGCTGTACAGGCTGTTGCCGACGCTAAGGGCGGCGCACCTGCTGAGGCTGAAGCACCCGCTGAGGCTTAATCATTTTAAATTTAAACATAACTTATTATGGAGGTAAACTATAATGTCTGAAAAGATTACTGCAATTATCGATTCTATCGCAGAAATGACCGTTATCGAGCTTTCCGAGCTTGTTAAGGCTATCGAGGAGAAGTTCAATGTTTCCGCAGCAGCACCCGTTGCTGTCGCAGCAGCAGGCCCCGTTGCAGCAGCTGCTGAAGAGAAGACCGAGTTCGACGTTGTTCTCGTTAACGACGGCGGCAACAAGATGAACGTTATCAAGGTTATCCGTGGTATCACCGGTCTTGGCCTTAAGGAGTCCAAGGAGTTCGTTGAAGGCGCTCCCAAGACTGTTAAGGAAGGTCTCTCCAAGGAAGATGCAGAGGCTCTCGCAGCACAGCTTAAGGAAGCTGGCGCAAC
>JAZUPB010000021.1:0-36182 GCA_045604965.1 Acutalibacteraceae bacterium
GGCTTCCTCACAGAACAAGTGAGGTAATTGCCGCTATTGGTGATGGTGGTAATATTATATATGTTGATAGAAAAAATCAAATTGTAGTAGCCATAACTGCACATTTTAAGCCTATGGTTTTTGCCAGAGTAGAATATATTGAAAAAAACATTGTTGAAGCATTAACAGAGAGGTAAATTTCAGTTTTATGGAGCGTCTATTTATTTGCATTATTAAAAACCGAAGCGGCAGGGCGAAATAGCCTTGCCGCTCTGTTCTTTGTCGTGTTTGGTGCACCGCATTTACACAAATCCGAACTCATGGTTGTGTATTGTCAGAACTGAAAGATAACAGAAAAATAATATGCTTTTCACCTTGAATACGGTTGCTGTTCTTTCAGCGCATACGAGCAGGTTAGGTGGGCAATATGCAAAGTGGGTCAAAATTGGAAATCATGCGGGTTATTTTTAATTTTAACCCAGTTGCACACGCTGATTTGTCCACCTAACCTGCGAAGTGAAAAACTGAAATGGATTAATCAGTACGGGTCTATTGATTGCTGTCTGTAGGTGTGGTATAATCCAATGCAAAAAATGCAAAAAGAATAGAACGACAAATTTGAAGTTTCTGTTGCGGGAATTGGGTATGGTAGAAGAACAGGTGCATAAGCACGCAAATAACCGACACGGAGTGTGGTTTTGTAGTGGACTACAGTATCTCAATTACGCAATGAATAATAAGAAACTCCGTGAATTAGGATATCCTACATTCACAGAGTTTTATTTGAAAATATGTGAAAACTAAAGAACCGCCATATACCGAACGGTACGTATGGTGGTGTGGGAGGTCGGTAGATAAAATAATTATCTACCTCCTACCCGATTGTTCCTTACTTGACACATTCAGATATTTATTGAAAATATGCTGGAGCATAATTTTAAAAAGCAGATTCTACATTGTTTTTTCGAGTGTAGGGTTTGCTTTTTTTATGGAGGAAAAAATAAAGAAATAATATCACCTACTACATTTTGAGGTGGTATGATATTTTATTATTAAGTGGTAATTGACAAAATGAAATATATGCAGTATACTGCATATATTCAAAGGAGATCATTATGGATAAATATTCAGATTTGGAATTTAGTGCTTTAGTAGAAATATCAAAGCTGGCAAATTTACTTCAATATGTTATGGATTTGGGAATGGAAGAGATTACATCAAAACAATGGTTACCCTTAATGCTGTTAGGTCAATTTACTGAAGCACCAACATTAAATCAATTGGCAGAGAAGTGTGGAATAACCAGACAAAGTACCAAGCAGCTAGTTGATAAATTAAATGAAAGAGAACTGATAGAGATTAGAAAAGATGAAAATGATAAGAGAAGTATGCGAATTTCTATAACTGAAAAAGGTATGAATTGGGGCGAACATAATTTTGAGAGAAATAGTAAGTTTGTAAAGGATTTGTTTGGTGAAGTATCAGAGGAAGAACTAATGACATTTTATCTCGTGCAGAATAAATTGATGAAAAAGCTTATAGAGATTAAAGATGATTTTACAAAGGAGACAGTTTAATGAAAAATATGAATAAGGTTATTTTTATGAAGTGTATTTTATTTGCAATTATATCAGCAATCTTATCGACTCCTTTACAGCTTTTTAATAGTATCGTGATAGAGGGCCAAACGGGAAAACCGGAATTTGTTACTATTACATTTTTGTTATATGCCGTTTCTATGAAAGTGTTTTTTGCATTAGGTTATATTCTGTTTGGATATAAATTACCGGTTAAAAATACGAGACTTAGAGCACAAATATATTATTTGTTGATTTGGGGAAGTAGTTACATGCCCAATATTCTAGCGATGGTTGGTGGCGATGGAGAAATCATAAAAGCTTCCTTTTCTGCTTCGATAGTAATATTTGATAGTATTTCGTATATGATAGATGGTTTTGTATTAGGGCTATTAATGAAAAGCTATCATAAAGATTTTGTAGCATCTGTATTTTCAAAAAGTAAATTACTCTTATCTTGTATAGTAAATGGTGTCATATTTGTAATGCTAACATATGTATTTGATTTGATTGCAGGAAGTATAGATGAAACTTGGTATCTTTACATGATTTTAGGTGTGTCAGAAACACATAAGGTGAAATTCTATTTTACTTTCTTGCTATTTATGTTTATCGCCGGTATGCTACAACCTATTTGGTACAGATATACCAAACATCCAGATACTTCTCACAAAGGAACTGTAATTTGGACTTTACAATTTGGAGTTTTGATTTGGAATCCGGTGGTGCTAATTATGATATTCTTTGGCACAGCGGTAGTTGAAACAATATGTTACGCAATTATTTTTTTGATAACGATACTGTTATGTACTTTGATATACAGCAATTTGTTTTTTAGAAAAGCTACAAATGCAAATTAGGAGATTAGAGACATTTTCTTTACAGAAAAATGGGCAAATAGACTTGGGGAACGAGTGACTGGCGAGAATTCTATAGATATGCTTGTGATAGATTAGAGAGGTAAATTTCAGTTTTATGGAGCGTCTATTTATTTGCATTATTAAAAACCGAAGCGGCAGGGCGAAATAGCCTTGCCGCTCTGTTCTTTGTCTGCTGTTTGATAGAAAAGACAAATCCGAACCCATCACCAATCGGGATAGGGTTCGGATTTGTCGTGTTTGGTGCGGGTAACAGGGGTCGAACCTGCACGCCTCTCGGCACTAGATCCTAAATCTAGCACGTCTGCCAATTCCGCCATACCCGCTTGTCTTTTATAAACAGGGCGGCTGACCGCCCTGTTTATATTCATTTATCAGTCAATTTTCTTGAGAGACTCAATGATTCCGTTCTTGAATTTGAACACAGGGCGGATATAATCGCCAACTTTAAGACCCTTGGTCTTAATCTGATCGGCAGGAATATTTATCTCGCCGATCTCGTGTTCCTGTGTGCAGCAGTTCCAGTAAATAAAATCTATTGGAACCTTCTTTGCATCGGTCTCCTTTATATAGGTGAGAACTCCAAGGCAGGAATAAAGATTCTTCTTTCCCTGATAAGGCTCATACGCTGTGTCTCTGAGCGTATCGAGCTGCTCCTGAGAAAGCATTTTAATGCGCTCTGCCTGTCTTTTGTTGGTTTTCTTTGCCCAAATAAAAACAATGATTATAAAAACCGCTAAAATTGCACCGAGAATAAGATAATCCTTAAATTCAAGCATACTGCCCGTCTCCTTCGCTGCCCAACTTGAGCCATTCAGCCTAAAAAGTATAGCACAGCAAAGACGAATGTGTCAACTGTAAATGGCAACAGGGCAAATAACAAGTGAATAAACTCTCTCCACTCTAATACAATCAGTATTTTATTGACATTATTATACATTAGGTAGAAAAGCGTGCGGAAATCCGCACGCTTTTCTTATTTCTTATTATCAAAAAGACCCTTCATTCTCTCAAGCTCCTTTTTCTGTTCGGAAGAAAGCTTCTTGGGAACGCTGACAGTGAATCGGACGATCTGATCGCCGCGGCCTCTGCCGTGAAGCCTTGCAATACCCTTGCCCTTGAGAGTCATTGAATCGTTGGGCTGAGTTCCTGCAGGGACTTTTATCTTCTGCTGTCCGTCGAGAGTAAATACACTTATCTCGTCGCCCAATGCTGCCTGCCAGAATGTAAGCTGCACAGTGCAGTAAACATCGTAGCCGTCACGTTCAAGAATATGATGGGGACGGATGGAAACAGTGAGCAGCAGATCGCCGGAAGGACCGTTATTTGCGCCTGCGCAACCTTCACCGCGTACGGTGAGGGTCTGTCCGTCATCGATACCTGCAGGAATATCGATAGTCTTTGTGCGGTTAACTCTGCATCTGCCTGCGCCGCCGCACTTTGTGCAGGGCTGTTCTATAATAGTGCCTTTTCCTCGGCATTTATCACAGGTGCGCTGAGTCTGCATCGTACCGAAAGGTGTGCGCTGGTTTATGCGCACATATCCGCTTCCGCCGCATTCCGGGCATCGGCTGGTGCTGGTGCCGTTCTTTGCACCTGTGCCCTTACAGTCGGTACAGGTTTCAATGCGCTTGAAGTCAACTTCCTTAGTGCAGCCCTTTGCCGCTTCCTCGAAGGATAGAATTATAGTTTTCTGTATGTCTTCACCTCGTCTCGGGCCGTTTGCCTGAGATGAGCGTGTACCGCCGCCGAATCCGCCGCCAAAGAAGCTTCCGAGAATATCGCCCAGATCACCGAAGCCGAAATCACCGAATCCGCCGCCGTAGCCGCCTGCACCTGCGCCGAAATTGGGATCGACACCTGCGTGGCCGAACTGATCGTAACGGGATTTCTTTTCAGGATCGGAAAGCACTTCGTAAGCCTCGTTTATCTCCTTGAATTTCTCCTCGGCTTCCTTGTTGCCGGGGTTCATATCAGGATGATATTTACGGGCTAGGTTGCGGTATGATTTTTTTATGTCGTTGTCAGAAGCGCCTTTCTGCAGTTCCAGCACTTCATAGTAATCTCTTTTATTATCTGCCAATGGTCGTACCCCCAGTGGTGGAAATGTGCGGTGTTATATAAAATCGTTTGTGCAGGAATTTCGTCCTGCAAGCCTTTGAAAAAGGCTTGACCTAAAATTTTAGCCTATTTCACAGCACTGCCGTACACGGCTTCCCGTGTACGGCTGAGCTATTATACATTAAATCTTAGTTCTCGTCAACGTCGGGAATGTCATTGCCGCCTGCATAAGCGCCGCCCTGTGCGCCTGCATCACCTGCAGCCTTGTACATACGCTCGCTGAGCATATAGAGATCCTGCTGGAGATCGTTGAGCTTAGACTTGATAACCTCAGCATTATCGCCGTCCTTAGCGGTGCGGAGAGCTGCAATCTTAGCCTCGATGTCGGACTTCTCATTGGAAGTTACCTTATCGCCGATCTCTTCGAGCATCTTCTCGGTCTGATAGATGACCTGATCAGCGTTGTTCTTAGCATCAACAAGCTCACGTCTCTTTGCATCTTCAGCAGCGTAGCGCTCTGCATCAGCAACAGCAGCCTCGATGTCTTTCTTGTCCATAGAGGTGGAGCTGGTGATGGTAACGTGCTGCTCCTTGCCGGTGCCCTTATCCTTCGCGGATACGTTTACGATACCGTTAGCATCGATGTCAAATGTAACCTCGATCTGGGGAACACCGCGGCGAGCAGGCATAATGCCGTCGAGATGGAATACGCCGAGGAGCTTGTTGTCTCTGGAGAACTCACGCTCACCCTGGAGAACCTTAACCTCAACAGAGGTCTGGTTGTCAGCAGCGGTGGTGAAGACCTGGGACTTCTTGGTGGGGATGGTGGTGTTTCTCTCGATAATCTTGGTGCAAACCTCACCCATAGTCTCAATACCGAGGGAGAGGGGAGTAACGTCGAGGAGAAGGAGACCGTTCTGAACGTCGCCGCCGAGAACGCCGCCCTGGATTGCAGCACCGAGAGCTACGCACTCATCGGGGTTGATGCCCTTGAAGGGCTCTTTGCCTGTGAACTTATATACAGCTTCCTGAACAGCAGGGATTCTGGTGGAACCGCCGACGAGGAGTACTTTGTCGATGTCGCCGACAGAAAGACCGGAGTCGGAAAGTGCCTGACGAACAGGACCCATAGTCTTTTCAACAAGGTCACTGGTGAGCTCGTTGAACTTAGCGCGGGTCAAGGTCATATCGAGGTGGAGCTGACCGGAGGTGGTAGCAGCGATGAAGGGAAGGTTGATCTGAGTGGTGGTAACAGTGGAGAGCTCGCACTTTGCCTTCTCAGCAGCATCCTTGAGTCTCTGCATAGCCATCTTGTCGCCCTTGAGGTCTACGCCGTTGTTCTTCTTGAAATCGTCGCAGATGTAATCGATGATTCTCTGGTCGAAGTCATCGCCGCCGAGACGGTTGTTACCTGCAGTAGCCTTAACTTCCTGTACGCCGTCGCCCATCTCGATAATGGATACGTCGAAGGTACCGCCGCCGAGGTCGTAAACCATAACGGTCTGCTCGTTTTCCTTGTCGATAGCATAGGAGAGAGCTGCAGCAGTGGGCTCGTTGATAATTCTCTTAACATCGAGACCTGCGATCTTACCAGCGTCCTTGGTTGCCTGACGCTGGGAGTCGGTGAAGTATGCGGGAACGGTGATAACTGCAGCGGAAACGGTCTCGCCGAGGTAAGCCTCTGCGTCCTTCTTCAGCTTCTGGAGGATCATTGCGGAGATTTCCTGAGGAGTATACTCCTTATTGTCAATGCGTACCTTCTTGTCGGTACCCATATCTCTCTTGATGGATGCGATGGTTCTGTCGGGGTTGGTGATAGCCTGACGCTTTGCAACTGCGCCTACCATTCTCTCGCCGTCTCTGGAAAATGCTACGACGGAGGGAGTGGTTCTGGCGCCTTCGCTGTTGGTGATAACAACAGGCTCGCCGCCTTCTACAACTGCAACGCAGGAATTGGTGGTACCAAGGTCAATACCGATAATTTTGCTCATTTGTTTTTACTCCTTTATATAATTAGAATAGATTGGGTTGGTTATGATGTTATTGTAGGTGCGGCATTTATGACGCACCGTTTGTTCTTGCGGTACGTCGCAAGCGTCGTACCCTACGGGTAAATAGCGTAAGTTAAGACTATGCCTTAACTTGCACCATTGCGGTTCTGATGATCTTCTGGCCCATTGCATAGCCCTTCTGGAGAACCATACAGATCTGACCGGACTCGACGTCGCCGTCCTCGCTCATACCGATGCAGTCGTGAATGTTTGCATCAAATACGTCGCCAACAGCACCGAAGGAGGTTACTCCCAGCTTCTCGAAGCAGTCGCCTGCGCTGCCGAGGATCATTTCGAATCCCTTTCTCATATCATCAACAGATACATTCTCCGCAGCAAGTGCGCGTTCGATGTTATCGATGATAGGAAGGAGGGTCTTTACACTGCCTGCAGTGACGTCAACATAGAGTGCGTCCTTCTCACGAGCAGTGCGCTTGCGGTAGTTTTCGTACTCAGCAACCACACGCAGGTATCTGTCTTTTGTTTCCAGCAGCTCGACCTCGATCTCGGAAAGTTCTTCTTCACATTCCTCCTCAACTGTTTCGGCTGCAGCTTCCTCTTCGATCTCCTCAAACTCTTCCTCGAAGAGATCCTTTTCGTTTTCCGCCATTATAATGCTCCTTTCATTATATTAAATTTGGAATTTTAAAATTAATTTATGCAAAGCGCTTCGCGCATTACACGTCCGACTATTCCTGCAAAATACTCAACGTGGGGGATAAGGTGCGCATAATTCATTCTGGTAGGACCTATAACACCGGTCCAGCCCGCTGCACCAACGCCCGAATAATATCGCGATGCGATGATGCTTATCTGGGACAGAGCAGGTTTCTTTGTCTCCCTGCCTATCAGCACTCTCGTAGTCGCAGGACCTGTTGATGTGAGCAGTCCGATAAGCTCCTCGCTGTTTTTGAGAAAAGCAAGAACTTCCTTTGCTTCGTCAAAGGGCAGGTCGTCACGATCGATAAGGTTTGTCAAACCTGCTATTGTAAGATTTACTCTCTGCGCTTCTGCGGCGATATCAATCACCGCTTCATATATGGGTGAAAGGGCTTCCCCTGCTTCACCTGCCTCGGCACTTATTCTTACCATATAATCAGGGGTAATCTCCGAAAGCTTCATTCCGAGAATGTGCTTCTGCATCAGATGCCTTATCAGTGCAACCGATACATTATCCACATCAAAAGACAGCCTGCATATTCGGCTCTTCATAACCGACGGCGTTATCATCATAATAAGCACTATGGAGTGTCTTCCTGTTGCCATAACCTCCACACCTGCAACGCAGGCGCTGCTGTCTGCAGGAGAGGTTATTATTGCAGCCATACCCGTCTGCTCTGCGAGCATCGAGGCTGTGGACTCAATAAAGCTCTCAGGGTTGCATCCGCTGGCAGCAAGAGCGCGTATAATATGCTGCTGTGCTTCCTCCGCCAGATTGCGCTTCCACATCAGCTGGTCAACATACAACCTGTAGCCGCGCTGAGAGGGAATTCGTCCTGCGGAGGTGTGAGGCTGTTCAAGATATCCGCTGAGAGTCAGATCCGCCATATCATTTCGGATCGTTGCACTTGATACCTCTATCGGCAGCATCTGCGCAAGGGTCTTTGAGCCGATGGGCTCACCTGTTGTTACATAAGAATCTACGATAGCTTCCAGTATTTTATACTTTCTTTGTCCCTGCTTCATTGATACCACCTTCTTTTGTCGGGGTTTCCGACTGTTACAGGGTTTTAGCACTCGATTCTCTCGACTGCCATAATTAGCACTCTCGATGTCCGAGTGCTAATTTCAATATTAGATTACCACCTTTTGCCTCTGTTGTCAATATGCTGACTGTAAAAAATTCGTGAATCGCAAAATCATCACCGTTTTTTGGCCGCTTTTCAATAACATTGATTGATTTGACACCATTCTTTCTCAGGTATATAATATTAAGAAAAACAAGCGGAGATGATCCGATATGAAAATAGTAATCGCAGGCGGCGGCGATCTCGGTTTCTACCTTGCAAAAACTATGCTGAGACGCAGCCACGAGGTAAGCCTTATTGAAATATCTATGGAGCGCGCAACAGATATAAGCACACAGCTTGACGAACCAGTAATCTTCGGCAACGCAACTGAACTCAGCTGTCTCAGACACGCACATACCGACAATGCGGATGTTTTTATCGCTGTAACGGGAAGAGATGAGGATAATCTCATTGCCTGCCAGCTTGCAAAACGCACCTTTAACGTAAAAAAGACCATCGCCCGCTCCAATAACCCCAGCAATGTTGAAGTCCTGAAGCGCCTTGGAGTAGATTTTGTCCTGTGCGATTCTGAAATAATCACCAGAGTTATCGAACAGGAGGCAGATTCCGCAGGCGCATACCTCGTTGCGACTCTCAACAGCGGCGATGCAGGAATTTATGAGTATATCATTGACGGTGATGCTCCTGTATGCAATAAATCCATATCCGATATAGAACTCCCCCCGTCATCACTTATTATTTCCATTATTCGCGGACGCGAAACAATAATTCCCCGAGGCAGCACTCGGATACTTGCCGGCGACAAAGCTATTGTCCTTTCGGGAACCGATTCTGTAAAGGCAGTACAGAAGGCTGTGAAGGGAGATTAATTATGCTCAGATTACGTCCTTTTAAAATCAGCGACGCAGAGAAAATAGTATTATGGTTTAACGACAGTCTATCATTCTACAAGTGGAGTGCCGGCAGATTCGGAGAATTTCCTCTTACCGCCGAAAGGCTCTGTGCCCAATACGATGAAGAAGAGAAAAACGGTACAACGATGCCATTTACCGCTTACGATGAGCAAGGTGTGGCAGGTCACCTCATCATACGCTTTCTCGACGAAGAAATGACAGATGCCCGTCTTGGCTTTATTGCGGTTGATTCCGCTCGAAGAGGGCAGAGCTTAGGCAGCGAAATGATAGCTCTCGCCATAGCCTTCTGCAGAGATTTCCTCAAAGCAAAGCGTGTGTCCCTGGGTGTTTTCGAAAATAACCCTGCCGCCATACGCTGCTACGAAAAAGCAGGCTTTGCAAAAATCGAAGGCAGCACCTGTGAGGTTGACATCGCAGGCGAAAAGTGGGACTGCACGGAAATGGAGATTTTGCTCTGAGATATAAAAAACCAAGGCTAATGCGGATAGTCATAAATAAACAAATCCAGAGAAGATTTAATTTTCTTCTCTGGATTTGTTTATTATTTCACTGATAAATTGGGATTTATCTCTTCGAGAAATTTATTATTTATCCGTGTGGTAGCTAATCTCTAAAAACTGCCCAAATGTTCTGGCTTTATCAAAAACAAGATCTTCTCTTTCACCCTCACAAAACAATGGTATTCCCTCTCCAAGAATTACCGGCGCAATACTTAGTATATATTCATCTATGAGATTTTTCTTTCTGACCAAGTCGATGATTTGACTCCCTCCAACAATCCAAATCTTCTTTCCTTCCTTTTTTAGTCCTGCAATAAGATTTTCCGGACTTTGAGATGTAAATTTCACATACTCTGTATCATCAATCGTTCGGGTGGTAAAAACATAACACTCTTTTCCAATGTATGGAAATCGACCATTCTCCTGTTCCACAATCCAATCATAGGTTCGTCTTCCCATAATTATGGTTTCTACCGTATCATAAAATTCTCCAAAACCGTTATCTCCACTTCCTTGAGTGTTTAATAGCCATTCCAATGAATCATCTTTGGTTGCAATATAACCATCAAGGCTAATACCAATGTATAAAACCACTTTTCTATTGCTCATAGCTATATCTCTCCGATCGTCAAATTCTTATTTATCACCAAATTAATTATGACTAAATATTTACATAAAGTCAAATGTCACAGGCAAAAGCAAATCCACTTTTGACACAATATCAAAAGTGGATTTTGATTACTTCTGTATAACTATAAAGCTCGTTGCCTCGGGGATTTTCTTATTCTTCTTCATCGGAATCAGATTCTTCGGGAGTTATCACGATAAGGACTCGTGAAATTCTTCTCTCCTCAACCTGTTCGACTGTCATACTGACTCTGCCCAGAGTTACTGTGGGATGGTCATTTTTCTTGGGGATATAGCCGAGCTCGCTTACCAGCAGACCTGCGATGGTATCGTAATCACCTTCGGGCAGCTCGACATCGATAAGATCGGACACCTCATCGATAGGCATAGTGCCGTCTACGGTGTAGGTATTGTCGCCGACCTGGGAATATTCTTCTTCCTCATTGTCGTATTCATCCTGAATATTGCCGACTATGGATTCAAGGATATCCTCCATAGTAACTATACCTGCTGTTCCGCCGTATTCATCGACAACAACAGCCATCTGAATCTTCTTGGAGGTCATTTCCTCAAAAAGCTCGGAAAGGTTCTTGCCTTCAGGGATATAGTAAGCATCGCGCATAAAATCGGTGAGCTTGAGGTCTGCAACCTCTTCCTTGCCTACATACTGAAGCAGATCCTTGACATATATTATACCGAGAATAGTGTCGATATCCTCTTCGAAAAGAGGTATTCTGGAACGGCCTGTTTCAACAGTAAGTGCAACAAGTTCGTCTACGGAAGCGGTATTTTCAACCGCAACAACCTCGGTACGATGGGTCATAACTTCGCTGGCGGTAGTGTCGCCGAAGTCAAATATATTGGCGATCATATCGCGCTCATTTTCTTCTATTACGCCCTTTTCACCGCCTACGTCAACCATCATAAGTATCTCTTCTGCGGTGACAGTGCGCTCATCAGCATTGGGATTTATACCGAAAAGACGGGTCACAGCGTTGGTGGACTTTGTAAGCAACCAGACGAAAGGCTTTGTTCCTGCCTTTACGCAAAGCAGCACTCCCGCTACCTTGAATGAAATGGTCTCAGCCTTAGCCATACCGATCTTTTTCGGTACAAGTTCGCCGAGAACAAGGCTGAAATAGGACAGGATAACTGTAATAATAACTGTGGATAAAGTAGTTGCAACACTGGGAGAAATAAAACTCAGATTACCAAGCACACCGCTCAGCTTATCTGTAAATGCGGTTGCGGCAGATGCGGAGGACAAGAATCCTGCCAGCGTTACGCCAACCTGAATGGTGGCTAAGAATCCGCTGGAATCCTTTGTAAGCTTAATTATCTTTTTAGCGCCTTTGTGTCCTTTCTCTGCCATAGCTTCGACTTTTGCGTCGTTAAGAGTGATTATCGCTATCTCACTCATTGCAAAAAACGCATTGACGAGAGTCAATATTATAAGTAATACAATACTGCCTATCACAGCGACTCACACTCCTCTCCTGAGAATGTGCTCACTGCGGCCGCATAAGGGTTGGGGCGGCTACTGTCCGCGTCACCGGTCATTTTACGTTTTCTCCTTTCATCAATGCACGAAAAATTTATTTTATGCACTGTAGAGCAAAGTATATCAAATATATACACTTTTGTCAAATACGTCAGTGTGAGTAATTATGCAGAATTCGGATGAAATTTTCTTTTTAAGCTTCAGCAGACTTAAAAATTTGGGAAAAGCCCTTAACAAACGGCATCTGCTTTGATATAATTATCTTTAACAATAACTGATGCGGAGGGAACAGAATGGGTACAACCGTCTTTTCTGAATCCAATTTTATAAACCGTGAATTATCCTGGCTGGAATTCAATCAGAGAGTTCTGATGCAGGCAAAGGATCCCGGAAATCCACTTTTCGAGAAAATGAACTTTATGAGCATAGTATGCTCAAATCTCGATGAGTTCTTTATGGTCCGCGTTGCATCTCTGCGGGATCAGCTAAATGCCAAGGGCAACACCACCGATCCCGGCGGAATGTCTGCAAAGCAGCAGCTTTCCTCTATTGCAAAGCGTGTAAAGAGAATGACTGTTGATCTCTACGACACCTACATCGAAGAGATCCTCCCCGAGCTCGAGGAGCACGACATCAGAATACTGCGCGCCCATCAGCTCAGCGAAGATCAGAAGGCATACTGCGAGGGCTTTTTTGACAGCGCACTTTATCCTGTTCTGACTCCCCTTGCAATAGACAAGAGCCACCCGTTCCCGTTTATAGCCAACCGTGCTCTTAACCTTGCGGTAATGGTGGAAGACTCGGAGGAGGAAGCGGCTTTTGCCACAGTGCAGGTGCCATCAAACTTCCCCCGCCTTTTCCGCATAAGACAGCACACCTATATTCCCGTTGAGGATGTAATAAAACTCAATATCGGCAAGCTGTTCGGCGGTTTCCGTGTTCTTTCCTGTGCGCCTTACCGCATCACCAGGAACGGCGACCTCGACATAAACGAGGACGAAGCAGAAGATTTGCTGGCTGAGATAAAGAAGTCCCTTAAAAAGCGTAAAAAGGGCGCGGTCATCCGTCTTGAGATGGAGCGCGGCTGTGACAGCAAGCTGACAAAATTCTTCACAAAAGCATTTGGCCTTGAGAAAAAGGACGTGTATGAATCCTGCGGACCTATCTCGCTGACCTTCCTTATGAAGGAGCTTTACGGTCTCGGCGGCTTTGACGCTCTCAAATATGAATCCTATACTCCCAATATGCCTGCCCGTCTCAGGGACACACAGGCTGATATTTTCGAAGAGATAAGAAAAGGAGATATTCTCCTTCATCACCCCTTTGATTCCTTTGAGCCTGTTGTAAGATTCCTAAATCAGGCGGCAGAGGACCCCGATGTAGTTGCAATAAAGCAGACTCTTTACCGAGTATCCCACAACAGCCCAATAATAAAGGCTCTTGAGACTGCCGCTGAGAACGGCAAGCAGGTAACTGCTCTTGTGGAGCTGAAGGCTCGTTTTGACGAAGAGAACAACATCACCTACGGTGAAGAGCTTAAAAAGAAGGGCGTAAATGTTGTTTACGGCGTTGAGGATCTGAAAACTCACAGTAAGATTACTCTCGTGGTACGCCGCGAGGATGAAGGCGTGCGTCAGTACCTGCACCTCGGTACTGGCAACTACAATGACTCCACTGCCAAAATGTACACAGACTACGGTCTTCTAACCTGCGAAGAATCCCTTGGCAGTGATGCCACTGCGTTCTTCAACAGCATTACAGGCTTTTTCCGCAAGCCCGAGCTTACACATCTTGTAATGGCTCCTCATTCTATGCGCAGTACAGTTTATGAGCTGCTGGAAAAAGAAGCTGAAAAGGCAAAGAATGGCGAAGACGGCGAATTCTACGGCAAGATGAATTCCCTTTCCGACCCTGATATGATTGACAGGCTGTATCTTGCCGCACAGGCAGGAGTAAAAATACGTCTGCTGGTGCGCGGCATATGCTGTCTCGACCCCACAAGCCGCGATGCCGCAGGCAATATTGAAGTGCGCTCCATAGTCGGCAGACATCTTGAACACACCAGAGTCTATATGTTCGGCACAGGCGACGAGCGAAAGGTCTATCTCGGCAGTGCCGATCTTATGACCCGCAATCTTTCAAGACGAGTGGAGCTTCTGTTCCCACTCCTTGACGAGGCCGTCCGTCAGCGTGTTATTGAGGAAACCGAGCTTTACTGGACAGATACCGTAAAAGCACGTATTCTCGCCGAAGACGGCAAATATAAAACCCTTTTCGATTATATTCCGAAAAAGCCATCAGAATATTCCGTTTTCGATTTCGGACTGCAGGAGGAGGTTCCCTATTCCGAACGTCCCAGCGGCATTGTCAATGCTCAGGAGGAGCTTATTTCACGCTCCCGTGAGGCAATGAAGGAATAATTACCGGGCAAAAACAGTCAGTTCGCAAAATCCTGACTGTATAAATAAACAAAACTACGAAAGAAGAATCAAAAAATGAACAAGAAAACAAACACTGTCCGCTATATGACCGAAGCGGCGATCATTGCTGCCCTCTATGCTGTATTGACACTATGCCTTGCACCGCTTTCCTTTGGTCCTGTTCAGTTTCGTCTGTCCGAAGCTCTTACCGTTTTGCCCATACTGACTTCTGCTGCAGTTCCGGGACTGGCTCTCGGCTGTCTGCTCTCAAACATAATCGGTATGAGTATGGGGGTAACTCTTCCTGTTGATATCCTCTTCGGAACTGCCGCTACTCTGCTGGCCGCTGTCTGCACACGGCTTCTCAGAAACACAGCGAAAATCGGCACTGTGCCCGTGTTGTCGTTTCTGTCTCCTGTGGTTTTCAATGCCCTTATAGTCGGTGCGGAGCTGGCTCTGTTTTTCGGCGCAGGTACATTCCTTTACTGTGCCGCTGCGGTAGGCGTAGGCGAACTTGTGGTGGTCTTTATCCCCGGAACAGTGCTTTTGCTTTCACTGAGAAAAACAAAATTGTTTTCTCGATAGAATTATTGTATTTATTAGCTCTATAATTCTAATTAAATTATTTCCCACTTACAATGCTGATTTGGAGAAAGAACAATGAAAAAATTCTTATCTGTTTCACTTGCATTTCTGACTTTGCTGTGTCTGCTCATCTTCAGCGGCTGTGATAAAAAGGAGACCGAAAAAACTCCTGCTGAAATGCTCATCGGCGACTGGTACACATACAGCGGTGTTCCTTACAGAAGCTTTTCCGAGGACGGCACCGTCACAGGAACTGATAATTACAGCTCACCTTATACGGTAGATGGCGACAGCATCATCTGGAACACCCAATCGGGAAGAAGCGTCACCGTAGGCTTCCGAACCGACGGTGAGATTTTGAGAATATCTTCTGACATAGGCAGTTATTTCACTTCGAGAAAATATTACTGCCGTTCTGCCGAAGGCATCGCAGGCGGTACAGGTCTCCCTGAAAAAGGCACTGTTGATGAAAATATTCTGGGCAACTGGTATGACGGCGACACCCTGTTTTTCACCCTCGGAGAAAACGGCTCGCTGAGTAATTACCGCGATATGGACAGCTTTTGCTTCACAGGCGATGAGCTGGTGCTGTTCGCCGTAGGCGCATCTTCCGATGAAGCCGCAGAATGCAGTCTTTCGGGTGATAAGCTCACCGTATATTACACCGATGAGCTTACAGGCAGCCGTGCAGAGCTGGTTCTGACAAAATCCTCTGATCCACAGTAAACATACAAAAGCCGCAGCGGATATCCGTTACGGCTTTTCTGTTTTTTAAGGTGCTTGATACCTTGGATTCTTTATGCTAAAATATCCCCAGTTTGAAACGGAGAGATTTATATGAAGATTGGAAATACCGAGCTTGCAGGCAAGGTCATACTGGCACCTATGGCAGGAGTTGCAGACCGCGCCTTCCGCGAGCTGTGCGTAGGCTACGGTGCGGCGTGGTGCGTCAGTGAGATGGTGTCGGGCAAGGGCATAACTATGCACGACAGAAAATCTGCCGCACTTATGCAGATATCCGAAAAAGAACGTCCTATGGCGATACAGCTTTTCGGAGACGATCCGCTTATCGTTGCCGCATCGGTGGAAAAAGCTCTCGAGAGCAATCCCGAAGCAATAGATATAAATATGGGCTGTCCTGCTCCGAAGATAAGCGGCAACGGAGGCGGCAGTGCTCTTATGAAAAATCCTGAGCTGTGCGGCAGAATGGTAGCCGAAGTCGTACGCGCCGCAGGTAATGTGCCTGTAACGGTGAAGATCCGCAAGGGCTGGGACGAAAACTGCCTTACTGCTGTGGAGGTTGCAAAGAGGGCAGAGGCGGCAGGTGCGGCGGCTATTGCCGTTCACGGAAGAACAAGAGCTCAGATGTATGCTCCTCCTGTAGACCTAAACGTAATAAAAGAGGTAAAAAATACAGTAAGTATTCCCGTTATCGGCAACGGAGACATAAATTCTGCAATGGACGCGGTGCATATGCTTGAGGAAACAGGCTGTGACGCGGTTATGGTAGGACGCGGTGCTCTTGGTGCTCCCTGGATATTTATGCAGATAAACGCCTGGCTCAATGACTGCCGTGTTATTGACACACCTCCTCTTATGGAGCGAATGAGGGTTATGAACAACCACATAATTAAGCTCTGCGAATACAAGGGCGAGCGGGTCGGAATGAAAGAAGCGAGGAAGCACACCGCCTGGTATATGACAGGTCTTGCAGGCGCTGCATCACTGCGCAAAATGTGCGGCTCTCTGGAAAAGCTCTCCGATATGGCTGCACTTACTGAGGCAGTACTCATAAAGGACGCAGAAAAAAGAAAAAATCAATAATAATAAAAATAAACCGCCCATTTCGAGCGGTTTATTTTTTTATAAGTATAAAAGTTTCGTCCACCTTTTCAAAGGTGGTGGGATTATCAAGAGCAAAGCCCTTGAATCGCCCTTCGCAAAGGGCGAAATTCCCTTTTGCCGCCAAAGCGCAGGAAGATAGAAAAACAGTCCGGTGGACTGTTTTTCATAAGAGACCCTCGCCGGGGGTCTCTTGGGTCGTCCGAAGGACGACTTGGAACTGCCGCCTTAACAAAGGCGGTTTTCTCATTATTTTTCTCTGTTTCTTATGCTCATCGGTATTGCCGCCGAAAGGATCAATATTCCGAGTACTATCTCTGTAAAGGGCACCTCTATCCCCAATGCAAAGCCTGAAACTCTCATTCTTTCTGAAACAGCACACAGCAAAACAAACGACACAGCAAAAATTATCTGTCCCCAGGCGCGTACATTTCCTCTGGCGGTTGCGGCAATCCAGAAATAAATCGCCGCAAGCAGGAAAATCGTACCCATAACCTTCGGCAGAACTGCCTGATATGCCATTTCGTATGCTTCGGGGGATACTGCTGTAAGCAAACCTTCCTTATTGAGCACAACGCTGCAGGAGGCGACGGCAATAATACCGTAAAGCAAAATCGCTCCAAGTCCGGGAAGTATGAACAGCGGATAGGAAAACTTCTTCATAATCATACAGTAAGCAGTGATTATAATCAGCGCAAACAGCGATATGCTCACAAAGTTCGCCGCTGTATACTCTGCCGCATTATATGCCATCAGTGCGTTGCTTCCCATAGTCGCAGTGTATATTGTTGAAATTGAACCTTTTAATACCAGCGAAATACTGATAAGAGGAAGCAGTGTCATAAGAGAAGCAGTGCTTCTCTCAAGTTTTCCGAAAAGGACAGTATCTTCCTTATCTTTGTTTCTGCTTTTTGTCATCAGGATAAAGGCAGGTATAACCACCATCGCCAGCAAAACAGCCGCAGTGATGTATCGAATCACAAAATAAGGTTCGCTCCGTGCAATGCGCACCGCTATATCCAGCTGATCCTTGTCCGCTATAAACAGCGAAACCAGAGCCTTGGGGAACGCAGGCACTGCTATCAGCATAAACACCGAATAGGCAAGTGCGGCAAATCCTGCAATACCGCTTATTGTTGCCGCCTTGTATGCGCCTCTTCTTTTAAGCAGCAGAGCAAGTGCCGCCACAGCCATCAGAAGTCCTGCTGTAGGATATACAATACTGTCGTAGCTTGAAAGGGCATTAAGCAATATTACAAACCCACCGACAGCATCGCTAACATTTCCATAATCTTTTTTCATAATGCTTTCCAGCATTTTGCTTGTGTCGCCCATAATAATACTGCTCAATTTAGGTATAAAAATCAGCAGGAGAGAGGCTATGGCATACAATATGCCGACTACTGTTCGTGAAACGCCGCCTGTCTTTTCTTCCTTTGCCGGGCTGCCGCAGATGCTGCAGAATTTTTCACTTTTTTCCATTTTCCCTCCGCAGTTTGTGCAATACATAAATAATCCCCTTTCAAATGTATATCGCTGTTGATTATACATCGCAATTTCCTTTGCGTCAATAATCCCGTATATGCATTGAAAATGCATAATCAATGGTGTATAATCTTTCTGCAGTCAATATTTTCCCTATTTTCTCCCCACCGCTGCGGTGCGGTTTTGTCAATGTATACAAACGTGAATAAATATTCAAAACACCCTTGAATATTTGCATAAACGGTGTATAATCACGTATGTAATAAATTTTCCTAAGGAAAGGATATGTTAACAATGGGCGACATCAAAAAAGTAGTACTGGCTTACTCCGGCGGTCTTGACACCTCCATCATCATCCCCTGGCTCAAGGAAAACTATGACAACTGCGAAGTTATCGCAGTATCCGGCGACGTCGGACAGGGCACCGAGCTTGATGGTCTCGAGGAAAAAGCTATAAAGACCGGCGCTTCCAAGCTTTACATCGAAGACCTCAACAAGGAATTCGTTGAGGATTATATCTTCCCCACAATGAAGGCAGGCGCAATTTACGAGGGCAAGTATCTCCTCGGTACTTCCTTTGCACGTCCCATCATCGCAAAGAGAATCGTTGAAATCGCACTCGCTGAAGGCGCTGACGCTATCTGTCACGGCTGCACCGGTAAGGGCAACGACCAGGTACGTTTCGAGCTTGCTATCAAGCACTTCGCTCCAAATATGAAGATCATTGCTCCCTGGAGAACCTGGGACATCAAGAGCCGTGACGAAGAGATCGACTACGCAGAGGCACACAACATCCCTCTGAAGATAAACCGCGAGACCAGCTATTCCAAGGATAAGAACCTGTGGCATCTTTCCCACGAGGGTCTTGATCTTGAGGATCCTGCAAATGCACCTAAGTACGATGAGATCCTTGAGCTTGGCGTAACTCCTCAGGCAGCTCCCGACAAGGGCACCGAAGTTACCATCAGCTTTGAAAAGGGTAATCCTGTTGCAATCAACGGCGAGAAGATGGGTGCTGTAGAGCTTCTCACAAAGCTCAACGAGCTTGGCGGCGCAAACGGTATCGGTATTATCGATATGGTCGAAAACCGTCTCGTCGGTATGAAGAGCCGCGGCGTTTATGAGACTCCGGGCGGTGCTATCCTCTATCACGCACACGCAAAGCTTGAAGAGCTCTGCCTCGACCGTGACACTCAGCACTACAAGCAGATGGTAGCTCTCAAGTACTCCGAACTTGTATACTTCGGTCAGTGGTTCACTCCCCTGCGCGAGGCCCTCGATGCATTTGTCGAAAGCACTCAGCAGACCGTTACCGGTGATGTCAAAGTTATGCTCTACAAGGGCAACATCATCGATATGGGTATGACCAGCCCGTACTCCCTCTACGACGAGGATATCGCAACCTTCGCAGAGGACGAGGTCTACGATCAGATGGATTCCCAGGGCTTTATCAACCTCTTCGGTCTTCCCATCAAGGTCAAGGCTATGAAGGACGGTAAATAATCCTTTTAAATTAACATATTTATAATGAAAATCTCAGGGATCGGTGTTATAATGATGCCGATCCCTTTTTTCGCAGGTGATACAGTTTGAACAACACATTAAAATACATCGTTTCAGCTCTTATCATAACCGCAGGTGTACTGCTGGCACTCTTTTCGAGAGTTCTGTTCCCCTCTGAGCTCAACGGCTTTTGGCGGGTTCTGCTTGAGGTTCTCGGATACGGCGCCATCGCCGCCGGCTGCGGTATACTTGGTATCATCGGCAAATCAAAAAAATAAATCCTACCAAAGGAAAGATTTTCCTTTGGTAGGATTTTCAAGGGCAAAGCCCTTGAATGGAGTTTGAGGCAACGCCTCAACTCTCGGTAAATAAATGCAGGCGGAATGCCTGCATTTGAAAAGTATGATAAGTTGGTGGTTTCCCTTGCAACCAAAGGTTGCTTTGAGAATCTTCGATTCTCACCCCCAACCCCCGATTCAGGGACTCTGTCCCTAAAAACCCTGCCACCTTTGAAAAGGTGGACGAAACTTTTGTCATCAATATCCTTTGAAAGGACGTATACATATGAAACAGCTCTGGCAGGGACGTTTTTCCGAAAGCGTTTCCGAAATAACAAATGATTTCAATTCAAGCATCTCCTTCGACAGCCGTATGTGGCGCGAGGACATCGAAGGCAGTATAGCTCACGCAAATATGCTGGGCGACTGCGGCATTATCGAACGTTCCGAAGCTGATGCAATAATCGCCGGACTCAAGGGCATTTATTCAGACCTTGAGAACGGAAAACTTGAGATAGATATGTCCGCAGAGGATATCCACACCTTCATCGAAGGCGAGCTTACAGCCCGTCTCGGCGATACAGGCAAGCGTCTGCACACCGCAAGAAGCCGCAACGATCAGGTCGCTCTTGACATTCGCCTGCATCTTATGAAGCAGTGCGACAGTCTCAAGGAGCAGGTCACAGGTCTCATAAAAGTACTGTGCGACAAGGCTGAGGCACACGCATCCACTGTAATGCCCGGCTATACCCACCTCCAGCGCGCACAGCCCATAACCTTCGCTCATCACCTGCTTGCTTATGCCGATATGCTTCTTCGCGACATCGGACGACTTGATGACTGCAAGCGCAGAATGAGTGTTTCACCCCTTGGCTCCTGTGCTCTTGCAGGTACAACATACCCTACAGACCGTATGCAGACTGCCCTTTCTCTCGGTATGTTTGAGTTCTCAAGGAACTCCCTCGACGGCGTTTCCGACCGCGATTTCTGCCTTGAGCTGGCTTCCTGCCTGTCAATTATAATGGTTCACCTTTCCCGTTTTGCCGAAGAGATAATCCTCTGGTGCTCCTGGGAATTCAAGTTCGTAGAGCTTTCTGATGCCTTCTCCACCGGCTCTTCAATTATGCCTCAGAAAAAGAACCCTGACATCGCTGAGCTTGTTCGCGGCAAGTCAGGCAGAGTGTTCGGTGACCTTATGACCCTTCTCACCGTTATGAAGGGCATACCTCTGGCATACAACAAGGATATGCAGGAGGATAAGGAGGCAATATTTGACGCCTGCGACACTGTTTCAATGTGTCTTACCGCATTCACTCCCATGCTTGAGACAATGACCGTTCTCGAAGGCAATATGAGAAATGCGGCCGCTCGCGGCTTTATAAACGCAACCGACTGTGCCGACTGGCTTGTAAAGCAGGGACTTCCCTTCCGTGATGCTTACAAGGCGACAGGAACTCTCGTTGCAAAGTGCATCGAGACAAACAACACCCTCGAGACACTGCCTATAGCAGAATACAAGGCAGTGTGCGACACCTTCACCGAGGAAGTGTATGAAGCAATCAATCTTGACAAGTGCGTTTCCGACAGAAAGAGCGCAGGCGGTCCTGCACCTGAGAATGTGCTCTCTGAGGTCAGACGCATCAGAGCTATGATATAAACTAAAAAAGCAATCGCCCTTTCGGGCGATTGCTCCGAATTTTCATCGGCTGAAATCCGTATGAATATTAGCTTTTCCTACGCAGTCGGCGTGAATGTATATGTTCATATATGTTTCGCCGTCTTTTTCGTAAACCTCTTCGAAGCAGCCGAGGAACTGTGTTCCGTGATTTTCTTTGAATCCGTTGGCGCCGAGATATTCGAGGACTTTCTGATATCCCTTTGGTATCCTGTCAAAGGCAGCCTTGAATGGATCTCTTACAGTTATCCTTGCATACTGCGCCGTTTCCTGCTTATATATATCAACGCCGCCGCATTTCGGTTCGAATCCCTTAGGCAGCATCCAGCCTGCAGCATAGCCCCGCAGACCGAAACGATTCTGCTGTTCCATTGAAACAAAAGGGAAATCCCAGCCTATCTGCCTCGGCTTTTCGCAGCACTCAAAAAGTCCGCTGTTTTCTGCCCAGTGCTTCAGATACATCTGCACATCATCCTCGGGCTGAGGACTTATGATAACATATCTGCCCAGCACAAACTCGGGCACTGTCACAACCGACACTGCAGAAAAATAATCTTCGCTTTGTGCCATTTCCGATTTCAGAAGAGCATCTATGGAGCAGGAAAAAATCCTGCTCAGCTCCATAATCTTGTCAAGCTCAGGATATGCTTCTCCTGTTTCCCATTTGGAAACTGTCTGACGTGATACACCCATCTTTTCAGCCAGCTTTTCCTGTGTCATATTTTCGTGAAGCTTTCGAAGGTACTGAAGATTTGACCCGAATTTCATTTTAAAATTCCGCCTCTCATTTTTATGGCATCAGCTGATGGTATTATCATAACATTGACGGCATTATCTGTCTACATATTCAAAACTGCGTTTTTTATTCGCAGTGTAAACTTACAGTTGCGAAAATCCACCATCCGAAAGGACGATAGATATGGAAAAATTCAGAATAGGAATAATCGGTGCTGAATCAAAACAAGGCGCACAGCTTGTGCGTCTGCTGGCAAACCACCCTTATGTGGCTATTGCCGCCATTGCCGCCGAAGGCGCACAGGGCAGAATGATAAGCACCGTTCACCCTGCGCTTCATTCCGTCTGCGATATGATATGCTCGGAAATAGAAGAGGTCATAGAGTGCAGTGACGTTATTTTCTCTGCACTTCCTCAGGACAGAAGCGAGATCCTTTCCGCACTCAGCATACACAAAAAGAGCGTGTTTATCGATCTTTCCGCAAATTACCGTCCTCAGAGCGAAGAAGCCTACAGCCAATGGTTCGGTTCTCCGCTTGAGTACCCGGGACTTCACGAGGCTTCTGTTTACGGACTTCCCGAACTGCTCCGCGAGGACGTTGTGGGCAAGGTAATAATCGCAGTTCCAAGTCCCATTGCAGCCGCATCTGCTATCGCACTTTGCCCTGCACTTATGTCAGGTATGATCTATCCCGACAGCATTGCTGTTATTGCAACCGTTCCCGACACCTTTGAACCTCAGCCCTGCGAAGCCCTTGAGACAGAGCAGATATTGTGCAAGATGTCAGGCGAAAAGGTAAATTCCAATCTTATAAAGCAGACCGCACAGGGCACAAGAGGTCTGACCGTCACCTGTATAGCAAGACTGCGCCCCGATTTTTCCGAGGCACATCTTATCGCAGCCTTTGAACAGGTTTACGGCAGAGAGCCTTTTGTCCGCATCCGACGTCACGGCGAGGTGTGCGCAGCAAATGTACTCGGCTCAAATATCACCGATGTGTCTGTCGGTTATGATGTTCCCACAAATACTGCCGTATTTACCGCCGCACTTGACGATACACTGAAGGGCGGCGCAGGTCTGGCAGTACAGAATATGAACATTATGCTTTCTATTCCTGAGACCATCGCTCTCGAGCTGTTCCCGTCACCCTACGGAATGTAAGAATTTAAAATCATACAAATTTGCCTGAAAACGGGAGGAGGACTGTTGTTAAGCCTATGAACAGACGCGAACTTTTAGATAAATACGAGACGCTCATTTCTCCTGCTCCTAAGTTTCAGCAGTCAATGAGCGAGGATATATTAAACTTTGCAACGGATGTATTTTCCGGCAGAGAAACTGCCGAGGTAATAAAAAAAGCGGCTGACGGTTTTATTTTTTCCGCAGGCTGTGCAATCGAAAGTGCCGCCGTCTTTGCCGAAAAGCTTACCCATATCACAAAAACCGACGCTGTGCTTTTTGCCCACGATGACATAAGCGCACTGGACTGCGCTGTATCAATTGCCCTTGATTATTCCGCATCGCATTACGGAGACGGGCGAGGGGGCATACTTTACATCGACGACCCTTTGGATCTCGACCCTCAGGGTATTCCCGATGGCACCTGCGCGGTTGTGTTTTCGGTGTTCGACAGCGAAAACGCACGCCCTTTTTCACAGGAGCACTACAGAAACATATTCACCCTTGCCTTTGAAAACGACCTGCTGACTATCGCCGACGAGCGTTCTGTGGGCTTTATGCGTACAGGCTCTCCTACAGTATGCCTGTCCCAGGATATTCGCCCCGATATTACTATCGTCGGTGGTCTCGGCGGCGGACTGCCGCTGACTCTCTGCCTGCTCACAGGAGATGCGGCACATTCTGACCTCTACGGTGCACAGCCCAATCCCATAATCTGCTCCGTTGCGGAAAGTGTGCTGAAAAGACTGACTGCAAAGGGATTTGACAGCTTTGTTTCCGAAACCGGCGAAAAATTTTCCACTCTGCTCCGTGATACAGGGAAGTTTGAAACAGTAAGCAATTGCGGTCTTTATATCTCTGCAAAGCCCGAAAACCCGCATCTGCGGCGGCTTGCAGTGCGCAAAGGACTGCTCTGTGCAGAAGATGATGACCTTATAATATTCAAGCCGCCCTTTGATGTAACCGATGAACAATTAGAACGAGCGGTTTCTATAATTCTATCGGCCGACGAGAGATAAAATTAACCCGTGAAGAAGCGCCTTCACGGGTTGTTTTTTATTCTGACAGATAAATTGCCTTTGAAACTATGAATTGATTTAAAACGGACACTTATCAAAATATCCGTTTTCTTTCCAGTACTCAAAAGGATAGCTTCCTTCTCCCACAAACTTTTTAAGAACGAATCTGTTTATAAAATACATAAAAACCGATGACGCATAAGGTCTCTTTTTCTTCATTGAGAAGAATCGACCCGCCGCTTTCTGAAGCCTTTTTTCCTGTTTTTTCTGCTTCTTTGCAGGCATTTTATCCCACTTATCTGTAAACATTTTTATTCCTAAAGAACATACCCGATTTATCCCCCAGCTCCTCAGACATTTTTTAATCTGCCCGGCAGCGGAGGTACTGCCTGTCCCTGTTGTAAGCACAAACGCTTTTTTACTGAACATTTCTTTTCGCGGAGATATGGTTAATGTAAAAAAATCAAGATGATCCAACAGATTTTTCATACCGCCGGTCATACTGGAGGCTCCAAAATGGGGAGTGGTAAAAACAAGTGCATCGGCCTCCATTATCGCCTTATAAATCGGATCTATGTAACCTGCATGAGGACATTTCTCACGGGGATTCCCAAGGCACAGCTGACAGCCCAGACAAAACTGAGGAACATCCTTCGGCAGAAAAAACTCCGAATAAGTTACATCGCCGCACTGAGACATTGCATCCATAAAAATCTTAGTGGCAGTATATGTATTTCCTTTTCTTGGGCTTCCGTGAAAAACTACTGCTTTCATCTTATTCACTTCTTCACTGTCATACTTTTTTGCTCTTAAGATGATTATAGCCATCATATATCAATAAGTCAATGACGCAGGAAAGAAGCCCATTCTGACATTGATGTCAGAATGGGCTTTTAATATCTCTATACCGTTGGGCTCTGCAATTAAACTCAGTCTTCCTTTGCGTAGGTATCGAAGTAGCCCTGAATGAATACAACAGGAGTACCCTTGTCACCACTGCCGGATGTCAGATCGCAGAGAGAACCGATAAGGTCGGTGAGCTGTCTGGGGGTGGTACCTTCAGAAGCCATATTACCTACAAGGTCTGCTTCCTTCTCCTTAATGGAGTTCTTTATAGCTTCAGCAAGTGCTTCGCCGGAAAGATTTGCAAAATCATTGTCAGCAAGATACTTGAGCTTGAGCTCGTTGGGCTTGCCCTTGAGTCCTTCGGTGCATGCAGGGGAGACTACGGGGTCTGCAAGCTCCCAGATCTTACCAACAGGATCCTTGAATGCGCCGTCGCCGTAGATGAGAGCCTCGATATTCTTGCCTGTCATCTCGTTGAGCTTCTTAGCCAGAGCATCAACAAAGGTCTGGCAGTCACGGGGGAAGAGCTTTACGCTGTCCTCGGTTGCCTTGTTGGAGCCGAGAAGACCGTATGCTTCGTTGTAGCCGCTGCCGTCAACACTCTCGTTGAGGATATCTGCAAGAGTGAGAACCTTCTTTGCTCCTGCCTTCTCAAGACGGCGAACAGATCTGAATCTGGTGTGAATGTCGCAGGTCAGTACGCTGTCTGTGTACTCAAGAATTGCCTGAGGACGGTTTGCGAAAATAACCTCAACCTCACAACCGCACTCGCGGATAAGATTGCAGTAATACTCGACATAGTCAACACCTGTGAAGGGGTGTACAGTGTAGCCGAATGCATCTCTGTACTCCTTCTCGCTGAGAACATCAGCATAAGGATCGATGCCCTTCTCGTCCAGCAGATCGGGGTCGAAAAGGTGGTTTCCAACCTCATCGGAAGGATATGAAAGCATAAGATAGATCTTCTTCATTCCCTTTGCGATGCCGCGAAGGCAGATAGCAAAGCGGTTTCTTGAAAGAATGGGGAAGATAACACCAATAGTATCGGTGCCGAACTTTGCGGAAACATCCTTGGCAATAGCATCAACGGAAGCATAGTTGCCCATTGAACGTGCGACAACAGACTCGGTAACTGCTACGATGTCTCTGTCGTTGAAGGAGAAGCCCTCAGCCTTGGAAGCATTTACTACGCTCTCTGCCACGATAGATACAAGATCTTCGCCCTGACGGATGACAGGAGTACGGATTCCGCGTGAAATTACGCCCACTGTTCTCATAGTAAGATCAACCTTTCGTAATTGAAAATAATAAAGCAGAATTTTCTGCACTGAATTTTCCTTATATATTAAACCACAACTCTTGATATAAGTAAATAGTTAGTTTATTATATTACACATAAGCTATGGTTATATGTAGTATACGGCGATTTCCGAAGCACAGCATAAACATTGGACAGCAAAAAGGAGTCTTCCTATGAATATCAGCACTGAACTTTACAAAATATTTTCCGCCGTTGTCAAGGCAGGCACATTTTCAGGAGCGGCAAAGCTGCTGGATATCAGCCAGCCTGCAGTAAGCCAGGCGATGCGTCAGCTTGAGGACTCACTTGATGTACGGCTTTTCAACCGCTCCTCAAGAGGTGTAAAGCTCACCCCAGAGGGCGAACTTCTGGGCGGTTATATCCGCTCGGCAATGGGGCTTATCGAAGCAGGAGAAGAAAAGCTTTTAAAGCTGCGCTCTCTTTCCGCAGGCGAATTACGCATCGGAGCAGGGGACACTGTTTCCAAATGGTATCTTTCCCCATTTATCGGAAGATATCACACGCTCTATCCTGACGTAAAAATAAGCATAACAAACCGTACCACTGACGGCACTATGTCCTTATTGCGCGACGGTTCAATAGACATAGGTCTTGTAAATATGCCCATAAGCGAAAAGGGGTTCGTGTTTGAGGAATGTCTTCCTGTACACGATGTTTTTATCGCAGGCAAGCCCTTTTCACACCTTCAGAGCAGAGAAGTTTCTCTGTCGGAGCTGGCATCTTATCCCCTTATAATGCTTGAGCAGGCGTCAAACTCGCGGCGAATGGTTGAGAGACATTTTCTCGAAAACGGCGTGGTGCTCCACCCCGAAATTGAGCTTGGCGCCCACGATCTTCTTATGGACTACGCCCGAATCGGACTGGGCATCGCCTGTGTCACCCGTGAATTTATAAATATCAGCGACGACGAGCTTTTTGAGGTGCGTCTCAGCCAGCGAGTGCCCCGACGAAGCATCGCCGTTTGCTACAGAGAGGATATCCCACTTTCCGCCGCCGCAAGGCAATTTATATCTCTCCTCGGGGAGCAGGGATAAAAATCAGGTTGCATTGTTCGGATCTATAATATATTTCATATTATGATATTTAGACACTGCATCTTCAAATCCCACAGATTTATATAACTCATACCCCGAATCAGTAGCTTTAAGCTCTACAAAATCAAGCCCTGCATCTTCTGATTCTGCAAGCAGCATTTTAAGCAGTTTCTTTGCAATTCCCCTTTTTCTATACTCAGGCACTGTGTATACATTAAGTATTGCCCCCACTTTGCCGTTGATAAAAGTGGGATTTGACGGTTTTTCCGTAATACACAAAAAACAGCAGCTTACGATTTTATCTGTATCTCTGCAAATAAATACCATAAGATCATTATTCAGGTGTTTTCGAAAATAATCGTTAAGATTATCAGTGATTACAGCTAATTTGTCTGCAGGTAATTCTCCATAATCCTCAAGCAGATATGCTGTCCTCAATTCAATCAAAGCAGATACGTCATTTATGCTCGCTTTCTCGAATATCATTTCATAATGCACCCTTTCTTATTTCTATCCGATTATACTGCAGCTATCCTGTATAAGCAACAGCAGACACAGCACATAAAGTACTGTGTCTGCTGTGTTATTTTTTTTTTGTTACTCCATTAAGGATATTTAACCGTGCTGTATCAGTACGGAATCTTCTGTTATCGCCTCAATGGAATAGCCCTGTGCCTGGAGATATTCGATGATCGCAGGCAGTGCGCTTACAGTTGTGTTTTTGCTGGTTCCTGTGTCGTGCATAAGAATATTAACTGTATTTTTGTTCTTGCAGCCTTTTTTGATGTTGTTGATTATCTTGGTCTTTGCTACATTGTTTCCGTCTGCATCGCCGCTGCCGACATTCCAGTCGTGATAGTAATAACCCTTTGCAGGCACGCTCTTCTTGAGCTTCTTCATAAGTCCCGAGCAGTATTTTCTGTGAACGGTATTGCTGGAACCGCCGGGGAATCGGATGATCTTTGATCTGACACCGGTAAGGTTATAAACCTTATCGGAGATCTTGTTTATTTCCTTGAAGAATGCGCTCTCGCTTGCATAGACCTTGGAGTAGGTATGAGAATAGGTGTGCAGGGCGATGGTATGACCTCTGTCAACAATAGCCTTGTATTCCTTGTCTCTTCCGCTCTTTCCTATGACGAAGAAGGTTGCTTTTGCATCGTATCTGTCGAGGATATCGAGAATCCTCATAGTATTGCAGGAGGGACCGTCATCAAAGGTCAGGTACGCAACCTTCTTTGAAATCTTTCCGCTCTTGTATGCGCTGTATGCACTGAATACCTTTTCTCCGTCGATCACACGGTATGCGCGGACCTTGTAATAATAACTCCTGTTCTGACTGCGTCCCTTGTCAATAAAGCTCAGGGTATTTGCGTTATCTATTGTTCCAATCTGGCTGTAAGTTCCTCCTGAACTTGACGCACGGTATACATAGTATCCGTCTGCACCGCTTACAGCCTTCCAGCTTATCTTTATGCTTGAGCTGTTGTACTTGCCTGCGGAGGAGATTACGGGAGTTGAAATCGCAGGCTTTGCAGATACTGCCGCCGTTTTTGTTCCGACACCTGTCAGACCTTTGCGGGTGCGGTATCCTGCGACCTTATAGTAATAGGTTCTACCCATTACCAGCCCCTTGTCGGTATAGCTTTTGGATGTGGTTCTTCCTATTTCTTTAAACTCACCGTCAGCCGAGTCGCTTCTGTACACAACATACCCTGTTGCACCTGAAACAGAGCTCCAGGATATCTTTATACTGCTGTAGGATGCGCTTGCAGCCTTGGGTGAAGAGGGTTTGGACATACTCGGAACAGCGCTCTTTATTTCAGAAGCCGCACTCTCCGAGCCGCTTCTTGTTGCAACGACCTTGTAATAATAGGTTATACCGGGGGCTACGCTTGAGTTTGCAAAGGTTCTCTTACTGCCGGATGTTGTTCCGAGCAGGGTAAAGCCTTCTTCGGGGTCAGTGGAGCGGTACAGCTTATAGCCTGTTGCACCTGAAACAGAGCTCCACTTTACATTTATCATATAGGAAGACTTGGTAAGGGTAAGTGTGGGCTTTGAAAGATACGGCTTTGCGCTGACGACATCAGTGTACTCTCCGTATATTCTCTTTCCTCCGGAATTTTTGTATGCTCTTACCTTGTAGTAATAGGTCTTTCCGCAGGTAAGGGAAGAGTTTGTAAAGGAAAGGGTTGAGCCATTGGTAACTCTTTTTACCAATGTATATTTTCCGTTTTTGGAGGTTGCTCTGTAGATGGCGTATCCGTTGGCACCTGACACCTTGCTCCAGCTCAGCTTTATGCTTTTATAAGATGCTCGCACCGCCTTGAAATTAGCAGGTACTGCCGGAGCTGTCTTTGCCGATTTTACAGCAGAATAACTGCTGTATTTTCCCTCGCTGCTTACAGCGCGCACCTTGTAATAATAGGTCTTGTTGAATGAAAGTCCTGTGTTGGTAAAGGCTGTTTCGCCTGTAGTTTTTATACGTGTGTATTTTCCGCTTTTGGATACTGCACGATAAACCTCGTAGCTCTTTGCATCCTCTGCGGCATCCCATTTAAGAGATATTCTGTCATAACCTGCAGAAGAAGCAGTGAGCGCAGGAATAATATCTCCGAAGTCTGTCTTCGGCTCGTCCTTTTCATCAGGCTTGTCTGTTTCGGAAACAGCGCTTATATCTCCCGCTGATACTTCATTAGCCTTTACGATATTTCCCTCAAACATAAAGCACCCTGCTGCAAGGATTACCGTCGCAAGCAGAAACGCTATGTATTTTTTCATCATAATATTCCCTCCTGTATTGCCGTAATATCCTGTCTTTATTTAAATATATACCATTTATCGCTGTCGGAGCAACAAATCAACGGTTAAAAATGATTACAGTTTTGTTTTAATAATACCGGCGCTTTTTCCGATTGCTTTTAACTGCCGCCGATGCGGAAACTATAATAACGCATAGCGCCGCAACACCTGATATTGAATATATCAGAAATTTCTTTATCGGCAGCCCGAAAATCTCCGCTATTTCTGTTTTGCTCTCTTCCGGAGGAAGTATTCCCACATATCCGAGATCGGTCTCGGTAGAATAGACATTGCTTGTCTTTTTGTAAAGCATCTCCCTGTCGTCCTCTACATCAATGGGCAGGGAATAGGGGCGCACAGTCTGTTCGCCGTCCTCCACCGCATACCAGCCGTATGCACCGTCCACAGAACCGTACCAGCGCCTGTGAGGATTTCCGTCCACATCTATAAACATATACATGCAGGTGACACTTTCTATTGGAATATAAAAATCAGGCACGGTTGCAAAGGAAGGGATATATTCGCAGGGTATGAACACCCCTGTGCTGTAGGAATCGGAATCCGAAAGCTCCGCACCGAAAACAGGCAAGGCACACATAACAAATAAGAGCACCGCCATAAGCGCCGCTGTGATCTTACGCATATTATCCCACCTTTCGTTTTGATTTCAAAAGTGTTAAGAACACTTTTATTTCCTGATTATACAATATCATTTTCTCAAATTCAAGGTGCTTGTGAAGCAGGGAATGATATGATATACTAAAAAGGTATAATTTTCGAATCAGGAGCGTGTTTTATATGGAATTTCAGAAAGTTCTGGAAGAGCGCAGAAGCATCCGCGCATACAAGAAAGATGCTGTCACTGATGAACAAATAACAGAAATAATAAAGGCAGGCATACTTGCACCCAGCGCAAAGAACGCGCAGCCCTGGCGCTTCAAGGTAATCAGAGGGGAAGAGGTCGAGAAGCTTTGCTGTGCGATGGAGGAATTCCAGCGTCAGAACCCCGAAATAAAAAGCACCGTCAACACAACTGTCGGACATATGAGACGTTCTTCGGCAACTATCCTTGTGTTTATGCCGAGACGCATCGGCAGGATCGCCGAACGTGCACCCTGGCAGTTCCTTATCCCCGAGCTGACCAGCGTAGGCGCCTGTTTTGAAAATATGACGCTTAAGGCTCACGAAATGGGACTTGGAAGCCTGTGGATATGCGATGTACTCTTTGCAAAGGACTATCTCGACGAACGATTCCCTCCCGATATAATCGCAGGCTGTCTGTCGGTAGGATATCCCGATGAATGTCCCGACGCAAGACCGCGAAAAAGCTTTGATGAGCTTGTGGAATTTGTAAAATGAGAGAAAAGCTCAACCGCCGATATATTGACCTCGCCGCAGTGATTTCTGTTTTTGCCTTTGTGCTCAGACTCTGTGCGGCAGTCTTTTACGAAAACGACTACGACACCGCCTGGAATCTCCAGTGGGCTTCGGACATACAGCAGGGCTTTTTCAGCGCCTACGACGGTCATGTATGGAATCTTGACTATCCGCCTTTGTACCTCTATGTGCTGAAAATCGTTGGTATGATAACCGCAGACCCTGCGGTCAGCGGCTTTGCGCCGTTCCGTATGCTGGCTATAAAGTTTGTACCCGTACTGTGCGACAGCCTTATATGCTTTGTTCTTTACCTTTTCGCAAACAGAAAAAGTGAGACTCTCGGCATAGTTGCCTGTGCACTCTGGGCAATAAACCCTGCTTCGGTTTTCAACTGCGGCTTCTGGGGGCAGACAGACTGCGTCCTGCTTCTCGGTATACTGACTGTGCTTCTCCTCACAACACGTAAAAAGTACACCGCCGCCTGTATTGTATATGCTTTTTGTCTGCTTCTTAAATTTCAGGCCGCATATCTCGCTCCCGTACTGCTCTTTGAGCTTGTCCGTTCTCTTGGGGGATTCAAGAGCGCAAAAGCCTGGCTTTCCGCCGCAAAAAATGTCGGCATAGCCGCAGCAGTCTGGATAATTATGTGGATCCCTTTTATGATTGGAGCAAAAAACATAATGCTCCCCTTTGACGTTTATCTCAAGGGCGCTAACACCTATCCTTATATAAATCTCAATGCCGATAATATCTACGGCATTTTCGGGCTTAACTGGCAGGAGGAGGGTGCACTTTCCTTTGTTTCTCCTATAGTGCTCATCTCCCTTTGTGCACTGCTTTTTGCCTCATACCTCAAACTGCCGAAAATACACCTGCTATCTGCGTCGTTTCTCCTTGCCAACAGCATATTTATGCTGACCACCAGACAGCACGAGCGGTATCAGATGCTGGCGCTTCTGCTCCTGCTTCTGGTTTATGTTGAGCTGTGTGACAGACGTATTCTTTACGCCTTCTGCGCTCAGGTGCTTATCGTCTTTGCCAATGAGGCGCGAATACTTGCCCTTGTAAATCACGGCGGTTCGTGGGCCGAAAACATCGGCACAATGCAGACCGTAAATTCACTTTTAAACACGGCAATTTTTGCATTTTCCGCATTTGTTGTAATGCGGCACTCCCTTCTTCCAAAAACGGAGGCGAAAAATGAATCTTCTTGAAAAACTGACTCTCAACGGTAAAAAAGAGCGGTACCTTACAGTGTTCCTCATCGCTCTTTCTATGACTCTCATAATATTTCTGCCCTTTATCATAATGTGCAAAGGATACTTCCTGCAGTACGGCGATTTCAACGTACAGCAGTACCCCTTTTATATGCACGCTCACGATATGATAAGAAGCGGAAGCTGGGGCTGGGATTTCAAAACAGATATCGGAGTCAATTTTATAGGCTCCTACTCCTTCTATAACCTCGGCTCGCCCTTTTTCCTTATTACTCTGCTGTTTCCATCAAAAGCAGTCCCATATCTTATCGGGCCTCTGCTGGCGTTGAAGATATCTCTCTGCGCAGTCAGCGCCTATGCATATCTCCGCCATTTTCTCAGAGACAAGGACTGGGCTCTTATAGGCGGACTGCTCTATGCTTTTTCGGGCTATTCGCTTTTTAACATCTTTTTTAATCACTTCCACGAGCCTATGCTGGTTTTTCCTCTGCTTCTGCTGGCTCTGGAAAAGCTGATGAGCGAAAACAGAAAAGGCGTTTTCTGCCTTGCGGTTTTTATAAACGCCTTTGTCAATTACTTCTTTTTTACCGGTGAAGTTATATTTGTCATTATTTACTTTGTCGTGAGAATGGTCTCTCACGGAAACTGGTATTTCAATACGGGCAAGCTTCTTCGCATCGCCTTCGAATCTGTGCTGGGTCTTTGTCTGTCGGCAGTGCTTCTGGTACCTGCAGTTGCAGAGGTTCTCAAGAGCCCCAGAGTAGACACCCTGCTCTATGGCTGGAACTCCCTGCTCTATCCCGAGACTCAGAGGTATCTCAATATAATCGAATCGATGTTCTTTCCGCCCGATCTTCCTGCACGACCGAACTTCACCCCCGATTCGGGTGCAAAATGGGGAAGCATTGCCGCTTATCTTCCTGCCTTCGGTATGGTTGGCGTCATCGCCTGGCTCAAAAGCTATCCCACTCACTGGCTCAAGAGATTGTTCATCGTTCTGATGTTCTTTGCATTTATCCCCATTCTCAATTCGTCATTTATGCTGTTCAATGCCACCTACTACGCACGGTGGTTCTATATGCTTACTCTCATAACTTCTCTTATGACGGTACTGGCATTCAACACCAAACGAGCAAAGCTTAAAAGCGGATTCAAGTGGGGTGCAGGCATTGCACTTGCCATTTCCCTTGCTGTTGGTCTTACTCTTGCCTCTCCGGGCAGCACCTCGTCAGAGCCCAAATACGGTCTTATGGCCTACGCAGACAGGTTCTGGGTGTATGTGGCAATAACACTGCTGTCTCTCGGTGCTGTGCTGGCGGTAATACTTCTGCAGAACAAGGGAAAACGCAAAGTCGCCGCTTTTGTCGGCTTCTGTGCCGTTGTTGCCGCTTCCTGTACTATGTGGATCTATTTTATCGCTGAAGGGCAGACTCTTTCCTATTCCAACACTGAGTATGTAATTCCCTACGCTATTGAAGGCGCAGAAAATCTCGATATGCCCGAAGGCGAAAAGGAAAAGGCGCAGGACGGTCTTTTCAGAATAGACACCTATGACACTATGGATAATATGGCAATGTTCTGGGATATGTCCTCTATAAATGCCTTCCATTCCATTATCCCGCACACTGCCATCAACTTTTACGAAAGCGTCGGTATCGAGCGCGTTGTTGCAACACGTCCCGATGCAGAACCTGCGGCTGTCCGCTCACTGCTCAGTGTCAAGTATCTTTTCGATGATGCAGTGTTCAGCAATAATTTTGGCTCTGCGGAAAAGATAAACTCAGGTGGAGTGTTCGACCCTTCCGTATCAGACACCGATGCAGATACGGTTACCTTTATCACTTCTGACGGAGAAATACACACCTATACAGAAGAATACCGCACTGCAAACAAGGGCTGGAGCTATGTTTCCACCGCCGTCGGACATAATCTTTGGAAAAACGATTTTTATATCCCTATGGGCTTTACCTATGATAAATATATTACCGAGGCTGAATTTTACAGCTTTGCCGAGGCTGACCGCGCATCTCTTATGCTCAAGGCGCTTGTGCTGTCAGATGAACAGGCCGCCCGCTATGACGGCGTACTCGATCATATGGATGTGTCCACAGTATTTGTCACAGATGAGGAATATTACGCCGACTGCACCAATCGAGCGGCAGGTTCCTGTAAAGAGACCTACACTCCCGACAAAAACGGATTCTCCGCTGAGATTAATTTGAGCGAAAGCGATCTTGTTTTCTTCTCCGTACCATATGACGAGGGCTGGAGCGCCTCTGTCAACGGAGAAAAGGCGGAGATAGAAAAGGTCAACATCGGATTTATGGCCGTTCTGTGTGAGGCAGGGGAGAATGAGATCCGATTTACTTACAAAACTCCCGGTCTCAGTGCAGGCGTGATAATCACCCTCATCTCACTTTTGATCCTAGCTGTATATTGGGTGCTGTCTATCCGTCCGAAGTTTCTTCACACACCTCTTGGCAGACTTTACGGCAAAATCGACAGCTTCCTCGAATACAAGCCTGTAGCTCAGGCTTATTCACTCCGCGACCTCCGAGCTATGGAAAACAGCGAAGAAACGGAAGAAAACAACGAAGAATAATATTTACTCACAGCAATAAAACGAGCGGTTATTACCACTCGTTTTATTTATTTTGCGGCGATTCAGAAGGAATTTGTTATATTAAGAGTGTTTGCCATATGTCCCATTTTGGAATACCCTAAAATACGCTCGGCAAAGATACACATAGCAAAGCCCCGAAAAAAGTTACAAGCGCGGTCACCCGGCTTGAGAAATCCAAAAGGGGAAGCAATAAACCGATTTCCGTAGGGAGTGCAATACCTGCCGCCGCATAATGGGTTTCAATCTGCCGATAAAGGCATATTGCGGCAGGTATGGACACCCTTTTGGTCGTTTTGAGGGGTGATCCTTAAGAGGGGAACAATTCGATAATGTTCCCCTCTTAAGTGGCTTTTGTATCCTTTTGTCCACACAAAAGGATGTCCTGCACAAGGCTTAGGGAA
>JAZUPB010000022.1:0-81076 GCA_045604965.1 Acutalibacteraceae bacterium
GCCTACAATGATACTTCCGTCCAGCCACAGACTCAAGCAATGGGGACGGCCCGTTCAGAACGAGGGGGAGGTGGGATAACCTATGACCGTACTAACCGATACGGGTTTGAGATGTTCCCTGCGTCAGGGGTACGGGCGGTAAATATGACGTGAAGAATTGACATTAGAATCCGTACGGCAAACTGTGCTCATATAAGTCGAAATGACTTGCCGAAAATTACACGGTTTGCCGTATCATTTTAATGTTGATTATATATAAAGGGGAATCGATAATATGAAGAACAACAAAATTGAACTTATAAGCGTTAAACTGATGGGGGATAGGACGACTGTATCTGAATATGCTGTCAGCGAAAACCTTTCGGTAGTTGTTACTGGCAATTTCAAAGGTGTTCCTTTCAAGGAGGCAATTTACCCTGCACTGTTATCAGCGATGAAGAGGATAAAAGAAAAATAATTTACACATTTGACTTTACGGGCGGATAATGTCACAATCTCAAGTGACAGAAAATACCGCATTCCGTAAATCAAAGGAGGACAGCATTACAATGCGGAAAGATAAATTTAATGTCGGTATTTATGCAAGATTGTCACGAGATGACAACAACGGAAACCTTGAAAGCATGAGTATAGCAAATCAGCGTCAGATACTAACAGATTACGTCACTGAAAAAGGATGGAATCTCGTGGAGTGTTACGTTGATGACGGCTACTCAGGTACAAACTTTGACAGACCAGATTTCAAGCGACTTCTGAGAGACATAGAGCGTGGACGTATTAACTGTGTTATTACAAAGGATTTATCAAGACTTGGACGCAATTACGCTATGACCGGTTATTACACTGATGAATACTTTCCCGATCACTTCGTGCGCTATATAGCGATCAACGATGGCGTTGATACAATGGGTGCCAACAATGATTTCGCAGCTTTTCACAATGTTATAAATGAATTTTATCCTCGTGAAATTTCAAAAAAGGTGCGGCAGGTAAAACGTACAAACGCAGAAAAAGGTTTGTTTATGGGAGGCAGAGCTACCTATGGCTACAAAAAGTCTCCTCAGGATAAACATAAGCTCATTATTGACGAGGACGCTTCACAAACTGTTGTGAGAGTATTTGAGCTGTATATCAAGGGATACAGTGTGCGTCAGATTGCTGAGAAGTTCAATGCAGAAGGCATTATTTGTCCATCGCTCTATTATTATCATAGCAACGGACAACAGCCGCCTAAATCACTTGAACACTATAAATGGGGAGCAGCAACAATAACAGCGATGCTTACCAATCAGGTGTATTTAGGGAATCTTGTGCAAGGATGTCGGGAGGTTGTTTCCTTTAAAACCAAGAAAAGACGTGTGATTCCACAAGAAGAATGGATAATCGTTGAAGGAACTCATGAGCCGATTATTGATAAAGAACTGTGGGACAAAGCTCAGAAGGTTAAGGAAAATCATATCAGAGTTAAGACGCCCAGAAATCGTGAAATTCCTGTTTTTGCAGGACTTGTCCGATGTGCTGACTGCGGTTCATCTATGGCGGCGAGCTTGCGTGGCACGGCAGGAAAAGAACAGATTACATACAGATGTGTGCGCTATGTAAATAACGGCAAAGGCACCTGCTCGTCTCATAACATAATGGAAAAGGTTCTTTTGCAGGTTGTTATGAATGATATACACGCTTACGGAAGACTTACGAAGGATGAACGTGAGGAGCTCGTAAGACGTGCAGTTGATGTGGTAGGTACGGAAGTCGAAAGAAAGCGTGATGATGCCTGCAAGACTCTTGCACAGATCGAAAAGCGCATTGATGAAATCAACTCAGCAGTCAAAGCTCTTTATTCGGACAGAGTTAACGGTAAAATGCCTGAAAGCTTCTTTTATAGCCTGATGACCGATTATGAAAATGAGCTTAGTTTGGCAGAAAAGAAAAAAGCCGAGCTGCAGGCTGAGATTCAGCGTGAGCACGACCAGGATAATGAGGTTGCTGCATGGATGAATATGATGAAGAGATTTCTGAGGATAAAACATCTGACTCATGATATGGCTCTTGATCTGATTGATTCCATTGTTGTGTCGGAAATCAAAAAGGTAAAAGGGAAGAGGACACAGGAAGTTACTATCAACTACAAGTTTGTAGGTAATCTCGGCTCGCTTCTAGACAAAACAAAAGATGCTGCATAAGCAAAGCTTACACAGCATCTTCCGTCTTAAAAAGACTATTTCTCTCTTACACACAAAATAGTCTTTTGCTCTGGCGGAGAAGGAGGGATTTGAACCCTCGCGCCAGTTACCCAGCCTACTCCCTTAGCAGGGGAGCCCCTTCACCACTTGGGTACTTCTCCGTAGTGAACGATAAGAATTATAACACCGAAGTATCTGCAAGTCAAGCATAAATTGCAGGATATTTAAAAAATGTTGTGGGCGGGATTTCCGCCCACAAAACATATTAAAAATTACTCAGTAGCGTAACTTTCATCTCTGGGGAGACCGAGCATAATCATAACAGTTTCCTCTTTTTCTCGCATATGTACGGCATCCAAGCCGCCCTGCTCGTGGTCGTAGCCGAGAAGATGGAGCATAGAGTGGGCAGTGAGATAGCCCATTTCACGCTGGAAAGAATGGCCGAAGCGCTCTGCCTGCTCTACAGCGCGAGGGACACAGATAATAATATCGCCAAGCTGCTGAGCTCCGGTATCGGGATCTACATCCCATTTTCCGTTTTCGCCAAGGGGGAAGGAAAGCACATCGGTAACGGAATCGATATTTCGATGCTCTCTGTTGATTTCCTGAATTCTATCGTTATCAACAAATGTAACGCTGACATCCGCAGGCCCCTCGAAATTTTCAAGCTTAAGAACAGCATTGCAGCATCTGCGAATAAGCAGACGGATACCTGTGGGTATTTTAACAGCCTTCTGGTCGTTTGTGATATAAACTCTGATCTTATCCATTTTTCTACCTCCGTTAAATTGTGCTATCTCTTAGCGTTCAACGAATCAGCCTTTTCATAGGCCTTTATTATATCCTGAACGAGTCTGTGGCGTACAACGTCACGCTCGTCGAGCTTAACGATTCCGATATCGTCTATTCCCTTAAGAATACGGGCAACCTCAAGAAGACCTGACTTTTTGCCGTCGGGAAGGTCGATCTGTGATGAGTCGCCGTTTACGATCATTTTTGAATTGAAGCCCAGTCTTGTGAGGAACATCTTCATCTGTTCACGGGAAGTATTCTGAGCCTCGTCGAGAATGATAAAGCTGTCATCCAGCGTGCGGCCGCGCATATAGGCGAGAGGAGCGACCTCAATTACTCCGCGCTCCTGATATCGTGCAAAAGCCTCCGCGCCGAGCATTTCAAAAAGAGCGTCATAAAGAGGGCGCAGATAAGGATCTATTTTCTGCTGGAGATCGCCGGGGAGGAAACCGAGCTTTTCGCCTGCCTCAACAGCAGGTCTTGTGAGAATTATCCTGCTTATGCTGCCAGCCCTGAAAGCGGCGACAGCCATAGCGACGGCAAGGTAGGTTTTACCTGTACCTGCAGGACCAACTCCGATGGTGATCGTGTTTTTCTCTATTGTTTCAACATACTTGCTCTGTCCGAGGGTTTTGGGCTTTACTGGTTTTCCTTTGGTGGTTATGCATATGCATTCACGGATCATAGACTCCATTTTGTCGTCTGTACCGTCCTTGACCATCTGAATGCAGTATCGCACACTCTGTTCTGAAAGAGCCTCTCCGCGGTTGATCATCATAAGCAGAGTGTTGATTGCTCTGACCGCTCTTGAGGTGTCGTCGGGGTCGCCGGAGACTTTCAGCTCCGTACCTCGGCATATTATAGTGACATTAAATTCCTTTTCTATTATTCGAACATTCTCATCGAAACTGCCGAACAGTCCGATTGCGTGCTCCATCCGTTCAAAATTGACAATTTGCTCGTACATCTATGGCATTACCTCTGAAAATATATTGTTGCAGTGAAGAACACACTGAAACACGCCGAACCAAAGAACGGCGTACTTATATTTATAATTTGTGTCATTATAACATAAATATATTCAAAAGTCACTACCTTTTTATAATTTTTTAATCAAATAATATAATTTCTTCAACTGCGATGTTCTGGTGAACGGTGAAATCAACAGTGACAGTAACGCTTGTTTTGCTTCTTTCGACATTCTCTGTCCTTGATATGATTTCAATGTCGCCCAACTCTTTTATGCGCTTATCGATATTCTCCAAAGCTCTGCTTACAGCATCGCGCTCTGAAATAATATGAGTCATTTCGGCTGTTTCCACCCAGTATTCCTCGACATAGGTTACAGGAAGCTCACGGGAGCCTATTTTAAGGGAAGATTGAGTGCGCGATTTTACGAACTGACCTTCAGGTTCGTGGCCAATATACAACGGAAGCTCTATTCCAAAAAGTATAAGTCTTCGAACAGTTAAGCTTCTGCCTGTGGTCAGGGGCTCGGTCTGTTCGAATGGAACAGTTTCCGTAAAGCGGTAATCGGTGCGAGCAGTAACGGTACCCATAGCGTGAACGAGTGAAACCGAACCCATAGCATCGTCCACAACTCCGCTGATAAGAAGATCGCCGGGTGCCACTACATCACCCTTCTGAACCTCAACAAAACCGCGCTGAGGATTGATATCCACAACAACACCGCCCTTTGAGGCGACAAGATTGCAGGGCTTATCGAGAGCGGGTTTTTCGGGGAAGTCCTCATATTCTCGTATATCCACAAAAAGTCTGCTTCCGAATATGTTGACAGAAGCCCAGGACAGCTCGCTGACATTTGCCTCAAGAAGATTTGAAAGAGCCTCGCCATCGAGAGATGAGCGCAGACGTCCGGGATGTATTCCGGCTTCGTAGGAAGCAGATTGAAGTTTTGCAGTCAGCTCCTCATCTGCTTCGGGAAATTCCACTATCCATATAAAGTTTGACATAGTCCATATAGTAAGACAAAAGCAAATAAAACCCAGAGCAAAACCTACTCTGTGTCTGTAGGGAAGAAGAGCAAAGGGCAGCCCGTGCTTTGAGAGAAGCCGTATGTTCATGTGGGTTTTTCTTGCGGCAGAACGAAGCAGCTTGTAGCGGTTTGCGACAACACTGGCGGTAAATCCATCTTCATCACATTTGATATCCCACAGAGCGGCATTGCTGCGCATTGCAAGATTGATGAATCGCTCAGGAAACGGCCCCTGAGCCGAAAAGCGCACACTGCCGCAGAGAAAACGCAGGAGCGTGTATTTCATAAGAATCACCATAGCCTTTCCGGCTACAAGGGGGTTATGACTGTCACGTTATATCCCTGCGGTAGCCGCACAGGGTGTGACGACGGTAATCTGTTATGAATATTCCACTGATGAGATACGCCCGATAATTACTATCATCTGAGTAAACATATTGCGGACAGTGAGGTCGCTGCCGTGAACGGTAACGGACTGCCGTCCGACACTGACCTGTATTTTCGTATCGGAATATTCAATAATACCTCTGCTGCCTTCGATAAGCACCTCGCGGCCGCTGTTAATTTCTATATGACTATCGTGACCGCGCAGGGCAAGTGACAGCGATCGCATACGTGAACGAACAGTCTGTTTTTCATTCTCCGAACGTCTGCTGTTCATAAATATCGCCTCCACAGGATGGGTATATGACGCTTAATAATATGCATCAGGACGGCATAACTATTACAAAACGGGAGGCGATGGAATGAAATATGTATTTGTAAGTGTTCTGTTTGTTCTTACAGCGGTGTTTCCGTCGGCTGCAGCCGACGGAGTGAAAAAGGGATTGGAGCTTTGTCTGTCGATGGTTATACCGTCATTGTTTCCGCTTATGTTTGCATCTCTTTTGCTTATAAGAACAGGAATTGCCGATAAGCTGTCACGGGGTTTGTCAAGGCCTGCCGCACTGCTTTTCAGAATACCCGAAAATACAGGTTTTGTGCTGTTTGCGGCTATGTGCGGCGGATATCCTGCAGGAGCTGCAGCGGTTAAGGAGCTTTATCTACAAGGTACGATAAGTGCAAAACAGGCAGAAAGAATGTCATATTTTACAGTTTCTGCAGGTCCTGCCTTCGTGCTTGGTGCGGTGGGTGCAGGAATATACAGAAGCTCGGCGGCAGGCTTCCTGCTGTTGGCGGTGCTCTGCATATCTGTAATAGCGGTAGGGGTGATAATGAGCCTATTTTCAAAAAAGGAATACACAGATGTAACATTAAAAAATGAAAAACAAAATCAGAATGCCTTTGTCACCTCTGCAAGAGACTCGGCAGGCACACTTCTTTCCGTGTGCATATTTGTGGTTCTGTTTGCTTACCTGTTCGCTCTCATCAGAGCCATAGGTATCGATAAGCTTACGGAGAAGCTGTTTCTTATGCTTGGCTTTTCCGAAAACACGTCCCGTGCGATACTGCCGTGTATCCTTGAGGTAAGCGGAGGGTGTGTCGCTGCATCAGAGGCAGGTTTTCCGCTTGTGGCATTTGCTCTGGGCTTCGGGGGGCTTTCGGTGCATTTTCAGATTTTTTCCGTGCTGGACGGTATACCGATAAATAAAATAAAGTTTATTTTTATAAGGCTTGTACAGGGTGTTATATGTGCGCTTTTGACGTATGTTTTGATGCCTTGTCTGCCCGAATCGGCAGTGCAGACCCTTTCGGTCGGTGTACAAATAAATGCTATGCCGACGGTGTCAGGGTCAGGGTGTCTTGTAGTAATGTGTCTGATGGCGGTGATGTGTTTGCCAAAAGCCTTGACAAAAAGGGCGAAAGAGGTATAAAATTATGAAAAAATCAAGGAAATAAGATGATATAATGGCTAAGTATTTGTTTAGCAAGAAAATTGCACCTGCCTGTAAGTACTGCTTTTTTGTCAGCGGAGAAAAGGGGAATCTGCAGTGCGGTAAAAAGGGCAGAGTGGCAGACAATGACAAGTGTATGCGTTTTAAATATGATCCGACCCTTCGCGAGCCGGAGCTTCCGCCTCTGCCTGCGGTACATTCTGCGGAAGAATTCAAACTGTGAGGAATGATATAAAATGAGAATACCGGAATTGTATAAGAACAAGAAAACAGTCTTTTCTTTGGAGATATTTCCTCCGAAAAAGACAACCGGCATAGAGAAGATTTATGCTGCGATAGATGCTCTCAGCGTCATACCTGCAGATTATATTTCCGTTACATATCGTGCAGGAAGCGAAAATAACCACAATTTTACCTGTGACATTGCAAAGCATATAAAGCAGACCTATGGCACAGAGCCTCTGGCTCATTTTGCCTGCGTGAATTCCACCAGGGAACAGGTAAATACCGTTATTCGAGAGCTCAAGGAAAACGGAATCGAAAATGTTCTGGCATTAAGAGGTGATATAAACCCCAATGTGCCGCCGGTGAACGATTTTCATCACGCAGATGAGCTTGCAAGAGAGATAAAGCATTCCTCCGATATGGCTATTCTCGGTGCCTGCCATCCTGAGGGACACTGTGATGCACCTGATCTTGATGCAGATATCGAAAATCTCAAGTATAAAATCGGAGCAGGTGTTGAGGGCCTTATTTCACAGCTCTTCTTTGACAATGACAAATTCTATTATTTTATGGATAAGCTTCGCGCAAAGGGTATAAACACACCTGTAAGTGCAGGTATTATGCCCATAGTCAGTACCCGTCTTATTGAGCAGACGGTCACACTCAGCAGTGCAAGCGTACCTCACGAATTTTCAAAGCTGCTGACACTTTATGAAAGTGATCCTTCTGCACTTTTCGATGCGGGGATCGATTATGCGTCAAAGCAGATCATAGATCTTATCGAAAATGGCGTGCAAGGAATTCACCTTTACACTATGAACAATCCTGAGGTAGCAAAGAGAATTTACGAAAACATAAAGCACTGCCTGTGATAACGGTGTTGTTGCAAAAACTGTGATTTTATTCGTCAGGGGAAGGTACATATGGAATTAAAACTACCGGACAATCCTGATTGGGAAACACTGAAACGCTATCTTGGCGGACTTGACCGGGACACAAAACAGCTTGCACATCAGCTTGTGGGTAAGCTGAATAAGGTCTGCACACCGAGGGAAACTCACAGAGAATTTGCCGTCGAACGCAAAACCGACGGCATTTATCTTTTTAATGAAAGATTTGAGGGCGAAGATATTAAAAAACATCTTGAGGGATGTGAAAGCTGTATTCTCTTTTCAATGACTCTCGGCATAAAGACAGATGCATTGCTGCGTACGCTGGAGAGCAGCGATATGGCTGCGGCTGTTGTCTGTGATTCTCTTGCATCGGTTCTGACCGAGCAGATATGTGATGCGGCACAGAAACAGCTCGAAAGTGAATATGAAGGAAAATTTCTGACTTCGCGCTACAGTCCGGGCTACGGTGATCTGCCGCTGGAGGCAAACAAAACGATAGAAAAGCTGCTTGAGACTCCGAAGCGTATCGGAGTCACTGCAACGGAAAGCTGTCTGCTTCTCCCGAGAAAGACTGTAACGGCAATAATCGGAATATCGGACAGGAAAACAAAAGGACATACGGCAAGCTGTGAAGGGTGCCGTATATATGATAAATGCACACTCAGAAGGGAAGGCAAAACCTGTGGGAGCAAAGATATTTAACGGTAAAACACTGATACTTGACGGCGGAATGGGAACAATGATACAGAGTATGGGATATAAGGAAAATACCCATCTTCTGGCTGTAACAGCCCCCGACGTACTGACCAAGATCCACAGAATGTATGTGGATGCAGGTTCAGATATGATATGTGCCAATACATTCGGTGTCAGCAGAATAAAGCTTGAGGGCAGCGGATATTCAGTGGAAGAGGTTATAGAAGCCGCTGTAAAGGCTGCGCGCAAAGCCTGCAATGAAAACACCAAGGTTATTCTTGATGTTTCAAGTCTTGGCGTTATGCTTGAACCCAGCGGCACAATGACTTTTGAAGAGGCATACGATTGCTATGCAGAGATCGCCAGAGCCGGTGAAAAGGCAGGTGCCGATCTTGTCAAAATGGCAACTATGACAGACCTGTATGAGGCTAAGGCTGCAGTGCTTGCAATGAAGGAAAATTCGAGTCTCCCCGTATTTGTGTCAATGTCATTTGAAAAGGGCGGAAGAACCTTTACGGGCTGTGAGGTCGAATGTATGGCGGCGACTCTTGAGGGGCTGGGTGTAGATGCACTGGGCATCAACTGCTCTCTCGGTCCGAACGAGATATATCCCATAGCAGAGCGCCTTTGCAATGCAACTTCACTGCCTGTTTTTGTAAAGCCAAATGCAGGCTTGCCTGACCCGAAAACCAACGCATACAGTATGAATGCGGAGGATTTCTGTGTACAGATGGAGCAGTATAAAAAGCTCGGCCTTTGCGCTGTAGGCGGCTGCTGCGGCACTACGCCCGAATTTATAGCAAAGCTTTCAGAGCTTTTCAAAGACTGCGATATAAAAGAGCGAACTGAGCATAAGACTCAGGTTCTCGTCTGTTCTCAGACCAGATGGGTATCTCCAAACAAGGTTTCTGTTATAGGAGAAAGGATCAATCCAACAGGCAAAAAGCGTTTCCGTCAGGCGCTTGCCGAGCGCGATTTTGATTATATTCTCGCTCAAGCGATAGAACAGACTGATGCAGGTGCGGAGATTCTCGATGTAAATGTAGGCGCGCCCGGAATTGACGAAGTGTCGCTTTTGCCGGAGCTTGTAAAGCGTCTGCAGGCAGTGACCGATGCTCCTCTTCAGATAGATTCCGCAAATCCGAAGGCGGTTGAAGCGGCTTTGCGTGTTTATTGCGGCAAGGCAATAGTTAACTCGGTAAACGGCGGAGAACAGTCACTTTCTGCAATTCTCCCTGTTGTTAAAAAATACGGGGCCTGCGTTGTCGGGCTTACCCTTGACGAAAGCGGAATACCGGATACGGAAAAGGGCAGAGTGGAAATAGCACAGCGTATAGCAGAACGTGCATCTGAACTTGGCATAAAAAAGAACGATGTGCTCATCGACTGTCTTACTATGGCAGTTTCCGCACAGCCTGAGAGCGCCAAAATTACTCTCGGAGCTCTCAGAGAGGTCAAGACGCTTGGCTTTAAAACTGTGCTCGGTGTATCGAACATCAGCTTCGGTCTGCCGAATAGAGGTATGATAAACCGCTCATTCCTGACCCTTGCGCTCGAGGCGGGACTTGACCTGCCGATAATTAATCCCAACGATGCGGAAATGTCGGGTGCTGTGCTTGCATTCAACCTTCTTTCAGGCAATGACGAAAACGCACAGAACTATATTTCCCGTGTTGCCGAGCCTGAAAAGGTAACTGTTCAGGTTACTAATACAGTAAATTACTACATCAAAAAAGGTCTGAAAAAAGAGACAGCAGAGGCTGCAAAAGCACTGCTTGAATCTCACAGCGAAATGGAGATAGTCAATGATTATCTCATACCTGCCCTTGACGAGGTGGGTAAGGAATATGAAAGCAAAAAGCTTTTCCTTCCGCAGCTCCTCAATGCTGCAGCTGCAGCACAGTGTGCTTTTGATGTTATTAGGGACAGTATGCTCTCAGGTGGCAAAGAGGAAGCGTCAAAGGGTAAGATTGTTATTGCAACCGTACAGGGCGATATCCACGACATCGGAAAGAATATTGTAAAAACTGTGCTTGCAAATTACGGTTATTCTATGATAGATCTCGGCAGAGACGTACCTGTCGAAGCAGTTGTGCAGGCACTGGAAGCAGACAAAGACATTATGCTCGTCGGACTGAGCGCACTTATGACAACGACACTTCCTGCTATGGAAGAGACTGTTAAAGCAGTTAAGGCAGTGCGTCCGGAGTGCAGGATAATGGTTGGCGGTGCTGTTCTCACCGAAGATTACGCGATGAGCATAGGTGCAGATTTCTATTGCGCTGATGCAATGCAGGGCGTTGCTGCAGCAAGAAAGGTATATAAATAAAATAAGGGCGGCAGCTTGCCGCCCTGAATTTCTTTCACGGGAGGTATAAATATGAAATTCATATCCTGGAATGTAAATGGCTTTCGAGCCTGTCTCAATAAAGGTTTTGAAGAATTTTTTCTGCGTGAAGATGCTGATTTCTTCTGCATACAGGAGACAAAAATGCAGCCTGATCAGGCGGATTTTTCACCCGAGGGATATCACAAATTCTATTTCAGTGCGATGAAAAAGGGTTATTCCGGAACAGCAGTTTTTACAAAGCACGAACCGATACATTATGAATACGGAATTCATTCGAAACACGAGGACGAGGGCAGAGTCATCACACTCGAATACCCCGATTTCTACCTTGTGAACTGCTACACGCCGAACGCACAGATGGGCCTTGCCAGAATAGATTACCGTATGCGGTTTGAGGATGATATGCGAGCATATCTTTGTGAGCTGAAGGAGAAAAAGCCTGTTATATACACAGGCGATCTGAATGTGGCACATAATGAGATCGATCTGAAAAATCCCAAAACCAATATAGGAAATGCAGGCTTTTCCTATGAAGAAAGAGGGAAGATGACCGAGCTTCTCGAATCAGGATTTACAGACAGCTTCAGATATCTGTATCCTGATCTGACAGGGGCATACAGTTGGTGGTCATACAGGTATAATGCGCGAGCAAATAATGCCGGATGGCGCATTGATTATTTTATTGTTTCGGACGACATAAGAGATAGAATAAAGAAGGCTGTAATTTATGATGAAATAACCGGAAGCGACCATTGTCCGGTGGGGCTGGAGCTCGAAATATAACGGTAAATATAGACATTATGTAAACAGTGGCTGTGAAGTGTTGACAAAATTGTAACTTTTTCGTATAATGCAAGTACAAATCAAGTAAAATGCGGAATGTTCGTCGATATGGCGATCAGGAGGTAGAATATGACTGTCAAAAAAATAGTTGCAATGCTTGTTGCAGTATTGATGGTGTTTACCGTCTTTGCATCCAACGGACTTGAGGTGTATGCAGCACTTTCAAAAGGTGATAAGAACAGCGATGTTGCTGAAATGCAGAAAAAGCTCATTGCGCTTGGCTATCTCAAGGACAGTGCCGACGGCAGCTACGGTCCTGCTACTCAGGCAGCGGTAAAATCATTTGAAACTGCCAACGGTATGAAAGCTGACGGACAGGCTGATGACAAGATGCTGTCAAAGCTTTCAGGCATTTATAAAAGCACGCCGTCTATAAAAATTACATCAAGCTCTGCTGCTGTCAGAAAAAGTGCAGGTACAAGCTATGCAAAGCTTGGAACGGCAAGCAAAAACGCTTCCTATAAGGTTATTGAAACAAAGGTGGTATCAGGCAAGACCTGGTACAAAATCGCTTATAAAGAAAAGCTTGGCTGGGTTATTGCAAGCTCTGTGTCTCTGTCCTATGGAGATGCTGTCAGAACAGGTACTATCACTGCAAACGGAGTAAATTCAAGAACGGGTGCCGGCACATCATATAGTATTTATAAAACACTTAATAAGGGATATGAATTTAAAATACTTGGCGAAAAGGTTGTAAGCGGTACAGTTTGGTACAGCTTTATTTACTCAGGAAGAACCATTTGGGTTTCCGGTAAGTATGTAACCGTCAAAAACAGCGGCACAACTGAGAACACCAATGTGACTACTACAACAACCACAGCGACCACCACTACAAAGAAAACAACTTCAACAAAAGAAGATACCACATCGACTACTACAAAGGCAACAACAGCGCAGACTGTAAAGAAGGGTACAGTAACCGGCTCTTCGGTTAATGTTCGAAAGGGCGCAGGTACAAAGTATACGAAGGTAACATCTGTTAAGAAAGGCTATACATTTACTATAACAGGTGAAAAGAAAGTATCGGGTACCACTTGGTATAGCTTCAAGAGAAACGGTTCCACAGTGTGGATCAGTGGACAGTATGTAAAAGTAACCACCAGTACAGTTACAACAACAAATACCAAAGCTACAACTACAACAAAAGCAACCACAACTAAGGAAAAACCTACTACAACTACTACAAAGGCAACAACAGCGCAGACTGTAAAGAAGGGTACAGTAACCGGCTCTTCGGTCAATGTCCGAAAGGGTGCTGGTACAAAATATACTAAAGTTGCAACTGTAAAGAAAGGTTACACCTTTACGATCACAGGGGAAAAGAAGGTATCAGGAACTACTTGGTACAGCTTCAAGAGAAACGGATCTACAGTGTGGATCAGCGGATTATATGTAAAGGTGACTACCACAACTGTTACAACTACAACCAAGGCAACTACAACCACATCAAAGACCACAACGACAACCAAAGCAACAGAGACTACCTCATCGACAACGAAGTCGACTTCTGCAACAAGTGCAACGGTTACTTCACCTACAGATATTCCTGCATCTGAAACAGATACATCATCAACCACAAAAAGTACTACCACAACGACAACAACTAAGGCAACGACCGCAGATGATGAGGAAGATGACAATCTCTACGGAAAAGTCGATGTTAGCTCCACTCTTAATGTAAGAAAGAGTGCAAGCTCCAGTGCATCAAAGCTCGGAACACTGAGCGACGGAGATTACATTGTTATTGTCGATTACACCACCAAGAACGGTTGGTATAAGATTATATACGGCAGCGGTTTTGGCTGGGTTTCATCTGACTACATCAAGCTGGTTGACAGATCAGAGTATGTATCTGATGTTGCATTTTCCAAGGACTATTTCTATGTAGATCAGGGCAAGACCAAGTCTATAGCAATAGCAGGAATCAAGGGTGCAACATATACCAGCAGCGATGCTGCAAAGCTCAGCATTAGTGCTGATGGAGTTGTAAAGGGCATAGAGCCCGGTATGTACACCGTAACAGCAAAGTACGGTGCGTCGGTTGCAACTGCAGAAGTAATAGTTCTCAAAGCAAAAAATACACTTACCGAAGAACAGCAGAATATGGGAATGAGCGAGGAAGGCGTTAAATTTATCGCAGATTGGGAAGGCGGCGGAAGCACCAACCCTGACATTCTCGAAGGAAAAGTACTTATTTTTGAACCTTATAAGGATGCTTCGGGATACTGGACTGTAGGATACGGTCACGCAAAGACTACTACAGCAAGCAAGTCCTGGTCAAAGGCAACTGCAATAAAAGAATTTGCAAAGGATATCGAAGCTTATTTCGGCGATGAGATCGAACTGAGCGAGGAAAAGCCTTACCTTACAAAGGAAGAGGCACAGAAGCTGCTTATGGCAGACCTTAATCAGGGCCCATATGTATCAGCCGTGAGAGGCTGGGCTGTTCGCAACGGCGTAATACTCAGCCAAAGCCAGTTTGACGCACTTGTAAGCTTTACATACAATCTCGGAACGTCATACTGGACAAGTGATACAAAGAGATTCTATCTTAAGTGTTCTATTATTGCACGAAGAAACGGTGATGATGCTGATGCAGAGCAGGTCACTGAAGGATTCTCCAGATATATCCGTTCAGGCTCAAAATATCTCAAGGGTCTCTACTACAGACGTATGAACGAGGCTGAGATGTTTACAGCAGGTGACTACGGAATCGAGAGAGCAAATAAATTCCCCCTTCCCAGCGGAATAAACTGGTCCTAAAATAATCAGCGCCGCACGCATTATCCGTACAGTGTGAAAACAAATGAACGGAAAGCGTGCGGCGTATTGTTTTATTTTTCGTCTGCGGATGCAATAAGTGTGACTTCTGCAATTTTGCCGATCATTTTTGAAATATGAGGAGATATATTTCTTATTGAGGAGACCATATTGCCCGCAAATTTTGCGATATCAGTATAATCGGGAAGCTCATTGAAGCTGACGGTCATGATGTTTTCACTGAATGTAAAACGCAGATGTTTGGTGTGGGGTGTTTCTGTAAAGGTGAGAAGAACTTCCAAAGAATATTCTCCGGTCTTTGGCTCTCTGAGTACCGAATATACAGACACAGGCGATTGGGCACCGAAAAAAGGGATGGATGTGTCGTGAAATCTTCCGTCAAAAATAAGCGGTACGGTGATATCTTTTTCACATTCCCTCCAGCTCATAAAGCTTTCTTCGTCAAATTGAAAAGTGAAGCTTTCAATGCCGGAGAGTACGTTCTTTTTTGAGTAACGGAACAAAAATGGAAAAGCTGACTGCCTGTTTGAAGGAAGAGTATAGCGGATACCGCTGAATCTTTTCATCAGCAATGGAACAATGCTTATTTCTGTATCAGTAATGCACAGATCATCTGCCGCTTCCTTGAGCTTGTCGGCAGAAGCGGATGAATTATCTTCATCTGAATCCATTCGAGAAATAATCTTTTCCCAGATAAGGTCAAGAACTGCGTATTCGTCCATATTTCCTGCAGTGGAAACAATGACGGAATCGTATTTGGACAGTACCAGTGCAAACTGTCCAAGCATACCGTCAGCGCGGAATGACTCATTGTCGCGATTTATCCATACCTGATATCCGTATCCGTTTCGTACATCATCTATTTGAGGGAATTTGGTATCTGTACAGGTGTCGGTGTGCGAACGGAGTGCTTCATTTATCCAGTGCTCAGGGAGAATCCTTTTTTCGTTGAGCATGCCTTTATTAAGCAAAAGCTGTCCGAATTTTGCCATATCCTCTGTTCGGATGTGGATACCCCAACCGCCGATGTCTCGGCCCATAGGACATTTATCGGAGTATACTTCTGTTATTCCCAGAGGCTCAAAAAGACGCGGTGTGAGATATTCTATAAGTCCTGTACCGCTGACTTTGCGCAACACTGCGGCAAGCATATATGTGTTTATACTGTTGTAGCAGAACTTTTCTCCCGGGAAAGAAGACAGATGAGAATTAAGGAAATAACGCACCCAGTCGCTCTTTGATGTAACAGTTATCTCATTTACGGCAACCATACCGCTGGTCATTGTAAGAAGATTTTCAATGGTGACTGAGTACATTTTCTCGTCACAGCCGCTTTCGAGATATCGCGGGAAAAAGGAGCATAGTCTGTCACTGTAGCTGAGCAGACCTTCTTCCACCGCAAAGCCTATGGCGGCAGATGTAAAGGTTTTGCTGAAAGAGTAAACGTGGTTAAGGCTATCTGCTGAATAGGGCTTCCAGTACAGTTCTGCAGCAACCTTGCCGTGACGCAGGATCATCAGGCTGTGCATTGCTATTGACCGTTCTTTGGCGGTGTTGATAAAATCCAGAAGGGCAGAGGGGCTTATCACCAATTCTTCCGGTGATGTTCGTTCAAGGTTGTAAGACATATTATCACTCCCAATATATTGCAAATATTATCTTACACCAAGTATTGAAAATAAAAGCGAAAAAATGTAAATTTTTAATAAAGGCGGTGAGATGGTGCTATGAGCTTTTTAAAATATACACGCAGATTGCTCTGTGGAATAATGATATTGTCTATTGTATTAACATATGGTTTTTCGGCAGAAGCGGCAGTTATAAAAGGAAAAACAGGCACAGGAATGGCAGAATGGGCGCTGAGAGCCTATAACGAGGGATGGAAGTACGTGTATGGAGGTTCAACAGAAGGCAAAATCGACTGTTCGGGTCTTATCCGTTCCTATTGCAATGGCAGAGGCGGCGGTGCGAAGGCGTTGCTGGATGCATCATCGGAAAGCGGAAATATCAAAAGCATACCACGTGTTCACGGACTTGGACTCTGGTGCGAAGGACACGCAGGAGTTTATGTAGGAAAATCTGAAGATGGCACCGATATGGTAGTCGATGCGAGAAACAGCAGAGTAAATGTTGTGTACTCGGAGCTTAACAGCAGATACTGGTCACCCTGGGTAAAATGGTTCAAGATAGGAATGATATCCTATCCCACTACAGGCTGGTATGAATTCAACGGTTCTACGTATTATTATCATAATGGCGAATTTGTTGTCGGTACGTTCACTGTGGACGGAATTAAATATGACTTCGGAAAATCCGGTGCGCTGAAGGGTAAAGCCTCGGAAACAACGACAACAACTACTGCAACTACAACTACTACCACTACAATCACTACGACAACAACTACCACAGTTACATCCACTACAGAGAAATCCACCAAAACAACCACTGCCTCATCAAAGACAACGACCACCAAAGCGTCGTCAAACACAACTTCAGCGACAGTGTCAACCAAAGAATCAAAAACCTCGTCATCAAAAACAACAGGGACAACTGCAAAAAGCACAACCAAAACAACAAAAACAACCACATCAACAACGGCCTCAGCCATACAGAAATACAAAGCACTTCGCCTCGGCGACAGATCGGACGATGTATTAAGTCTTCAGAATCGATTATCTGAGCTTGGTTATTTTGGTGCGTCGCCATCAGGATACTTTGGATCGCAGACAGAGGCGGCAGTAAGACTTTTTCAGAAAGCTGCAAGTTTGAGCGTTGACGGTGTGGCAGGTAATGAGACTCAGACTGTTCTTTATTCTGATGATGCTCCCCGATACGGAACAACAACGACTACTGTTACATCGACAACTGCTGTTTCAACCACTGCATCGACGACAACCGATGTTTCAGAAACGGAACAATCAGAAACAGAGCCTGATGAGACAAAGCCTACAGAGGTTTCAGCGTCGGACATTACCGAAGATCAGCAGCCGGATTGGGAAAGCCTGTATACGGATCTTGATATGGGATCAACAGGAGATACTGTTATTGAGCTGCAGGACAAACTTAAAGGAGAAGGATTTTACGAACAGCCTCTGACAAATTATTACGGAAGCTTTACACGTGATGCTGTCAGGGCGTTTCAGTTAAGTGTCGGTCTGGAGGCAACAGGGACAGCTGATGCCTACACGCAATATCTGCTATACAACGGGCTTACCGCAGGAGATTCACAGAGAGAAGAACAGTTCAGCGCTGAGTATTATGAGTTTGGCGGAGATCTCTATGATTCATTGGGAATAGAGGCAAGCGGTGTGATGATTGAAAAATCGGAAGGCTTGACAGGTTATTCCATCAAAGCGTCTCCGGAGCTGTTCGTTTCAGTGTACGGCAACAAAGGCGGACTGTCCACACTTGGAGCTTTTTCACAATCAAAGCCTGTTACTGTTATTTATAAGAATGGAACTGCATATGAACTGGACAGTGATACATTAGAAGAACTGGAAAACAGTATATTTAACTGATAAAAAGGGAACTGTATGAAAATACAGTTCCCTTTTTTATTGTTTCAATTACAAAATAATTACACAAAAATTAGAATTATGTCAATTAAAATACAAAGTAGCAATAATTATTGATTATGTAAACAAAATAAAATATCATTATAATTGTCTACAAATTGGCGGAGGGAAAAGCGTGGAATCGAAGATCAAAGAAATAAGAAAAACTTGCAAAGAGAAAAATATATTCATTGCAGCACATCTTTATCAGCCTCTTGAGCTGTCAGAAGCGGCTGATTTTACAGGTGATACCCTTGAAATTGTCAGGGAATCGGTGATGTCTGATGCAAGGACAGTGATTGTTTGTGCTGTTCGCTTTATTGCGGAAATGGTAAAAGTTCTTGCACCTGAGAAGCGAGTGATACTGGCACACCCTGAGGCAACGTGTCCGATGGCAAATCAAATACTGCCATCCAGAATAAGAGCTTACAGAGAAGAGCACGAAGATGCCTGTGTTGTGGCTTATGTAAATACCTGCGCAAGAGTCAAGGCGGAATGTGATTATTGCGTTTCCACTGCAACTGCAGCAGAGTTTTGTTCGAAATTAGAAAATGATAAAATCCTTTTTATACCTGACAGAAACATAGGGGAGGGTATAAAAAGAAAAACTGGTCAAAATATAGAGACCTGGAATTGTTATTGCCCGATACATGACAGTGTAACATTGAGAGATATAGAACTTGCGCGTGAGCTTTGGCCGAATGCGAATACAGCGGCACACCTGGGCTGCAGACCCGAGGTAGTTGATGCGGTGGATTTTGCAGGGTCAGCAAAGCAGCTTATGGATTGGTGTGCAAAACGTGATGAGGTCATAATCGCTGCAGAGAGCAGTATTGCAAACCGATTGGCGCATATTTATCACAATAAGAAATTTCATTGTCTGACTCCAGAAAAGCTTACTTGCAATCATATGGAGCGTACTTCAGTGGATACTTTGCTGAGAGTGATCAATGACGGATACGGAGAAGAGATAATAATTGATGCAGAGACAGCGGAAAAAGTAAGAAATATTTCAGAGGGATTATTCATAGAATAAATTAGTAAAATAATATTGTTATATAATTTAAAAATTTTAATGAAAAGGTATTTCCAAATTAGCAAGTTTGTGTTATAATTAAGTAAAGACGAATGTTCAGCTGTGAACATTGGCCAATGTAAAGGATAATTATTAATTTGGAGTGTATCTTAATGAGAAAACAGCAGACAGCAGAAAAGAAGGCAGAGTGCATTCTTATTGGTAAGAGAATAAAAGAGGTCAGAAAGGAAGCAGGTCTTTCTCTCGGAAATATTGCTGACCGATTAAATAAAGAATTTGCGGCTAATACAAATAAGGGAATGCTTTCAAAATATGAAAACGGCATTCACGAGCCATCGGCAAGTATGGTATATTGTATGGGTCTCATAATGGGTGTATCCAGCGATTATCTTATGGGCAAAACCGATGAAAAATATCCTCCTAAGGCGCTTCAGGGAGAAGAGACATCTGCGCTGGTTCTGAAGGTTTATAAGAATCTTAAGGATTTTGGTGTTGGCGAAATCGATGATTCTGTATATGAGCTGATTCCTAAAAATTGGCTTGTAGGCGGAAGAGAGTTCTTTGGATATAAAGTAACTGCCGGACGTTATGCACCCCGTTATTATTCCGGAGATATAATTATTTTCGAGAAAAAAGTCAAGGTCGCTCGTGAACAGATCGCCATTGCAAGTGTAGGGGACGGAGATGCTTTCCTCTGCACTATAAACAAAAAACGTGAGGGCAAGATCATTATTCCTCTTGATCCTGCTTATGACAGCAAATTCTATACAACCGAAGAGCTTGCAAACATTCCCGTAAAAATAATCGGTGCAGCTGTTCAGGTCAGAAGAAACGAAATATAATCAAAACCCCCGATTTTTGATCGGGGGTTAATTTTTGTATAATAAAGTTCAAGAAAAAGAAGGTTTCCAAAGGAGGCTTTGCTCCTTTGGCGGGGATAAAAGGGGCAGAGCCCCTTTTCAGGAGTTTGAGGATGGAATCCTCAACTACACATAAAAAGAAAAGGTGGATACCCTTTCGAGTATCCACCAATTTTATTAATTATTCAGCAGTTTCCTCAACAGGAGCTTCCTCAACAGGAGCTTCCTCAACAGGAGCTTCCTCAACAGGAGCTTCCTCAACGGGAGTTTCCTCAACGGGAGCTTCTTCAGCAGGAGCTTCCTCAGCAGGAGCTTCCTCAACGGGAGCTTCCTCAACAGGAGCTTCCTCAACGGGAGCTTCCTCAACGGGAGCTTCCTCAACGGGAGCTTCTTCTACGGGAGCTTCTTCTACGGGAGCTTCCTCTGCCTTTTCTACAACTTCAACTTCCTCAGCTGAAGTTTCTTCTGCGACAGCCTCTGCTGCTTCTGCTGCAGCCTCAGCAGCACCGATGGTAGCAGCAAGCTCTACGATAGCAGGAGCATCTTCGGAGACAGCGATCTTCTCAGCGGCCTCGAGATCCTCTTCAGGATTTTCAGTGGTAACACCGCGAGCAGCAAGCTCTTCCTGCATCTGAGTAAGCTTCTTTTTGCCAAGGTTATAGATAAGAGCGATACCGATGAACATAAGGAGTGCACTGAAAGTATAAAGTGCAGCAACAAGCCAACACATATTGTTAGCGGTCTGAACACTCTGAGCATTGATGTCGATCTTAGAATCATATCCGAGGTAACCCATAATAATAATTACGAGGGAAGGTCCAACGCCCTGAGCGAGCTTACGGAAGAAGGAGTGGAGGGAGTAAACAGTACCCTCTTCTCTCTTGCCGGTCTTCCACTCATTGTAATCGATAGCGTCAGCCATAAGAGACCAGGATACGCAGGTGTAAACACCCATACCAAGTCCGAATATTACAAGAGCGATGAGGTAAATAAGGAGACCCTGCTCTTTCGGGAACATAGGGAATACGAACATAAGAGCAGCACCGATCAAAGAGAAGATGGTACCAGCAACGGAAGCTTCCTTCTTACCAAACTTGTTAACGATCTTCTTAATGAAGGGCATAAACAGGAACATAGGGAGGAAACCGATAAGCTGTACAACACCGGACAGCTGAGCCTGACCGAAGTAAATTGCAAACAGAATCTGTACAGCAGTAGATGCAGACTGCATACCGAGGAACATACCCATAGCAGCGAGTGTAGCACCGACTGCGGGACGATTTCTGAAGAAGTTTGCGAAAGCCTTAAAGATATTAAACTTTTCGCCTTCGTTTACCTTAACGGAGTTCTCGTTTACACGGATGGTGATCTTCTTGATCATAAACTGGAAAGAAAGGAATCCGAGAAGACCCATCAGCAGAGCTGCAAAGAAAACAACGGGGCCGAGGAGTTCCTGCTCCTTAACACCGGTATCAGCATTAATGATAACATTACCGTTAGCATCAACTTTGTCTTTCCAGATAAGCATAGGAAGGATGATCATAGGAACCATATTACCGACCATAGAACCAACGCTTCTCCAGGTGGAGAGCTGAGCTCTTTCGCCTGCATCTTCAGTTACAAGGGAAAGCATAGAGCCGTAAGGGACGTTTGCTATGGTGTAAAATGCATCCCAGAAAACATAACCTACGAGGAAAATGATGCACTTGATAGTAGTAGATGCATTAGGCAGCGGAATGAAGCAGAGTGAACCTGCAACGAGAAGGCCTATAGAACCAAGGAAGATATATGCCTTGAACTTGCCGCGCTTATAATTTCTGCGATCAGCATCGATCATTGAACCGATCATCGGGTCGTTGATAGCGTCCCAGATCTGAACAATAAGGAGGAGAAGCGCGAAAAGATCGCTGTTCATATGCATATACACGAGCCAGAAGGTGTTGATTGTGCCCTTGAGAGCAAAGCTCATATTACAACCGAAGTCACCGGCAGCGTATGCGAGTTTATCGCGCATACCAAACTTGCGGTAACCGTTGGCATCGAGCTTCGGGGTTTTGACTTTCTTTGCCATTACTAGTTCTCCTTTCGTTTGTGGTGTCTTAACAAAATTTGTTATTGACGACCTCGTAGTTTTATTATACTTGATTTGTTTTTAATACAAAAGAGACAAATATGTCATAAGTGTGACATATTGATTTAAAAAAATTAAGAAAATCATTGTTTAAAATGCACAAATTATAGTGCTTATATAGAAAACATTTGAAAAAATTGGCATATTGCCGTATTATATATAATATATAAATAAACAATAATATATTAAGGTGAGTAAGTATAATGTATAAAGAATGTAAAACTACTCAATCGGCAAACAGGCAGATCGGGATTGCACATATATTAAGCGAAATGATGCTGACAAAACCTTATGAAGAGATAAGCGTCAGCGAATTGTGCAAAAAGGCAGATATTCCGAGAAAAAGCTTCTACAGATATTTTGACACAAAGGACGATGCATTCAATTTTCTTGTGGACAAGATGCTGATCGAATGTGACACCCTGCTCGATCGAGGAAAAACAATGGATCTTGCTGTGGATAAGGAGCTGCTTACGCAGAGATTCAGATATTTCAAGGAGCACAAAAATCTGATAGGAGCGATTGCGAATAACCGGATGAGTATTCCTACGATACAGCGTGTCTGTGAAACTGTGGTGTCACAGATAAGCAATTTTGGAATAATGGTTTCTATGGAAGATCGTATGAAGATAGCAATGGTGACTTCGGTGATATTCGCTATTATAATGTCATGGCATCACTCGGACTATGAAACACCCTGCGAAAATCTTGCAGATATGACATATGAACTTCTGACAAAGCCTCTTATCAATCCTGATGCGAATCAATACGAGGCGTGACACAACTGTCACACATCGTGCGTTTTTGGGTAATTGCACAAATTTAAAAGATATATTATAATTAAATTGTGAAATTCTAAACTTAGGAGGAATTTAAAATGCGAAACATACTCAATTTCAATAGCGGCTGGCTGTTCTCAAAGACAGCAGCGGAAGTTCCTGCTGAACTGCCGAAAAAATGGGAAAAAGTAAATGTTCCTCATTGTTGGAATGCAGTTGACGGACAGGACGGCGGCGGAGATTATCATCGCGGTACCTGCTATTATGCAAAATCCTTTACAAAGAAGGAGCTCCCTGCAGGCGAGCAGATCTATCTTGAGCTGAGAGGTACAAACTCTTCTGCTGACGTTTATCTCAACGGCAAGGCACTTGCTCATCACGACGGCGGTTACTCCACCTGGAGAGTAAACCTGACAGACTCCCTTGAAAAGAAGAATCTTCTTGTTGTTGCAGTCGACAACAGCAAGAATGAGACAGTATATCCTCAGGTTGCTGACTTTACTTTCTACGGCGGTATGTACCGTGATGTCAACATCATCGCTGTTCCCAATGCACACTTTGATCTTGACTATTTCGGAGGTCCCGGCATAAAGGTTACTCCCGAAATCAACGGCGAGAACGCAAAGGTTGAGGTAGAGGTGTATCTCACCAATGCAGAAAATCACACTGTCGCATATACTCTGTTTGATGCAGAGGGCAAGGTCGTTGCAGAAACCACAAGCGCAGACTCTAAGGTTACTCTCGATATCGAGAAGGTACACCTCTGGAACGGCAGAAAGGATCCATATCTCTACACTGCAGAAGCTAAGCTACTTTCTGAGGGCAAGGTTGTTGATGCAGTCAAGACTGCTTTCGGCTGCCGCACATTCAAGATCGATCCTGAAAAGGGCTTCTTCCTCAACGGAGAATCCTATCCGCTGCGCGGTGTATCACGCCATCAGGATAGATGGGGTCTTGGTAATGCTCTGCTTCCCGAGCATCACGAAGAGGATATCGGATACATCTGCGAACTTGGTGCAACCACAATTCGTCTTGCTCACTATCAGCACGATCAGTATTTCTATGATCTCTGCGATAAGCACGGTCTTGTTATCTGGGCAGAGATTCCTTATATTTCGTCTCATATGCCAACCGGTCGTGAGAATACCATTTCTCAGATGAAGGAGCTTGTAGTTCAGAACTACAACCATCCGAGTATCGTTGTATGGGGTCTTTCCAATGAGATCACAATGCAGGGTACAACCGATGATCTCCTTGAAAACCACAAGATCCTCAATGATCTTGTTCACGAGATGGATAAGACCCGTCTTACCACTATGGCGGTTGTATCAATGTGCGATATAAATGATCCGTATATTCAGATACCTGACGTTGTTTCCTATAACCACTATTTCGGATGGTACGGCGGCGACACAACTATGAACGGTCCCTGGATGGACAACTTCCACGAGACATTCCCCAATATTCCTATCGGTATGAGTGAGTATGGCTGCGAGGCTCTCAACTGGCATACATCCGATCCCAAGCAGGGCGACTATACCGAGGAATATCAGGCATACTATCACGAGGAGCTTATCAAGCAGCTCTTCACCCGTCCTTATATCTGGGCTACCCACGTTTGGAATATGTTCGACTTCGGTGCTGATGCACGAAACGAAGGCGGCGAGAACGGTCAGAACCACAAGGGCCTTATGACTTTCGACAGAAAGTACAAGAAGGATTCTTTCTATGCTTATAAAGCATGGCTTTCCGATGAACCCTTCGTACACCTCTGCGGTAAGAGATATGTTGACCGAGTAGAGGATGTAACAAAGATCACTGTATATTCAAATCTTCCCGAGGTTGAGCTGTTTGTCAACGGCAAGAGCATCGGTAAGAAGCAGAGCGATGAGCACTTCTTCTACTTTGACGTTCCCAATAAGGGCAAAACCAAGCTCAAGGCTGTAGCAGGCGACTGCACCGACGAGAGCATTATTAAGAAGGTAAAGAAGTTCAACGAGAAGTATCGCCTCAGAGAGAAGAGTGCAATCCTTAACTGGTTTGATATTACCGAGGTTGAGGGCTACTATTCTGTCAACGACTCTATCGCAAGCATTATGAAATCCGAAGAGGGCAAGGAGCTCTTTATGAATATGTTCCAGGAAATGTCCAAGGGCAGTGCAATGGCAAGCGGATTTAAAATGAGCTCTGCGATGATGAAGATGATGGGCGGATTTACCGTTATGCGTCTTGTAAGTATGGCAGGTGCTGCAGATTTCAAGATTACCAAGGAACAGGTTCTTGATATCAATGCAAAGCTGAATCAGATTAAGAAGGTCGATTAGTAAGCGATTTGCCGTCAGAAGACAGCGGCAATCTGATTATGTTCTTTCGGCAGTCGGACGAAAGTCCGACTGCCTTTACTATTGCCTGTTTTCTTGCATTGTGATAGAATTTAAGCAACACAGATGAAAGGAAAAAAGTATATGAAGAGAATATTACTTGCGATTCTTTTTGCAGGCTGTCTTATTACAGGGTGCACAGCAGAAGGCAACGGTTCAACAGCCGACAACGGCTATAAACAGATAAATGCAGCAGAAGCAATGAAACTGATGGAGACTGAGGAGAATTATATTATTCTTGATGTGCGCAGACAGGACGAATTTGAAAGCGGTCATATTCCCGGCGCTGTTTGTGTTCCAAATGAAACGATAGGAACAGGGGCCATTTCGGAGCTTCCCGATAAGGAACAGCTTATACTTGTATACTGCAGAAGCGGAAGACGCAGTAAACAGGCAGCGGAAAAGCTTGTCAGAATGGGGTACACAAACATCGTTGAGTTCGGTGGTATCAATGACTGGCACGGTGAAACTGTAAAGGGTGCAAAGTAATGAGAGTAAGTGTACTGACAGAAAATACATCTGTTTCATCCCGATTCAATGCAGAACACGGACTCAGCCTTTTTATAGAGAGCTGCGGAAAGAATATTCTTTTTGATATGGGGCAGAGCGAGTTGTTTGCTGAAAATGCAGAGAAGCTTGGCATAGATATTTCAAAGGTTGATTTTGCCGTGCTGTCTCACGGACATTATGATCACGGAGGCGGCATTGAAAAGTTTTTGGAATTAAATCATACCGCACCTGTGTATCTGAGCCGTTACGCTTTTGGCGATTATTACTCATCAAAGTATATAGGACTCGATAAAAAGCTCAGAGACAACCCGAGGCTTTGCTTTGTTTCGGACTATTGTAAAATTCAGAATGACATTGAACTGTTCTCCTGCAACGACCGTCAAGAACTTTATCCGACAGAATGTTACGGTTTGACTGCTGAAATTGACGGCGTTCGCAGTGATGATGATTTCAGACACGAACAGTATCTTCTTCTGAATGAAAACGGAAAACGAATACTGATAAGCGGTTGTTCTCACAAAGGAGTGCTTAACATTGTAAATTGGTTTGAGCCCGATATTCTTATCGGAGGATTCCATTTTATGAAGCTCGATCCAAACAGCGAAGACAGAATAAAGCTTGATGAAGCCGCCGAAAGACTTATTGAGAAAAACACGATATATTATACCTGTCACTGCACAGGAGCAGAGCAATTCAGCTATCTCAGCCGAAAAACGGAAAGGATAAACTATATTTCCTGCGGAATGCAGTTTGAGATATAACAGCGGGATTGCAATATACTTTTATATATGATAGAATCCATACACAAATAAAAAAGAAATGAGGAAGATAAAATGAAGAAGATTCTTGCAATTCTTCTTGCAGTGCTTATGCTTGTAATGTGTACTGCCTGCGGAAAGAAGAATGAAACAGAAGCTAACAATGAGCCTGCATATGATGCAAACCGCGTTTATGAGCTGCCTGAAGCAGTCAGCGCATCTGACTGCGAAAATCTCGCAACATACTTCACGCTTTCTATGGGAAACAACACAACAGGTGAAACCAAGTATATGAACGCAACATTCAGCGAGATCTCCACCTGTGATATCGACTATATGGGTGAAGAGAGAAAGGTCGGCAAGTTTGTTCCCGAGGCAATGAATGCCATCAACGCGGCATTTGAAAAATCCGGTCTTGCAGAGCTTAACGGCCAGAGCGTATATGAAGATGGCGATGCATACTGCTCTTTCTACGTACAATATGCAGACGGAACTGCAATAACAGCTGATTTTTCCGGTTCAATTCCCGATAGCTTCACAGACGGCTGGAACAAGATGGATGAATTTTTCAAGAAATTTGCAGATGTTCTTCCCAAGTATGTTCCTCAGCCTGCAGTTTCCGGTGCAGTTAACGAAGCAGCTCTTACAGAGATAATGACCATTCTCAATAAGACAGGAATCGAAGGTCTTGACGGCTTTACTATCAGCGACATTGCTATGGATGAGTTCTTTACAATGACCGCAGGTCTTTCCAAGAGCGAGGGTATCGTAAACGGTACTATCTGTGCTCCGATGATGATCACAACTCCTTATTCTCTGGTCGTTGTAACTGCAGAAGATAAGGCAAACATTAAGGATATTCGCGCTGATTTCGAAAGCAGCCTTGACTGGCAGAAGTGGGTATGCGTTATCCCCAACAATGCACTTATCGCAGAGAAGGACAATATGGTCCTCTGTCTTATAGGCTCCGATGATCTTTATAACAAGACTGCTGATGCAATAGGTGCAGCAGGCTGGTCTGATGCAAAAGAGCTTGATAACCCCGGTATGTAATTAAAATTGATTGAATAATCTTAACGCACCGTACAGAGTATGTGTTTTTCTGTACGGTGCGTTTTTACGTTATAAAATAGTGCTGTAAAAACAAAAGGGCTGCCATCAGGCAGCCCTTTTATAAAATCATGTGCAAATTATTTTGCGATCTTCTTTGAACCAAGATGCTGGAACAGCTTGATGAGAAGAAGAACACCTGCCATCATAACAATAGCAACAGGAAGTGCGATCCAGGCATTCTGAATGAATCCTGCAGCAACATATGCAGCAGCAGAAATAACAGCTACAAGAAGTGCATAGGGAAGCTGAGTTCCTACGTGAGTCAGATGATCGCAGCGAGCACCGGTGGAGGACATAATTGTTGTATCGGAGATGGGGGAGCAGTGGTCACCGCAGACAGCACCTGCAAGGCAGGCGGAGATAGCGATGATGAGAAGCTCGCCGGGAAGTCCGAGGCTTACAACTATGGGCAGAAGGATACCAAATGTACCCCAGGATGTACCGGTGGAGAAGGAAAGAACTATAGCAACCACAAATACAAGAGTGGGAAGCAGTGCATATACTGTATCGGAGCTGTTCTCGAATACAACCTTGAAATACTCCTGTGCGCCAAGGGACTTGGTAAGGCCGCCGATGGTCCAGGCAAAGATAAGGATCATTATAGCGGGAACCATAGTTTTGAAGCCCTGGGGGATGCAGTCCATCATCTTCTGGAAGGGGAGGAGACGGCGCAGTGCAATGTAAACAAAGATGATAAGAAGAGCAACAACAGAGCCCATAGCAAGACCGAGAGAAGCATCGCAGTTAGCGAATGCATTGATAAAGGTCTCGCCGGAGAACATACCGCCGGTGTAGAGCATACCGATAATGCAGCAGGCGATAAGAACGATAATGGGGAGAATAAGGTCAACTACTCTGCCGCGAGTGCTGACGGCGGTCTCATCATCATCTGCATAAGGACGAGCATCGGTGGTGTAAATGTCATTATTGTATACTGCGTTGTACTCGTGCTTCTTCATTGCACCAAAGTCGATTCCAAGTGAGATGATGAAGATGATTGTGAAGATAGTGAGCAGAGAATAGAAGTTATAGGGGATAGCTCTGATAAAGAGGGAAAGACCGTCCTGACCCTCGACAACGCCTGCAACAGCGGCTGCCCAGGAGGAAATGGGAGCTATCATACAAACAGGAGCAGCAGTTGCATCGATAAGATATGCAAGCTTTGCTCTGGAGATCTGCTTTTTGTCGGTAATGGGACGCATAACGCTGCCGACTGTGAGGCAGTTGAAATAGTCATCTACAAAGATAAGTACACCAAGACCGAAGGTTGCAAAAAGAGCACCCTTGCGGCTCTTTATGTTTTTGGATGCCCACTTGCCGTAAGCGACAGAGCCGCCTGCGGAGTTGAGCAGTGCAACGATAATGCCGAGTGCTACGAGGAATACGAGGATGCCTGCATTCCAAGAGTCTGCGATGCTTGCGATAATACCGTCAGAGAAAACAGTTTCTGTTGCCTTAACAACATTGAAATCAGTATACAGCAGAGCACCTGAAACTATACCGAGGAACAGGGAGCTGTAAACTTCCTTTGTAAGAAGTGCGAGACCGATAGCGGTAACAGGGGGAAGCAATGACCAGATTGAGTTCATTGCGGTGAAATCAGGGTTTGTGACCTTCTGGAAAATGAGATAGCCGTAAATTCCGATAAGTGCGAGGAGAATAAGTGTGTTGCCGATTATTTTGCCGACCTTACGTTTTTTGACAGGAGCCTCTTCCTTGACTTCTGCAACAGCAGGCTCTTCGGCTTTGACCTCCACAGGAGCTTCTTCCACGGGAGCTTCCTCTGCAGGAGCATCTTCCGCAACAGCATCTTCTGCAACAGCATCTTCTGCAACAGTATCTTCTGCAACAGCATCTTCTGCGGGAGTTTCTTCAGCTGTAACAGCAGCTTCTGTATCTATAGCTTCAGCTTCAGATACAAAATTCTTGTTTTCTTCCATTTGCGTACCTCCTTATTTTTTTGCAAAACAAAATGCACGAACCAACCGAAAGCTGTTTCGTGCAATAAATACCGCAGAATGTACCAAAGACGGACATAAAATTAACACGACAGCGCTCCACATTTCTGTGACAGTACGGTACATATGCTGCACCGTCCCAGCGAAGGCTCAACAGGCATAGATCTTTCGCTTCGGCGGTGGCACCTGTTCAAGCTTTCACGTATGCCTTGCGTTGTCAAAAAGCTCTACTTGTGAGCACCGCACCTCTATCAGTTGATAAATATACAATTGTAATGCATTAAACATTTTTATGCTATCACATAAAAAAACATATGTCAACAAAATTCGAAAGAGGAAAGGGGTGACCCAATAACGGTCACCCCTGAATGTACTCAATGCTGTATAAGGCTGTTTACAAAATTGTGCATCTCAGAAGAAGAGGAAACGTATTTTGCCTGTTCAATGATAGCACGCTGCTTCTGCTTTGAAAGAGCCGCAAAATATTCCATCGCATAGACATTTTGCGAAAGTGCCATACCAAATCCTACGGGAAGATCCTCATAGTTTCCTTTTACCATTGAAAACACCTCCGCAGATAGTGTCCCACAGAAGTATAAGCTTATACTTTACAGAGTGGAACGGCGCAGGATAATTTCATAGGGAACAAGAGTATTAAGGGGCGCTTCAGATTCTTCGATAAGTCTGAGCAGAACCCGACACGCCTTATCGCCAAGTATTTGAGGATTGATATTTACAGCGGTTATTGCAGGTTGGTGCGTTGAAAGTACAGAGCTGTCATTGAAGCTTGCAATTTTAACGTCCTCAGGGATATTCAAACGCAGAACATCAAGATTCATAAGAGTCCAGTAACAGAGGGTATCATCGGCGGTAATAATTGCATCGGGGGGATTTGTGCTCATAAGCTTGAGCAGAGTGTTAATAACAAGCTGTTCATTTTTCAGATTCATATGTATAAGCAGAGGATCAACATCAATACCGCGATTTCTGTGCGCTTCCATATAGCCCTTCATACGGTGATTGAAAGCAATGGAATTTATATCAGGTCCAAGAAATGCAATACGTCTGCAGTCCATATCTATAAGATGCTCGGTGAGCTCACGGCTGGCTGCAATATTATCATTGTCAACGTGGTGGACGTCGGGTCTCGGCGGTGCACCTATCATAACAAAAGGCATATCATATTCCGCTAGGAGCTCGTCATAGCTGTCAAGTACATTGGAACGAAGAAAAAGAAGTCCGTCTATTTTATTGCTTTTTACAAGACGTTCCACAGAATCTGCATCGTTGAATGCATCACTTGTGATTATAACGTCATATGATGCGTTGTTTGCCGTGCTGAAAACCGAAAACAGACATTCGAGGAAAAATGTGGAACTGCTGTTTGCAAAATCAGAGGGCATTACAGCGGCTATAGTACGGCTTTTGTTATCAGATTTGTTTTTTAGGGAAGAAAGAGGCTGATAATTCTGCTCCTCCATAACGCGGAGAACTTCATTTCTGGTAGCCTCACTTACACGTCCTTTTCCTGAAATTGCACGGGAAACGGTTGCTTTTGAAATTCCGAGTATCTGCGCTATGTCCTCAATCGTTACTTTGCCGCCCATTCGCATTTCTCCTTTTGTGCATATATAGTCATATTATATGCTTTCTGAGAAATAAACGCAACAAATTACGCAAAAAAACACCGCAAAACATTTTGTTTCACGGTGTTTCGCGGTTTGTGCGTTTTTTACTCCGTATCTGATACAGAGGTAAGGTCAGATTCACTTATATCCGAATCGGAAACAGTTTCCTCGGTTTCTAGACTACATTCAGGTGCACTTTCCTTGATTTCATCTGTAAGTCCAAAATTGACCGAACTGTTTTCATACTCAGAGTCATAGCAGGCGTAATCATCTGCAGTTAAGGTTTCCTCAGCAGCATCAAATTGAACTGATTCATAAGCTGCATTTTCACTTTTAGGCATAGAAAACTGAGAGAAAAATACCGATATTCCCATAATACACATAAAACAGGCTGCAGCAGCGGCTATTATTCCAAAGTAATTGCGTCGCTTTGCAGGTGAAGGTGCAATGGATGTAATTACGGCAGATTTGTTATCAAGCATTTCAATGCGTTTTTTTACGTCATTGAAATCAAGCTTTATTTTATCGTCAAAGTTTTTTTCGATAAGCTCGTATATATCTTTTTCACTCATATTTCAGCACCTTCCTTTCTAAATAATATCGGAGAGCAGTGCGCGAAGCTTTTTTAACGCCTGGGCATGTCTCCATTTTATAGTACCTAGAGGAACATCCAATAGATCGGAAATTTCGTTCAGAGTCAGACCACTCATAGAGTGGAGTGTGATTATTTCACGCTCCTTATCTCCAAGGGAAGAGATGGCGCTGTCAATGGAATGACCCATAACGGCAGAGTTTTCTGTTGAATCCAAAGCAGCCAGCCGATCGCCCGTTTCTTCTGTGATAGCGTCGAGGCTGTCTGCTTTTCCGCGTGTTACCGCATTAAGAGACAGGTTTCTCGCTATGCGGTATATCCAAGCTCTTCCGTTTCCTGTTGATGTGAAGGTAGAGGCAGAGGACCACACTCGCACAAAGGTATCCTGCATAATATCCTCAGCGGCAGCGTGACTTTTCACTATAGAATACGCCAGAGCATATACACCTTTTGCGCAGGCATTGTAAAGCTGCTCAAGGCTGTCTGAATCGCCCTGAGCAACATTCATTATCAGTATGTCAAACTCGTGAGATTCCATATAAAGAACCCCCTCAATAATATTAACCATTCAAACATTAAAATGGTTGGTATTGTTAGTATAACTTATGCATCTATTTTTTTCTACATAAAATCAAAAAAATATTGTGGGAACGTATCTGTTTATGATATACTAATAAAACCGCAGCAAAATTGAGAGGAAAGGGTGAAATGCCGTGAAATATTGCGTGAATTTGGGATGCTGGAATTCGGTGTTCGCCGTTCCGTCCAGTGTTGTGGATGAGCACATAAAGCTTGCAGGTGCCGCGTCGCTGAAGGTTCTGCTGTTTATTCTGCGTAATGCAGGGGCAGAGACCGAGGAGGAAGAAATGGCGAAGAAGCTCTCTCTTTCTAAAGAGGACGTGGCAGATGCGCTTGGATACTGGATAACCTGCGGAGTGCTGTCTCGCAGAGGTGAGACAATGATGCCGGCTGAATCGGTGAAAGCTGATACTGCTGTAACTGCAGTATCTGAAACGGAGACAAAGCCCGAAAAAATCGAAAAACCGAAGAAGACAAAAAAAGAACGAATAAGCTATAATTTTGACGAGTGTGCAGATATTATGGCACAGGACAGCTCCATATCGGAAATGCTGCTTGCTGTTGAGGCAATGCTCTCAAAACAGCTTACCCACAGAGAAGTGTCGATGTATGTAACTCTTACTCACTGGTACGGATTTAATCCGAAGCTTGTTCCCATGCTTCTGCATTATTGCAGGCTCTCGGGTACGGTTTCTGCGTCTTACATAGAGACAACAGGCCTCGGCTGGATAGAAGAGGGCATAGATTCCATAGAGAAGGCAGAAGAGAAGGTCAGCAAAAAGACCAGGTCACGCAGGGCGTGGAAGCAGGTCTCAGATCTTCTTGAGCTTAACAGAACAAAACCTACTGCAAGCGAGGAAGCGTACTGCACTGCCTGGATAGATGAGTGGGGAATGTCACTTGATATTATAAACGAAGCCTACGAAAGATGCGTCAATAAAAAAGGCAAGCTCAGCTTCAGCTATATGAACGGCATCCTGTCCCGATGGCAGACAGAGGAAATCACGACTAAAGACAAGCTTATTGAGCAGGAGAAAAAGAGCGACCAGTCCAAAACAAAGAAAAGTGCATCAGGCAGATATGAACCGACATACGATAAAAGCGAGATTGATCAGATCTTGTGGGAAGAAATGCTTGATGTTATGGATGAAGACAGCTGAGCTGTCGGCAAAAGGAATGAATCGTAATGAATATAGATGCACCGTCATATAAAGAAGCATTGAATATACTGGCAAAGCGTCGCGATGAAGCAAAAGACAAGGCGCAGGCAAAGCGCGATGCACTTGTAAGGATCGCCCCTGAATATGCAGACCACGAAAAAGCAATTGCAAAAACATCAATTCTCATAGCAAAAAGCTTTCTCTCTGAGGGTGTAAATATTGAGGATGCAATGCAGCGCCTTGCAGAAAGCAATCTGAATCATCAGAAGAGAATGCAGGAAATACTCAAAGAAAATGATGTTGATACTTTGGAGCCTGACTACGAATGTAAGGTGTGCTCCGATACAGGCTATGTGGACGGAAAGCCATGCGACTGTTTGCTTGAGCTGATTAAAAAGCTCAGATATGAAAAACTCAACAGTATAACACCACTGTCTCTCTGTTCCTTTGATACCTTTGACCTAGGACATTATCCCGAAGAAACAGGGCCAAACGGCATATCGCCGCGAAAGCTTATGGCAGGTATATACAGAAGATGTGTAGATTATGCAGATAATTTTTCTCTCAAATCCGGAAATCTGCTTTTTCAAGGCGGAGTAGGACTCGGAAAAACACATCTTTCACTTTCAATAGCAAAGGCAGCGATTGAAAAAGGCTACGGTGTTGTATACGGCAGTGCCCAAAGCTTTCTTTCAAAGATCGAGGCAGAGCATTTTGGCAGAGCAGCGTCGGACGACAATACCCTTGAGCTTTGCAAATCCTGTGATCTTCTTATCCTTGATGATCTCGGGGTTGAATTTTCCACAGCATTTACCGTAGCAACCATTCACGATCTTATCGATACACGTCTTTGTTCGGGAAGACCTACCATAATCAGTACCAATCTTCAGTTTGACGATATGGAAAAGAGATACACCGAAAGAATTACTTCCCGTATCTACGGCAGCTATAAGAGATATCAGTTCGTCGGGGGCGATGTCAGAATAAAGCTGAGGATCGCACGTAAAGACGGATAAGAATAGTTTTAATATGCCAGAAAAAACGGTGCAGTTTTAATGCACCGTTTTTGTTATCAGTTGTCTGTCTGAGATTTCGGGAGAAGTGCCGCACCGATGATTCCCGCATCATTTGCAAGCTGTGCACATACAAGCTTGGGCTGACGAACGTTTCCGCGACAGAAACGGCGCTGAGCTATCAGCTTGTCAAGAGGAGCAAGAAGTCCGTCACCTTCCTTGCTGACACCGCCGCCGAGACAGACTATCTCGGGCTGGAGGATATTTATAATATCAGTTATACCGTCTGCAAGATAGTCTATGTATTGATTTACTACTGCAGTAGCAGCAGCATCGCCCATACGCATTGCCTCAAATGGGGTGCGTCCGCTGACTTTTTCGGGGGCATCAACCAGAGTCCACATAAGTGAATCGGGATTATCGCGCATAGCCTGAGCAGTCTGACGCTTGAGAGCAACAGCAGAGGCGTATGCCTCAAAGCAGCCTCGTCTTCCGCAGGTGCAAAGAATGCCGTTTTTTATAAGCAGGGTGTGTCCGATTTCGCCTGCAACACCGTTGCATCCTGAATATATTTTGTTGCCGATAATAATACCGCCGCCAATACCTGTTCCGATAGTAATTACAAGTGCGCTTTCGGCACCTTTTGCCGCTCCTGCAAGAACCTCACCGAGCGCAGCAGCGTTTGCATCGTTGTCTATGTATGTTTTCAGACCTGACAGTCTTTCTGAGATCATCTTGGACAGAGGAATGTTAGAATAATGGAGGTTGTTGGAGTATTCCACAATTCCTGTTTTAGAATTAATTACACCAGGACAGCCGATTCCGCAGTTTTCAAAATCAGAAAGTGTGAGACCTGCATCACTGACAGCATCAAGAGCAGCAGCGGCGATATCATCGCAGAATTCCTCTATTGGACGCGGAACGTGGGAACGTCTGGATCCTCGACCTATAACATTGTAGTTTTCGTCAACAACGCCGACTGACAGATTGGTTCCTCCGATGTCAATTCCAAGATAATACATCATAAACACACTCCTTGTAAAACGTCTTTTGAACAGTAAATTTATGCTTTCTGTTATTTTACCACTCAGAAAGGAACAACACAATAGTCGGCAATGACATATTATTGCACACTTGTTTGTCTAATTTGCGAGGAAAACAAGTTGTTGTTGCGATTTTACGCAGGAAGATATATAATGATTAAAACTATTAGTGTGAGGTAAAAAAGAAATGAAAATAGCAGTTATTACAGGTGCAAGTTCAGGAATGGGAAAGGAATTTGTGCTTCAGTTTGAAAAGTATATATCTGTGGATGAGGTTTGGGTAATTGCCAGGAGGGCAGAGAAGCTGGAAGAGCTGCGCGATAAAGTAAAATGCAAGCTTCGTCCCATTTCTCTCGATTTACTTGATTCCAAAAGCTTTGATGAATACAAGGCACTTCTCGAGGAGCATAAGCCCCAGGTTGAACTGCTTGTAAACTGTGCAGGATTTGGAAAATTCGGAAGATATGAGAATATTCCCTTGGAAGACAACATCAATATGATAAATCTTAACTGCACTGCGTTGGTCGTTATGACTGAACTGACACTGCCGTATATGCAGAAGGGGTCTAAAGTCATTCAGCTTGACAGCCTTTCCGCATTCCAGCCTGTGCCTTATATCACTGTATACGGTGCTACAAAGGCTTTTGTTCTCAGCTATTCCAGAGCTATGAACCGTGAGCTTAAGCCGAGAGGTATTCGTATGATGGCAGTAAACCCTGCATGGGTAAGAACCGAGTTCTTTGATCACTCCGCAGTGACAAATGACAGTGATGTCAATTATTTTAATAAGATTTACGAAGCGAAGGACGTAGTCAAAACTGCCCTTCGTGATCTTTACAAGAGAAAGAAGGACTATTCCGTACACGGACTGCAGGTTCGCAATCAGGTGCGTCTTGTAAAGCTGCTGCCGCATAGCCTTGTAATGAATGTGTGGATCAACCAGCAAAAAAAGAAAAAGAACGACGAGAATATGAGCAAATTTGAAAAATAATAAATTATGCAGGCTGGGAGGAATTCAGCCTGCATAATTTCAGTCATAATTTGATTTTTGTAAAGGTCTTTTTAATAATATATTCGGATCATTATAAAAGGGTTCTTTCTTATTTTTGACTTTTGAATTGCTTTTATACACTCAAAAGCCTACTAAAGCAAAATAAAATCGGAAAGGGAGGGTCAGATATGAAAAAAACAGAAGATGTGCGCGCCTGGCTGTGCAGTGTAAGCGGTTGTGAACAGCTCTCCTATATTTATTCCTGTAATAGCTATGAACTGGAGATTCAGAAGAAGCGTATCAACAGACTTCTTGATAAATTTGCTGATTTTGCTCCGGAGATAAAAGAGGTATCAGTGTATAGCGCGCCGGGCAGAACGGAAATAGGTGGAAATCACACAGACCATCAGAAGGGGTGCGTCCTCGCAGCTGCAGTAACACTTGATGCGATAGCAGTGGCTGCGCCAAACGGCACAAATATAGTTAAAATTGACTCGGAAGGATATCCGCCTTTTGAGGTGGACATAACCGAAATAAAGGCTGAACCTACAGGAGATGTAAAACCTTCGGATATTGTAATGGGAATTGCTGATGCAATAGCCAAGAACGGATACAAGCCAAAAGGCTTTACAGCTTGTGTTGAGTCGCAGGTGCCCGGAGGCTCGGGTTTATCGTCGTCAGCGTGTTTTGAAATGCTGATTGCTGAGATATTCAATGACCTGTGCTGTGACGGAGAACTTTCAGCTCTTGAGATGGCGCAGGCAGGAAAATATGCGGAGAATGTATTCTCGGGCAAGCCAAGTGGATTGCTTGATCAGGCGGCGATTTCATTTGGTGGTCTTGTGTCTATGGATTTTTCCTTGGACGATCCGGTGCTCGATTCCATCAAATTTAACTTTGATGAAAAGGGCTATGTTCTCTGTGTGGTCAATACAGGAGGCAGTCACGCGGATCTATCTGAAGATTATGCATCAGTTCCGGCAGATATGAAGAAAGTGGCAGAGTTTTTCGGAAAGACTGTACTCAGTGAGGTCGATGAGGACGATTTCTGGTGGAATATAGACGTGCTTAGAAAAGCAGTTGGAGGCAGAGCAGTCCTCAGAGCAATACACTATTTCGATGAGACAGTGCGTGCCCTTGATCAAGCTGAGGCATTAAGGAACAATGATATTGATAAATTTTTAAAACTTGTCAATGAATCGGGAAGATCTTCGGAAAACTGTCTGCAGAATATAAATCCAAAAGATGCAAATGAGCGCAGTGTAGCAACCGCTCTTGAACTTGCACGCAGATGCCTTGACAAAATGGGAGCGTACAGAGTTCACGGAGGTGGTTTTGCAGGAACCATACAAGCTTATGTTCCTGCAGATATTTATGAATCCTTTCAGGCAGGAATGGAAATGGTGTTCGGAAAAGATTGCTGTGTAAGCCTTAAGGTAAGACCTGCAGGAGCAATAAAATTTGATATATAAAAGGAAAACAGCTTGGAGATAACCCAAGCTGTTTTATCTATTATTTCTGTTCAGTCTTATCACTTGAAATAAGATCATTAAGTTCAACTATTCTTGATATTATAAGATCCTCATAAGCCCCTATAGTTTTGGTATCTTCAGTGATGATCAGTGCAGGGAATCTTGCGCCGAACTCGGAAGTATCGGTGCCAAGGATAATGAATGACTCAAGAATGGAAACATCCTGGTCTGCGAGTCCGTCAAAAGAGTAAGTTCTTGCTCCGTAGCTCCAGGCGCGGATGTTATTGAGGAGCTTCGAGAACTTCTCGTCAGATGCAAGACGCTCAACGGAGGAATAATCGGAAAGCTCATTTTTCAGAGCACTTAGATCGGAAACAAGATCGGCTATTTCCATAAGCTTGGTTTTAGCCATATCTCTGAATTCATCCGAAGATACTGTATTCCAAGTATTATAGACGACACTGTTGTTCTCAGGTACTACATAATTGATTGTCTCTTCGCTGAAAACGGAATTTTTTACCGGGTCTCCGGAAACAACCTCTGTTGTGTCCGAATCGGAGGTTGTTTTTTCTTCGGTAAGACCAAAATTAGGTTTCGTCAGATCAAATTTGCTCCAGTCAATCTCGCAGGAGCAAGCTGAAAGGGACAGAACAAGTACAAATGTAAGACAAAGTGAAATTAATCGCTTCATTTTATCAGCTCCCAAAAATTGCTTGTACTAATTTTATCACAAGAACAGATAAATTACAACAGGATATCTTATCTGATGGAATCGAGATAATTCTGGAGGATCACAACGGCTGCAACCGCGTCAACAACAGCTTTTCTCTTTTTGCCTCTTGTATCGGTGGCATTGAGCGCAGTGTGGGCACAGACGGTGGAACAACGTTCGTCGTACATAACAGTTTCGATACCGCTGAGGTTATGTATCTGAGAAGCAATATCCAGAGCGTTTTTTGCACTGTCACCCTGAGTGCCGTCCATATTCAGCGGAAGTCCGACTACTATTCGTTCAGCCTTTAGCCTTTTCGCTGTCTCAATAATTTTTTCGATAAGCTTTGGTGTGTAGCTTTCGCTGATGACATCAACGGGAGATGCAAGAAACATTGTCGGATCGCACACTGCGATGCCTGTTCTTGCTTTTCCGAGATCTACGGACATAATTATCATATGCAAAGCTCCTTAATCGTCATAAACCAGCTTGTCGCGGTTTTCTTTTTTCCACCAAGACTGGCGGTTGAGAGTGGACAGCTCATCGGAAAGGTGAGAGGAGTCACCCTCAAGAACGAGTGACGTATTGTTTTCGTCATCAATATCGATAATGGAAACAGCAGTATTGTCACACCACTCAATATCATTGAGGGATTCTATGGGAAGTCCCTTGACCGCACACATAAGATTTCGTATAACACAGCCGTGAGACACAACAGCAACAGTTTTGCCTCGGTTTTCCGATGCTATATCGAGAATAGCAGAATATATGCGCTTGTATACATCGGTCATAGCTTCGCCGTTTTCGGGGTGGAATTTCCAGGGTTCAAGACTCCAGTTGTGAGAATCCTCGGGGTACATAGTGGGAAAATCAGCCCAGCGCTTGCCTTCCCACACGCCGCCGTTTATCTCCATAAGATCTTCACGCTTTATGATAGAATATCCGAAGTGCCTGTTTACAGCCTCGGCGGTTTCATAGGCTCTCGTCAGAGTGCTTGAATATATTGCGTCAAGAGGTATGTCCTTCATTCTTTCAGCGAGCCTTTCGAGCTGAGCGCGTCCGTTTTCACTTGGCAGCCCGTCAATATGTCCTTGAAAGGTACGGTTTTTGTTTCCCGACGCCTCGCAGTGTCTTATAACATAAATTCTTGTCATAGTATTTCCTTTCAGAGCCTGTCCGCAGACAGGGCAATCGTTCTGCCGCCGCAGAAATTTTAATGCATGCGGCGGCATATTTTAAGCGTCCGGGCGCGATGCGGCAAAAAACGGAGCGCCGACCGTATCCGTACGCGTCACTGAAAGCACCCACCGCTCCTGCGGATGCTTCCTTACATATTATTCAAAGCATAATAATAAAGTCACTGTATTACAGTCTGTCCCAGCGCGATAATTATCGGCATAGTAAGAATGGAAAGTACAGTGGTTACAGCCACAAGACTGCTTGCCAGCTGTGAATTTCTGTTGCACTGGCCTGCCAGCATAGATACGGTTGCGGCAGTAGGAGCGGCAAATTCGATAAGAAGGGTTATCTTACCTGTCAAAATAAACGGGACAGGGATAAAGCAAAGGAGAAGAAGAGCGGCGAGGGGGAGAAGAACGAGCCTGAGAAGAGAGATAATATATACCCGTCCATCCTTAAGAGAAGAAATAAGATCAGCCTTTGCAAGATGAGCGCCTATAATGACCATAGCGAGAGGGGAGTTAACATCAGCGAGCATTCCGACAGCATTGCTTACAGGTGAAGGCAGCGGAACCGAGAACACAAAAATCAGAACGGCAATTACAAGTCCGATAGTTCCGGGGTTTAAAATTACTTTGCGCAAATTTATCTTGCCTGACATCATAGTGTAACCCACTACCCACTGATAAACGGTAAAGACACAGACAAAAATAGATGCAAACATAACACCTTCTGCACCGCATACTGCACCTGCAAGGGGAATACCCATAAAGCCGCCGTTTGAGAGAGCAAGGGCATTTCGCAGAACACATCTGTCGTCATCAGGCTGTTTTTTGAAAAGAAGTGATGAAAAGAGGTAAGTGGCACCGATAAGAATAACAGATCCTGCGGCCATAAAAAGCAGCTGGAGTGCAAGAGCACTGTCAAATTCTCTTTCGAGAGAAGATATCATAACGCAGGGAGTGACAACATACAGCAAAATCGAGGTAAGCTGCTGCATTCCCGTTTCGGTAAACCATTTTATTTTAAACAGTACAAAGCCCACGGCCATCATCAAAAACAGAGACAGCGCCTGTGAAGCTACAGTAATGATATTACTCAGCATTGTTAACCTCTGTGTCTATGTTGGAAACTTCGTCTTCTTTTTCTTCGGCAGTATCTGATGATTCGTCTGAAACTGCGCTTTCTGCCTGAGCGGCTTTGGTTTTGGCGCGTTCACCCGAAAGAACGGTAAACATCCATATAAGCATCAGAACAGCAACGCCTCTGAGAACCCAGCCGAGAATGTCTACAATACCGTCATTGAGATATGCCTGAGCAACGTGGTAACCGCCGTAGCAAAGGCAAAGTATGCCTGCGCCGATAAATACCTTGTTTTCCTTGCTCATTCTTATGAACAGAAGAAGAGCAGCGGCCACACATACACCTACGAGAAAATAATCTTTGAATTCCATATGGACACCTCACATAAGTAATTAACTTCGTAATTATACTCTTAATATTGTTTTTCGTCAATGAAGCTTTTATTTGATAAAATTATTAGAGAAATGTTAACAAAAACGTGACATTCAATGAAAAGTATGTTATAATACAAAAACGAGTGTTTGTGTGTCATTTGATAAGGTCTGTGAGTGATTTTTTGGAAACTGTAGTACTTATTCCTGCATATAAACCGAATGAATTGCTGCTTAAAACCATTGATGAGATACGAAGTGAAAATTTCGGGATTCTCTGTGTGGATGACGGCAGCGGAGATGAGTATGCTTCCGTGTTTGAGAAGGCGGCAGAAAATGCCGTTGTGATAGCTCACAAGAAAAACAAGGGTAAGGGAGCTGCGCTGAAATTCGGCTTTTCAAAAATTAAAGAGTTGTTCCCCGACTGCAGGTTTATTATTACCGCAGATGCAGACGGTCAGCACGCAATAAAGGATATCTGTGCTGTGCGCGACGAGCTTAAACGAGGGGCGGAATTTGTGGTAGGCTCACGTGAGTTTTCGGGAGATATACCTCTTCGATCAAGGATAGGCAATAATATGTCGCGGTTTATGTTCACCATAGTCACAGGATGTTATCTGAGAGATAATCAGATGGGACTTCGCGGATTTAAGGCAGAGCATACGGATTGGCTGTCTTTGCCCACCGGTTCGCGGTACGACTATGAAATGAATGTGCTTCTGTATGCGGCAAGACAGAATATTCCAATAACTGAGGTAACAGCAGAGACCATTTACATTGATGACAATAGCAGCTCGCATTTTAATCCTGCGCTTGATACGCTCAGAATATACAAAAGAATGTTCAGAACGGCATGGGCAACGCTTGCATCTGTAGTTTTATCTTTTGTGCTTGCGTTTATATACGGCATTTTCAGAAACTGGTCATTCTGGCCACTGGCCATTTCCTTTATACAGGTTTTTTCCGCAGGTACAAGCCTGCTGCTCAATAAGCTTTTCTGCTATAAGGGAATCCGCCAGAGATGCCTTTGGAGAACGATGATATCTGCAGCGATCCGCATGGCAGTGTATCTTGATCTTATGGTTCTGATGCAGATATGCACAATGCCCTGGATGTTTCTTGCATATGTTATTGCGGCAGTCGTTTCACTGCCTATAGAATACTTTATAAGAAAGAAGCTTAACCTGTACAGTTCGGTTAAGCGGACTAATGAAAAATAAGGTGATATCAATGAGAGAATATGCAGAGTCTGTTATCGGCAGTATACTCAGCACCAAGGCGATAAATGAAAGCCTCGGATATGAAATAACTGTAAAGACACTGCCGGGTATGATTTCGGGATGTCTTGATGAACACGAGCTTGCAATAGCTCTTGAGGCTGCCAGAAATTATAAACCTGCAGCAGGCATAGAGGATATACGCAGAACCACAGGTTTTCCGAACAGAAATCTGAACACTGCTGAAATAGTGACTGACTGCGTAGCTCTTTCCGAAGGCGGATATGATTTCAAAGTATGGGTGCATTATCCGCGCCGGCCCTTTGATGCCGAACCGAGACCTGTGCTTGTGTATATGCATTCGGGCAGCTTCTTTGCAGGAGCTGCATTTATGTGCGAAAACGCCTGCCGTTTTCTGGCAGAAAAAGCAAACTGCGTGGTTTTAAATGTTGATTATTCTCTAGCACCCGAAGCTCCTTATCCTGCTGCATTGAATCAATGTGCCAAGACAGTCGATTATATTGTCGAAAACGCAGGAAAATACAACGTTGATCCTGAAAAGATATATCTTGCAGCGGAGAGCTGTGCTGCTTGTTTTGCTGCAGCAATTGCTCAGAAGAGAAATGATATAAAGGGCGAATTTTTGCTTTATCCGCTCTTATCTCTTAATATTGAGGCGATGCCATTTGAGTGGAAGCTTTCTGATTTTGAGGTTAATGAAGCTCAGGCACAGCTTATTATGCCGCGTTTGAATCTTGGAAGAAGCGACGGTCAGGGCAGCATTGAATTTATGATGCAGATCGGTGCTATGTATCTTCAGCATGGAGAACAGAGAAACGATCCTGAAATCAGCCCAATGCACGGCGAGCTTAAGGGAATGTGCGAAACTCTGATTATCACTGCTGAATATGACGGACTGCGTCCTCAGGGCGAATTTTTTTCAAAAATGCTCAGTGAGGCAGGTGTAAGAAGCGAAGTAATACGCTATCGCGGAGTTCATCACGCATTTTTGGATAAGCTTGGATTTATCCCTCAGGCAGAAGATGCGCTGCTTGAAATTGCATCGAGAATAAAATAAAAAATACGCCCCGGATAATTCCGGGGCGTTTCCTTATGCATTATGCAAGCTCAGCAAGGATCTTCTTTTCTGCTTCCATATCTTCGGAAATCTTTGTTCCGTAGTAGAAAGCAGCAATAAGACCGGGGCCTATGCTGGAACCGCAGTTCTGGCCGACAGTAGTGATAATACACTCCTTTGGCTTAAATTCTTTCTCAATCATAGCCTTGAGCTTTTGACACTCGGCAAGTCTGTCGGAATGAGCGACAAAGATTATCTGCTTTTCAGGATCAACAATAGTCTTCTTCATATAACCGATAATAGAATTATACAGGTTTGTATAGCCTCTTGTTTTGCCTATAACGTGGCTGATACCCTTGTTATTGAAATCAGCCAGAGGCTTGATTCCGACGAGAGTGCCCATAATAGCTGCGGTGTTAGAAACACGACCCATTCTCTTGCAGAAGAAGAGATCCTCGATTGTACCCATCTGATGGATACAGTACTTGTTTTCTTCCAGCCAGGCTGCTGTTTCCTCGATAGTGCGACCTGCATTTCTCATCATTGCGGCATATATACAGAGAAGAGAAAGACAGGTTGAATAACGGAGAGAATCGACACATACGATCTTTCTGTCGGGATATTTTTCGCGAAGATCCTCTGCTACAGCACAGGCGCTGCCGTAGATTCCGCTGATACCGGTGGAAATGAATATAGCAAGGACATCCTTGCCTTTTGAAAGATGACGCTCAAAGACCTCGGCGATCTCACCGGGAGAGGGCTGTGCGGTTTTGATGAAAATATTTTTGTTGCTGATCATCTTATAATACTGTTCAGGTGTTATTTCCTCCCAGTCCATATCGGTATGCTTCTGTGTGCCGTCAGGATAAACGATATATCCAAAAATTACATCGTCTATGCTATATTTCTTACGAAGCTCAGAGCCAAGGTCACAGGCAGAATCGGAAATAATAACAAAATCTGACATATTCACTGCAACTCCTTTCAAATGCTGTATTAATAATAAACCATTTTTCTTTTTATTGCAATAACATATGAGAATATTGTGCCGAGTAGTTTACAATTTAATCGATATATTGTATTATATATAAAAATAAAACGTCTGGAGGATATATATGCCCTGGTTTGTATGGCTTATAATGGGAATCATACTGTTTTTAATTATATCGGTTGTTGTAATGTGCTCGATAACCAATAAGATAGCTGAAAAGGTATATAAGGACATTCTTGTAAGAACTGATTACGAGAAGTGGGGAAGACACAACAGCGCACCCTGGCACGAAGAACATTCCAAAATGTTCGAAGAAGGAATAAAATGGGGTGAAGCAAACAAGGACAAAATGCGTGATGTTGCAGTACGCAGTGAAGACAGCTTTACTCTTGCAGGTCAGTATTTTGACTTTGGCTTTGACAGATGCGCAATCCTGATTCCCGGCAGAAGTGAATCCTTGCTGTATACTTATTATTTTGCAGAGCCTTATCAGAAGGCAGGCTACAACATACTTGTTATGGATCAGCGCGCTCACGGAAACAGTGAAGGAATTTACAATACCGCAGGCATCAAGGAGAGCGGAGACCTGCTCAGATGGATAAACCTTGTAGAAAGCTTCGGCAACAAGAGCATAGTTCTTCATGGCGTTTGCGTTGGCGGTGCTTCCTGCGTTATGGCGGCGGCTAATCCGAATTTTTCGAAGAATGTAAAGGCAATAATCACAGAAGGACTGTATGTTTCTTTCCCCGAATCATTCAAACAGCATATGATATGCGATAAGCGTCCTGTTTATCCCATTCTGTGGCAGATTATGATGAAGGCAAATAAAAATATCGGAGTAAGTCTTTGGAAGGAATGTCCGAAAAGGCATATCAGAAAGATGAAGGTGCCCTTCCTTTTCCTTCACGGCAAAGAAGATAAATTTTCTCTGCCCAAAACAGCAGACTATCTGTATGAGAAATGCACGTCAGAAAAGAAAAAACTTGTATGGTTTGAAAAAGGAAGCCATTCACATCTGCGCATAAACAATGTAGAGCAGTATGATAAGGCGATAACCGATTTTCTGTCAGAGTTATAATGATGAACTCCCTGCGCAGCCGCGCAGGGAGTTTTTTATAAAAATAGGTCTTTTCTTAAGAATAATTCATTGATAGAACATATTGGTTATGCTATAATTATTTATTATTATAAATGACCTTTGAGGTGTTGTGTATGAGATGCAAAAGATGCCGCGCGGTAATTGCAGAGGGGCGTAAATCCTGTCCCAATTGCGGTACGCTTATAAGAAAAAAACGAGGTAATATTACGCTTTCGTCACAGTCAGGGGTACAGGTTAACCGATTTGCAGACGGAATAAGTGACGGCTTATATAATCTCAAAATGGCAATAAGAAGAGACAACAGGATAATGCTTCTCCTTGTTGCAGTGCCGCTTGTAATAATCGGAACAATACTGCTTATATCCTGCGGTGCAAATTCCTGTGCCTGCAGCTGCTCCTGTGAAGGCGGTCACAAGGAAAAATTCACATTCGAAAAGAGAGAAAATTCTTTTGAGTCTTCTATGCAGTTTGCTGTAGGAGATGCGCTTTATTACATATCGGACGGAAGCATAATGTGCCGCAATTCCGATGAAAGCTACAGACATATATACGACAGCCTCAGTGCATCGGATCTGCAGTCTGACGGAAAATATCTGTATCTCAGAGAAGATAATAAGGTTAAACGAATCGAGCTTGGGAAGACTGCAGTCTCTGGTTCGGATATGGCAGAAACAGTTCTTGACTTTTCCTCTGATAATAATTACCGTCTAGGATATTTCCTTGCAGATGGTGTGATGTATTACACATTAAGCGATACTGAATCCGAGCTTTCAACATTATACTCAGACCGCGCGCTGCTCAGCGGCGGCTACTCTGATTTTGGATATATGAAGGGCAGGATATACTATACAGCCTCTGATTCCGATATCACAAGAAATGTTTATTCGATGAACACAGACGGCTCTGATCAGAAGCTTGCAGTTAGTTCGGTTGTGAAATATCAGCTCGGCGGAGGATATATTTATGCCATTGTATCTGATGGAGACAGCAATCTTCTCGTAAAATACGATGAAAGCGGAGCAGAGCTTATGCGCTGGGATATTTCTGCGCTTACAGGAGGCGAAATATCATCTGTCGCAGTAAATGATATCTGGTTATGTTTCGTAACTGAAACCAAGGATGGCGGGAGCGTTGTGTACAGAATAGAACACGATAGCCCCGACATTGCAAGTATATTTGCTTATTCAAATTCGGTGGAGCTTACGGGAGTAAGCGGAGATTGGTACGCGTTTGAAAGTATTACAGTCAATGAAGACGGAAAAGAAGACAGCCGTACTTACTCAATAAGAAACAGCAGAAACGGAAAATCTGCTATGTAGAAAGGAATAAAATGAAGCGAAAATGGTATCACGTGCTGTTTCGGAGAAGAATGTTTGTTGCATTGCTGATTCTCCTGCAGCTTGGCATTTTTGTGGTTTTGCTGTACAGCGGAAGTATATATTCAAAAGCACTTTCAATTCTTTTTACTGCGGTAAGCCTTGCGGTTTCGCTGCATATCCTTGTCAGACGGGACAAGGAGGCGTATAAGCTTACTTGGGTGTTTCTGATATTACTTTTTCCTGTTTTCGGAGGTCTGTTTTATCTTCTGATACACGTTCAGAGCTCCAACAAGGGTTTTACAAAGCGGCTTGATAAGATAGAAAACGTGAGCAGAGAGCTGTATGTAAGACCCTGTGACAGGCTCTGCGAAGCAGGTGGGCAGATAGGGGAGCAATCCCGTCAGATGGAATATCTGCAGAATACTGTTGGATATCCCGTTTATCGCAAAACAAAGACAGAATTTCTACCGTCAGGAGAAAGAATGCTCGAAGTGTTGCTTGAGGAACTTTCAAAGGCAAAGAAATACATCTTTATGGAGTTTTTCATTATAGAAGAAGGCGTTATGTGGAATTCCATACTGAATGTGCTGAAGGAAAAGGCAGCGCAGGGAGTGGAGGTTCGTCTTATGTACGACGATATGGGGTGCTTTATGCGCCTTCCTGCGGATTATCCGAAGCAAATGGCTCAGTACGGAATAAAGTGCACGGTATTCAATCCTTTCAGACCTCTTCTTGCGACGATACAAAATAATCGAGACCACAGAAAAATAGCTGTTATAGATGGTATGACAGCTATAACAGGCGGAGTCAATCTTGCTGACGAATATATAAACGCGGTTGAAAAATTCGGTGTTTGGAAAGACGCCGCACTTCTCCTTCGCGGTGAAGCGGCGTGGAGCTTTACATTGACATTTCTTCGTATGTGGGTGCTTTCAAATAATGCATCGGAAGACTATATGAAATTCTATCCCTGGCAGGAAAAGCAGTGCGAAACGGAAGACGACGGGTGGGTAATACCCTATGCTGACAGTCCATTGGATTATGAAAATGTAGGCGAGCAGGTATATATGCAGATGATAAGCAGTGCAAGAAAATACCTGTATATCTGTACACCGTATCTTGTTGTGGACGACAGTATGATAGAAGCACTTTCTCTTGCTGCAAAGAGCGGTGTTGATGTTAGAATCGTCACTCCAAGAAAATGGGATAAATGGTATGTGCATATGACAACACGTTCTTATTACAGAGATCTCATTGATGCAGGTGTCAGGGTGTATGAGTATTCGGAAGGATTTATTCACTCAAAGACTTTTGTTTCCGACGACGAAACTGCAGTTGTCGGTACTATCAATATGGATTTCAGAAGCCTGTATCTCCACTTTGAGTGTGCAGCCTGGATGTGTCATAGTTCTGCTATAGGTCAGATAAAGGAAGAGTTTTTCAATACTCTTGATGTCTGCGAGGAGATAACAAAAGAAAGCTGCAGATATAATTTCTTTATTCGCCTGATTCAGAATGTGTTCAGATTGTTTGCGCCGCTTATGTAAGTGAACAGTTTAGATTAAAAAGGCAGAGAACTTCAGCGTTCTCTGCCTTTTTTTTATTCAGATTGTATTTCAGTTTACAGTTCGAATACTTATTTCTCCGGAATACAGAGCATCACAAGTACCGTCATCGTAACGTACGAGCAGTCTGCATTCATCGTCAATGCCAAGTGCTTCGGCAGAGCGGGAGAATCCTGCATTCATAACATTGATTCGTTTTCCGATAACACAGCTTCGCGCTCTGTACTCATTTATGAAACGTGAAGCAGTGATATCTTCCAGAAAATCCATAAAATGATTTATGAAAGAAGCGGCTATTTTATTACGGAGATTTTCCAGTCGAGTTGGAAAAGCGTATCCTGCAATGCAGGATAGATCATCCGGAAAGCCTTCGTCAGGTGGGTAAATATTTATTCCGACACCGACAATAACACAGGGTCCAAAATCGGGGGAGTGTACAGTCTCTGTCAATATTCCGCAGATTTTTCTGCCTTTCAGAATAAGGTCATTTACCCATTTTATCTGTACTTCGCTGCATCCGTTTTCTTCGAGAGCCTTACAGGCAGCGACTGCAGCCGCAGGAGTGATGAGCATAAGCTCATTTTGCTCAAAACTTTTGCATATACGAAGACTCATATACAGTCCTGTATCAAAAGGTGAGAAAAAACTTCTGCCCAGCCTGCCTTTTCCTGCGGTTTGCGAAAGAGCGATAAGAGCGCAAGTTTCGTTAGATATGTTATCTTTTAGGATATTATTTGTTGATGTAACCTGATCACGGCATTGTATTGAAATATGGGAAGCCTTTGCACTGAGTCTGCTTGAAATATCGGCAGCAGACAGTCTGTCTGTTATAATCAAAATAAAGACCTCATTTTCTTTTGTAGGTCTGCGACTGACCGTTGGATAAAAGGGTAAAGACTGCAGTGTCTTTTTCTATGCTGAAAGTCATTGTTATGGTTTCGCCGTCATCGTAACTGATCTTCAGCAGACTGCCGTCCAGTGTATATGAGCCGCATCGATATGCTTTTTCCGTGCCGTCACTGGCAACAAACATAGTTATCTGTCCATCAGACTCAAATTCAATGATCACATTGCCATTTGAGTCTTCCGATATCCATTTTCCGCATATGTCAGGCTCAAAACAGGCAGAAGTGAAAATAAAAGGAATAATCAGTGCCGCTGTCAGCAGAAAAATCAGCAGGGCATAGGCTATGGAGCGGTTCTGCTTGTGGGTGGTTTTTATTTTTAATGCATTGGCGGCCTTTTCTGTAAAGCTTATAAGAACATTATCAAATGAGCGAAACAGCTTACAGACAGAGTCTCTGATCTTGTCAGTAAATGAAGGGGCAAAAGATTGCAATTGTTCGGGTGGAATGTCGCGCAGCGCTTCAGAGGCAACACCTCTGTTGCCGCCGCCCCAGCATTCGCCGCATTTAAGACATTTTTTTGATATGCTGTCTATCTCTCCGCCACATAATGCACAGCGCATCAGATCAGCCTCCCGAATTTATTTTCTGTTGAGGGTGATATCGCCCTGAGAACAGCGGAATACGATCTGGTTTTTGTTGACTACCTTGGAATAGCCTGCAACCTTTATCTTTTCGCTGGAATAGGGAACCTTGATCGTCAGATTGGTCTTTCCGTCGTTTTCAACAGTGAAAGAACCTGTGGTCTTTACAGTTACAAAGCCAAGCTTGAAATTAACATCGGCATTTCCGCTGTTGTCAATTGTAATATTTATGGTTTTGACCTTTGAACCGATAACCTCGATATTAAGGGCGGATATATCGGCAGTCCACTTTCCGACAGATGTCTCACGTACAAGATTGCCTACAGATGTGGTGCTTGCAGTGGGCTTTGTTGTGGTGGTAGTCTTTTTGGTTGTTGTGGTGGGCTTGTTGAAAATATTCATAGTAGTTGTAGTAGTGGTCGTGGTTGTTGTGGTGGTCGTAGTGAATGTTGTTGTGTTTGTTTCGGTTACTTCGGAAGAGATTGCATCGGAGTCAGATGCCAGATCTGAATCTGATATATCAGACTCAGAAACCAAAACAGAAGCAAGAAGATCTTTTGTATATTCGATGGGGTTTTCGCCTCTTATCAGAAGAAGTCCGCAGAATAGAACTGCAATAATGAGCAGAGCAAAAACAAATATGAGAATAACTCTAAGGATACATCCGGAGGCTTTCTTTCTTTTGGTGTTTTCCACACTTTCGAAATAACCGCTGTAGGTCTCTTCAATATCAGAAGAGTTATGCTGACCAATATAATCAGGGCCGGTATATCCGATATTGTCCTCAGGGGTGACATCAACTGTAGCAGCTGTCTTTTTTATCAGTTCCTCATCGATGGAACCGTTTCGTATTTTCTGAGGAGCACCGCATCGGGGACAAAAATGATCACCGTCAAGTATTTCAGCGGAACATTTTGTACAAAACATAATATCACTCCGTTAATCAAGCTTTTCAAATGTATATTTATAAGATGGGGAAGCGCGGTTTGATATCGTCAGGGTTTTATCGGACTTATTGACCGAATACAGGATATCTACTTTGATTGATTCACCCTGGAAGTTAAGGTCAAGTTTTGCTATACTTTCGCCGTTTTCTTCGGAAAGTTCATAGGAACCGCTGAGAACATAACTGGAGAGCAGTGAATCCTGCGGTGTTATTGTCACATTGCCGTTCTTTTCAAACTCCCATATGGTGTCGACCTTTGTGAAGGGTATTCCTGTTATGCCAAAGCGCAAAGGCTCAATTTCGCCCTGCCATTTACCCTGGATAAGTGGGGCAGAGCCTTTGCCAGTAAGTGAAATCAGGAGGAAAATAAGAAAAACCATTATTACCGCAGCACCTGCAACAGCTATAAGCAGAGGTTTGGGAATATTTTTCCTTTTATTCATCCTGTCAGCTTCGTCTATGGACATTTTTACATAAACATATCCTTCGGGAAGACGTTCAAGCATTACCTTTGAGCTGTCGTCATAAGACTTGCTTTCACGAAGCTGTGCTTTCATACGATTATATTCGCGAACAGCCGCTGTCTCAACAGCAGAGGACTCCTTTATAGCCGCAAAAGTAAGGGTTCTGTCAAGATCTTCCTTGGCTTTTGAGGGCTGCGCAGCAGGTTTTGGTGCAGGAGTTGCAGGCTGCTCAATAACGGGCTCATAAACCGGTTCGGGAGCAGGGTTATAAGCAGGTTCAGGCTGTTTCACAGGTTCGGGAACAGGGGGCGTGAAGTTTTCAGTAACATAAGCAGCCTGAGGAACAGGAGCGGTATATTGGGGTTCTTCGACAGGTGGTGTATTCGGCTTTTTAACCTGTACACGGGGGATATATGGAGAATGCCTTGCAGTCATATCAGCGCCGCACTTAGGACATACAGCTTCGTTTTTATATGTGCGGCGTCCGCATTTGGGACAGATCATAACATTCCCTCCTTTTATCATTCAGTATGTAATAGGTTAATTATATCATATAATTTCCATATTGTGAATAATGAAATGAAAAACACCCCGACAAAAATGTCGGGGTGTGATATCGATTAAGAAGCGAGCTTCATATCTCCGCTCTTTATAAGGTTGAGCTTACGCATGCCTTCGGAGAAGACAAGTGCAAGCAGGGCAGGGAGGAGAAACTCAAGAAGTGCGATTATTGCAATGGTTTCCCAGGTTCCGCGACCATTTGCAAGCATTGTTTCAAAAGTCATTATGGGTCCGACAAGACCGGAGGTTCCCATTCCTGCGCCGGTAGAGTTGCAGGTGAGCTTGAAGAGACAGGTGCTTACAGGGCCGAGAATGGCGCTTGAAAGAATAGCGGGTAGCCATATGAGGGGGCGACGGATAATATTCTGGATCTGGATCATAGAAGTTCCGACACCCTGAGCAATAAGACCGCCGGCACGGTTTTCTCTGTAGCTTGCAACACCGAAACCTACCATCTGAGCGCAGCAGCCAACAACAGCAGCACCTGCTGCAATGCCGTTAAGTCCGAGAGAAACACCGATAGCAGCGGAGCTTATAGGAAGGGTAAGAGCCATACCCATAAGAACAGAAACTACTATACCCATAAGGAGAGGCTGCTGTTCGGTTCCCCAGTTGATAAGGCTGCCGATATATGTCATAAATGAGGAGATCGGCGGACCGAGGAGAAGACCTACTGCAGCGCCTGAGGCAATGCCTGCAAAAGGAGTGAGCAAAATATCAAGAGATGTTTTGCCTGCTACAAGATGTGCTATTTCGATGGATGCATATGCAGCAAGGAAAGCACCGAGAGGCTCTCCGGGACCTCTGAGTATCATTGCGCCGTCAACAAAAAGGGTTCCGTTGAGTATATTGCTGGCGTAAGCGCCGAGCATACCTGAAACTGCAGCGACGGAAACAACGAGGGGAGATGACTCTTTGAGTTTTGCAGCAACGCCAACGCCGATTCCTGCACCGGTGATGAACTTTGCAACTGATGCAACAGCGATAACAAGTGCGCCGACCTTTGTGCCTGATCCGATAAGAGTTCCTATCTGACTGAGGATGGTACCTGCAATCAGGGTGCAGAAAAGACCGAGAGCCATTCCAGACAGACCATCAATAAAGAATCTGTTTAATATTCCAAGAATACGCTTCATATTGACATCCTTTCCGTTTGGTTAGTGTTTACAAATACTATAACTTTTTATAGGTTCTTTCGCAATTGTAAAAATAACCTAACTTAATCAACATAAAGCCTGAAATTATAGGGAAGAATCAATCAAGGAGCGGTGACGGATACTGACCGGAACTGTGAAGCTGCGCAAGCTTTTCCATTACTATTGGTTTATCTTCAGCGTAGGTAACGCCTGTCCAGTCGGAATTGATGATTATAGCCTTAGCAGAAGTTATACCGTCCTTGACCATCTGATCGATCATAATGGGGAGCGGCAGCTCGCTGGTCAAATTATTATCAGGAAGTTCATTGAAAAACTTATCGTAATAAGCCTGAGCGTTGGTAGGGAATAAAGGTGTTATTGCGATAACATTCATTGATGCAGGAGCATCAGGAGAGAGAATATTTTCTGTATCATCTTTTATAACGCCGTTTGAATCTATTCCAATGGAATGTGTTTCAATAACAGAAAGAAGATCGTTATTTTCTCCTATTTCACAGATGCCTCTTGTAACAGTGCCAAAGGTAGAAAGTGTATTTGCAAGAGGGAAGCATCCCATTCCAACCTGAGATTCTTCCATATTATCCATAAATTCAGCCATACGGCGGAATGTTTCTTTGCCGTAGTAATCGTCGGCATTGATAATAAGTGTGGGATAATCGATAAACTGTGAAGCGCACATAAGAGCGTGTGCCGTTCCATAGGGCTTTGTTCTTTCCTCTGGGGGAGTAAAGAAAGCAGGAAGAGTGTCCGATTCCTGACAGCAGAAAATGACTTCGTGCCTTTCAAAAAGTCTGCTGTATCTCATTTCGAGCAAAGGAAGCATACTTTGACGTACAACCATAATTATTCTGGTGAATCCGCACTCAAGAGCATCATATATGGAATAATCAAGCAGAGATTCACCGTTTGGACCGAGTTCAACAAACTGCTTATTTCCGCCGAAACGGGAACCAAGTCCGGCTGCCAATATAAGCAATGCCTTGTTCTTCATAATATATCTACCTCCATTACAAGGGCAATTATACAACATATAGTTTTTTTAGTCAACATAACTTTTCAATACAAAATTAACGCTTTGTTATAATTATTAATAAAAAATTCGGTTGTTTTAAAAAGAAGAAAGATGTATAATTATTCCAATGATAAGTGGGAGATGAGATTCTTGAGTAACCCAAAAGTAAAGTTTCTCGTTAATCTTGCGTTTTACGCAACGATAATAACTCTGTTTTTCCTGGCATTGCAGCATATACTTCCGCTGCTTATGCCCTTCCTGGTAGCCTTTGTAATAGCTGCAATTGTTCAGCCGTTTACACGCTTTTTCAATAAACATTTAAAACTGCCGAAAAAGCTCTGTGCAGGACTTTTTATACTGATATTTTACGGCACGATAGGTGTCGGGATTGTTTATCTATGCATATGGCTTGTCAGTGAGCTTGTAGGATTTGTAAACGATGTTCCTGCATACCTCAATGAGCTTGCGGTCATAATCGAAGCGTCCTCTCAGGAGGATATTGCTGATTTCTTCTCTGTGTTGCCGTCGTGGCTGAGCACTCCTCTTGAGGACTTTGTTGTAAGTCTATCCGAAGATGTGCCCGGTAAACTGACCGAATATGCTGAGATGATTACAAATCAGATTCAGATTTCAAGCCTTTGGAACGTGGGAACAAACACCATAGGCAGAATCATAAGTATGATTCTTGATATCCCCGGAATTATAGTTGTAATAGTTGTTACGGTAATTGCGACATTCTTTATAGGGGTTGATTATGATAATCTGACCTCACTTATTACAAGAGCATTTCCAAAAAAAGCAAGGCCTACTGTTGAAAAGGTAAAGGGATACGCGGCAGATACCGTTCTCGGTCTGCTTAAGACTTATATTCTCCTTATGACTCTTACCTTTGCGGAGCTTGCGTTGGGTTTTGCTGGAATAAATCTTATCGGAGAATACCTCGGAATAAAGATCGAATATGTTGTACTTCTTGCACTGCTTATTGCCTTTGTTGATATTCTGCCTGTTCTTGGTGTCGGTGCGGTGCTTATTCCCTGGGCACTTGTTGATTTTATAATCGGTGAGTGGCAGTTGGGCGTTATGCTTCTTGTACTGTATGTGATTATTATAATAATCCGTAATTACCTTGAGCCTAAGATTATCGGAACAAAATACGGAATGCATCCCCTTATAACACTTGCGGCAATATATGTAGGCGGTAAGCTGTTCGGTGTGATCGGAATTTTTGCACTTCCGGTAACAATAATCATTTGCAAGAGGCTGTATGATGTAGGAGCAATAAAAAAACCTTTTGATGATTCTGATGATAACGAACCTGACGAAGACGGAAACAGCATGCAGGAAGAAAATAAGGAACAGGAAGCACTGCCTGCAGATGAGCAGGAAACAGTTACTGTTTCAGTAGAATGAATAATAAATCCCCGAGAGTTAATCTCGGGGATTTTGCTGTTCTAGTTCTTGAAAACGCCTCTTGAATTGAGTACTGAAGTGCTGTATATAAACAGAACATCACATCCGGGGCGGATGTCAACAAAATTCTTAATATATGAGGGCGCAATATATCGTGTGTCAGCGACTATAACCTCGCTGTAGCCCTCTAGAAGCAGAGGAACAATACTGCTTCCGAAGGAATCGCGGAAAACAACAAGCTGTTTTCCGTTCTGCTGAGAAGGATTCTCTATTTTAAGAAGAGCCTTTGCACCGCCAAGGAAAACATCATAAGGGTCACTGTTGCCAAAATCATTGAGATCATATACAACAGTGGTTTTGCTTTCCTCGTAATCGGTGACTACAGCGGTTTCTGTTGCCTTGTTTGAGAGGAGAGTTATATCTTCCTTTTCAAGAGGCAGTGCCAGCTGTCCGCTGTAGGTTCCCTTGAAATTCTCAAGAGTTGTTTTGACGTAATCAGTTTCGGAAACCTCATATCCCATTTCAGAGAGTATATGATGTGCAGATGGGATAATCTTCGACTGATCCCAATGAGGATCGGTTATATAATAGTCATCGCCTTTGAGAAGAGGGAAGATATCAATATATTTGATTTTCTTATTGAGATTATCAGAATATACAGAAAGAAATTCGTTATAATCGTAGTGCAGACGACCACTGCTTTCCGCATAGAAATAGTTTTTGTCAGGAATGACACAGTAAAATGCATCACTGCCGCTTTGGGCAAAATACGTGTCATAAAGGTTGTTTACACTTGATGCTGCGGCGGTTACAGCATCTTTGTTGAGCTGTGAATCGAGCTTGCAGGCAGAGCCGTCAGCGACGTAATAGCCATTGTGATCGCTCTGATTAAGACCGTAAAAACGTACGGCGGCGCTTACGCCTCTGAAGCCGTCACGAACGGGGAACTGATCGAGAAAATAATCTTCGAGCCAGGAAAAATACGTAGTAAGAGAATAATTCTTGCCGCGTTTTTCGGCAGACTCCTTTTTTTCTGAATATGACTCAAACTGTTCTAGGGGGCGTCTTTCTGAAACTGAAATATCATTGTCTTTCAGAAAGAGTGAGAACAGGGCAAAAAAGATAATCCAGCAAACAAAGGAGATTGAAATAATAATGTTTTTAGATTTCATTTTATCTCCTCCTTAAAATCTGAAATAAAGGAACGGCGAAAATGAACCGTCAACTATGAATCCTGTGCATACAGCCAGAAGCAGAATAATTATCAGCGGCTGAATAATAACGGATGCCTTCTGAACAAAGGAATAGCTGTAAAGCTTGCGAACAAGCATCATAGGATAGGGAGTTGCAAGGAATGATGCTGCAATAAGAAGCACGAGAGCGCTTCTCAGATAATAGAGTACGGTTGCATCGGCAAATGAAAGACCGGTAAATCCGAACATACCGCCGAGCTGAGAAAATGCAGCAGAAATGCTTTCGGCATTAAAAATAACAAAGCTTATATTTACAAAGAAGAGTACGTAAATTATTCCGAAAATGCCGGGAATCTTATCGAGCAGTTTTCCGAGAAAGAGCTTTTCGATAAGCAGGAAAAAGGCGAAGAACAGTCCCCAGACCACAAAGTTCCAGGCAGCTCCGTGCCAGAGGCCTGTAAGAGACCAGACAACAAGAATATTGAAGAACCAGCGGAGCTTTGAGCATCGGTTTCCGCCGAGAGGGATATATACATAATCGCGGAACCAGGAACCGAGAGATATATGCCAGCGGCGCCAAAATTCGGAAATCGAACGGGAAATATACGGATAATTGAAGTTTTCCATAAAGTTGAATCCGAACATTTTGCCAAGCCCGATAGCCATATCACTGTAGCCTGAAAAATCGAAATAGATCTGCAGCATAAAGCATAACGCGGAAAGCCAGCAGGCAAGAACGGTATCTTTTCCGAACTGAAGTGCAAATGCGGCAACAGTATCTGCAATCAGCACCTTTTTAGAAAGACCGAGAACGAATCTGCCAACGCCTGCAGAAAACATTTCAAATGAATGCTTTCTGGTTTCAAGCTCCTCAGCAACAGTCTGATAACGTACTATAGGACCTGCTATCAGCTGAGGAAACAGTGAAATGTAGGTTGCAAGATAAAAGAAATTTCGCTGTGCCGGTACATCTGCACGGTATACATCCACAATATACGACATAATCTGGAAAGTGTAGAAGCTTATGCCGATGGGGAGAACTATATCGAGCAGTTTCGATTCGATGCCTGTAAGTCCTGTGAATGTGGAAATAGCAAAATTTGCATACTTGAAAAAGCCAAGCAAGCCGAGGAGTATTCCGACAGACAGAATAAGTACAAGCTTTTTGTGCTTTTCAAATTTTTCGATAAGCAGTCCGGCGGCATATCCGACGATACAGGCTGTAAGCATCAGAATACAGTAAGAAGGCTCACCCCAGAAATAGAAGAGAAAACTGGCGGCGAGAAGAATGTAATTCTTTGCCTTGAAAGGCACTGCAAAATACAGAAGAATTACAGTGGGCAAAAACCAGTACAGAAATGTTATGCTTGAAAAAAGCACAGCGTTTACCTCCTTGCATAGAAATAGGCGCACAGAATATCCCGTGCGCCCAATATCACCATACGGTAATATTTAATCAGATGTTGTTGAATGCAGTAAGGATTGCATCAACATCAGTCTGCATACCCATAATGAAGAGAACAGTATTGCCGTTTACAACAGTATCAACTGCTTCAGCCTCAACACAGATAAGCTTGCGGAGGTCAGCCTTGGACTCGAGCTCGTCAGCAAGAGCCTGAGCGTCCTGATCATCAGCGACTCTGAAAACTATCATAGTGAAGGGGTTAGTGTTCATCATAGGAACGTGGGCAATTGCCTCAGCAAAAGGTGCGTCGATAGTCTCTGTGCCGATAAGATATGCAGCGGTGGTGCTGTCAACAGGCTCGGTCATAAAAGAGAAAAACTCAAGATCGGAGCCGCTTGCAGTCTGAGCAACGATGTCGGTAAGAGAAATCTCATCAAGATTTGCTGCGGCGGAATTGTTCTCAGTTTCATTGTTCTGTGCGTCGTCATTCTTTGCGCCGCAGGCAGAGAAGGAAAGTACGAGAACCATAGAAAGGATAAGTGCTAAAATCTTTTTCATTTTTCTAAACTCCTGTTTTATAAGTATTTTTTGCCCGAGATAATTATTTATTCATTCAGGCATCAATAACATAACACAGAAGAAATAGTTTTGGTTGGAGAAATTTAAAAAATTTTTATAAAACGTTCTTTTATAATTATAACATAGGCATTATACTATTTAAAGACAGTGATGATATATTAATTGCTTTACAGCATAAATATTTTGTGGTATAATATGCCATATTAAATAAATCGGAGTGATAAGCGATGTTTAAAATTTTTACGGAGTCTTCCTGTAATCTTCCGAAATCACATCTTGAGAAATATGATGTAAGTGTGCTTTGCTGGACATATCTTATTGACGGCAAGGAAGTTACAACGAAAGAAAGCATAGACGACTTTGATGGTCACAAGTATTATGACAAGCTGAGAAACGGAGCTGAATCAAAAACATCGCTTATTAATACAGACAGATTTATTCGTGAGTTTGAGCCGACTGTAGCAGGAGGAAAGGATGTTGTTTTCATTCTTCTGTCTTCAGGAATCAGCGGAACATATCAGTCTGCTGTTATGGCGGCGGATACACTTTCGGAAAAATATGAAAACAATGTTTACGTGATTGATTCAAAGGGTGCAGGCTTTGGTGTAGGACTTCTTGTGTGCCGCGCAGGAGAGCTTCGCAAGAAAGGCAAAACTGCAGAAGAGACTGCTGAAATACTCACAGGAGAAACCAAAAATCTTTGTCAGTTCTTTACAGTGGGAAATCTGACTGCGCTCAGAAAGGGCGGAAGAATATCAGGAGCAACTGCGCTTATCGGTACAGCACTGCAGATAAAGCCTATCTTATACGGCTGCAAGGGCAAGATAGAGGCATATAAGAAGGTAAGAGGCCGCAGAGCTTCGATCTTGGAACTTGCAGAAATTTACAGAGAAAAGGTGGTCAATGCAGGCAAGCAGCTTGTTGCAATATCTCACTGCGACTGTCCTGAAGATGCAGGTGTTCTTGCTGAGCTTGTAAATTCAATTGCCAAGCCTCTTGAATTGATAATCCGCTGTCACGAACCGATGACAGGAAGTCATTTGGGTCCTGATTCACTTGCGCTGTTCTTTATGGGCAATATGTAAAATTAAAAGCCTCGCTCAGAATGAGTGAGGCTTTTTGCTATATTAATTTATGCAATAATTCCTTTTAATAGTATTGCTCTGCAGGGCGCACCCTCTGCACCTTTAATTTTAAGAGGAGCAGCAACAAGATAGTAATCGCCGACAGGTACTTTACTCAGATTGAGACTTTCAAGAAGGGCAACCTCACCGCCGAGAAGTTCAAGATGTACTTGCCTTGGCGCAGAAACATCTCCTACAGAAAGAGTCTCAACTCCGACCAGCTTGATTCCGCCTTCACGAAGTACAAAAGCAGCACTTGGAGTAATTGCGCCATCGCCTTTGATAAGAAGACGCTTGCGAATATGGGGAAGCAGTTCCTCTGCTTCCTGTCCTGTTAGCGGATGATCGCATTCTATTACGGTGCAGTGTCCGATACATTTGTCGAGGGATACTTTGTCGATTGATTCACCGTCTTCTATAAAATGAAGCGGTGCGTCCACGTGAGTTCCATTATGGACACACATATGTAAATAAGAAAGGTTGTAAAGAGAACCTTCAGCCATATCCATAAGTAAATCAAGCTTCGGCCCTTCGTCATCGGGAAAAAGGGGAGCGGACAGCAGTTCACGGGAAATATCGTAAATTGTCATAATTTTCCACCTCAAAAGTATAATATCACAAAGAAATTAATTAGGCAAATAAAAGAATAAAAAAGTCTCAGGGTATGGAAAAGTGATAAATATTGTGTTATAATCAACAAAAATATCCTAAGCAATAAAGGTTGTGACCTATATGAACAATACAAAATATGTTGTCGTACTTTGTGACGGTATGTCTGATTATCCTGTTGATGCATTAGGCGGCAAAACGCCTATGGAATATGCCGATAAGCCTAATATGGACTATTTTGCCGCAAACGGTATATGCGGACTTGTTTCCAATGTCCCGGAAGGGATGAAGCCGGGCAGTGACGTGGCAAATCTGTCTGTTATGGGCTATGATCCCAAGCAGTACTACTCCGGACGTTCACCGCTGGAGGCAGTAAGCATGGGAATAAAGCTAGAGAAGACTGATGTTGCACTCAGGTGCAACCTGGTTACTCTTTCCGATGGGGAAAATTATGATGAAAAAACTATGGTGGACTACTGTGCCGGTGATATTTCAACATCAGAGGCAGCAGAGCTTATAAAAGCTGTCCACGAGGCTTTTTCCAATGAGAAGTACGATTTTTATCCCGGTTTTTCATACAGACACTGTCTTGTATGGCATCAGGGAAATGCTGATATCGGCAATCTCACACCGCCTCACGACATTTCGGGCAAGGTTGTAGGCGAGTATTTGAAGAGCTTTGAAAATGTTCCTGAGCTGCTCTCGATGATGAAAAAGAGCGTTGAGATACTCAAGAATCATCCGGTAAATATCGCCAGAATAAAGGAAGGAAAGCGTCCGGCCAATTCCATCTGGCTCTGGGGTCAGGGAACAGCACCGTCTCTTGATCTTTTTGAGGAAAAATACGGAAAGAAGGGTGCGGTAGTATCTGCTGTTGATTTGATAAAAGGCATCGGAATCTGCGCAGGTATGAAGGTATGTGAAGTAGACGGAGCAACAGGTTATGTTGATACCAACTTTGATGGAAAGGTTTCCGCTGCATTGAATGAGCTTGAAAACGGCGCTGATTTTGCATATTTGCATTTTGAGGCTCCCGACGAATGCGGACACAGGGGAGAGATGGAGAATAAAATAAAATCCATCGAACTTATTGATAAAAAAGTTCTGGCGGTGCTTCGTTCCGAGCTTGAAAAGTACGATAACTACCGTCTGCTTATTCTTCCCGACCATCCCACTCCACTGGCAACTATGACACACGAAATGGACCCGGTTCCATTTATTCTCTACGACAGAAAGGCAGATAAGGAAAACAACTCGCAGTTCTGTGCAAGCGAAGAGACAGCAAAGAAAACAGGAGTATACATTGAAAAAGGCAGTGACCTGATGAACATACTTCTTGAAATTACATCTTTATAAATTTTGCAAACGGGGTGATTCGATGAAACGGTGTATGATCGCAATTCTATTGGCTATATGCGTTCTGATACTGATGTTTTCTGCTGGCTGTGGAAAGAAAAAGAAAGAGGAACAGCCAAAACTCAATTACAGCGATGACTATCAGGCTGCTGCACAGGTAGATTACGATACTTTATCCGTTCAGATACGGACCAGTTCTGCTGCGTATTTTTCCGGGTCAATTATTTCGGTTACAGCCGTAATTGAAAACAAATCGGAAAATTATTATAAAGTTGCTCCGGCAGGCAATGGCTTTGACATCAGTGTTAAAGCAGACGGATACGATCTTATCCCTTCGGGAGCTGCTGTATCTGCCTCTGATGCTCCGCTTATCCTTGAGCCTAATGGAAGTGTAAATGTCACCTGTGAATATAAATCAAAGGTAAATATTTCAGGGGAAGAAAAAATGCTGTGGGAATGTGAGCCTGTTGCATCGGTAAATGTAAAGATAAGTGATCCTGCAATTTCGAGACAGGCAGCGATTGATGCTGACTTTAAAGATGCAAAAACTGCAAAGACATCATTTATGATGTACGGGACAGGAGAAAAACCTGAAAAATGATAAAAACGAAGCTGCATTGATTTGCAGCTTCGTTTTAACTGTATTTATAAACAAAATGTAAGAAGGTATAAAATGAAAAACAAGGATGTCAATAAGCTGTACAAGCGAAACAGCTCCAACAGCGTGCTGATAAGACGTTTTCTGCCGTACTACAAACCATATTTATGGCTTATGATATTTGACCTGTTCTGCGCACTTCTGACAACAGGCTGTGATCTTTATCTGCCGACTATAGTACAGCAGATAACCAAGAAGGGAATGGAAAACCCGCAGGAAATGGCTGTACGCTCCATACTGATTATAGGCGGAGTGTACCTTGCAATGCGCATAATTGATACAGCTGCCAACTTCTTTATGGCAAGTGTAGGTCATATTACAGGTACAAAGATGGAAACTGATATGCGAAGAGATCTTTTCGAGCATCTTCAAAAGCTTTCATTTTCCTACTACGATGAGACAAAAATCGGTCAGCTTATGAGCAGAATCACAAACGACCTTTTTGATGTTACTGAATTTGCTCACCACTGTCCTGAGGAATTCTTTATAGCAGGTATAAAGATAATCGGTGCGTTTATTATTCTTTGCTTTGTAAATGTACCCCTTACCTGTATTATTTTTGCTGTTATACCGCTTATTCTCGTGACAACGAGGTTCTTCAACAAGAAAATGCGTGCGGCATTTTCGGAATCAAGAGTCAAGGTTGGTGAGCTTAACTCGCAGGTAGAGGATAGTCTGCTTGGAGTCAGAGTGGTTCGCTCTTTTGCAAATGAAGAAATCGAGGAAAAGAAATTCAGAGCAGGCAACGAAGCTTTTCTTAAGGTAAAGAGCCGTGCTTACTATTATATGGCAGGATTTCACTCCTGTACCCGTTTTTTTGACGGACTGATGTATATACTTGTGGTAGTTATAGGAGCACTTTTTGTAAAGGACGGAAAGATAACTGCCCCTGATCTGGTTATGTACCTGCTCTATGTTACAACATTGCTTAACTCAATTCGAAGAATAGTTGAATTTACCGAACAGTTCCAGCGTGGTCTTACAGGAATAGAGCGCTTTACGGAAATACTCGATACACCTGTGACCATACAGAATGCTCCGAATGCGGAAAACCTTACCGACGTAAAAGGTGAGATAGAATTCAAGAATGTTGAATTCAGATATTCCGATAAAAATGATTATGTATTGTCCCACATCGATCTCAAGGTAACAAAAGGCGAGAACGTTGCGCTTGTAGGTCCTTCTGGAGGGGGTAAAACCACACTGTGCAGTCTTATTCCGCGTTTTTATGAGGTTACAAGCGGATCGATCACTATTGACGGCAAAGATATAAAAGATGTAACACTTGAGTCTCTGCGAAACAATATAGGTGTAGTTCAGCAGGATGTTTATCTGTTCAGCGGAAGCGTGCTTGAAAACATAGAGTACGGTAAACCCGGTGCGGACAGGGAACAGATAATAGAAGCAGCTAAAAAAGCAGGTGCTCACGATTTTATTATGAAGCTTCCCAACGGTTATGACACATACGTCGGCGAAAGAGGAGTAAAACTTTCAGGCGGACAGAAGCAGCGTATATCTATAGCAAGAGTATTTCTTAAGGATCCTCCTGTTCTTATTCTCGATGAAGCAACCTCGGCACTTGATAATGAAAGTGAAAAGCTTGTGCAAAAATCACTTGAGGAGCTTGCTGTTGGCCGTACTACATTTACCGTTGCACATAGATTGACTACTATAAGAAACGCAACAGAGATTCTTGTTCTGACAGAAAACGGCATAGAGGAACAGGGCACACATTCTGAGCTTATGGAAAAAGGCGGTATATACAGCGAGCTTTACAGTATGTATACAGAGTAATATAACTTGCGTTTCCTTCTAATAAATGGTATTATTTATTAAAAATAATAAAGGAATGATAAATTATGCCTTATGATCCGCAGCCTACGGAGTATTTGTTTCCCGAAAAGACGGACCAGCATTATTTACCTGTAAAGCACAAGGTGGATACTGTTTTTGACGAAAACTATCCTTATGTTGATAAGTCATTCTCTTATAAATTCAAGGAATGGTGGATGAGAATTCTCTGTGTCTCACTGGCATTTCCTGTTATGAGACTCAGATGCCTTTTGAAGGTGGAGGGAAGAGAGAACCTCAAGAAGCATAAGGAAGTAATTAAAAACGGAATTGTGTCTGTTGTCAACCATATGTTTATATGGGACTTTATAGGAATTATGTATGCGGTGCGTCCGTACAGACCCTGGATCCCTGTGTGGGATAAAAATATGCGCGGCGAAAACAGAATACTTATAAGATATAACAGAGGAATTCCTCTTCCTACGGAAAGCAGAAGGGGTACTGCGGCTTTTGCACATGCAATTGACAGTCTTTTATCAGATGATAAGCAATGGGTGCACGTATCTGCTGAGGGTAGTATGTGGGAATATTATATGCCTATACGCCCCTTTAAAAAGGGCTCATTTACCTTTGCTGTGCGTAATAATGTCCCTGTTCTGCCGTTGGCCTATTCCTACAGAAAACCTAAGGGTTTGCAGAAGCTTTTCTGGCATAAGCCGCTTCTTACCCTTCGTATAGGCGAACCTATCTATCCCAACACAGAGCTAGGCAAAGTTGCTGCGACAGAGGAACTGGCAAAAAAAGCTCACGCAGAGGTCTGTCGCCTTGCAGGTATTGATCCCGAAGAAAACATCTATGAACCCATTTTTGCAAACTCCGACAGAATAGACTATTATACAGATACATACGGCGTAAAGAAAAAATATAAATAAGCATAAAAACTCCCGAAGCTTGCTGCTTCGGGAGTTTTTGTTTACAGATCCTGCCTGTCTGCAAAAGGTATATCATTTTCGATATTGTCTCTTGCAAGATCGGTGTCGATTTCAGGGTAAATATCAGAGGGAATAGGCTTTTCGTGCCATACCTTCATATTCGCTCCATGTGTGCCTGCAATAATAGGTTTTGCTTTTTCCTTTCCGCTTTTTGCCTTTCCCTGAATCATCGGAACGGGGGAAACATCATTTTTGGGGGGTGTACGAATCTCAGGACGGCTCATTCCCTTTTTTGCCATATTATCACCTCGTATGAAGTGTTTCGCAAAAATAAAGCATTTATTCCTGATAAGTTGAGGAAAGGGTTTTCATATATATTTTTGTCATCTCAGCAGGAGTTTCGGCATAATCACGTTTTATCCATTCATCAAGCAGACCGAAAAGACCGTAGGAATAAAATCTGCTTTTATATGATTCTGACGGAGTTCCGTCGTACTGACGTTTCATAATATTATAAAAAGCTTCATAAATTACAGACTGCAGCTGTGCAGAAAAAATAAGACGCATAGTATCCCGTATATCGTAGCAGAAGTAAAAGAATGTTTCTGCGTGTTCAATACTGTATCGTTTGATAGAAGATAAGTTGTGATCAGTAGCCCAGCGTCCCCAAAGTCTCATAAGTTTATAGGTAAGTGCTTCGTTTTTGGTTGTAAAATGCCGAAACCAGGTTGCGCGCCCAACTCCTGCATTATCTGTAATATCCTGTACTGTGATCTTTTCAAAGGGTTTTGAACGCATGAGAACAAGCAGTGCATCTGCCATGAACTCTTTAAGCAGCTCAGTTGTTTTTGACGTACGACTCACAGAGACACACTCCTTTCAGATATCTTACAATATTGTAAACTATAACATTCAATCTTGACAAGTGGTTATTTGAAAATTATAATTTGTGATACTATAGTCTCAAAAAGAGATTTGTGTATCTATTATATCCTGAGCACAAAGAAAAGTCAAAGGAGAAATGATTATTATGAAACAGATCATTAAAATTTCCACCGATTCGACCTCAGATATTCCAAATAACATTCAGGAAGAGCTCGATATTACTGTTCTTCCTATGCCTGTAATAATCAACGGAGTGGAACGTCAGGACGGCGTTGACATTACTCCGAAGGAGATGTATCATATAATCAATACATCAACAACACTGCCGACTTCTGCAGCAATTCCGGTATATAACTATACAGAATACTTTGAAAAGATGTGGAAGGCGGGATATACAGATATAATTCACACCTGCGTTAATTCAAAGGGCTCTGCAACATATAATAATGCGCTTATGGCCAGAGATATGTTTTATCAGGAGATCCCTCAGGCAAAGGGACGAATGAATATTCATATTCTCGATTCAACCACCTACAGTATGGGCTATGGACTGGGAGTAGTTGAGGCAGCAAAGCTTAATGAGAATGGTGCATCTGCGGATGAGATCATTGACTATCTCAGAGATTGGATAGATAATGTAAAAGTTGTGTTTGTACCTCTTGATTTAAGATGTGTCAAAAAATCGGGAAGAGTTTCTGCAGCCGCAGCATTTCTGGGTGATGCAATAGGCTTGAAGCCGATTATTTCTTTCGAATACGGAGAATCAACGATTAAATCAAAGGTGCGAGGGGAGAGCGCAGCAATAAATGCTATCGTTTCAGCTTGCGTGGAACGTCGTAAAGCAGGTACGCCGATTGCACTTGCGCTTGGCGAAAATACCGGTGCAAACGAAGTGTTTGTTAATGCAGTGGATGAAAAAATCACCGATGTATCATCTTTTAAATATGATATTGGATGTATTATCGCAATAAATGCAGGACCTAATGCGATGGGCATTATTTACAGGGCTTAAAGGAGCAATATTATAATGGCAATCAAATGGATTTTCTTTGACCTTGACGGAACACTTCTGCCGATGGATCAGGATGAATTTGTAAATGCATATTTCGGAACATTGGCAGCTAAAATGGCACCTTTTGGATATGATCCCGAAGAATTGATAAAGGGCATCTGGAAAGGCACCGGAGCTATGATAAAGAATGATGGTGCAGAAACTAATGAGAATGTTTTCTGGAAGACCTTTTCTGCAATGTTCGGATGTGATATTGAAAGCGAGATTGTATGCTTTGAAACATATTATCAGACAGATTTTGACAAAGTCAAAGATGTTTGCGGATATAATAAAAAGGCGAAGAAAACCATAGACGATATTTCGAAAATGGGTTTTAGAATGGCACTTGCAACCAATCCAATTTTTCCATCAATAGCAACAGAGAAACGTATTAAATGGGCAGGACTGGAACCGTCTCAGTTTGAGCATTTTACAACCTATGAAAACAGCAGTTACTGCAAGCCGAATCTTGAATATTACCGTGAGATTATGAAAAAGCTCGGCTGTGAGCCGGAAGAATGTCTTATGGTTGGAAATGATGTAGGGGAGGATATGGTAGTCGAAAAGCTTGGAATGAAGGTTTTCCTGCTTACAGACTGCCTGATAAACAAGGTCGATGCAGACATATCCGCATATCCTAACGGCAGTTTCGATGAGCTTTTGAAATATGTAAAAGGGCTTAAGAAAAACAGACGCAGAAAGAAACTGATGTTTAACTGATTAAACAACGCACACATTTTTGTGTGCGTTGTTTTTTGATGGTATCGGTCGAAATAAATTCATTGAAATATAGAATCAATGGTGATATAATACCAAGGTAAATCCGCCCGTGGCGCAGCTGGATAACGCAGCAGATTCCGATTCTGAAGATCGGGGGTTCGAATCCCTTCGGGCGGGCCAGAAACGCCCATTGTAGGGCTCAGATAAGAGATAATAGAGAATGTTTATCAGGTAATAGATATTAAGATGCATTCAGTTGGTGGGTGTTTCTGTATTATTATCAATTCTCTGTTATCTTTTATTTTTTGATATTAAAATGAGATACCGAACATTGATCAGAGCTTTGTTGGTTTTGCTTTCTGATAGATATATTACTCAAAGTAAAGCCAAGTCCAAAAATGTTGTAAATTATCACAAACTGGTGTGCAATTTGTTGTTAAAAATCACGTAGAGATAATATTAAATTAGCATAATAGCAGAAAATCAACACAACGTATTGTATAATTCGAATAAATGAGTATAATCAAAGCATAAAAAGAAAGAAGTTAACAGGAGGATTAATCAAATGAAGAAGACCATCGCAAGAAAAGTTTACAATACCGATACTGCAACTGAGATCAAGAGAAACACTGTCAGCTATTTCGGTGATCCCGCAGGTTATGAAGAAGTACTTTACAAGACCGCCAAGGGTGATTACTTTGTATACGGTGTCGGTGGTGCAGAGAGCAAGTATGCTGAGCCAAGCATCGTTGTTGTTACTGCAGACGAGGCAGAGAATTTCTAATAAGATATAAATAGCAAGAAAACCCGATTGCATAATGCAATCGGGTTTTTCTCATATAAATAGCTGACCGTTGTCATCAAGCACTTCTGTGCGTTTTATATAAACGTGAGAAAGTTCGCTTGAAAGCTCTGCCTCAAAGGCATTGAGAATTAAGCTGGGATTGATATTGTTTATACATCCTGCAGGGAGAAGCAGCATTAGCGTAACTTTATCTTCCGCAGAAACAGCATATTCGATTATCTGGGGCTTTACATCGAACACGGTGAGTTTTTTTGCCTTGGTTTTCTTTTCGACCATTATTTCATCCTTGGATAAAAATGCGTTAAGAGCCGCGGCGAGCTCAGTTGCAGTCATATTATTTTGCTCAAGGGTTATTTCCCAGCGGGCAGAAACTATTGCAGTGGGCTTTTTTACGGGTTCTGCAGCATTCCACACGGTTATTCCTTCAGGAAGTGCATTGTTAAGGCGTTCGACGGCATCAGACAGCGGCATATCCTCAACAAAACGGATATCCATAATCTCGTAATATCCTGCGGCACCAAGAGACAGCGGTAAGGCAAATGTCATATAGGCGTGAGGATTAAAGCCTTCAGTGTACCATATGGGCAGACCGGCGCGTCTGATGCATCGGGTCATACATCTTGTAAGATCAAGATGTGACATATACCTTGACGGACCGTCTTTGCGAAAAAACATTCTAACGGGTAAGAGCATCACATTTACCTCCGTTCAGCTTGTTTGCACCGCAGCCTGCACACTGCTGACGGCAATGGGGAGTGGTTTCGGCGCGCAGAGATTTTTCGTGTTCTCTTATAAGGAACGCCTTGCTGATTCCGAAATCGATATGATCCCAGGGAAGCACTTCATCATAGGAACGTCTGCGGTTTGCATAGAATGCAGGATCAATTCCGCAGTCGTCAAATGCCTGCAGCCACTTTTTGATATCAAAGAAATCTGTCCAGCCGTCAAATTTACAGCCGAGCTCATGAGCTCTCAGAAGTACTCTTCCCAGTCTTCTGTCGCCACGTGCAAAAACAGCTTCGAGGAAGCTGGTATCTGCATCGTGATAATTAAGGGTGATCTTCTTGGAAGTTATGCAGTTGAGCAGATGCTTCTGCTTTTCGTGTATAACGTCGATTGTATCCTGAGGCTCCCACTGGAACGGAGTGAAAGGCTTTGGAACAAAAGTAGAAGCACTGGATGTGACCTGTACACCCTTGCCTTTGGGCTTGTTGGGGTTGCGGTAGAAGGTGTCGACAGCAAGCTGTGACATTTTTACAATCCCCTCAACATCCTCAAGGGTTTCTGTGGGAAGACCGATCATAAAGTAAAGCTTGACGCTTGTCCAGCCGCCGTTGAAAGCAGTAAGACAGGTGTTTACGAGTTCTTCCTCAGTGACATTCTTATTTATAACATCACGCAGTCTCTGGGTGCCTGCTTCGGGAGCGAAGGTGAGACCGCCGCGGCGAACCTTTTTTAGCTTTTCTGTAAGTTCCTCAGAGAAGCCGTCAACACGCAGCGAAGGGAGAGAGATGCTTACTTTGTCTTTTTCAGACCAGTCGATCATCTCGTCGAGAAGCTCAGGAAGTTTGGTGTAGTCGCTGGAACTGAGAGAGGAAAGGGATATTTCATCATAGCCTGTGTTTTTGCAAAGGTCACGGCACTGCTTGTTAATGGTTTCGGGGCTTTTTTCGCGTATAGGTCTGTAAAGGAAACCTGCCTGACAGAATCTGCAGCCGCGAATACAGCCTCTGAAAATCTCTTCCACAGCACGGTCGTGAACGATATCGATAAAGGGTACAACAAAATTATCGGGATAATACATTGAATCAAGGTCTGCAACAACACGTTTTTTTACTGTTGCTGGTGCATCACCCTGAGGTACGACTCTTTTTACTGTGCCGTCCTCATTGTATTCAACGTCGTACATAGATGGAATATACAGACCGTCGATCTTGCTTGCCATTTCAAGAAACTGACGGCGGCTCAGGCCTTTTTCTTTACATTCTCTATACAGGTTAAACATATCGATTGAAACCTCTTCGCCATCACCGAGAGAGAAAATGTCTACAAAGTCAGCAAGAGGTTCGCCGTTGCAGGCACAGGGACCGCCGCAAACAACGATCGGGTCATTGTCTGTTCTGTTCTTTGCCAGAAGAGGGATTTGAGCGAGATCAAGCATTCCGAGTATGTTTGAATAGCTCAATTCATACTGCAGAGTAAATCCAACAAAATCAAAATCCTTTATGGCATCTCCGCTTTCAAGTCCGTAAAGAGGAATATTTCTTGCGCGCATTTCCTTTTCCATATCATCCCAGGGGGCAAAAACACGTTCGCACCAGACGTCGGGAATGCTGTTGTAAAGACCGTAAAGAATCTTTATGCCAAGGTGAGACATTCCGATTTCATATGAATCGGGAAAGCAGAATGCAAATCGTATATTGATGTCATCTAAATTTTTAACAACACTGCCGGGTTCGCCGCCCACATATCTGCCGGGCTTCTGAACTTTCAGCAGGAAATCCTGAATATCACTGCGAATCATCAGATTACCTCCAATCTATCTAATGATAACGCAAAATGAAAATCATTTCAATGTTCTTTGACAAATTGTTGTGAAAATGAGCAAGGAAAGTACTAGCAGAGAGAAGTTATACCGCGATCGTATCAATATATATGTTCCTGCAGTAACAACAAAAATCAACACGATTAGGGTTAGAATAAGCATTATAAGTTCTGCTTTTTCCTGAGATAAGAATTTTTCAATAATAAGATGGACTATCCTGCCTCCGTCGAAAGGGTCGGCAGGCAGAAGACTCAGTATGCAAATTGCAAGGTTAGCGGCGGCAAAACGCGGACAAAAGAGAAAGGTAACAGCAAATGTTATAATATTAAAAAGTGCACCGAAAACAGCAATGATAATGTGTTTTCCGTTGTCAGCGTCCAGATATGGAATATGCATTTTTAGCCCTGCTGAAGTTGCAGACACTGCAGAAGGTGTAAGCTTAAGAAAAACAGCAGACAACAAGTGACCACATTCGTGAATAAAGGCAGCGAGGAGACCTGAAAGATAAATACCGTTTTTATCAGAAAGAGAACATATGCAAAGTACAGCGAAAAAGAAAAAGCTTAATGTTATTTTACATTTGCCGATATAAAAACTCATTGAAAGAAATCTCCAAAATAGATTTCAGGATCTATTCGCTCACCGTTATGCCTTACCTCGATGTGAAGATGAGGTCCTGTAGAGTTGCCGGTACTTCCGACTAATGCAATAGTATCACCGCAGCAAACCGTATTTCCTTTACTGCTGATAAGCTTAGAACAATGGGCATATAATGTCTGATAACCATTTTTATGATCGATTTTGATATAGTTGCCGTAGCTTTCAGAATATGCAGAAGCAACAACCTCTCCGTCCATAACGGCATAAATGGGAGTACCTTCACTGCATGCAAGATCAAGTCCTCCGTGAAGTTTGTATTTGCCTGAGACAGGGTTTGTACGGTATCCGTAGCGCGAAGAGATATATGCATTGTCCAGAGGGGAAGAAAAAGGTTTGAAAGCGGAGACGGATAACTTTTCTGTTATATCAGCAGATGATAATGTATTTGGTGCGTTGAGATCTGCTGCAGAAATTGATGCGTTATAAAGTGGTTCTTTTGAATTAAATGAAAATGGAATAATAAAAAGTGATGATATAAGTAAAGCGGCAGGGTATATGCAGGCTCGCATTTTTTTCAGTACGGAACGATTCTTTTTTCTAATGGGCTGAACGTCAATATAATATATCATAGTCTCCTCCTTATGCTGTCAGTACCTTGAGATAGCGCGAAAGTTCATTGGAGGTTATAAGTCCGTTTTCAAGATTTGCTAGCAATGGGGTGATAAGTCCCAGTTCAGATCGGTTTTCAAGCTCATAGAAAGCGCTGAGAGTCCTGAGGGCACCAAAAAGTCTTGTGGGATATGCGTATATGTCAGGTGACTGAGGAACAGTACTTCGCACGTGCAGTGCCTGATGTTGGTTTTCTGACGGAGAAAAAAGCAGTGCATTTTTACTTGTTGAGGCATATCCTTTTATGTCATTTGGAGCAATGACCATCTGACATTTTTCAAAAATGTCGTTCCTGTCAGAACATACGATGGCAGCTCCGTATCTTTCCATAATGTCCTGTGCGAATTCTTCGTTGTATTCAGTGCAGAGTATACGTACCTCTCTGGCTCGATCAATTATGTGTTCTGTCAGCATACTTTCTTTTTGCGGGTATATGCCGATGCACAGCGAAGATGGTTTTATATCAGCTTTGTAAAGCACATTTACGGCAAGATTTTCCATTAAAACTGCAGGCAGTTTCATAGGAGAAAAAACACGCAGGGAGGATTTGTCGGGCTTTGATAATCCACTGGGCAAAAGCCAGTCTGCAGCTTCTGTAATATCCTCAAGTGCTCTCCAGTTTATACCGCGAAAATGTTCACGGTGTTTAACGCTCACAAGCTGTATTTCTCCTGCAAGCATAAGCTGAGCAGTGATTTTTCGCGGAGTTATTCTGCTGATTTTTTTCAGAAGAGGATTTCTGTTGTCGGGTACAATTTCAAGCATTGCAATCATTTTTTTCACCTCAGGGCAAATATATGCGAAGAGTTTGGAAATAATTTCATTGAGGTGATATAAAATGGAAGAGAATAGTAAAAAGAAAGTGACGGTTGTAGTCAGAAAAAAGCCGTTGATCAAAAGTTCGACGGTTTCAAAGATGATACCTGTACTGAGAAATGAAAAATATTGCGGAGCTAACAGTGACGTTATGGGAAGTTATACAGGAACAGCAATAGGTGACGATCCTGTACCCGAACAGGACGCAGATGATTTATAAAAAAACAGGCCGATATTTTGCAATGCAAAATCGGCCTGTTTTTTTAATTGCTTATTTCTGCATACAGTTAAGAATAACTGCCTTAATGGTGTGCATACGATTCTCAGCTTCATCGAAAACAATAGAAGCGGGAGATTCAAAGACTTTATTGGTGACTTCCATTTCTTCGATACCGTACTTTTCGTAAATTTCCCTTGCGACAGTGGTATTCTGATCGTGGAAGCTCGGCAGACAGTGCATAAATACAGCCCCGTCGTTTGCCATTGCCATTTTAGCGCTGTCAACTCTGTAGGGGGTGAGGAGCTTGATGCGCTCTTCCCATACGCTGTCAGGCTCGCCCATAGATACCCATATGTCAGTATAAAGAACATCAGCGCCCTTTGTTGCTGCTTCTATGTCTTCAGTGAGGGTAATGGTACAGCTGTTTTCAGCTGCAATTGCGCGAGCCTGCTCAACAAGCTCGGGAGCAGGGAACAGTTCTTTAGGAGCACATGCGGTAAAATTAAGTCCCATTTTGGCGCAGCCTATCATAAGGGAATTACCCATATTGAATCTTGCGTCTCCATAGTAGGTCATATTAATGCCTTTGAGATGACCAAAATGTTCTTCTATAGTAAGAAGATCTGCGAGAATCTGAGTCGGGTGGAACTGGTCGGTCAGACCGTTGAAAACAGGAACACCTGAATATTTTGCAAGGTCTTCGACAATCGACTGATCATAACCTCTGTACTCTATGCAGTCGTACATTCTGCCGAGAACACGTGCAGTATCTGCCAGACTTTCCTTTTTGCCCATCTGAGAAGCACCAGGATCAAGAAATGTTACGCCCATACCGAGATCCATTCCTGCGACCTCAAATGCGCATCTTGTACGTGTACTTGTCTTCTCGAAAAGCAGCACCATATTTTTGCCCTCAAGATGACGGTGAGGAATACCGGCTTTCTTTTCTTTTTTTAGCTTTATTGCGGTATCGAGAAATGCTCTGATCTCGTCTGAGGAGAAATCGAGAAGCTTAAGAAAGCTGTTTTTGTACTGGGAATGCATATTGATACAACTCCGATCTGATAAAATGTATATTTATAAATAAATATGTATAATTATAGATTGGATTATACATTATAGTTATACCGTTGTCAAGGGTATTTGCGAGATAAAATAACATAATAAAAACATAAGCAGAGCAAAAGCTCTGCCTGTGTTTTTATTCTACATCATCATCACCGTAAGGATCATAGTCGCCGTAAGTGCTGTAATATGATCTGCTGTTTTGGGTACCGGATTCAGTATATCTGCGGCGTTCATAACTGCCTTCGGAGCTGCGGTTGTTTCTGTAGCCTGTGTAATCCTCGGGAGAGTTATTGTCTCCGTAATAGCCTATGTTGTAGCGTGCTGCACGGTCAGCTCCGTTGCGTTTTGCGCTGTAGGCTGCGACCTGCTTCTGAGGTGCGATCTTCTTGGTGTAGTAGAACCAGCCGAAGGATGAGAGGATAAGCAGGATTCCTGCAACAAGAATAAATACGCCAAAGCCGTTAAGTCCCTTTTTCTCGACAGCCTCAAGGGAGGCGAGGGGAACAGAAGCGATAAGCTCATTTTTGAAATAAACGTTTGCAATACCAAGCTGTGTATATGCGGCAACAGGAGCTTCAATTATTTCATCGTTAAGCAGAGTTTCTATAACTACATCATCGCGTGTGGTGCCGTTTGGAAGAAGCTCGGTGACATTTTCCGTTAAGTACAGTTCAACAGAATCTGATTTGCCCTTATCAATAGGCTGAACGGCAAGTATGTCACTTGAGGAGAGAATAGTCTGTTCGCTCCAGTTGTCATAAGCCCACTTATAAAGCTGCTCTGAAACTCTGAAACTCATTTTATCAAAAGAACCGTCGCTTTGTTTTTCGTTTCCTGCGCCAAGGACAACGCAAAGAAGTCTGATGTCGTCTTTTTCCGCATAGCTTGTAAGACAGTTGCCCGATGCCTCTGAGGTACCTGTTTTACCGCCTAATGTATACGGATAATAGTATTCTGTATATATTGAGGTTATCTTTTCGGGATTCCAGAGCATCCAGTCGGTGTTGTAAAGCATTCTGGCGTTGTTTTTATTGGTGGATGCAAGTGAATATTTAATTGTGCCGAATATTTCGCAGAATTCAGGATATTTGATAGCTTCTGCGGTTATTCTGTAAAGATCACGTGCAGTGGAATAATGGTTTTCCGCAGGATAGCCATGGGCGTTTACAAAGTTTGTATCAGTGCAGGAAAGTTCAGCGGCTTTCTGGTTCATCTGAGCTACAAAGTCTTCAACAGAACCTGAAACGTGAACTGCGAGAACATCACAGGCGACACAGTCCGATACCATAAGGACACATCTGAGATAATCACGAACGGTCAGAACTTCATCATCTGCAAGGGGAGGTGATATTTTACTTGCATCCCACATTACGCCGTCGATTATTTTCTGAGTAGTTGAAACTCTGTCATCGAGAGAAATCTGACCGCGTTCGACAGCCTCGAAAACAAGAAGTGCAGTCATTACTTTTGTTGTTGATGCAGGGTTCATAACTGCATCTGCGTTATATTCATAGAGAACACGTCCTGAATCGATATCAACGATAATTCCGCTTTTGATAGCGGCGTGATCAGGGTCGGAGATCGCACCTGCAGAGGGCGAAAAAACGGCTGCAGTGAGAATAAATATAAGAAACAGAGTAATTACTCTGAACGAAAGAGTTTTGTTTATGTTTTCTAAGCGCATATTTACAATCCTTTTTATTTAAAAATACTTTAGAATTATAATATAAATGCGCTTATTGTGTCAATTGATTTTGAAAATCTACTTAATTCTTTCAGATACTACAGAAATTATATCATATGGAAGGTTTCTGCATCGCAGTGTAAATCTTGTGCCAGCGGCACGTATACTGACAGAACAAAGATTTCTGTACTTCTGAAACACAGTTCTTGTAACAGAAAATCGGGAAATTTTACCGAGAAATATTTTCTGACTATAAAATGACAGCCCACGAACAGAAGAAATTGAAATATACTGCCCTGAAAATTCAATTTTTGCCTCAGAGGCACCTATAAAGCCAACAATACATTTCCAGGCAAGCACGACAAATAAAATAATAGAGATATATGAGAAAATCGGAAACCAGTAAGGAGAAAGAATAAATAATCTTATCCACACAAGTGCTGTAAATGCCGCAGTTAAGGCGTAGGGCATCCACCATATCAGATGAGCGTTTGCTGAAATATGAACGGTAGTATCGGTGGCTTTTTCTGCGTCGATAAGGTCGTGGCAGGCGCTGTTATAGTCGGATATATGCCAGGCGGATAAAGAGTGTATATTTTCATTTATGCCTTGTCCTATATATGACAAATCAATACCGCTTTGCTTAAAGAAAGAGGATAGGATAGTGTGCTTGCGTACGCATGAGGATATACTGCTCTTTTTTATATACAAAAGTCGTGAGGATATGAGACCGTGAACGGTAATTATGGAGTCTTTTGACACTGTAGTTACCTGACGTGCATCTGAGAAACATATTTTCAGAAAATGAACAGTCCATCCCAGCACAAAGCAGGCTGCCGCAACGGAAATAAACGGAGGCAGATACGGCAATATATATGCGGCGGTCTGAGACAATTTACCATAAGCAATTTCAGGAATTTTTAATTTTATATTTCCGCCGAGTGACAGGATAAACAAAGCCGTCGTTGAAAAACCGACAGCAAAATTTGCTCGTGATGCGGACATAAGGAGAAAAGGGGCAATGCGCGGAATAAGAGTGCTTAGTGTACGGGAGGGGCGCAGAGGACCCGTGAAAAGCGACTCTGCCTGTTTGGGGGAAAGATAAAGAATTATCTCAGGCTTTTTTCTTCCTTCTGATGAACGAAGCTCAACGCGAACAGAACGAAACAAGGATAAAAAAGGTGTCTTTATTACAGATATTGACTTTATTTTATTGATTGGCATATGTTTTTCAGAACGCGAAAAGAATCCTGAGGAACAACATATGAAATCTTTATTTTTATACCAACGCAAGCAATTGTAATTGATAGCAGCAGGTATTAGAACAGCAGCCGTTGCAATAAGTTGAAAGAGTATTGTTGTAAGCACAGGCGCTGTGATTTTACTGCTTTCTACAAACAAAGGAAGAAGTGCAAGCAAAAAAAGAAAGAGTTTCTTTTTGATTTTCAAAAGTAAATATACAAAGTGCATTTTGCTGCCTGATTGTTTTTCATTTGTTTTATCTCCTACACAAACAGTATTGCTGAATATTTCTGTCATTCCTGAAACCCCCGGCTGAAATTTTCTCTTAATGCTGCAGCGTCTTCATTTTCAAGACCGGGGAGATAAACATTTCCTCCGGTGGTGTGAAAAACAAGAGTTGAAAGTCCGAGCATTCGTTCAAGAGGGAGTCTTCTTACAGATATGAACTGCAGCTGAGAACGGGGAACAACAGTAGTTCTTTTATAAATAACACCTTTTTCTATACGAAGTATACCTCGGTTTCTCGTGTATGTTCTGCTGTTCCACAGAACGGGAAGGTAAACAAGTAGATAAATAAAAATTGACGAAACGGATATGGAGAGAGGGATAAGGATTGCAATATCGGTAAGCAGAGCAGCAGATAAACCTGATGCAGTGACAGCTAAAAGTATAAAAGAAGCATAGATACGCCATAAGGTCAGTAATCGTTTGGAACAGCGATGCTCTATGGGACAATACATAACCTTTCACCTCAACAAAATATATATTTGATCATTGGTAAAATAAAGCAGATTATACTGAATAGGGCGAGAAATTAAATCAGTTTTTTTCAAAAAAATGCATAGACAATGGGTATAAATGAGAAGTATAATCATTGACGAAAGTTACCATACATTGGAGGTATGAACAATGAGTATCAGAATAGGTATATATGGTTACGGAAATATCGGACGAGCAATTGAATGTGCAGTAAAGCAGAATCCCGATATGGAAGTTGCCGCTGTTTTCACAAGACGTGATCCCCAGAGCCTCAGTATACTGACTCCGGGAGCAAAGGTGTGCAGAGCATCTGACGCCGCATCTATGAAGGATGAGATCGATGTTATGATAATGTGCGGAGGAAGTGCTACAGATCTTCCCGAGCAGACTCCGAAGATGGCTGAGATATTTAATGTTGTTGACAGCTTTGATACTCACGCAAGAATTCCTGAACATTTTGCAAATGTAGATGAAGGTGCTAAGAAAGGCGGAAATGCAGCGATTATTTCGGTAGGTTGGGATCCGGGTCTCTTTTCCCTTAATCGCCTTTATGCAGGCGCTATTCTTGCAGACGGCAGTGACTATACTTTCTGGGGCAAGGGAGTAAGCCAGGGACATTCTGACGCAATAAGAAGGGTAGAGGGTGTCCTTGATGCAAGACAGTATACAATTCCTGTCCCTGAAGCAGTAGAAGAAGTAAGAAAAGGAACTCAGCCTCAGCTTACCACCCGTCAAAAGCATACAAGAGAATGTTTTGTAGTTGCAGAAGAGGGCGCTGATCTTGAAAGAATAGAAAACGAGATCAAGTCTATGCCGAACTACTTTGCAGACTATGATACAACGGTGAATTTTATAAGTATGGATGAACTCAAGGCAAATCACAGCGGAATTCCTCACGGCGGAATGGTTATCAGAAGCGGAAAGACCGGATGGAATAACGAAAACAACGCTGTTATTGAGTATAGCCTCAAACTTGATTCCAATCCTGAATTTACAGCCTGCGCTCTGGCAGCATATGCACGTGCTATATACAGAATGAGCCAGGAAGGCAAGAGCGGATGCATGACAGTGTTCGATATTCCGCCCGCATATCTATCCTCAAAAAGCGCTGAAGAGCTCAGAAAAAATTTACTTTAAAAATTTTTGAAATAACCCTTGACAAATGAGAAAATATGTATATAATAAGTCTTGTTCGTTGCGGAATTGTGTAATGGTAGCACGGCAGACTCTGACTCTGTTTGTCTGGGTTCAAATCCTAGTTCCGCAGCCACGACCCCGAATGCAATTGCTTTCGGGGTTTTCTTTTTTTTTCTGACGAAGCTGAGGCTTCGTCTTTTTTGTGTTGACAAATAAGATTTGCTGTGCTAAACTCTAACTGTACTAACACATATAGTACAGTTAGAGAGAAAGGAGGGCGCCAATGTACGCAATAGATAATCAGTCACAAGTACCTGTTTACGAGCAAATTGTTGCTCAGACGGAAAGGTTTGTTATGATGGATATTCTGAAAGCAGATGAGCCCATGCAGTCTGTACGTTCATTGTCCATAGAGCTGTCCGTTAATCCCAATACCATACAGAAGGCATATGCCGAGCTTGAGCGCAGGGGAGTTATTTATATTGTTCCGGGAAAGGGCAGTTTTATTTCCGGAGAAGCAAAGGAGAAGCTTGCGCAGCAGAGGACAGCACTTATCAGTGAGATAGAGAAGCTCAGTGCTGAATGTTCACTTGCGGGCTTTGAAAAGAGTATATTGTACGAAGCTGTAGACAAGGGCTACAGCAGAAGCGGAGGGAAATAAAAAATGATAAAAGCCGAAAAACTTATAAAACGCTTTGACAAAACGGAAGCACTTGCGGATTTTTCATGCACAATACCCGATTCGTGTATTTACGGTCTGGTGGGCTCAAACGGAGCAGGAAAATCCACCTTTCTACGACTGCTGTCGGGTGTTTACAAGCCTGACGGCGGTTCAATAACCGTAAATGGCGAAGATGTGTTCGGAAATACAGAGGTGCTGTCGCAGATTATGTACGTGCCTGATGAGCTTTACTTCCTTTCAGGCGCAAATATAAAGCGCATGGCGATATTTTATAAAAACACCAGGGGATATATCAACGAAGAAAGGCTGAAGCAGCTTGCAGGCCTTATCGGACTTGACATGAGCCGACCAATATCCCAGTTTTCCAAGGGAATGAAGCGTCAGGCTGCAACAATTCTGGCACTTGCATGTGAACCTAAAATTATTCTTTTTGACGAAACCTTCGACGGACTTGATCCCGTTATGAGAAATACAGTCAAGCGCATAATTGTCGATGATGTTCTTGAGCGCAAGGCAACAGTAATCATAACCTCTCATTCTCTCAGAGAGCTTGAAGATACCTGCGACCAGCTGGCATTGCTCCATGAAGGCGGTCTTGTGCTTGAATCGGACGTTCAGAAGCTTAAAACATCCCTTTTCAAGGTGCAGATAGCACTGGGAAGAGATTTCACTCAGGAAGACTTTGCAAAGGCGGCAAAGTGTGAAGTACTTAACTTTGTAAAGCATGGCTCCGTTGCAAAT